>NZ_LQOY01000152.1 GCF_002101675.1 Mycobacterium gordonae | reverse complement strand
CAGCGGCTCGATGATCAGCGTCCCGCCGACCAGACCTCAAACCCGTCAACGCCACACCGACCGACTCCCATTAGTCGGCAGGCAGGCCGCGAGCCCGTTTGGCCGCATACATGTGTTCGTCGGCCAGGCGCAGTAGGTCGCCTTCGCCAGCGGCGATACCAGCACTGAACCCTACTGGTGCGGCCGAAGAAGCCCAGTAGTGCCGAAGCCGCTCGACGACTTGCTCGGCCTCACGGCGATCAGCACCGATCAGCATGAGGAGGAATTCGTCTCCGCCGATCCGGAAGACGATGTCTTCCTCACGGACGGACCAGCGCAACGCGTCGGCGAACGCCACCAGCAGTTCATCCCCGGCTTCGTGCCCGTGTTGGTCGTTGTAATACTTGAACCGGTCAAGGTCGAGAAGCACGACAGCCGATTCGCCGGCATGCATCGACAGCCGCGGGCCGAGCGTGCTCCGGTCGAGTAGCTGGGTGAGAGCGTCGGTCTGTGCAATCTGTCGCAGCAGCGCGCTCTGCGCTTCGAGTCGAGCGATGAGCCAAGCCGGGACCTCGGCGACCAACACCCACATGATCGCGGTCAAGACCACCTTCGGCAGGTCCGCCGGGAGCTGCTTGGCACCACCCACCACGAACGCCACCACCCCGAGCGGAACGATCGCCAGCGAACACCAACGCGTACAGGTGAGTCCGATGAAGGCGAAAGCAATGGTGATGGTGCCGGGGAAATCCCGGGTCGCATGGGAATCAGTCATCCCGGCGACGATCGTGATGATCAGCGACGCCACTGACCACGCGATGAGTAGTCTGCGTCGTTCCTGCCAGCCGAGCAACCAGCCGAGCAACAGAGCGAAACCACCAAGGACGGCCGCGGCCGCCAGCAACCAGCGCAACCGGGTCCCACCGCCGGCAGCGTAAATGCCCAGCATGGCAAGGTATCCCGTCAGGCCGATGAGGTGCCAACGCCCCGCTGACGGCTGCGGGTCCACCTGCCAGGGCACCCGCCAAGAATATGTGGGCGACGGCGCCCTATTCCCCTGCTATCCGGCTATGCCTTGCTGTTCCGGTCGATCCATTGCGACAGTGCATCCTCGGTCGCCGCCGGAACGCCGACACCGGCAGCATCGGCTGTCCGCTCGAAACGCTCGAGCAGGTCGGCCGAAACCGAGACGTTCAATTTCGAATGTGTCGGTTTAGGCGGCGCCGGCGGAGCGGCCGCCACGTGGCGCGCTGCCGTAGCGTCCATCGTTTCCTTCAGAACGGGCAACTCTTTGAGCAGACGCGCAAGGTCGTCGCGGTCGATACGCAACACTTCGGAAGGCCCGATGGTGGTGACGGTGGCGGAACGCAATTGTCCACGGCGAAGGACGGATTCGCCGATCACCTCGCCAGGTCCCACCACCGCGACGCGGTCCTGACCGACATACACGCCGGCCTCACCACTGAGCAGAATGAAGCACGCGTCCGACGGCGTCTTCTCCCGGATCAGGGGCCAGGGATTGGACTGCGAGGTGTGGCGTGCCGACCGGACTAGGCGTTCCAGATCAGCATCGGAGAACTTTTCGAATGTACTGAATTCACGCAGCCTCCGGACATCTCGCTCGATGTCGCGCTGGAGTTCCTCGTCCTCGTCCTTGTCCTTCATTTGCCGGCTCCTGATCGACGGTGACCATGACGTGGTGGAGCCTAACGCCATAATGGCCGAGAATGTAGATCAGCGGGTCGCAGCCTGACCCGATTTTTGACACACGTTGCCTGGACAGCCGGAATCGGTTGATTCTCTTACCGATTCGTCTGACAGTTCGACTGAGGCAGGGAGGCACGTGACACAGCAGCCCAGTGCTCCGGGGGTACTCGCCGTCGACCTCGGCAAGACGTCATGCCGAGCCGCGGCGCACGGTCGCAGGGCTGCCGGGCCGGGCGCACCGGGCCTCGCGGCACCCGGTGGGGTACTGGCCGCCCAAGCGGCGATCCGCACCGTTGCCCGCGAACTCGGACCCGTCGACGAGGTGGTTGTAGGTGCCGCCGGGGCGCTGGCGGCACCCGAAGCGGCGCGTGCGTTGGGCGCTTCGCTGCTGGCCTCGACGAGGGCACGTCGCGTCTCGGTCACCAGTGACGTCGTACTCGCACACGCCGGCGCCCTGGAAGGAAAGCCCGGCGTCGTCCTGGTCGTCGGCACCGGCGTCGCGGCGCTCGCCATCGAAGCCGACGGCACCCTGCGCACTGCCGACGGCTGGGGCCCATGGTTGGGCGACGAGGGTGGTGGCGCGTGGATCGGTGCGGCCGGGCTGCGGGCTGCGTTGCGCGCCAGCGACGGCCGGGGGCCACCAACTGCCCTTCTGGATGTTGCCCGGGCGCGTTTCGGCGCACCGCAGTCCTGGCCGGCTCAGTTCACCGATGCGGCCACCTTGGCGTCTTTCGCGCCTGAGGTGCTGGCGGCCAGTTCCGACGCCACCGCACGGGCGATCGTCAGCGCTGCCGCCGAAGCGCTCGCAGCAACCGCCCGCAGCGCGGGGGACGGGCCCGTCGCGGTGGTCGGTGGACTGGCCGGGGTCGAGGCGTTGCACGCAGGGCTTGACGTGATTGCCGCCGCCGGGGACGCCCTCGACGGTGCTCTGCGGCTGGGAGACATCCATGAACCGCACGTCATTCGCCTGCGAGCGGGTGCCGTCCCACACCCTCTCGACGGCCTCGGCACCGAGGCCGCACGCCCCGGCCTGCGTGACCTCGACACCCGGCCCATCGGTGAGGTCGTCGCCTTGCTCATCCACGCCGAGGGAGCAGCCCACGCGGCGGTCGAAGCGGCGGTACCACAGATCGCAGCGGCGGCGGAGGCGGTCACCGCGCGATTGCAGAACGGCGGCCGCCTGATCTACGCCGGCTCGGGGACGCCCGGACGGCTCGGTGTGCTGGATGCAGCCGAGTGCGGGCCGACGTTCGGCACCGAGCTGGTGCGCGGCGTGATCGCCGGCGGCTCAACGGCTTTGACGCACCCGATCGAGGGTGCGGAGGACCGGTTCAACCCCGCCGATTTCGCCGATCTGACTGCCGCCGATGCGCTCGTCGGGATCACAGCCTCGGGACGCACGCCCTATGTGCTCGGGGCACTCGACTATGCGCGGTCGGTTGGCGCGCTGACCGTCGCCGTCGTCAACAATCCGGGTAGCGAAGCCGCTGCCGACCTCATGATCGAGTTGCTCACCGGTCCTGAGGTGCTGGCCGGCTCCACACGGCTGACCGCGGGAACCGCGCAGAAGGTGGTGCTCAACGCGTTGTCGACCAGCGTGATGATCGCACTCGGCAAGGCATTCGGACCCTGGATGGTCGACGTTCGGGTGACCAACGAGAAGGTACGACGCCGCGCTGTGCGGATCGTCCGCGACGCGGCCGGAGTCGACGAGGGTGTCGCGGCTGCCGCCTTGGACGCCGCAGGAGGACACGCCAAGACGGCGATAGTCGCGCTTTTGGCAAACGTCGACGCCACTGAGGCCGCCATCCAGCTGCACCGGGCAAGTGGACGTCTGCGCGATGCGCTCCGGAATTTGAGCGGGGCTGGTTAGAGTTACCGCCGTGAACAAGCTCACGGTTGCATTCCTGGCCACGGCCACCGCCGCGGCGTTGCAGTTGGCCGTCGCGCCCTCGGCCAACGCGAACCCCTGTCCCGCGGGCGAAAACGGGACGTCCGTCAACCTCGCCGACTGCCCGATCGGCAGCATCGCCGCAGCGGATGCCCTGGACGAGGCCCGGCAGCGCTGGCAAGGCCGGCCGCCGTGCTACACCCGGGAGGGCGTCCCGTACTACACACCCGGTGACGCACCCTGCGCCTGATTCGGGCAGGGCTGTCTGAAGGAAAACCTGTACCCAGCTGACAGGACGGCGCACAATTGTGGTGTCCGTTTAGATCTGGGGAGCCGCGATGAGCGAGCAACTGTACGACTTCTTCGGCGAGATCTTCCGCCGGTATTTCATCCCCGCCATCGATGCCTACCCGCGCAGGGGCCGCGCCCTGGTCGAGAAATTGCTGGCGCTGACCGACGACGTCCCGGACAGGTTGGCGCAGAGCCGGTGCGCCGCGATCGCGTGGGGGAAAGCTGAGACGCCAGAGGCACGAATCACCTCGGAGCTTTTCGTCGCGACCCAACACGGACTGATGTACGCCGCCCGGTTGACCGAGTCTCGGCGGGAGCTGTATTACCTGGCGACCCCCCACGGGCTGTTCGATCCCTTCGTCGACCAAGTCGACACCACCGAAATACCGCACGAAGCAACGGTTTTGGTGGACAACCGGTTGGAGCGCGACCTCGCAACGGCCCATCCGATGGACGCAGCGCTGCGCCGGATCCTCGATGAGCACCTGGCGCTTCGGGTGGATCTGCCGACGTGAGGTAATCAGCTTGAGGCGCTGAGGATCTTGATGGCGAAGATGAGCGTGTCACCCGGCCGGATGCCGGCGCTGGGCTGACCGTCGGGATAGCCATCCGCGGACGTCATGGCAACGGCGACTGTGGAGCCGACCTTCTGTCCGGCGATGGCCTTCTGGAAACCGGGCACGACTCCGGTCAGCGGAAAGTCCACCGGCGCACCGCGTTCGTAACTCGTGTCGAACACCGACCCGTCGCGGCCGTTGACACCCATGTAGCACACCGAAACCCGGGCAGTGTTGGAGACCACCGGCCCATCGCCGGCGCGCAGGGTGTGCACCTGAGTCTGAGCCACGCTGAACGGCGTGGTTACGGTCACCCGCGGGGCGGTCGTATCCGTCGACCCCGTGACCGCAACGCTGCCGGTGGTTCCGGCCAGCGTCCATTCGGGTGTGCCGCCGTTTTGCGGAGCGACCGTGGGGCAGGCGCCGGTGACCGTCGGCGTGGCCGCCATCGAGGGCCGCGTGTACAGATCAGAGATGGATTGCGTGCTGGTTGACGAAGACGACGACGTGTTCGACGCGGAGCCGCATGCGGTGACCATCAGAAACGAAGCGGCACAAGCAACGAACGTGAGGGCCGAAGACACCCGAGGAAGATTCACCGGTGTCACGCTACAGATGCCCGCTTCGGGGTTCACCGAAGGATGGCGACCAGGAAGTCCGAGTCGCCAGTGAACGGCCGCAAGTCCCACGTGGACAGCAACAGGTCCGGAGTGAACCCGGCGTGGGCCACGTCGTCGAGGAAGTCGCCGAACGCGTAGTTGCGACCGGCGCCGAAGCCGATCACCGCTCGGCCCTCGCCGGCCAGATGGGCACGCAAACGGGATAGTACGGCGACCCGGGTGCTGGGCGCGAGAAACGTCATGACATTGCCGGCGGACACGATGACGTCGAACGGCTCGGCGATGCCGCGTGCGGGCAGGTCAAGTTCGGCCAAATCGGCCACCAACCAAATGGGTCCCGGATAGTCCTGCTTGGCCGCATCGATCAGAACCGGGTCGACGTCGACGCCGACCACCTGGTGGCCGACCGAGGCCAGATACCCGCCGATCCGGCCCGGACCGCACCCGGCGTCGAGGATACGGGCGCCACGGGGAGCCAACGCATCGACAAGGCGTGCTTCGCCGACCAGATCGTCGCCGGCGCGCGCCATGGAGCGGAAGCGTTCGACATACCAGTGCGAGTGCCCGGGATCCGCTGCGACCTTCTGCATCCAGAGACTTTGTTCGGTCATGTGAATCATTGTCCCAAGCGGCAGTGGAGGAGACGCCCGCGATCAGCCGCCTTGCGCGACTCGCGCCAAGTCAGCTGTGGCCGAACGTAATTGATCGGCCGAGTCCAGCGGGGCCGGAAAAGCGACACGAGCACGAGTCTCGCCGCGACGAGTGCGCACCCGCAGGTCCAGGCCGTAGCGATCGATGCCGGTGCAGACCGCGGACTCGCTGTCCGGATAGCCACCGAAGACCCGGGCCATCGCGGCCAGAGCGTCGGCGTGGTCGGCGTTGAGGTGCGCGACGGCGCGGGCCGACCCAAGCGCAACCACATCTGGTGAGGCTGCGTTGTATTCCTCGGCGGTGACCGAGTCCATGCGGCCGTATCCGCCCACCCAGCGCACCCGCTGGACTTTGAGCAGCCACAGGGTGAAATCTTTGAAGTCCAGATAGGACCGCGCGGCCGGCACCGCAGCCAGGTATGCCTGCCGAGTCGGGTTCCGTTCAGCGGCCGTCGGATGGCCGACCCTCCCGGCCAGCGTGACGCGGCCGCCGGCCAGCGGGTCGCTGTCGCTGTTCGCCGCGACGATCGACATGCTTGCCCTCGGGTCACCGGCCAGATTGCGGCCATGCTCGGCGAGGTTCGATACACAGAGAACCGGTGTTCCACCGAGGAGTCCAAAAGCCACCAACGACGCCCAGGGGTCCCCCTCGGCAGTCAAAGTAGCCAGCGTCGCGGCGTTCGTAGCAGCAGCAATGGTGCGCGCTGCCTCCGCTGCTGACGGGGCACGCCCGGGGTCGCCTTGCACTCGAACCGTCACTGAGGCGAGGCTACGCGCCGGCCGCTGACCAGGTGTCGGGTCATCGTTGGCTTGCCGACGGCCAAGCGCCCGCTAATTCCGGCGGTGCCCACTTGGGCCAGGCCGGGGCGCCGATGACGAATCCACCCGCCAGTTGTGCCACGATGCGCGGCCCCCGGATTCCGCTGTTGTCGTAGAACGTGGCCGAGTCGGCGCGGGCCGCTCCTTGGGCCACCAGCGCCCAAAGTCGTCGATAGCGCTCACGAATTTTGACTTCTGGCACCATGTGTCCACCCGCCTCGACGCGGTGGCGCACCCGCAACACGGCGAGTTCCTCGGGAATCAGTACCGCGTGAACAATCACCGTGTAGCCGCCGGCGTGGGCGGCGTCGATGAGTTCGAGTTTCGATGGGTGCGAGAAGACGGTCTCGGCGATAAACGAGATGCCTTGTTCTATCAGGCGCGCCCGCGTCCGTGCGGCGATCCGCGCAGCCTCGTAGGCGTGACCGGCTGTGTCATTCGGCCAGCGGTGTTTGGCGACGTCATCTGCATTGACGATGACGCTGCCGCGGAGCAGGGGAGCCAACGTCAACTCGATGAAGGTGGATTTGCCGGCCCCGTTGCACCCGACGACCAGGTCGAGTCGATTCACCGATCAGGCAGCACCGTGCGGGTGCCATCCGGGTGGTACTGCACCAATTCGCCGTCATCGTTGAGCGCGACGGTCGTGACACCGCGCGCCGCCAGCGTCTTGCCGTAATCGGCGCTTGCCAGGCTCTCTTCGATGCCGGCCGCAATCTCGGCGTTGAATACGACGCCTTCTTCGGGGGTCAACTCACGCAGTGCTGTGTCACCGGCCAACGCGGACTCCACATTGCGGCGGGCGGCGGTCTCCTGACTGGACACGGCGCGCCCGACGCGGACCCAGTGATCGAGTTGCTGCTTGGCCGAGCGGCTTTGACGCGCTCCTTCGGCCGCGGCGCTGTCCATCAGATCCGCAGCAAAACGCGTGACCCTGTCTGCGGTGTTGCCCATGCTGCCACCTCACATACGTAGCGATATGAAACAACCGTAGCAGAATGCTACGTAACTAGCTGGGGGACCGGTGTTAGGTCTCACGAGGAACGCGACCGAAGGCCGCGCAGCCGTTCAGACTTCGGGGTGTTGGTGACCCGTGAACCGAAAACAGGACGCCAGACACCACACAGAAGTTTCTGGCTCTGGTACTGGGTGGGCCCGAGGGGGAAGATTTCACGACGGTTTCGGTTGCGCAAAGGTACGGCAGCTTAACCGCGCCGTAAGCCACCGAGGCGGCCGCTGAGTCTTAGCGTGGCAATCATGGCCGGACTGGGCAATCGCGTGAAGCGTTGGCGCGCAGCGCTGCACGTGACCGTGTGGGCATTGGTGCTCACCGTCCCCGTACTCGCGGTCGCCCCGGCAGCTCACGCGGCCGCCGCCATGGCCACGCTGCGGGTGACATCGACGTGGCAGACCGGATTCATCGCCAGCTTCACCATTACGAACATGAGCATGGCGCCGCTGTCCGACTGGCGACTTGATTTCGACATGCCGGCGGGACAGTCCGTCATACACACCTGGAATAGCACTGCTACACAATCCGGTACGCACTGGGTTATCACCCCCGCAAACTGGAATCGCGTGATCGCACCCGGTGGTACGGCCACCGGCGGTATGCGAGGCGTGTTGAGCGGTACCTATACGGCACCGTCCAATTGTGTGCTCAACGGCCAATTACCCTGCACCTAGGGTTGCGACTCCGCGGCTCCGCTGAGGGTAGTCAGCCGATCGGCCGCCATGCGCCGAGAACAGCTTCTCGGTACCAGCCGACCCGATCTCGAATCTGCACCCCAATCCGATTCTGCGCATTGACTCGGCTGTCGAGAATGTGTCCGTCGTCGAGGTAAATCACCACGTGTGAAGCGCGGCCGGCATCACCGTTGGGATGCAGATAAATCAGGTCTCCCGGTTCGAATGGACCTTGTTTGGGAATGCGCCCGCCCATCAGACCGGCGGTCCCGTCTGCCTGCCGGTGGACGTCACCGCCGAACTTGATCCCCAGACCGTAGTTGTAGACCCAAGCGGTGAAATTCGAGCAATCCAACCCCTTCCCCGGGCTCCATGAAGTCGGCCCGTCGGGGTTGTCAACGTCGGGATTATCTTCTGGGGCACCGGCATACGTTGAGACCGGCGGGTCCCAACCGGGAATGTGATGGTGACGGTACTGCAGCCCCAGCGGATTTCCCGGTGCGTAGATGTAGCGCATCGCGACGGCCAGAACGCGTTCCTGCTTCCACGTCCTGGGATCGCACTGCGCCCCCTGCGGGATTGCCGGTGCCGGCAAGGTGTCGGCTGCCGGGCCCCATCCGTGATTGGCGTAGTGGCCCTCGGCATCGGTGCGGTACCAGTCGGCAGCAGGCTCGTGAGACTGCGGCAGTTGGTCGCGCCCGGCGAAATCCGCCGTCAGTGAGTTCCAGGTACACGAGAACGGGTAGGTCCACTCGCCGCCCCTGGCGAGGCCGACGGGCAAACAGACGGCGGCCGCTGACATCGCGATGCAAAGCGCCGACCGTGCCGAGAGCCGATGCGTCAACAAGTCCTCTGCTCCGTAAAGGTCAAGCGATCACGTGAACGGAGTAATGCTATGCGGCGAGCAGGGCTAGACGTGCGGGCCTCGTTGTGCTGACGCTTTGGGGAGTGACCGGATGGCGCACAGCGAGCTACGAAGACTGCGGCAGCGCGCTACCTTTGCGCCAGTCATCCCAGCTGAGCGTCCAATCGCCGTTCTGCTCGATCTTCAGCGGCGGCCCACCGGTGTTGTGCACCTCGACGACGTCGCCTGGCACGGAGAAGTCGTAAAACCATTTGGCGTTCTCGCCGTTGAGGTTCAAGCAGCCGTGCGAGGTGTCGGTATGGCCTTGGGCCCACACCGTCGAATCGAGTTGGTGCAGATAGATGCCGTCAATGCTGATTCTGGTGGCGTAATTGATCGTCTCCCGGTATCCGAGGCGGGAATTCTTCGGCAGCCCGAACGTCGAGGAATCCATCACCACCGGGTTTCCCCTGTCGAGCACGGTGTAGACACCCGGGGGAGTCCAGAAGGACAAGGTCCGACCGCCGACGGTCTCGGTGCCGCCCATCCCCATGGAGGTGGGCATCGTCCGGACCAGCTTCCCGTTGTCGAAAACGCTGACCAGCTTGGTCGCATCGTCGGCGACGGACACGTGCGCATCGCCGATGCGAAATGACACCCGGCTGTCCTCCTGCCCAAACATTCCGCCGCCCAAGGCAATACCGTAAATCCTGGCCTCGGCCGTCACCGTTGTGCCGGGCGCGTAGTAGTGCTCTGGCCGCCAGTGCGCATTCTGGGAGTCGACCCAGAACCAGGAACCCGGCACGGGTGGATTGGTGGTCACCACCAACTGACGCTCGGCGGCGGCCCGATCGGCGATCTGCTCGTCGAAGTGCGCGACGACCACTGTTCCGACCCCATAGGTACCGCCTTCCCGCAACGTCGCCTCTGAGGTCATCGTGAACGACACTTTCGTCTGGTTTGACGGCCGCACCGTCGAGAACGACGAAACCTGGCTGCTCTCAACGCCGTTGGTTCCGCGGCTGGCGACGGTGAGGGTATAGGTGTGTGCATAGCCCAGCGGTCCGGTCGGTTTCCACACGGTGCTATCCGGTGTCATCACGCCGTCGACCGGCTTGCCGGCGTCGTTGACCATGTCCACCTTGACCAGCGTCCCCGTTTCGGCTTTCACCTGAACCGGGGTCGTCGGCTGCAAATCACGCGCATCCGGACTCGGCGAGATCGTCACCCGCGCCGGACCCGTGGTCGGCGCGTCGCCCAATGAATGGCGCGCAGAGCACGCCGACACCGAGGCGCCGAGCGTTCCGATCACGATGAGCACGACGAGCACGGAAAGGACTAAGCGGTGCCGCCGGCCGGGAAACTTGTTGGCTTTCATCGCGACTGAATTAGCCAATCACATGGGTTTCAAAACCGTTGCATAGCTCACCCGAACGCGAGAGATCATGGCGTTATGGCCGACGACGAGCTAAATGCCCTGTACTGGGTCCCTCCCGATCAGTTCACCGCCGAGCGGACGAAACTCTCCGCAGAGGCCAAACAGCTGGGCGATCCCGCCGCGGCGAAACGGATCTCAGCAGCACGAAAACCCACCACGGCGGCGTGGATCGTCAACCGGTTGGTCATCGGGCATCAGGAGGCACGCACGCGCTTGGCCGAGCTGGGGGACGGCCTGCGCACCGCGCACGCTGAGATGGACGGCGTGCGCATCCGGGAGTTGTCCGCCAGGCAACACCATCTGATCAACGAACTCACTGAAGCCGCGTTTGATGCGGCCGAGGTGAAGAACCCGTCGTCAGCGGTGCGCGACGACGTCGGGGGCACGCTGCAAGCCGCGATCGCCGACCCCGAAGTGAGGGCACGCCTCGGCCGCCTGGCCAAGGCTGAACGATGGTCGGGCTTCGGCGACTTCGGCGACAGTGCGGTGGTGTCAGCGACCACCGGGTCCAAGCGGACCGCTAAGACGGCCAAAACCGTGTCTCCGTCGAAGGCGACTCAGCGCGACGACGAAGCCGAGGCCGCCAGGCGGGAGCGGGACAAGTTGACCGCAGCGGTGGCCGCCGCCGAGCAGGCGGCGTCGCGAGCCGACAGCGA
Source organism: Mycobacterium gordonae (assembly GCF_002101675.1). Taxonomy (GTDB): domain Bacteria; phylum Actinomycetota; class Actinomycetes; order Mycobacteriales; family Mycobacteriaceae; genus Mycobacterium; species Mycobacterium gordonae. The sequence goes on along the minus strand of NZ_LQOY01000152.1, from coordinate 58,484 downwards.
GCTTGCTGACAGGCGAGCCGATCGTGACGCGGCTCGGACGCGCCGCGACGAAGCAGCGGCAGCGCTGAGTAAAGCAGAGCGTGCGGTTGCCGACGCTGAACGCAACTACGAGAAAGCTCGCCAAGTCGGCCGCGAAGCTGCGCAGGCGCTGAAAGAGCTCAGGGCCCAGCTAAAGCGGACGTAGCGCGCGCGTCGCTGCGCCTGCTGAAACCGGAGACGGTTCTCGACGGCCTCGGCTACCCTGAGGTCCTCGCAATGGGCTCATCGACGGATCGGGAGAAGTCATTGTCTATGGTGAATGCGTCTCTGAACGTCGCGCCCGAGGTGGTGGCCGCCGCGGCGCAGGACGTGGCAGGTGTCGGGGCGGCGCTTGACCGGGCCTATGCAACGGTGGCGCCGGCGACCACATCGGTGGCGGCCGCGGCCCAAGACGAAGTGTCCGCCGCGATTGCCGAGTTCTTCACCGGTCACGGGCAGGCCTTCGCCGCACTCGGCGCGAAGGCCGCGTCGTTCCAGAACCTCTTCGTGCAGGCGCTGACCAACGCGGGCCAGCAATACGAGGCCGCCGAGACCGCGATCGTCAGCCGCCTGCAGGCGGCCACCGCCGCGCTACACCTCCCGCCGATTTTCGGCCCGCGGCCGGTGCCCTCCTCGGTGCCCGTCGATCCCGCCCAGTTCGCGGGCACCTACTACGAGCAGGGCAGCGTCAAGCAGTTCTTCTCGCTCGGGCTGGTGAACACCAAGGCGACGTACAGCCTCAACCCAGACGGCACGATCCGCGTTCAGAACTCGGGAAACTACTTCTTCAATGGCGGCCCGCTGTCGGCGATCACCGGGTCGGCGGTGCCGCTCAACGCGACCAACACCGCGCTCGACGTCAGCTTCCTCCCGTTCAAACTGCCGTTCAGCCTCAGCGCGCCGACGGGCAACTACATCATCGTCGCGCGCGCGCCGGACTACAGCTGGGTCCTGGTCAGCGATCCCACGGGGTTCAGCGGCTACGTTCTGACGCGCAGCCAATTCATTCCGGCCCAGCAGTACCAGCAACTGGTGGGGGAGCTGGTCTCGCATGGCGTTTGGGGGCCGATCACACCGACCAACCAGTACGCCTAATCCGTACCGCGTAACGAGGGCTGAATTCCCCCAGGGGCGCTTCCCGGATAGCACCGAAAGCTCAGCCGGGGTGACACGACGTGACTTTCGGGTGGTCGCGGCTTGCCCGCGACGGCAAGTCCGCCGTAGCCCCGCGGTAGTCATGAAGTCGGCCACCGGGGGAGTGTCGTGTCTCGACCGGACCCCGCATCATCGCCCTAGTCCGACGTCTCACGTGGACTGCATCACCGTCAGCTTCAGCGGAAAGGGTTCCCATGCTTTTGGTGACAGGGCCGACCGGAAACGTGGGGCAAGAACTTGTCAACCTGCTCGACAAGCTCCGCGACCAGCCGTGGCGGGTAGGCAGCCGCCATCCCGAAAAGCTGGCCAGTAGCACCGCTCAAGCCCTACCGCTGGACTTCTTCGATTCCGCCACGTGGGCTCGCGCACTCGACGGCGTCGACGAGCTGTTCTTGCTGTTCCCGCTGCCCGGCAACCGCGCTGCGCGACAGGCCATCGTGCCGTTCATTCATGCCGCCGAGCGCGCGGGGTGTCGCCACGTCGTGTATGTGTCGGTGTTTGGAGCCGACCGCATGCGCTTCATCCCGCACCATACGGTCGAGGCGGCGTTGGGTGCGTCGGCGATGTCGGTCACGGTGCTGCGGTGCAGCTTTTTCATGCAGAACCTGCATCGAGCGATCTCCACCCACGGCGTGGACATCGTCGAGGCCGGCGAGCTGTTCATTCCGGCAGGGCGGGGCAAGACGACTTTTCTCGACGCGCGAGACGCCGCGGCGGTGGCCGCCACGGTGCTCGCACACCCGACGGCCCATCGTGACGTGGTGTACCACCTGACTGGGCCGACACCATTGACAATGGGCGAGGTCGCCGCCGAGTTGACCGCCACACTGGGACGCCCGATCCGCTACGCGAATCCGAGCCTGCTGCGGTTCGCGGTGCGATTACGCAGCCGCGGACTGGGTTGGGATGCCATCGGATTCATGGCAGCGGTCTACACGCTGACCAAGCTCGGACGCAATCAGCCGGTCACCGATGACGTGCGGCGGCTACTGGGCCGCCCGCCGCGGACACTGCACGAATTCCTGATCGATTCTGCCTGGCGCTGGCGCGAACAGGCGTGGACCTAGCCATATTGATGAGAAGCGAGGAATGCTGGGCAAAGCCGACGGACTTGCTACCACATCGGACTTAACGCATCCGTGTCTTAAACGCGGATGAACTTCTGTTCGCCCATGCCGAACATGCCATCGACCGAAAGGTCGACGTCGTCGGTGTGGATCCGGCCTTCGTACCAACCGAAGGGGGCGTAATACTCGGCGAGTGATCGGCGCGGGCCGACGTGCAGCTCGGAACGGACAGTAGGCGTGAACCGCACGTCGACCTGGCCCGACCCGTCGACATCCCGCACGACCCAGGAGCCCCACGGCCCATCGGGTCGTTCCATGCGGACGGCAGGCAGGCGGTGGACCCGGTCGCCGAGCCAGACGGCGTTCTCGTTATAGCGCTGGGGGTCGCGCACCTGGTTGTCGGTCAGGTTGAAGCCCTCGATCCGGCCACCATCGCTGCGGCGCACTGCGGTCACCCAGTCGTACCGCATAGGCGAGGGGTAGTCCCCGTGGTGGTCGTCGAGGATCATGAACGAACGGTTGGGGTCAAGAACTGTGAGTTCTGCGCCGGCGCGGAGGGTGCCGGCGAACGGCATCATCGTCTTGTGCGAGTACAGGGCACGATCGTCGGCGAAGGGGTGGCAGATCACCAGGTGTCCCGCCTCTCCGGGGCCGCAGCGCCCGGCGCCGTGCAACTCCAGCGGCGGTAGCGCACCGCGCCCCGGGTGGCTGGCGTCCACCGCGACCAAACCCGAGTCCATCTCGTTGGTCACCTGCAGCGAGAAACGTCCGACGTGACCGTGGGACCGGGTGTGGTCTAGGCCGCGAGCGACGTGCACCATCGAGGTCGGCACCTTCTGCTCCCAGCGACGGATCGTGGCCGCTTGCTTGTCGACGACCAGCACTTGCAACAGCGAAATCGACTTCGTGTCGTAGACGGCGCCAAGTACGAACACCGCGTCGTCACCGAGCTGAAACGCCTCCCACTCCTTGAGCCGGGCGTTGCGTGCGGCGCGCTGCAGGCGCCCAAGAGTTCCGGTGGCGGTGACGACGTCGAGTGGGTTGATCCGTGCGATCGGGCCGTTGTAGGTGCCGAACCGGTAGCGACCGTCGAGCACCAAATGGTCAGGCGGCGGCTCGAGTGTGCGCACCAGGCCGGGCGGGTCGGTCGGCGAAGTCTCGTTGTCCACCGCCGGAGCGTACCGGAGGGTGAGCCCGCAGGATGCGGGTATCTGCCAGCCGATTATCGGTGGTCAGGAGGCACGACTCTGTGCCGTGACCGTTAGGGATCGTTACCGCAATCGCGACTTCGCGCTCTTATCTTTGGACATACGAGACCGCAACCTGAGCGCTCGACCCACCATCACGCCTATCGGCATCCGCAAGCCTGGGGGGCTGAAATTATGACGACCGCAATCGGCACGTACAACCCGATCGAGAAATACGTGGCCCACGAGCATGACGATTTCATCTCGGCGGTTGCAAGCATCAACGCAATTGGCGGTAGAGGGGACACAGATTCCGTCGAATCGAAGCCGCGATGGCGACTTACCGAACAAGAGATCGTGCGCGCGGCGACCACCATGATTTTGGTGTTCCTCACGGTGCTGATGGCCCTCTCCGCGGGCGCGATCTTGACGATGGGTTAGCAGCGCCTGATGTGCCAGCCAACCGCCGGTACTCGGCCCCGGCGGGGATCTGCTAACATGAGTCGCCGCACGCCGCCAGTCATTCGTTGGTCGTCAGCCGTTATAGCGGTTCACGCGACACTGCTGACGATCGCGATAACCAGACTCATCAGGGTCAGCACGCCGACCATCACCGCGGCGGCGATCGCCCGGCCGCGTCGGTGCCGCCGTACGTCGTAGATCGCCAGCGCGATGCCGGCCAAGATCAACGCCGCATAGGCCGCCAGCCCAACCGTGAGCGCTGCCGTTGACGCGGCGCTGGCAAGGGTCACGTTGTGCACGCCGCGAGCCTACGACTGGACGGGGTGAGGGGCGCACTCGGAACCCTTCTGCCTAAGGCGGCCCGACGACGAACAGGGAAAGGGGCAGGCCGGTAATACCTTCGAAGAGGAAGGTCACTACTTGCCACAAGAAAAAGAAGGGAAGGAAGGGAAACAACAGCCAAAGAGGAGGGAAGACGGCCATAAAAAGTACCGCGACGGGAAAGTAAGTGACAAAGTAGTTCAAGCTCTGCCAGGCGCTTGTTGAGTCAGCCGCTCTAGGAACGGAGTCCCGCAACAACGAAGCGATCAATTCTTCGGCGCTGGCATACGCCGAGGAGCTTGCCGTTAGCTTACTGACGAATTCCTCGTGAAATGCCGCAGCCTGCCGGGTCACCACCTGGTAGTCCTGCGCGTATTGCGCGAAGAGCTGCGCGATGCCCACCGACACCTCGTCCGCCGCAGCGGGGCTCAGCGAAAGAGTCGCTCTGGCCGCCGATCGATGGCCTCGTCGAGTACGGACGCGATCTTTCCCAAATCCGCTGCTGCCGCCGTCATGATCTCAGGCACCACTGTCCGTTGTCATTTGATCTGAGGCACTTCAAGTGCCTTGACCTGCGGTGCCCCAGTTCATGTGGCAATGCTGGTGGTTGAAGTTTGTCAGTTGATTTAGGGTAACTGCGCGCTAGGAGTTGTGGCCGCCGCTTGTGGTGTTCAGCGTCGCTGATAGTGATTGTCAGGTCGTGGACAGGTGGGGTCAGTTTCAGACGACGGCGACACCCAAGGGATGCGTCATACGGGTCGGTGCTGTTGGCGGGACCGGCAGAGATCTTAAGGCTTCCATTGACCGTTTCATTTGCCAGGTCATCGCCCTCGATGGGCGCCGAACCGCTTGCACGAGCCGCTGAGTATCACGCCGCTGTCGGGGACTTGACCGGTCTTGTTTCGTAGACTCGCCGGCGTTCTGCAATCACGCTATGGGAGGGATACCGAAGTGCGCATGGCCCGGTCCGCGGGTCGGCCGCGCAGCCGGCGTGTGTAGCCGAGCAGCAGCGGCAGTGCCGAGACGACGGCTACCGCGATGAGCATCACCTCGATGTGGGCTGCGACGAACTTGATCTCGCCGAGCAGGTATCCCAGCGTCGGAACCCCTGTACCCCACGCCAGTGCTCCGAGCACGTTGCAGCCAAAGAAGGTGCGGTAGGGCATCTGGGAGGCGCCGGCGATGGCGGGGACCAGGGTGCGCGCGAGGGGAACGAATCGGGCCCATACCACAGCTGATGTGCCGTTGGTGGTGAAGAACGCTTGTGCTCGAGCCAGCTGTTTGCGTCCCAAGCGTTTGGCGGCGGGCCGGTCGAACACCGCGGGACCCGCCTTGGCGCCGATGAGGAAACCGCATTGGTCACCGACCACGGCTGCGACTGGGACGGTGAACAGCAGCGCCCACAGTGGAACAACGGGATGGGTTTGTGCGGCCAGGACGCCGGCGGTGAATAGCAGGGAATCGCCGGGAAGGAAGAAGCCGACCAACAACCCGGTTTCGACGAAAACCACAGCGAGCAGACCGAGCAGCCCGAAGACGTTAATCAGGGTTTGCGGGTTGGACACCACCGCGCCCAAACCCGTCATCTGTGCGCCTGGCGGACTAGCCGGTCACCGACGTTCGCCGGCTGCGTGCCGCGCGGACCCGACGCGAACACCGTTACCGCAGTGCGCAGCCGGGTGGGGCGGACCACGGCGGGGGCATGGCGAGGCGGCGATAGCAGCTTTTCGGGGAAGCGAGCAGTGACGGCGATGAATACGGTTAGCGATATCGCCGTAGCGGCGGTGCCGGCGATCGCTTCTCCCTCATGGAGGGCGGTTCCACTTTCGGTCATGGAATTAGCCTGGCCGGCGATCGCTGTGGGGAAGCTGAGAAGCCCTCGCGCGCAGGGACTCTGCTCTACTGGACACCAAGCAACCGTTTGGAGGTGGAGGCGTCGTGCGTGTTCTGCTCGTCGAAGACGAAGCCCGGCTCGCCGAGACGGTGCGGCGGGGGCTGGCCGCTGAAGGGTTCGTCGTTGATGTGGAGCACGATGGCTTGGACGGGTTGGCGGCCGCCTCGACCGGAGAATTTGACGTGGTGATGCTCGACATCATGCTGCCCGGGCTGAGTGGTTATCAGATATTGCGGGAGATGCGGACGCGTCAGGTGTGGACACCGGTGTTGATGCTGTCTGCTAAGGACGGTGAATATGATCTGGCCGACGCGTTCGACATCGGTGCCGATGACTACCTGATCAAACCGTTCTCGTTTGTGGTGTTGGTGGCGCGTTTGCGGGCTTTGGTGCGGCGTGGCGCCCCTGCGCGTCCCACTGTGCTGACTGCGGGCACCCTGGCGTTGGATCCGGCTCGGCGGAGGGTGACCCGTGGGCAGACGGTACTCGAGTTGACTCCCCGTGAATACGGGGTGCTGGAATTCCTGTTGCGCCACAAGGGAGATGTGGTCAGTAAGTCACAGATCCTGCGCTCGGTGTGGGATTCGAACTATGAGGGCGACGACAACGTCGTGGAGGTCTACATCGGCTATTTGCGGCGCAAGATCGACATCCCGTTCGGGCTGGCCAGCATTGAAACGGTGCGCGGCGCGGGTTACCGGCTGGCTGCTCACTGAGCCTTGATAGTTGCGTCCGAATCATGCTGAGGTAGCGGCAATGTCAGGGTGAACCTCGCGCCACCTTGGGCCGTGTCGGCGACTGTGACGGCGCCGTGATGGGAGCGAACGACCTCTGCCACGATGGACAGGCCCAGACCCGGTCCACCGGAGGCCCGGCTTCGGGTCGGGTCGAGGCGGACGAATCGTTCGAAGATGCGTGCCCGCTGCTCTGTCGGGATGCCGGGCCCGTCATCGGCGATCGTGATAACGGCGAGCGCTGCGTCGTGGTAGCAGTCCAAAAAAACTGAGCTCGCCGCGTGGCGTGCGGCGTTGTCGACAAGATTGCGGATCACCTGGGCCAAGGCGGCGCGGTCGCCGACGGTGCGGCACGCCTTGATGTGGGTGACAATGCGCACCGATCCGAGGGCACGTAGCCGGTTCGCTTCGGCCAGCAGCAGATCGTCGATGTCGACGTCGTCGCGATGCAGGTCCAGCGCATCTTCGTCAGAGCGTGCCAGCAGCAGCAGATTCTCGATCAGTTGGTGCATGCGGCGGGCCTCGGGCAGGAGGGACTCGTTGATCAGCTCGTCGTCCATCAGTTCAGGCCGGCCCGCCGCCATTTCGAGGGCGGTCGTGATGGTGGTCAGAGGGCTGCGCAGTTCGTGGGAGGCGTCGCTGGCGAGTCGTTGTTGTGCTGCCCGGCCGTGTTCCAGCCGGGCGAGCATGGCGTTCATCGTGATGGCGAGCTGGGCGATTTCGTCGCGGGTGCGCGCTACCGGCACGCGTTTGGCGAGGTCGGTACTCGAGATCGACGCCACCTGGGCACGAATCGATTCCACGGGCCCTAACGCCGCGCCCACCAGTCGGTAGGTGCCCACCACCACCAATGCCACGATGACCGGAGATCCCACCGCCAGCAGGGCGGCTACCTTCTTCACCACGGATTCAACGGGTTTTCGGTCAGCACCGACCAGGATGGTGATGGTCCCGTCGGCGACGGTGGTCGTTTGGGCCCAGAGCCAATACTTGTAGCTTTCCTGGGGTCCTTTGACGCGGCCCAGGTTGCGTGCCTGCCCGGCGTCCAAGGACGGGGTAGCCAGCGGCGATTGGGGCGCCCCGGCTGACGCGGCCAGCACCCGGCCGGTGTTGTCGACGATCTGGACGGCACCGATCTGGCTGTCGGTCGCCAACAGCGAGGGATCCAGCTCCCGCGGCGTCGCGTTGCGCAATTGTGCGCTGATCTGTTGTGCGCGTGCAGCGCCCGCGTGCTGGGCGCTGAACTCCAATGATCGGTATAAGACGAGCAACAGAACCCCGCCGGCGATGGCGAGACACACCGCCATCACCAGGGCGGCCGCAAATGCCGAGCGGGTGCGCACGCTTGCGCGCATGGGGTTGACGCGGTTGAGGATCACGTTCCAGCGCACGTCTTCACCGCACCCTCCCTTGCCTGGCCGCGGCGACATCGAAGCACCGTGCCCATCATGGTGGCCGACCGGTGCTGTGAAACCGCTTAACGGTCCTCGGTGGAGCCGAAATGATCAGCGTTCTCGCGTGGCACCCGGCCAGGCTGCTGTGATGCTGTGACGATGCGATCTGTCGGTAGTCATGCCATGACATTTCGAAGCGGCACACCTGGAGCCGCTTTACCAGCTCGGCCGAACACCCTCCCCGCCAACTAATACGCCAGGAACGTCGATAGTGTAGGCAGCCAAACTGCCCGAGGTCGACTGCCTCGACGAGCTCAACGAAGCGATCGACGTGGGGAAGGCAACGACGGCACGGTGGGTGGGCGACCGTACACCATCGGTGAGCGTTTCGCCGCCGAGAAACCCCTGCTCGTTCTCACACACGGACGGACACACCATGGAAACCGGCACCGTCTCCTACCGGCCGGCCCGCACCAAAGCCGCCGTCAAAGCATGAACAACACCGATACTTGTCCCGGCCGACCAGCCCCGCTACTCAGTGCATGGCGATTCATCACCGTATTCGGCGCCGTTAGCCTGCTTGCCGACTTCGTCTACGAGGGCGCCCGCTCGATCACCGGGCCACTGCTGGCCTCCCTCGGCGCGACTGGACTGGTCGTCGGTGTCGTTACCGGTATCGGCGAGGCCGCCGCGCTCTCCTTGCGACTGATGTCTGGGCCACTGACCGATCGCACCAAACGGTTCTGGGCGTGGACTATCGCTGGCTACATGCTCACCGTCATCACGGTCCCGGTGCTCGGCATCACCGCAACCTTGTGGGTCGCTTGTGCGCTGGTGATCGCCGAACGTGTCGGCAAAGCGGTCCGCAGCCCCGCGAAAGACACCCTGCTCTCTTATGCGACCCACGCCACCGGCCGCGGCCGAGGCTTTGCTGTCCACCAGGCGCTCGACCAGATTGGCGCGGTCATTGGCCCGTTGACCGTGGCCGCGGTCCTCGCCACCACTGATAACGACTACGGCCCTGCCTTGGGTGTGCTTGCCCTTCCCGGAGGGGCCGCGCTGGCCCTGCTGGTCTGGTTGAGCATCCGGGTCCCTAATCCTGCCCGCTATGAAACCGAGGCCACCGACACGCCGCAACCGCCGCCCAGCATCACGACCAGCAATCGGCTCCCACGCCGGGCTTCCTTGCCCACCTCCTTCTGGATGTATTGCGCGTTTACCTCAACCACCATGATCGGATTCGCCACGTTCGGCGTGCTGTCCTTCCACATGGTCACCCGCGGCATCATCCCCGCAGCGGCCGTGCCGCTCATCTACGCCGCAGCCATGGCCGCCGACGCCGCCGCCGCGCTGGCATCCGGCTGGGCCTACGACCGAATCGGCGCGAAAACACTTGCCGCGCTGCCTGTCCTGTCCGTTGCGGTGGCCCTGGTCGCGTTCACCAACCACCCCGAGTCTGTCATCGCCGGCGCCCTGCTGTGGGGCGCTGCCGTCGGGATCCAGGAATCAACCCTGCGCGCCGTCGTCGCCGACCTCGTGCCTCCATCCCGCCGCGCCACCGCCTACGGCGTATTCGCCGCCGGACTTGGTGCCGCCACCGCCGCCGGCGGCGCCCTCACCGGCTGGCTCTACGACACCTCAATCCCTGCGCTCATCGCCACCATCGCCGGCATACAGATCACCGCCCTCGGACTCGTCGCCACGAACGGACTGCGCCGCCGCACCGCACTGCGCGACCACCCGGATCGCTGATGGCACTAGCCTGGAGCGCACGCGTCGCGCTTCACCGCCACGATGACCCCTGCTGCCTCGACTCGCCAGCGTCCCTGAAAAGCCCCACGGCATCTCCGTGCGGCTGTTACTGCTCTACCTAGTCCTGCCTCGACCTGGTACCCGAGTTCACCCCGTCCTCGGCGATGCAGACGATGCGGTGCTCCGAACCGGGGTCGGGCTAGAGGCGCGGCGTGCGGCGCTGAGTTGCTGATCGTAGACCCACTGTTCGACGGAGCGGGTTTGGTCACGGTATTCGGGAAACCGGCAGCCGATGCTGGCGTAGACCGCATCGACGGCGCGGGCTCGGGCGGGTGTTGCCGCGGCGGTGTTCCAGATCCGGTGGCGAGCATCAGCCAGGATGACGGCCAATCCGATCAGGTCGGGGTCGTTGGCGATGTGCGTATCGACGTCGGCGTTGGCGGGCGGCGGCAGCGTGGACGGACTCGCGCTGCGCGACCAGCAGCGGTGGATCCGTGCGGCGTCCTTGACCGCGAAGCGTGCGGTGTCGTTGTGACGGTGGTGCAGTCGTGCATGGCGCTGCGCGGCGGCGATCACGGCGGGAGCACAGCGTAGATCGCGTTGATCATCGAGAGTCTGGGTTCCGGGACCGACCCATCGGCGGTGCCGGCGGCAGACGGTGAGCTGGTCGGGAAACCAGCAGTAGACGGGCTCATAGACACCGCGTTGTGCCATGCACAGCCGGCAAGCGGGCCGGGCGTGGCGGCGTTGTCGGGTGGTGTCACGGTCGCGATCGGTCAGTCCAATCAGTCGGTCCTGGAGGGTGATCAGCGGGTTGTTGCTGGCGATGGCCAGCCAATCCGGTCGGGGACGGCAGATCGCTGGACTGTCGGCCAGGTAGCGCCGAAGCTGTCTGGGGTCCAAATGGTTGGCTTGCGCGAGGCGATCAAGGTAGGACGGGACCGTTTCTGCACGAAATCGTGATGGTTGCGCACCCAGATCCGCGAGACAGGGGTTGACTCAGATATCCGGGCCGGTTTGTCCGCCTACCAGGCGATGTAGAGGGCAGCATTAACTTGACATAATGTCGCTTATCGGCAAATTGGGGTGCTGGGGTTATTCGAAGCATGCGGTGCGCGCCCCGTACGAGCAGTTAGTTTGAGCGGCTTCGACCCCTCCTTGCCCAGTGAAAGCCCCTGAGTGCCGCCCAGGGCCCGACCAGCCGACGAACTACGCGCCCTCTGGTTGCGAGGCTTGCGCACGTAACCGGCCAGGCGCGCGGCGCTTGCCCCAAATCCTCTCGTCTCCACCACCCCCGCTTCCGCGACCCGAAAACGTCACAGTGACGAATTCGCCTGTTGTGCAGAGTGGTTCGTGAATGACTGGTTGCCGACTAACAGTCGCCCACGCCCACGCGGCTTTCAGCCGGGTCTTCATGGTCGCTAACCGTCGTGTGGACCGATGACTTCGATGCTGCAGGCTGGACCATGCGCACAAGCTAGGCGCGCGTCCGTAGTTAAGAGCGTCGCATCGAAAGCCTCCGCCAACGCGACATAGAACGCATCCCATCCCCGCACCGAATTCCTCAGCCCCCAGGCCCGTTCGAGCAGCCACCGATGCCCGAAACGCTCACCCGGCCAATCGCGCAAGTCGGCTACCGCTTGTGCCGCTGCAGTGCCGTCGAGCCTGCCCTGCAAATATTGAGCGCGAATAACGCCCATCACTTCAACATCGACGATGTGCGGCGCAATTTGATCGGTATCGGCGGCTAGGCGAGCCGCGATGTCCGCCGCCCTCGGCGTATCCGCCACGACCTCGAATAAACACGAAGCATCAACGACCAGCATCGGGCCACTCGCCACGCCACTCGTCCAATGTCGCAAGGACCTCAGCAGTCGACACCGTCGACGGTCGTCGATTGATGCGGGACAACCACTGCGACACCGAGGGTCGGGCCGCCAGGCGAACCGCTTCGCGCCTCAATAATTCCGGCACGGTGATGCCTTCGTCAGCAGCGCGGCGCACAAGGCCGGCGTACACCTCGTCGTCGATGTCCCGGATCTGGACGGTCTTAGGCATACCTGCATGTTATCATGCATATATGCATGAAGTGATGCATGATTGCAGCGAACAGGGAGTAGGCAGCCCGCCCGGATTTGCCAGCAGCAAGGTCATTCGTCACGGTGACGCAATTGTTCTGCACCGCTACAGCATTCGGTGACACCTTCTTGGCAGCTACCGTCGATGCATGTCGACGCCGTCACCCAAAGATGTTCTCGCCGTGATCCTCGACGAGCACGCACTGCACAAGCTTGTTCACGCGTACTGCCGCGCGGTGGACCGCGGCGACCTCGAGACGCTGCGAAGTCTCTATCACGACGATGCTCACGATGAACACGGCGCGTTCTCAGCGGGCTCGGTTGCCGCCTTCATGCAGACACTTGCCGAGTCCCGCAGATTCATCAGGTCGATGCAGCATCACGTCACGACGACGAACTTTGCGGTCAGTGGCAGCTATGCGGAGGGCGAGATCTACAGCATCGCCACGCACACATTCACTACCGGCGAGGGCAATTCCGACCTGGTGATCGGTGGACGCTATCTCGACAAATACGAAAAGCGGCTCGGTGTCTGGAAAATCGCCGAGCGCCGAATCGTCACCGACTGGGCTCGGGTGAACAATCCCTCCGTCATCGACTTCAGCCATCCGATGACCCGCGAAACGCCCACCGGCAGCCCTGGTCCGGATGATCCCTCCCACAGCTACTTCACGTTGATAGGAACCCAATCGTGAGTGGCTGACAGCAGCCACCCCGCTCGGAAAAATTTGCGTATCTCATGCGCCTGGCTCGACCGCTTGACCACCTGCGCCGCTCATATAACTCTGGCTATTAGCCAAGCGTTCCCCTCGCCTAGTAGCCAAGCGGCCAGTGACGTCCGCTTGGTTTGTGTTTGTGCGCGAACGAGCTGCGCAGGCGCAATCGGCACACGGTGGTTGCGATACCGGGACGCTCCTCAGCCGAGCATTGTGACGGAGCGACGACGGAGCAAAGGAGCGACCAATTCAGCACATCGAACGGCCCAGCGATAAGACCAGCAGCCAGGGATCACAGATATCACGGAGCGACCGCGTGCGATCCGTTCTGAAGCATGATCTGCCCGCCTCGCTGGTGGTGTTTCTGATCGCACTCCCCCTCTCGGTCGGCATCGCGATCGCTTCGGGTGCGCCGGTGCTCTCCGGCCTGATCTCGGCCGTCGTGGGAGGGCTGGTCGTCGGACTCATCGGTGGCGCGCCGCTGGCGGTCAGTGGTCCGGCCAACGGCATGATGGTCGTCACCGCCGGTCTCGTCTCGCAATTCGGTTGGCGCGTGACCTGCTTGTTCACCGTGGCCGCGGGCGTCCTGCAACTCATCCTCGGACTCAGCCGGATTGCGCGGGCAGTACTGGTGATCTCACCCGTCGTCGTGCACGCGATGCTGGCCGGCATCGGCATCACGATCGCACTACAACAAACGCACGTACTGCTGGGCGGTGAATCGCACAGCAAGGCATGGGACAACATCGTCGAACTGCCGGGGCAGATTGCCAATGCAGAACGGCCAGGAGTGTTTCTAGGCGTCCTGGTCATCGCGATCATGGTCGCCTGGCGCTGGGCGCCGCGCAAAGTGGCCGCAATCCCCGGCCCGCTCGTGGCCATCGTGGTGGCAACCGTCGTTTCCGTGATTTTCCCGTTCGACTTGGACCGCATTAAGCTCACCGGCTCGCCGCTGGATGCAGTCGCGTTGCCGGCCCTGCCCGAGGGGAACTGGGGCACTGTGGCGATCAGCATCGTCACGGTGGCCTTCATCGCCAGCGTCGAGAGCCTGCTGGGCGCCGTCGCGATCGACAGGATGCACCACGGTAAGCCCACCAACTTCAATCGCGAACTGGCCGGACAGGGCGTCGCAAACATGACGTCCGGCATGATCGGCGGACTTCCGGTCGCCGCGGCGATCGTGCGTAGCTCCGCCAATGTCCAAGCGGGTGCCCGGACCCGCGCCGCCACAGTGATGCACAGCGTGTGGATCCTGGTCTTCACGCTGTTCTTCTCCGGTCTGATTCAGCAGATCCCGTCCGCTGCCCTTGCCGGACTGCTCGTATTCGTAGGTATCAGACTGCTGCAGCCGGCCCATATCGAAAACGCCATGCGCAATGGCGACCTGGCGGTCTACGTGGTCACCGTCGTCGGTGTGGTCTTCCTCAACCTCATGCAGGGCGTGCTGATCGGACTCGCTTTGGCCATCGCATTGACGGCATGGCGGGTGATGTGGTTCAGGATCCATGCCGAACCCGATGGCGACGAGTGGCACGTAGACGTCGAGGGCGCATGCACATTCCTGTCCCTACCCCGGCTGACCGAGGTGCTGGCCTCCATCCCCGAGGGCGCGACCGTCACGGTCACCATGTCGGTCATTTACCTCGACCACGCCGCTCATCAGGCGATTGCCGACTGGCAACGACGACATCAGGCGACTGGAGGAACCGTCCATATCCACGGTGGCGTGCACACGGGCCGCCGCGCGCGCCAAGCGATGGATGACCTCACCGAAGACGAAACGCCCGAAGCGACCGCCTAGGGAACCGAGGCAGCCGATCTGATCGGTTCACACTCGGAGCCCGCGGCTCCCCCGCCTCTTCCGACCACCATCGCCCGAAAGACAAGAATTCCGTTCACACCCAACGAGGCCCATCGGAGGGTGACCTAGGCCCCTAACAACGCGGCCGCGAGTCAGGCAACGTGGAGAGCGGCAATCGGGATCCGCAGAAACGGGGGGTGATCCTTGCCGGATTCAGTGTCGACTACGACGGCTCAACACCATGGTCTGCCAGCGCACGAGGTGGTCCTGCTGCTGGAAACCGACCTACACGGCGGCCTGTCCAACGTCGAGGCGTCCGAACGACTCGCCCGGTTCGGACCCAACACCTTGCCGGCCGTCGCCGGGGCGAGCCTGCTGATGCGCATCGTGCGTCAGGTGCACCACCCGCTCATCTATGTTCTGGTGGTCGCGGGCGTGATTACTGCCGCCCTGCATGAGTTCATCGACTCCGCTGTCATCTTCGGCGTGGTGCTGATCAATGCCATAGTCGGATTCATTCAGGAGTCCAAGGCCGAGGCGGCGCTGGAAAGCCTCCGTTCCATGGTGCAGACGCAGGCGAAGGTGCTGCGCGACGGCCGCGAACGCCCCGTGCCGTCAAGCGAGCTGGTCCCAGGAGATCTGGTGGTGCTCGAAGCCGGCGACAAGGTGCCGGCCGACTTGCGACTGGTGCGCGAAACCGAGCTCAGCATCAACGAGTCGGCACTTACCGGGGAATCGGCACCCGTGCTCAAGGACGAAATCGTCCTGCCCGAAGCGACGCCGGTTGTTGATCGCCGCAACATGGCATATTCGGGCAGTTTGGTGACTGCGGGCAGCGGCGTTGGCGTTGTCGTCGCGACGGGCGCCGAAACCGAGGTGGGGGAAATCCATCGCCTCGTCGGCGCGGCAGAAGTCCTTGATACACCGCTGACCGCGAAGCTGGCGCGCTTCAGCCACATTCTGACCATTGCCATACTGGGGTTGGCCGCGGTCACCTTCGCCGTTGGCCTGCTACGCCAGCAGGACGCCGTCGAGACCTTCACCGCCGCGATCGCACTCGCGGTCGGGGCGATTCCTGAAGGCCTGCCCGCCGCCGTCACCATCACGCTGGCGATCGGCGTGGCCCGAATGGCGAAGCGCCGCGCCGTCATTCGACGTCTTCCTGCAGTGGAGACGCTGGGTAGTACCACCGTGATCTGCGCTGACAAGACTGGGACACTGACCGAGAACCAGATGACCGTGCAGGTGATCTGGACGCCGGACGGCATGGTAGAAGTGACCGGAGCCGGTTACAACCCACAAGGAGTCCTGCTCGACCGCGACGGGACACCGGCCGACGTAGACGCCGACGCGGCGCTGCGCTGGTCGCTGCTGGCGGGCATCTGCTGTAGCGACGCCGCGCTCACCCAAGACGGCCCGCGGTGGGGCATCATCGGTGATCCGACCGAGGGCGCGATGCTGGTCGCCGCGGGCAAGGCCGGCCTCGAGCATGACCGGCTCGCCGCGAGTCTGCCCAGGATTGCCGCGATTCCGTTCAGCTCCGAACGCCAGTACATGGCAACGCTGCACCGCGACGGCAGCGACAACCACGTTGTGCTGGTCAAGGGCTCGGTGGAACGGACGCTCGAGCTCTGCAGCACTCAAATGGTTTCCGACGGTCAGCTGCGACCGCTGGACCACGCCGAGGTCAGACGGGTGGCCGAGCGGCTGTCCTGCCGAGGGCTGCGAGTGCTGGCCACGGCAGCAGCAATTGCAAGCGAGCTCCAACACTTCGACGACGGAGTCGTGAACTCGCTGACGTTGACCGGTTTGCAGGCGATGCTCGATCCGCCGCGAGTGGCCGCGGCATCGGCGGTAACGGCCTGTCACGCGGCGGGCATCTCGGTCAAGATGATCACCGGCGATCATGCAAGCACCGCAGCCTCAATCGCAGCCAAGGTGGGGTTGATTCCAGAGGGTGATCTCGCACCCGGCGCAGTGCTCACCGGTTCCGATCTCGATGCGCTGGAGCCGGAAGACTATCCCGAGGCGGTGGAGCGGGCCAGCGTGTTTGCGCGGGTCACACCCGAGCAGAAGCTGTGGTTGGTCGAGGCCCTGCAGGCCAGGGGGCACATCGTGGCGATGACCGGTGACGGCGTCAACGACGCGCCGGCACTACGGCAAGCCGACATCGGGGTGGCCATGGGCAAGGGCGGCACCGAGGTGGCCAAGGATGCCGCTGACATGGTGCTGACCGACGACGACTTCGCCACGATCGAGGCTGCCGTGGAAGAGGGCCGCGGGGTGTTCGACAACCTCACGAAGTTCATCGCGTGGACCCTGCCCACGAACCTGGGCGAAGGGCTAGTCATAGTCGCGGCCATCGCGTTCGGCACAGCCCTGCCAATTTTGCCCACCCAGATTCTCTGGATCAACATGACCACCGCCATCGCGCTGGGGTTAATGCTCGCCTTCGAACCCAAGGAGGTCGGGGTCATGAACCGCCCGCCGCGCGAACCCCGCCAACCGCTGTTGACGCGCGCGCTTGTCGGACGGATCTTCCTGGTCTCGATACCGCTGGTCGCCAGCACGTGGTGGTTGTTCGAATGGGAGCTCGGCAACGGCGCCGGCTTGCACGCGGCGCGCACCGCGGCCGTCAATTTGTTCGTCGTGGTCGAGGCCTTCTATCTGTTCAGCTGCCGGTCGTTGACCCGGTCCGCTTGGCGGATTGGCCTGTTTTCCAACCGCTGGATCATCTTCGGTGTCACCGCGCAGGCCATCGCACAGCTCGCCTTCACCTACCTGCCGCCGATGAATGCGGTCTTCGGCACGGCCCCGATCGGCCCGGCAGCCTGGTTGCGCATCTTTGCCGTCGCGATCGCCGTCAGCACCATCGTCGGCATCAACAAGTGGTTGCGCTGGCCGAACGGCTCGGGGGCGAGGTGGATCGGTTCGCAACCTCGACGCGGGCGCCAGCTCGAGCCCCGGTAACCCCCAGGTACTGTGCGCCCGATCCGCGGTGTCGGCGGCTTAACGGCGACGCCGGTAATGGCTGCCGACGGGCGCAGCTACGAGCAGTCACCCACCTGGTCGATGACTTTCTTCAACGGAGCCGCCGGCGTGACGCTCGGGACGTAACCAGGATTGTCTGCCGACCAGGCGATCTTGGAGCAGTAACCTGGGCCGGTCGGCTCCCCGGCGCGCCAGGTGTCGAGTGTGGGCCGGCAGTTGTAGAGGTCCGCCGGATTGGCAAACCGTGAACGGTCCGGCACTCCCGGTGCGTGCTGCCAGATGATCAAGCCACTCGAGACGGGCAGATCGCATGGCAGCTCGGGAACGGGAAGAATGCGGATGTCGGCTTGAGCCGTCGGAGCGAAGGGCACCGCGCAGGCCGCGAGCACCAGCGTCGACGCAGCTATCGAGCGAATGGCCAATTCGACCGCCCCCTTTTCCTTTCCGCTGCCGATCGGATTATTGAAGCTTGTCGAATCCAGATTAGACCCAGATGTTCACCGGCAAATACCCCTTCGCGCGGGTTTACGATGACGCCGTGGCGGATGTGACGGTGGCTATTTTCACCTTCACCAAGAACGAAGCGACGGCCGTGACGGAGTTGCTGGCACGCTTGTGCGTCGACCTACCGGCTTTCGGGCCGACCGTCTGGGCACCGGCGAAACCGGGCGACCAGGCTCTGGAGGGCTGCCTGTCTGATGGCCGGACGGCGAGGCTGGAGCACCATGCGCTCAGCGCCCAAGGGAATGTTGTTGCTGCGGCGGCGCTCAGCCGCTCCACCCGGGAGAACCGGGCCGACTACTACGTCTTCTACGGGTGCTGCGGGACAGTCGATCCTGATCTGGTCGGCCAGGTATTCCGGGCCGAGCGGGTGTCCTACCTGTCCTTGGGGGTGGTGGCTCCCTCCGCAGATGGTGAAGTCGTTCAGCTGCAGAACAAATGGATCGTCCCCACCCAACCCAGCGAACAGGCTCCGCTTGAGGCAATCGAGTTGCGAGCCGGGTCAGCAGGCGCCCCCGGTTCGGTGTGGGGGCTCGACGTTCGCGACGCCCATGTTCTCGCCACTGACAAGGTGATCAAGATTTCGCCGGGTGTCGCACCCGCGCCGCTGAACTCGCCATCGGGCGCTCCCGTCTTCGCCAAAGAGAACTGGACGTATTCACTGGCACTTGCCCTCCACTCTCAGATGGCGACGAAGCCGATCCTCGTCGACATGGAGTCATTCGGCATCGCCTCCGCGATGCGCTCGTTGGGCCTGTGTGAACGCGTCCTAGTCTTGCGCGTCGCGTCAGATGCGTTGACTAACAAAGCGTATCAATCCGAGCAAGACCAACTCGGTTTCCTCAGAACGGGTTTGGCCGATCTCGCCGCCGCGGTAGCCACTATCCTGGGAATCTGAATGACGCCGGAGCACAGCCAGCGAACGCTTCAGGACGAGGTACGCAGATTGCGCGCCGGAATGGTCAAAGACCCGCCATCGACGCGCGACCCACGGGAATCGGAGATGGTTCGCATCGTTTCGGCCGCAGCCCTTGCCTGGGAAGGTCAGCTGGACCGCGTTGATCGTTTCTCCCAGCCCCTGCTGCCCTCGCGAACGCTGATGCAAGAGCGCGCGAACCCGGCGATGACGTCTCAGCTTTTCTTGGCCCAGATGGCGTCCGACTATCGTCGGGTGGCGTCGTGCTCCACTGACCTCCGCGAGGTGGAAGCACGGCGGAATACGCAGGAGGGCGCCACCGCCCTCCAACGTGCCGGGGTTGTCAGCCGCCCCGTGGCGCCGCTGGCTGTCGGACAGTACCTTGCGGCCTGCGAACGTGGCGGCGAGGGCGACCTGACGCGTGCGGTGGAGCCCTGGCTGTTACCCGCAGCGGACGTCGAGTCGCAATACGCCGCAGTGTTCGGCGATGTCCTTGGCCCCTTAATCGAAGCCGCACTGCGCAATTCGCGCACCGATAACCCCATGGCACTGCCTGGTTGGTCAGGTCGAGTTGGAACGTTGTGGTGCGAAGAGTTCTTGGCGGCAGGGGCCGAAATCTTGAACTGGCCGCCGTTGCTCACCCGGGCGCATATCGAAAGGCAATCGGTCAGGGCGCTTCGGCAAGGCTCAGTCAACGTCACCCAGATCACCAACGAGGTTGTGACGCTGGCCGAAACTTTCCGCCCCGTCGTCGATGTGCGGGTCGGTGCGGCCGGGAACATGCCGAAGATCGACCTTGTCCTCTCCGGCGACGCACTCAACACAGACGAGTTCGATCGGTTCACCACCAGCGTGCAGAATGTTCCCGCGCAGGTGACAATTCTGACTTCCTAAGCGCGCGGCGGCGGAAAGTACATCTCCTGGCATACCGTGCATACCAAGTCCCCGTTGCGGTTGAACATCGTGCCGCTCGCCAGCGCGAGGGAATCGGCGCTGCTGGGCGAAGACCGTTGGAACAGAAGCCAATCCGACAGGACAGCGGGTGAGTGAAACCATACCGAGTGGTCGCGCTGCGAGGATTCACCAACTCCCCCGTGTGCGGCAAAGGCCGGCTCTGTCAACGTCACCGCTGACAGGTAGGCGATCAGGCTCGCCGTGAGCACCGGATCGTCGGGCACCTCACCGTCCGGCCGCCACCACATCGCCGACCTTGCCGGAGGCTCACTCTCGCTGTCGATGACGCGGCGCTCGAACCAGCGCAGGCTCGCCCACCGCCCCTGCGTACTCTCGTCGGACTCGGCGAGGTGCGGTGCCACCCAGGGCAAGGTCTCCGGCGCGGGCGCTGTCGGGACCGGCGGCTGGTAAACGACCGCAGCGGCAACCGGATCGGCAATCTTGAACGACGACATCGCCTCCATCAAAATCTTGCCGCCCTGGCGCGCGGTCACCCGACGCGCTGAAAATGTCCTTCCCTCTTGTAGATTCACGACCTCGAAGTCCACTGGGCGGCGGGCGTCACCGGAGCGCAGAAAATACGTGTGCACGCTGTGCGGGGCGCGGCCGGGCGCGGTGTACGACGCCGCCAACAACGCCTGAGCCGAGATGTGCCCACCGAGGATGTGGTTGTGCGGGGCGGGCAGTTGCCGCCCGGCGAAGAGCCACGGTTCGACGCGGTCGAGCTCCATGGTGGCAAGCACGTCGACGAGAGAGGATGACATCGCACCGTATCTTGCCCGATCACTTCTCGGCCGGGCTCAGCAGCTGAGCCGACCGTATCGCTGCAGCCGCCGCAGGGCCGCCGCCGAAGCCGGGGCGGTGACGGGCTGCAATGCCCGGACCAGTTCGGCGCGAACGGCGGCGACCTCAAGATGCATGCCGATCGCCACCAGAGCATTCCCGACGGCCCGCGGCGGTGCCTTCGCAATATGGATGGCACTGCCGACCAGATTGACGACATAGGTTCGGGTGGACCGCGCCTGCCGGACCGCCACCATGCCTTTCAGCCGAAAAACGCCAGGTGGAGGCTCCTCGAGCAGGTCAAATAGGGCGTCCGGGTCGACACCACCGGTACTTGTGACGGTGACGGCATCGGCGTGAACGTGGTCGTGGGTTTGCGCGTCGAACAACAACTCCCGAAACGAGAGCTGTCCGACTTCCTCGGGTGAGTCCAACGGGTCGAACAGCAAGGCGGGATCGATCCGGCCACCCGTGGTGCCCACCACCTCGACCCGCGAGTTCCGTTGCGCCACCCGCTCTTTGACGCGTTGCAGCACAACCGGACGCTCATCCTCTGGAATCTGGTCGAGCTTGTTCACCACCACCAGCGATGCCACGCCGTAGCGCACCGGGGGCAGTTCGCTGCGGTCGACGGTGTCAAAGTGGTTGACAGCGTCCACGACATCGACCAGACCGCCGCTTCGGACCCCGGACAACTTGCTGAAGCCGATGATCCGCGCGATCGAGACCGGATCGGCCAGCCCACTGGCCTCGACGATGATGGCGTCGAGGCGACGAGCGGGATCCGCCAGCTTGGCAATCGCGTCGTCCAACCCACCCTCGTCGGGCAGGCAGCAGATGCAGCCTCCAGCGATCGAGGCCGGCTCGTCGATCTGGCCGGCCACCAGCCCAGCGTCGACGTTGAGTTCACCGAAGTCGTTGACCACGACTCCAATTCGGGTACCCGGGCTCCGCAGGAGGTGATTGAGCAAAGTCGTTTTGCCAGCGCCGAGATGCCCAGTGAGCGCGATCACAGGTATCGCAGACAACATCCTCTCCCGACGTCGGCACCAGGTCATGCCAGGCTAGCCGGAGCGCAGGGGCCCCGTTCGTCCTAGCCGTTTTCTTAGGTTTGACTACTAGTGCCGTAGGCTTTGCTGCGATTTGTGAACGCAGACGCGCTCCCCGAAGGCGCTCAACCAACCGAACGGACTTTAAGCAAGTGATCATCGGAATACCACGCGAGTCTCTCCCCGGTGAGACGCGTGTTGCCGCCACGCCGCAGACCGTCGGGCAACTCATCAAGCTCGGCTACTCGGTGGTCGTCGAATCCGAGGCCGGGACCGCCGCGAGCTTCCTGGATGGCGCATACGTCGAGTCAGGTGCCGACATCGGGTCCGCCGAGCAGGCGTGGACCGCCGACATCGTTTTGAAGGTGAACGCCCCGAACGACGACGAGATCGCCGCCCTGCGCGACGGTGCGACCCTGGTCAGCCTCATCTCCCCCGGCCTGCACCCCGAACTTGTCGAGAAACTGGCCGCCCGCAAGATCACCGCGCTGGCCATGGACGCGGTGCCCCGCATCTCGCGGGCCCAGTCGCTGGACGTCCTGTCGTCCATGGCCAACATCGCCGGATACCGCGCGGTGATCGAGGCGGCGCACGCCTTCGGCCGGTTCTTCACCGGCCAGGTGACCGCAGCCGGCAAGGTGCCGCCCGCCAAGGTCCTCGTCGTGGGCGCGGGTGTGGCCGGCCTTTCCGCGATCGGGGCGGCGGGCAGCCTGGGCGCCATCGTGCGTGCCACCGACCCGCGCCCAGAGGTTGCGGATCAAGTCAAATCACTTGGCGGCGAATACATTTCGGTTGACGACAGCGAAACCGAGGTTTCCGCCACCGGATACGCCAAGGAGATGAGCGACGACTACAAGGCACGGGAAGCGCAGCTGTACGCCGAGCAGTGCCAGGACGTCGACATCATCATCACCACCGCTCTGATCCCCGGCAAGCCGGCGCCGCGGATCATCACCGCGGACATGGTCGCCGCGATGACCCCCGGCAGTGTCATCGTCGACATGGCCGCCGCGAACGGCGGCAACGTCGAGGGCACGGTCAAAGACCAGCTCGTCGTCACCGACAACGACGTGACCATCATCGGCTACACCGACCTGGCCGGACGCCTACCCGCCCAGTCCTCCCAGCTGTACGGCACCAACCTGGTCAATCTGCTGAAGCTGATGACTCCGGAGAAGGACGGTCAACTCGTCCTCGACTTCGACGACGTGGTGCAGCGGTCCATGACCGTCGTCCGGGACGGCGAGTCGACGTGGCCCCCGCCGCCCGTACAGGTCTCGGCGGCGCCGGCTGTCGCGGCCGCCGCCACGCCGGTCAAGGAGTCCCACGCCAAGCAGCCGATGTCCAACAAACGACGGCTGACGACCACACTGGTCGCCGCCGCGGTGCTGTTCGGTCTCATCGCGCTCTCACCGGCTGCTCTCCAGGTGCATCTCACGGTGTTCGCGCTGGCCATCGTGATCGGCTACTACGTGATCGGTCATGTCCATCACGCCCTGCACACCCCGCTGATGTCGGTGACCAATGCGATCTCCGGAATCATCGTGCTGGGCGCCCTGCTGCAGATCGGAAAAGAGAACCTCCCGATCACCGTGGTGTCCTGTGCGGCGATCCTGCTGGCCAGCATCAACATCTTCGGCGGCTTCGCGGTGACGCGACGCATGCTGGCCATGTTCTCCCGCAGCTGAGCCTGCGCCCCAATCAAAGGATCGTCCCTTGTTCACGATAGAAACCGCCGCCAAAGCGGCATACGTCGTCGCGGCCCTGCTGTTCATCCTGGCGCTGGCCGGGCTGTCCAAGCACGAAACATCGCGGGCCGGAAACACATTCGGCATCTTCGGGATGGCCGTCGCGCTGGTCGCGACCATCGCGCTGGCCATCAACGGACACATCGAGTCGCTGGGAGTGGCGCTGCTGGTCGGCGCCGTGGCGGTCGGCGCCGCAATCGGCTTGTGGCGCGCCCGGGTGGTCGAAATGACCGGCATGCCCGAGCTGATCGCGCTGCTGCACTCGTTCGTCGGTCTGGCCGCCGTGCTGGTCGGCTGGAACGGTTACCTGTTCGTCGAGCACAATCCCGGCGGCGCCGAGGCTGCCACCCTGCGCGCGGAGGGCCTGGGTGGAATCCACTCGGCCGAGGTCGTCATCGGCGTCTTCATCGGCGCCGTGACCTTCACCGGTTCGATCGTGGCCAACCTCAAGCTCTCGGCACGGATCAAGTCCGCACCGATGATGCTGCCGGGCAAGAACTTCCTCAACGTCGGGGCGCTGGTGCTCTTCGCCGCACTGACGGTGTGGTTCGTGATCAACCCGACGATCTGGCTGCTCGCCGCGGTGACCGCGCTCGCCCTGCTGCTCGGCTGGCATCTGGTCGCCTCCATCGGCGGCGGCGACATGCCCGTCGTGGTCTCGATGCTGAACAGCTACTCGGGGTGGGCCGCGGCCGCATCCGGCTTCCTGCTCAGCAACGACCTGCTGATCATCACCGGTGCTTTGGTTGGGTCCTCCGGTGCGTACCTGTCCTACATCATGTGCAAGGCGATGAACCGCTCGTTCATCTCGGTGATCGCCGGCGGCTTCGGCATCGAGGCGGGCCCGGCCGATGACAAGGACTATGGCGAGCACCGGGAGATCACAGCCGAGGGCGCTGCCGAGATGCTCGGTTCGGCCGATTCGGTGATCATCACCCCGGGGTACGGCATGGCTGTCGCTCAGGCCCAGAACGCCGTCGCGGATCTGACCCGCAAGCTGCGCGCTCGTGGCGTCAACGTCCGGTTCGGCATTCACCCGGTGGCGGGCCGTCTGCCCGGCCACATGAACGTGCTGCTGGCCGAGGCGAAGGTGCCCTACGACATCGTGCTGGAGATGGACGAGATCAACGACGACTTCTCCGACACCGCCGTGGTCCTGGTCATCGGCGCCAACGACACCGTCAACCCGGCGGCCGCCGAAGACCCCGGCAGCCCCATCGCCGGCATGCCGGTTCTCACCGTCTGGGACGCCGACAACGTGATTGTCTTCAAACGATCGATGGCCTCCGGCTACGCCGGCGTGCAGAATCCGCTGTTCTTCCGGGAGAACACCGCGATGCTGTTCGGCGATGCGCGCGACCGCGTGGAGGCGATCCTCGCCGCCCTGTAGCACCGCGGCGGCGTTTCGGCGTTTCGGGCTTTCGGGCTTTCGGCGCCGAGATTGGCCCTGCGGCGCGGTTTGCCGACAAAGCACAACCACCACAGCCATCGCGCAGGAAAGACTGCGTTGGCGCTGCGGCGTCGGCCCATCCGTGTGAGTATTCGATGTGATGACGAACCGGTGCGTCAAAAGCCCCGATGCGGGGCCGAGAACTCGATACGCTTGGCGCACATACCGGTGACTGACGCTTAGGGGGCGACGTGTCGTTTCTAGCCGTGGCTCCTGACTGGGTCACGTCGGCGGCAGCGGACCTGGAGAACATCGGTTCGGCGCTGAGCGCGGCCAATGCGGCCGCAGCCCTGCCGACTACCGGGGTTGCGGCCGCCGCGGCCGACGAGGTCTCGACCGCGATCGCGACGTTGTTCGCCGGGTTCGGTGAGGAATACCAGGCGCTGAACAGCCAGCTAAGCGCGTTCCAGCAGCAGTTCGTGTTGTTGCTGGGTAGTTCGGCCGGGTCGTATGCCTCGGCTGAGGCGACGGCGGCATCCGTGCTGGACCCGGTACTCGGAATCATCAATACCCCTACGCAACTACTCCTGGGCCGACCGCTGATTGGTGACGGGGCGGCCGGTACCGCTGCGTCGCCCAACGGCGGGGCGGGTGGGTTGTTGTGGGGTAACGGGGGCAACGGGTATTCGCAGACCGTTTCTGGGGCCGGCGGAGCGGGCGGTTCGGCCGGCTTTATCGGCAACGGCGGTGCCGGCGGCGCGGGTGCCAACGGTGGAGTCGGCGGGGCAGGCGGCAACGGCGGCTGGTTGTTCGGCAACGCTGGCTGGGGCGGCTCAGGCGGTGCGAACCCCGCGGGTACCGGCGGTAACGGTGGCGCCGGAGGCGTCGCCTATCTGCTGGGCAATGGCGGCTATGGCGGCGCCGGCGGCCTCGGAAATACCGGCTGGCTGGGTTATGGCGGCACCGGCGGCCACGGCGGCATGATCTGGGGCGGTCAGGGCTTCAGCGGCGCTGGCTGGGACGGCAGGACGATCTCCATGCCGACAATCATGACCACCGAACCGGTAATAAACCTCTCGGTCAACGGGGCCACGAGCGGCCCGATTCTCGTCGACACCGGATCCGCCGGCCTGGTCATGCAGATCAAGGACATCGGCGGCCTGCCCGGACTGCTCAAGCTGGGCATCCCGCACGGCATCAACCTCAGCGCCTACAGTGGCGGCCTGACCTACCTCTACGCCACGTACCCCACCTCGGTCGACTTCGGCAACGGCCTTGTTACGGCGCCCACCGCAGTCAACGTCGTCCTGTTCTCGCTTCCTACTTCGCCGTTTGCCATCTCGGCGTACTTCACCGAATTCCTGAAGAACCCGTTTGTCACGCCGTTCGACGCGTACTTCGCGACGGCCGGTGTGGACGGGGTGCTTGGCATAGGCCCGAACGCGGTTGGTCCGGGGCCGAGCATTCCGAACGCGGCACTGCCGGGATCCCTAAACCAGGGCGTGCTCGTCAATATGCCTGCACAGCAATTGCAATTCGGCCCCAATTCGTTGGCGGACCCGACCAATATCACTGTTCCCGGCGGATCCCCCATCACCACCCTGTACATGTCGACCAATGGCGGTGTAACTCGCATTCCAGTGCCGTCGATAATCGACTCCGGCGGCGTGTTCGGAACAATGCCTTCAGCGGTAATTGGCGGCGCATCGAGCCTGCCAGCGGGTACTTACGAGTTCTACACCGCCGAGTCCGGTGGCCAGAAGCTGTACCAGTTCGACTCTACCGATTACCATCCGACGGTCATTTCCTCAGGCCTCATGAACACCGGGTACCTGCCCTTCTCGCAGCGACCTATCTACATTGACTACACCGTGCCCGGCGGAAGTACGGTCTTTATTCCTTAAGTCGCGTCCCACTCAATTGCTCTGCGGCACTGCGATGGCTGTCATCGCCCGCCGCTAAAGTCGCCTCCATGCTGCAGACGATCGCCGTGCGCGGGTACCGCTCGCTGCGCGACATCGTGCTGCCACTGGGCCGGCTGTCCGTCGTCACCGGAGCCAACGGCACCGGCAAGTCGTCGGTGTACCGCGCGCTCCGGCTCTTGGCCGATTGCGGGCGGGGTGAAGTCATCGGATCGCTGGCCCGCGAAGGTGGGCTCGAATCTGTGCTGTGGGCCGGTCCCGAGCAACTCGGCGGCGCCCGCCGCGAAGGCAAAGCCCAGGGCACCGCCCGCACCCGGCCGCTCTCACTCGAACTCGGTTTTGCCGCAGAGGATTTCGGCTATCTCGTCGATCTCGGGATACCGCAGATGGCAGGCTTCCGCTCGGCATTCTCCCGCGACCCGGAAATCAAGCGCGAGGCCATCTTCGCCGGCCCGGTGCTGCGGCGCGCCACCACTCTGGTGCGCCGAACCCGCGACTTCGCCGAAGTCAGCAGCGACTCCGGGTTCGACGAGCTGTGCCGGACACTGCCGCCCTACCGCAGTGTGCTCACCGAATACGCTCACCCGCAAGCTCTTCCAGAGCTCGCGGCGGTGCGCGAACGACTCCGCGGATGGCGGTTCTACGACGGCTTCCGTGTCGATGCCGCCGCGCCGGCCCGGCAACCGCAGGTGGGCACCCGCACTCCGGTGCTCTCCGACGACGGCAGCGACCTGGCCGCGGCGATCCAGACGATCATCGAAGCGGGATTCGACGACTTGAGCCGGATTGTTGCGGACGCGTTCGATGGCGCCACCCTGACCGTGGACGTCAGCAACGGCCTGTTCGATCTGCAACTGCAGCAGCGCGGCATGCTCCGCCCGCTGCGCGCCGCCGAATTATCGGACGGCACACTGCGATTCCTGTTGTGGGCGGCCGCTCTGCTCAGTCCGCAACGACCTTCGCTGATGGTGCTCAACGAGCCGGAGACCTCGCTGCACCCCAGCCTCGTCGGGCCGTTGGCCGCACTGATCCGGGTTGCGGCCGAGCACACCCAGGTTGTCGTGGTGACCCATTCGAATCCGCTGCGAGAGCTCCTTGACGACGCGACGGAGATCGAGCTGTATAAGGATTTCGGCGAGACTCGGATCACCGGACAGAGTTTGCTGACGACGCCACCGTGGGACTGGGGCAAACGCTGACCCATGGTCGCGACCAGCTCGATTTGCGTGCAATGTGTGCAGTTTGTGCAAATATGTGCATATGGCGAATCACATGGGCCTGCGCGAGCGTCGCCGCCGCCAGACCAGCGCGGACATCCGCGGAGCCGCCGTGCGCCTGGCGCAAGCAGGCGGATGGGACAAGGTCACCATCGAAGAAATCTGCGTGCAGGCGGGCATCTCGACCCGCACGTTCTTCAACTACTTCCCCAACAAAGAGGCGGCCATCGCCTACGGCCCCTCCGACCTGCCGGCCGAGTTGGCCGAGGAGTTCGTCGCCGCAGGTCCCGCGCCGTTATCAGTGGTCCTGGCGGATCTGATCACGCTGGCCGCACACCACCTGCGCGACATGCCACCACAGCGCGAGCAGGCCGTGTGCATGCTTGACCTGGCCAAGACCACCCCCGCGGTACTGGCGTCATTCCTCGCCGAGCTGGAGCGCTTCCAAAGCCAGCTGACCGACATCGTCGCCAAACGCCAGTGCCTGCCGTCCGACGACGAAATTCCTGCGCTGATCTCCGCGTTGGCTTTGACGGCCGTGCGTTCGGGCATCGAGCGCTGGTCCAGTGGCGAACCCGGGGACGCCGACGACACGCCGATGCCCTACGTCGAGCGGGCCGCCGCGCTGGTCAACAGCATTTTCACCAAGTGAACGGCGTGACCAGAAACACATAAACTTGCATGATCTGCAAAAAGTGCAGATTATGTATCCATGGTCCGGCGGCGGAACTCGGCGATGCCTCGGTGTATCGAGACATCCGCCCACGTCACGTCGGGCCGTTTCGGGCTGCAAGGGACGCCGTCGAACCGGCTGGTGCTCGAACGTTCTGCAGCGCAACCAAACTCGAATCAGCAGATCGGATCGCCTAGCCGGGAAGGGATCGCGTAGGTGCAGATGGCGAAGTTGGTGCGTAACGCCTGGTTGCCGCTGTTGATCGTGGCCGTGGTGGCGATCGGCGGGTTCACCGTGCACCGGGTCAAGTCGTTTTTCACCGCGGAGAACGCGGACACGTTGACCAGCCCCAAAGTCGACGACTCCAAGCCGTTCAAGCCCAAGGTCGTCAAGTACGAGATCTTCGGGTCCGCGGCCAGCGCCAACGTGAACTACCTGGACCTCAGCGCGGAGCCGCGGCGCCTCGATGACGCGCCGCTGCCCTGGACCCTGGTCCTGAGCACCACCGCCCCGTCAGTGTTTCCCAACATCTCGGCGCAGAGCGACGGCGATTACCTCGGCTGCCGCATCACCGTCGACGACGAAGTCAAGGACGAGAAAATTTCCAACGGCGTGCACGCCCTGACCTCCTGCCTGGTGAAATCAGCATGAGCACGACCCTCGAAGACAGCCGGCCAGACAACGCCGACACTGCGCCCATCCCGAGACACGCTGCGCGTCCTGCGATTCCGCGTTTCCTGCGGAAATTCGCCGTTCCCGTCATCATCGGGTGGATCGCGCTGATCGCGATCCTCAACACGGTGGTGCCGCAACTCGACGAGGTCGGCAAGATGCGCTCGGTCTCGATGAGCCCCGACGACGCACAGTCGGTGATCGCCACCAAGCGTGTCGGTGAGGTGTTCAAGGAATACAAGTCCAACAGCTCGGTGATGATCGTGCTGGAGGGCCAGAACGCGCTGGGTGCTGACGCGCACGCGTACTACGACCAGATCGTCCGCAAGCTCGAGGCCGACAAACAGCATGTCGAGCACGTCCAGGACTTCTGGAGCGACCCGCTCACCGGGGCCGGCGCGCAAAGTAACGACGGCAAAGCCGCCTACGTCCAGGTCTATCTCGTCGGCAACATGGGTGAGACGAAGGCCAACGACTCGGTTGAGGCTGTTCAGCACATCGTCGACAGCGCAAAGCCGCCCAACGGGGTGAAGGCCTACGTCACCGGACCCTCAGCCCTGGAAGCCGACCAGCACCTGGCCGGTGACCGCAGCCTGCAGCTGATCACCATGGCGACGTTCGTCGTGATCATCGCGATGCTGCTGTTGGTTTACCGGTCCATCGTCACGGTGCTGCTCACGCTGGGCATGGTGGTGTTCGAGCTGGCCGCCGCCCGGGGCGTGGTCGCCTTCCTCGGCTACCACGAGATCATCGGCCTCTCCACATTCGCCACAAACCTGTTGGTCACGTTGGCCATTGCGGCCGCGACCGACTACGCCATCTTCCTCATCGGCCGATATCAGGAAGCCCGGGCGGTCGGCGAATCACGAGAAGACGCGTACTACACCATGTTCCACGGCACGGCACACGTCGTGCTCGGTTCGGGAATGACCATCGCCGGCGCCACGTTCTGCCTGCACTTCACCAACCTGCCGTATTTCCAGACCCTCGGCGTGCCGCTGGCCATCGGTATGGTCGTGGTTGTCCTCGCGGCCCTGACGCTCGGACCCGCGGTCATCGCGGTGGCCTCCCGCTTCCGCCAGACGCTGGAACCCAAGCGCGCGCAGCGAATTCGCGGCTGGCGCAAGATCGGTGCCGCCGTGGTGCGGTGGCCCGGACCGATCCTGGTCATGACAATCGGCATCGCGCTGGTCGGCCTGCTCACACTGCCGGGTTACCGGACCAACTACAACGACCGCAACTACCTACCCGCCGACCTCCCGGCCAACGCCGGCTACGCGGCCGCCGACCGGCACTTCTCGAAGGCTCGGATGAATCCCGAGTTGCTGATGATCGAAAGTGACCATGATCTGCGCAACTCGGCCGACTTCCTGGTCATCGACAAGATCGCCAAGGCGATCTTCCGGGTACCGGGAATCAGTCGGGTGCAAGCCATCACCCGGCCCGAGGGCAAGCCGATCGAGCACACGTCGATCCCATTCCAGATCAGCATGCAGGGCGTCTCGCAGCAGATGACGCAGAAGTATCAGGAAGACCAGATCGCCGACATGCTCAAGCAGTCCGACGAGATGCAGACGACCATCAACAGCATGGAGCAGATGCAGAGCATCACCTCGCAGATGGCCGCCGACATGCACGTGATGGTCGGCAAGATGCATGCCATGACGATCGACGTCGCCGAATTACGGGACCACATGGCCGATTTCGAGGACTTCTTCCGGCCTATCCGTAGCTACTTCTACTGGGAGAAGCACTGCTACGACATTCCGGTGTGCTTCTCGTTGCGGTCGGTGTTCGACGCCCTCGACGGCGTCGACACCATGACCGACGACATCCAGAGCCTGATGCCCGTGATGGATCACCTCGACACGCTGATGCCCAAGATGGTGGCGTTGATGCCCGAGATGATCCAGAACATGAAGAACATGAAAACCATGATGCTGACCATGTATTCGACCCAGAAGGGTCTGCTGGAGCAGCAACAGCGGGCACAGCGCGACTCCTCGGCCATGGGCCGGGCTTTCGACGCATCCCGCAACGACGACTCGTTCTACCTGCCGCCGGAGACGTTCGACAACCCAGAGTTCAAGAAGGGTATGAAGAACTTCATCTCCCCCGACGGTCACGCCGTGCGGTTCATCATCAGCCATGACGGCGACCCGATGTCCGCAGAAGGCATTTCGCACATCGACGCGATCAAGAAGGCCACCTACGAGGCGCTCAAAGGCACGCCGATGGAAGGCTCCAAGATCCTCCTCGGTGGGACCGCCGCCACCTTCAAGGACATGCAGGAAGGCAGCAACTACGACCTGCTGATCGCCGGAATCGCCTCCATGTGTTTGATTTTCATCATCATGCTGATCCTCACGCGGAGCGTGGTGGCCTCAGCGGTGATCGTGGGCACCGTATTGCTCTCGCTGGGGGCATCTTTCGGGCTTTCCGTGCTGATCTGGCAACACCTGATCGGCATTGAACTGCACTGGATGGTGCTGGCGATGTCGGTGATCATCCTGCTCGCGGTGGGCGCGGACTACAACCTGCTGCTGGTGTCCCGGTTCAAGGAGGAGATCCATGCCGGCCTGAACACCGGCATCATCCGGGCCATGGGCGGCACCGGGTCGGTCGTCACCTCGGCGGGCTTGGTCTTCGCCTTCACGATGATGACGATGGCGGTCAGCGAACTCATCGTGATCGGGCAGGTCGGCACGACCATCGGTTTGGGTCTGCTGTTCGACACCCTGATCGTCCGATCACTGATGACGCCGTCGATTGCCGCGCTGCTGGGTAAGTGGTTCTGGTGGCCGCAGCGCGTCCGGCAGCGCCCGAAACCGTCTCCCTGGCCGAAACCGAGCGCGGATCAGGCCAAGAACGACGCGTTGACCACGGTCTGACGCCGAGTGGGATGTGGCGACACTTCACCGGCGTGTCGCGTCGTGAGATTCACACTCGACGGGATCGCGTCGCGTCGACAGGTCAGTCGACCACGTCGAATACCGCCGCTGCGGAAGTCACCGCCTTATCCGCATTGCCCTCGTCGTGCAGCAGCATCCGCACCCCGACCCGTCCGGAGCCGCCAAGGTGCGCGGTGCCCTCGACGCGGAACGGGCCAACCTTGCCGCGTGACATGAACATCACATGCCAGCTGACCACCTGCACCCTGCGGGTGCCGACTAGGTCCGCCACCAGGTCGGTTGCGGCGGTTTCCAGGACGACGTGTTGCGGGCCGATGTGCAGCGCGGCATCCGGTGAGGCGTACTCGGCACTCAACGCGGGCAACACCCAGTGCCCGTCGTTTCGCTTGGCAGCCCCGAATGCCGCCCACAACGGTGGTAGGTCGGCCGAATCCTCGATGACCAGCTCGGTACCCGAAACATCCATCCGGTCAAGGCCTTCCGGCGGGATGCCGATGATCGCGCCCTGCCCCTCGTTGAAGGCGATCACCCGTTCCGGGTTGTCGGCATCGACGATCTTGCAGCGCCCGTAACCCATGGTCCGACCCTGGTGGACAATGCCCGAATCCACGATCTCGATCCGGGCGACGTCGTTGCCGGGGTCGACGATCTGCACCGAGGCGATCACCGGGTTGGGCACCGCCACCATGTCGGTCTGACAGCCCTCCGGCGATGCGATGGCGAGCGGGGCAACCATGATGCCGCCGGCCTCGTTGCGCATGTCGCGGCGGATGGTCACCGTGTTGTCGACCTCGCCGAGGTTCATTGCCGAATGGTTGCGTCCGATGTAGCGGTAACTGAGCAGGCCCGTCCAGCGCCGGTACAACTCGTCGCGGTAGGCGTCGGCGTCGCCGGTCAGCTCCCGGATGTCTCGCGGTTGACCACTCACTTGCCGACCTTCTTCGACTGGTTGTGCGCCACGGCATCTCGGACCAGCGCCAGGAACGCGTCATCGTCGATGGTGTCGTCTTCGTGAAAATCGATGGCGGGACGCGCGTTTCCGTCCAGGCTGGCGTTGAACATACCCGTCGGGTCGTGCAGCGCCGCGCCTTTGGCGAAGGTCACCTTGACCGCGTTCTTGTAGGTCCCACCGGTGCAGATCATTCCGTCGTGGTACCAGACCGGTACACCGCGCCATTTCCAGTCTTCGACGACGTCCGGGTCGGCCTGCTTGATCAGCGTCCGGATATGGGCCAGCGTCTCGCCACGCCAGTCATCGGCCACGCCATCCCCCTCAGCATGCGATACAGTTTCAGGCCAGATTGTAACGGCGATAGCGCCAAACGCCCGCGACGAGTTCCAGCTATATGGCGGTTGAGCGGGTCTCCGCTGAGACGCCGACCGACATGACCGACAGCCGGCACCCCTCCGGCCCGGTGCGCCACGCGTGATCGACCCCGGTCACGACAGCGGTGTCGCCGGCTTGCAACGGATGCGGCCCGTCATCAAGGATCAGGTCGACTGAGCCCGACAGCACGAGATCGAGGTCGACGGTGTCGGTGTGGTGCATCGAAAAGGCTACTCCGGGACCGTAATCGATGATCTTCCAGTTGACGGTGCCCGGCGGGACCCCCAGGTCCAGGATGTCGGCGCTGCGGCCCCCAGCGGATAGCGCGGGAGCCGACTCGGTCGCATAGAGCACCGAGAACAGGATCCCCTCGAAACCCGGGAACCCGTTCAGCGTCACCGGACCGTCCTGCGCCGCGCACGACCGACCGACGGCGTCGACTCCGGTGATCAGCAGCCGCCCAGCGGGTGCGGACAACGGACCGTGTGACCCGTCCGGCAGCGATACGAAGTTGCGCGCTGACTCCTCTGTCATGCGCAGAACATTAGAGCAGCGCTGTCAGCGGGCCGCTTGCAGCAGAGCATCAGCGGCGATGCGGCCGAGTTCGTTCGCGGCCAGCGGGCTGTCGCCAGTGATCAGCCTGCGGTCCTGGTGGGTCTTGCCGGTCATGTCGTCGTTGCGGATGGTCAGCCCCTGCCTGCTCAACTCTTCAGCGACGAGCCACGTCAATCGGCCTGGCAGGTAACCCATTTCGATGTTCGCACCGGAATCCAGGGCATCAGGGAAGACGCACACCGAGTAACCCTTGAAGGGCGATTCCTGCTTGTCCCGCGCAGCCGCCAGCAGCGCCGCCGGGCCGTGACACAACGTGACGATGAACCTGTCGTTGCTCAGCGCCCACTCCAGCGCCTCCCCCACGGCTGGGCTGTCGGGCAGGCCGACCATCGCGCCGTGGCCACCCGGGATGAACACGGCGAGATAGTCCGAGTCGGACCCGAGGTCGTTGTCAACGACGTCGGCAAGCTTTCTGGGCTGCTTGAGCTTTGGCTTGAGCGCCTCGTAAGTGGCCAGCACGGCCTCGTCCTCGCGCGGCATCGCCCACCACTCCAACTTCACCGGATAACCGGTGACCGTTGCCACGTCGACCTCGAAACCCGTCTCCATCAGGTGGTGCAGCGGAAGCAATGTCTCGACGGGGTGGTTGCCGGTGGAGAACATCTTGTGGTTCTCCAGCAGGAGATAACGCTCTTCGGCCGCGATCATCAGCACCTTCCACCTGCCCTCGGTGTACGCGCCCGGGTGCGCTACACCGTTGAAGTCGGTCTTGGACTGGGTGTACTGACTCAGCGAATACGGCGAGGGGAAGAACGCGTTGTCCTCGGCTTCGTCGGGCGTGGGGTCTTTACTGAGGTGTTCCGCGTCGGTGGGCATAGATCAGGACACCTCGAGCCGGCACGCACAGGACGCCCGGATCGGCACGTCAGCCCGCGCGGCCGCCAAACCCAGTTGCTGGCCGACGATCATCGCCTCAGCGGTACGGCCGAGCCGTTGCAGACACTCGTGATAGCCGTGCAAACTCCACACGTTGCCCGGATGCTGGCAACACCGCGCCAACGTGGGATCCAGCCCCAGATCGGCCGCGTACACCGCGGCGGCCTCCTCGACGTGGCCCTGCTCGAGCAGCAGCGCACCGTACGCGTGCCGGGTCGGTTGCATCCAGCCCCACGGCTCGTCATACGGCAACCCGTCGTCCAGCCGCACCGCACTCCGCAGGTGCTCGAAGGCTTCGTCGAAACGACCTTCACGATAAGCGATTTCGCCGTCGAGCATGGCTTCGGCAACCCTGAGGATGTCGCGGCTGGTGTTGTTGAACAAATACCGGGATTCGGGGATCCGCGCGTAAGCCTCGGCGAACGCGGCACGCTCGGCATGGGCTCGGGAGAGTTGCCCGGTGGCCGCGAAGGCGACGCCGCGTCCGTAGTGGATGGTTGTAGCCGTGGTGCAATACAAGTGGGGATCACCTGGATGTGATTGTGCGATCAGGTCCTCCCACCGGCCGAATCGGACCAGCACGTGGGTTCGCAACGGTGCGAACGCCTCCAGCCAGTCGGCCATCGGCGGGGACTGGATACTCAGCAACTCAGGTGTCAACTGGCCGGCCAACTCGTCGGCGGCGCGCAACGCGATCTGCGACTGACCCTGAAACATCGCCGAATTCACGATGAAGTGCAGATCGTGCGCGCGATACAGCGAATAGAAGTTCAGCGGGCCTTCACGCTCGACGAAACGTCGATCTGCTTGCACGGCAGCAGTATTGGCATCCACTGAGCTGCGGTAGTCACCGCACAGCACGTCGATGTGGCTCGGCATGTGTTGCAGGTGTCCCGCGTCGGGGACCAGACCACGCAGCAGATCGGCAGCCGGCAGGGCGACTTCGGGAGTCGACGACATCTCCATGGTGTGTAGGTAGAGATGCAAGATGCCCGGGTGCGTACGGCCCTGCGTCTTGGCCAGTGCATTCTCGAGAATCCGCCGGGCTTCCAGGACCCGCGAGCCCTCGGCTGGGGCGCCGGTGGCGGTATCCCACAGCGCCCAGGCCGTGACGTTGACGAGCGCGTCGGCGGCCAGTGCCTGTACGTCGATGTCGTCGGGATGGGCGGCGGCCAGCACCGTCATCGCGTCAGCGTAGGCAAGGCGCCCGGCATCCAGGTCCTCGGACGGGAAGCGGGCCTGTAGAGCGGTGATCAGCCCGCGTTCGACGGCGCCGGCCCGGCCCTGAGTGGCGATCGCCAGTTCCTCGCGGGCACGGGACAACGACGACTCCAGCTCAACCGGATCGAACGCCTCCCAAGCCTTGTTGTAGTTGGGCCCAACCGAATAGGCGATGCCCCACCGCGCCATGGCCAGATCGGGATCGTGCTCCAACGCGCGCTCGAAGCAACGCACCGCTTCTTCGTGGTTGAACGCATAGGCCCACACCATGCCGCGGTCGAACCAGATTTGGGCTTGCGGGGCAACGGTCTCCACCCGGCGGTGGTAGCTGCCCAGGTCGAAGTACGGCGGCTCGGCGGTCACGGAATGGTGAGGGCGATCTTGCCGACGTGTTCACCGGCCCGCATCACCCGCAGCGCGTCGTCCAACTTCTCCCACCCGAAGACATGACTGATGTGCGGTTTGATCCCATTCCCTGCGATCACGTCGCACACTTCCCGGTGCGTGCGCACATTGCCGACGGTGATCCCGATGATGCGCAGGTTGTTCAGCATCACCTCGGCGACAGCGATGGGCGTCAGGTCGAATCCGCTGAGCACCCCGATCACCGCGACGGTGCCGGCCATCCGCGTCGAATGCAGCGACTGCGCCAACGTGGCGGGTCCACCGAGCTCGACGACCAGGTGGGCGCCGCGCCCGTCGGTGAGCTTTTTCACCTCCGCATCCCACCCCGGGGTGGTGCGGTAGTTGATGAGATGGGTTGCGCCCAACTCAGATCCGATCTTGAGCTTGTCGTCGGACGATGACGTCAGGATGGTGGTGGCACCCAATGCGTGAGCCAGTTGCACCGCGAACAGCGACACGCCACCGGTGCCCTGCGTCACCACCACGTCACCCGCACCGATGTTGGCCTCTTTGAGGGCGGCCCATGCCGTCACCGCGGCGCACGGAATCGTTGCGGCTTCGATGTCGCTGAGGTGCTCGGGCGTCGGCACCACCCCGGTGGCATTGGCGACGCGGTATTGCTGCAACCACCCGTCGCAGCTGTCGCCCGGTAAGTCGCGCTTGTTCTCCGGGGTAGGCGGGCCGTCCTGCCAGTCCGGGTTGAAGGCGCCCATCACCCGCTGTCCGAGGCGCAGATCTTCGACGCCGGCGCCGAGGGCGACCACCTCGCCCGCTCCGTCGCTCATCGGCACCCGTGGCCAGGGCCCGGGCAGCAGACCCATCAGGTTGACGTTGTCGTGGAAGTTCAGGCTCGAAGCGTTCACCTTGACCAGCACTTGTCCCGGGCCGGGTTCGGGAACGGGCCGTTCCACGGCCACCGGCGCGATGCCGGGTCCGTTCATCACCATCGCCTGCTGACGATCAGGAATGCTCATGGCCGACTACCTCCTCGTGGATTCGGTTCCACCACCGATCCGCTCGATGATTATCCGCCGCGCGGCACGGCCCTCCGGCGTGGGAGTCAGGGGGAACACATGCAGCAGTCCCGGCTCCTCGTAATACTCGATGGCGACGCCCGCGGCTGCGGCCTTTTCGGCCAGCAGTCGCGCGTCGGGGTTCAAAATGTCTCGGGTGCCGCTGAATACGGTCAACGGGCCCAGTCCGGTCAGGTCGGCCGCAAGCGGGCTGACCCGCGGATCATCGACCGGCAGGTCACCGCGCCAGCGGTCGGCGAAGAATTGCACCGCGTCGCGCCCTAACCACGGGTCAGTCGGCTCGACCGAGGCGATGGCCGGATTGCTCAGCGACAGGTCCAGCGCGGGTGAGATCAGCACCGTGCCGGGCAGGACCACGCCATGCTCGTCGCGCAGCAACAGCGTGGCCGACAGAGCGATCTGCCCGCCGGCCGAGTCGCCTGCCAGATAGACATCGGCATGCTGAGTCGCCATCTCGACCACAGCCGGTACGACGTCGGCGGCGGTGGCGGACGGCAGCAGCGGGTAAATCGGAACGATCACCGTAGCGCGTGCCTGGTGAGCGATCTGCGCCGCCAATTGCCAGTGCCGACTGGTGATCTCGTTCACCCAGCCACCGCCATGCAGATAAATCACGGTGAGCTCGGGCCTCGACGCGGGCGGTGTCAAGGTGTAGATCGGCCAACTCGATCCATGCTGCAAGGTGATCGTCACCTTGGGCCGCAACCGCGGCGGCGGACCGAATGGCTGTGGGTGAGCGGCGCGCTGTTGCATATGCGCGCGGGCAGCGTCCGCGCTGGCGTACGGCCGATGCCGTCCGGTCAGGCGAAGCAGTGCGGGCATGGCCCGGCTTCTCCAGCTGGTCATTGGTCAACCCCCAGCTGGGGCAGCGGTTCCCACTCGCGCGCCACCGACGCGGTCCAGTGCGGCGGTCGGCGTTGCAGAAAAGCCTCGACGCCCTCGCGGGCATCCGCCCCGCCCATCACCCGGTGATGCAGCTGCGTCTCCAAGTCGGCGACCTGGCGCGGGGTATAGCCCCTGCCCATGGCATCCCAGAGCAGTCGCTTGCTCAGGGCTGCCGACATGGGTGCCACGTTGCGGGCGATGTCACGCGCGATCGTCATCGCGTGGTCCAGCACCTGCGGTCCGGGTAACGCACGGGAGGCCACCCCGAGAGCGACCGCCTCGTGCCCGTCGAAAGTGCGGCCGGTCAGCAGCAACTCCGCCGCAACGGCTCCGCCCACCAGATGCGGCAACGTCCAATGCGACATGCAGTCTCCGATAACACCCCTCCGCACTTGTGCCACAGCGTATTTGGCGTCTTCGGCCACGATCCGGATGTCGGTCTGCAGCGCGATGGTCAGTCCGATTCCGATGGCGTGCCCATTAACGGCCGCGATCACCGGGGTGCGGAGTTCGAATGCCGCGGGATCGGTCGGCGAGGCGGTGAAGGCATCACCCGACGGTGAGTCGAAAGGACTTGCCGGCGCGGAGAAGTCGGCCCCCACACAGAACGCTTCCCCGGCACCGGTGAGCACGATCGCCCGCACGTCGTCATCGTCGTCGCAGGCGCGGTAGGCCTGGTTGAGTAACGCGCCGAGCTGCGCGGTGTAGGCGTTGCGCCGCGCCGGCCGGTTGAGGGTGAGCAGTGCGACACCATCGGCGATAGCGACGGTGAGATCGGCTCCCATCCCAGCGAACTTACCGGGTTGATCAGCGACCATTTCGCAGGCACTATCGTGGGCGCATGAGAGAGCAGCCGCAATGAGTGTCCACACTTTGGACACCGACTACCTCGTCATCGGTGCAGGCGCCATGGGCATGGCGTTCACCGACACCGTCATCACCGAATCTCAGGCCCGGGTCGTCATCGTCGACCGGGCGCACCAACCGGGTGGACACTGGACCACCGCATACCCGTTCGTCCGCCTGCACCAGCCTTCGGCGTACTACGGCGTGAATTCGAGGGCTCTCGGCAACAACACCATCGATGTGGTGGGCTGGAATCAGGGTTTGAACGAACTGGCCCCGGTCGGCGAGGTGTGCGCCTATTTCGACGCCGTGATGCAGCAACAGTTCCTGCCCACGGGCCGCGTCGAGTACTTCCCGATGTCGGAGTATCTCGGGGACGGGCGCTTTCGCACCCTGGCCGGCGCTGAGTACGACGTCAACGTCCGGCGACGAGTCGTCGACGCCACCTATCTGCGCGCCATCGTGCCGTCGATGCGGCCGGCACCCTATGCCGTCGCCCCTGGCATCGACTGCATTCCCCCGAACGACCTGCCCAAGTTCGGCGCGCGGGACCGGTACGTGATCGTCGGCGCAGGCAAGACCGGCATGGATGTGTGCTTGTGGCTATTGCGACAAGGCGTCGATGCCGGCCGCCTCACCTGGATCAAACCGCGGGACTCCTGGCTGATGGACCGGGTGACGCTGCAACCCGGCCCCAGTTTCATCAAACGGTTCCGCGACAACTATGGCGCGACCCTCGAAGCGATCGAGGCCGCCACGTCGATCGACGACCTGTTCGACCGCTTGGAAGCGGGTGGCGCGTTGCTTCGCCTGGACCCTTCGGTCCGGCCCCGGATGTATCGCTGCGCGACGGTGTCACAGCCCGAGTTCGAGCAGCTGCGCCGCATCGAGGATGTGGTCAGGCTGGGTCACGTCCAACGCCTCGAGCCCACCACGATCGTGCTGGACGAAGGGTCCGTCGCGTCCGAGCCGTCGGCCCTCTACATCGACTGCACCGCCGACGGTGCACCCGAACGCCCCGCTACGCCGGTCTTCGACGGCGGCCAACTCACCCTGCAGGCCGTGCGCGGCTGCCAGCAGGTGTTCAGCGCCGCGTTCATCGCCCACGTGGAGTTCGCCTACGACGGAGAC
The DNA here is from genome assembly GCF_002101675.1 of Mycobacterium gordonae. GTDB lineage: Bacteria > Actinomycetota > Actinomycetes > Mycobacteriales > Mycobacteriaceae > Mycobacterium > Mycobacterium gordonae. The sequence continues at coordinate 17,837 of NZ_LQOY01000152.1, read as the reverse complement.
ACACTGAAAAACGAGCTCTGTCAACCGATTCCGCACCCCGACCGCGATATCGACTGGCTGCGCCTGACCCACTCGGACCTCCGCAATTTCGCGCGGTGGCTCGATGACCCAGACCTGACAGATTGGCTGAGTTCAGCGCGGTTGAATCTGCTGGCCGAGCTGCTGCCGCCGTTGTCGCACAAGCCGCGGGTACGCGATCGGGTCGTGTCGATGTTCCAGAAGAAGCTGGACGCGGCCAGCGAGCAGCTGGAAAAGCTGCTCAGTGAAGCATGAGAAGGAGAACCCGTGCCTCACAATCCTGAGGTCGATGCACCGCTTGTCGATGTTCCCGATCAGGGCTATGTCTACCAAACCGGTTGGCGGCTGGCCACATCCGATATCGACGAACACCGCAGACTGCGTCTGGACGGCGTCGCGCGGTATATCCAGGAAGTGGGAGCTGAGCACCTCGCCGACGCCGGGCTCGCCGAGGTACATCCGCATTGGATCGTGTTGCGCACGGTGATCGACGTGTTGGAACCGATCGAGATTCCCAGCGAGATCACCTTCCGCCGCTGGTGTGCCGGGTTGTCCAGCAGGTGGTGCGACATGCGGGTGCAGCTCAGGGGTGACCGGGGCGGTCGCATCGAGACCCAGGGCTTCTGGATCTGCATGAACAAGGACACCTTGACCCCGTCGCGGCTCACCGACTACTGCGTCGAACGCTTCGGCAGTACCACCGACAATCACCGGCTCAAGTGGCGACCATGGGTCACCGAGCACGTCCAGACCGGTACCGACACCCCTTTTCCCCTGCGGCGCACCGACATCGATCTCTTCGAGCACGTCAACAACACCATCTACTGGCATGGCGTGCACGAAATACTGGCTCAATTCCCTGAATTGGAGCACAACCCGTATCGGGCTGTACTGGAATACCGCAGCCCGATCAAATACGGCGAACCGCTGACCATCCGGTCCGAACGCAACGGCGACGCGGTGCGCCTGGATTTCACCGTCGGCGAGGACGTGCGCGCCGCTGCCCTGGTGCGCAAGATTTAGTCGCGGTCAATCCATTGCAACTGCGCCGCGCTGTGGTGGTCACCGGCCGCCGGCGTCAGACCGTCGAGCCTGACCATTTGCTCGGCGGACAACTCGACCGTATCGGCTCCGGCGTTCTCCTCAAGGCGCGCAACGCGCTTGGTCCCGGGGATGGGAACGATGTCTGGCCCTTTCGCCAACAGCCAGGCCAACGCAACCTGCGCCGGCGTGGCGCCCACGTCAGCGGCGATGTCGCGCAGTTCGTCGGCACTGCGCAGGTTGTGCTCGAAATTCTCGGCGACGAATCGAGGGTTCGTCCTGCGGAAGTCGGTGTCGGGGATCCCGTCGGTGGAACGTATCGCACCGGTGAGGAAGCCGCGCCCCAGCGGCGAGTAGGCCACGAACCCGATGCCCAGTTCGCGAAGTGCCGGCAGCACACTCTGTTCGGGATCCCGGGTCCATAGGGAGTATTCGGATTGCACAGCGGTGACGGGATGCACGGCGTGAGCGCGTCGGATGGTCTGCGGACCGACCTCCGAGAGACCGATGTGCCGGATTTTGCCGGCCTGCACCAACTCTGAGAGAGCCCCGACCGTGTCTTCGATCGGGGTGTCGCGGTCCAGGCGATGCTGGTAATACAGGTCGATGTAATCGGTTTGCAGCCGTTGCAGTGAACCCTCAAGCGCGGTAACGACATTGGCGGGACTACTGTCGAGGCCGTTACGGCCGGTGTGCGAGATCATGCCGAACTTGCTCGCCAGCACTACCCTGTCGCGGCGGCCGCGTAACGCGCGGGCCAGCAGCTCCTCGTTCAGGTAGGGGCCATACACCTCGGCGGTGTCGATCAAGGTCACACCGAGATCGAGGGCGCGGTGAACAGTGCGGATCGACTCGGCGTCGTCGCTGCCGGCGCCGGCGTACGCCGCGGACATCCCCATCGCGCCCAGTCCGAGTCGTCCGACGGGCAGGTTGGCCAGTCTGGCTTGTCTCATAGGGTCATTGTGCTAGGGCCGGGTACCCTCGCGCTGATGGACCACCGGGACACCGCTCGACCGGCACGCAATGTCGCAGTCGACTTCTTGCGGGCATCAGGGGTGATCCTGATCGTGCTGGGGCATTGGCTGGCGTCATCGGTGACCTACCACGACGGCCGGTTCGGCCGCCAGAACCCGCTTGTCGACCAGCCCTGGACGCAATGGTTGACGTGGGGTTTCCAAGCCGTCCCGACGTTCTTCATGGTGGCCGGGTATGCCACCGCGGTGTCGTGGGGACATCGAAGCGGCCACGACGGCTTCTCGCGCGAAAGCTGGCTGCGGCACCGGCTGGCCCGAGTCCTGGGTCCGACGGCGGTGTACGTCGCGGCGATTCTGGCGGTGGTGGCTGTCCTGCGCATCACCGGCATGGCCGGTTCCGTGGTGCAGTACGCGGGCTGGGCGGTGGCCATGCAGTTGTGGTTTCTCGCGGTCTACGTCGTGGTGGTGTCGTCGACGCCCATCGCGCTTGCCGCGCAACGCCGTTGGGGCCTCTGGGCGCCCGCAGCGCTGGCCGTCGGGGCAGTGCTCGTCGACATCGCCGCGGTGGTCTATCACGTGCCGCACGTCGGTCTCGTGAACTACCTGCTGTGCTGGGGTGCGTTCTATCAACTCGGGATCGCCTGGCAGTCCGGTCAGCTGGCCGGCCCCAAGCCTGTCGCGCTGGCGGCGAGTGCGGGAACTGTGCTGGCGTTGTTGGTCGGCTGGGGGCATTACCCGGTGAGCATGATCGGCGTTCCCGGCCAGCAGGTGCAGAACACTACGCCGCCGACGGTGGCGCTGCTGGCGTTCGGATGCACGCAGATAGGCATCGCCACCGCGCTGGTTCCAGCACTCAACCGAGCGCTCCGGCCCCAGCGACTGCAGCGTGTGGTGTCGATCGTCAACGACAACGTGATGGCTCTGTATCTGTGGCACATGGTGCCTGTCGTGCTGGTGGCCGTCGTCGGCTACCCGACGGGGCTGTTTCCGCAGCCGCCCGAAGGGACCGCGGACTGGTGGCTCTTCCGACTCGAGTGGATTGCCATTCTGGTTGTTGTCACGGCCGTTGAGATCGGGCTTTTGTTCTGGGGGCGAAGGTTTTTCGCTGCTGCGCTGCCCACCTTGACCGTGCCGATGCCGCAGCGCTGGAGCACACCGTTGCTGCTGGCCGGAGCGGCGATGACGACCTATGCGCTGGCGTGTTTCGCCGCGGACGGCTTCGCACCCGACGGGCGGTTCCCCTGGTTTCGAGCACTGCTGTTCGCCGCGGGAGCGGTGCTGGTCTCCGTTAGGGCCAGAAGACCTTCAAATCGGTGACTTATGGCTCATTCGCGGACGTCGTCGGCTCCCTAACCTGCGAGTCGAAGCGGAAGGAGCCGTCGGATGGCGAACCGCGGTGCGGACCTCGGGATCGTCGTGGGCGTCAACGGTTCGTCGAGCTCCGCGATCGCCGTTCAGTGGGCCGCCCATGACGCGGCGCTGCGCGACGCGCCACTCACCCTCGCCCATGCTGCCCGGACGCGCAGCCAGCGCGAGCGCGGACAACAGGTGCTCGACGAGGCCCTGCGGACCGTAGCCGACCCGGTTCGGGTGCGATGCGAAATGCCCTGTGCTACACCTGTTTTTGCGCTGGCCGACCTGTCAAAGCACGCCGATCTGGTAGTGGTTGGCTGCCCCGGCAGCGGCGCAATGCCGCAATGTCAGTCGTGTTCGGTCAGCTCGACACTCATCCATCACGCGCATTGCCCGGTCGTCGTCATCCACGATGACGTCCGACTCAGCCCGGAAAGCCTCGCGGCGCCGGTTTTGTTAGGCATCGACGAATCGCCAGACGCAGAGTTGGCGATGGAGATCGCGTTCTTCGAAGCCTCAACACGTGGAGTGGGGCTGGTGGCCGTCCCTACCTGCCAAGCCTCCAACGGTCTCGACGAGAACATGGCCGCCTTCGCCGGATGGATCGATCGGTATCCGGAAGTCACCGTGCAAAGATTGCCCGCGCTTGCCGATCCGGCGCCGCGACTGGTGGATCATGCCAAGAAAGCTCAGCTTGTGGTCTTGGGCGGTCAGGGTAGCGGCGGCTTCGCGGCGACGTTATTCAGCCCGGGCAGCGCCGGGACGGTGACGATGAGCCAGGTGCCGATCATCGTAGCCAGGACATCGGGAGGACCCGGCCGCCCGCGCAGGCCGCACAGTGTCTCCTCAACACCTCCCCAGGGGCAGTCCTCGCACCCAGGCTAATCCGCGGCGAAGTCCGGCAACGACCGCTGACAGATGGCGTGTGCCTCCTCGGCGGAAAGTCCCAATAGCCGCAGCACGTTTTCGGTCGCTTTGTCGGCCGCCAGCGCCCCGTCCCGGTCCGGTTCGTTGCGCAACAACGCACCGAGGCCCAGCAGCGCACCGCCGGCCATGGCCAACGCGAGTTCGGGGTCGTCGGTCTGAAACCGTCCGGCCTGCGCGGCCGCCTTGATGTCCCGTAGCGCCCGAGGCGCCAGGCCCCGGTCCGACGACAAGAATGCGACGCCGTTGGCCAACAGGATCTCGCTCTCCTGCGGCCGCTGACGGAAGAGCCGGCCAGTGAGCCGGAAGCTGGTGGCGAACGTCTCGGCAGGATCTTCGATCGCTTCGGTGAGCCGGTCGAGCAGCGCTCCGTGCGCATCCAGCACATCGGCCACCGCGGCCGCGAACAGCTGCTCCTTGCTCTCGAAATGGTTGTAGAACGACCCCATTCCGACGCCCGCGGCCTGGGTGATCTCCAGCACGGCCACGTTGACCTTGCCCTCGGCGATCAATCGCTGTGCGGCCTTGACGAGTGCCGAGCGGGTGCGCTGCTTGCGCCGCTCGAGGCGGCTAGGGCCGTCGGTTGAAATGGTCACTACAGCAGTATGCCGCAAAAGTGAGGAATTCGTCAGAAACTGTTGACGAGTGGAGGTGCAGTATGTGACGATTTCGTCAGCTACTGATGAGAGACGGTGATGAATGTGATCGGATCCCCCACGGATGCGCACCACGGCTTACACAGCGAGCAGGGTGCCCGACCCGACGACCATCCCGGCCGGTCCCGGAATCCGGTGATCAAAGTCGCCGACCTGGCGTGGCTGGAGTTCGAGAAGCCCGACCTCACCCGGTGTGAGGCGTTCGCGCGTGCGTTCGGGTTCCAATCCGCGCGGCGCGGACCCGACGAGATCGCGCTGCGCGGCACCGACGCGGGCGCGCCGTGCGTGATCGTGCGACGCGGCCAGCGGTCGCGTTTCGCCGCGGTGGCATTCCGCGCCTGCGACGAGGTGGATGTGTTGCGCCTGGCCGACAAGTCCGGCGCCACCGCCCGGCCGCTGCCGGAAGCCGTCGGCGGCATTTCGGTCGACCTACGGGACCCCACGGGCACACCGGTGCGGGTAGTTGCCGGCATGCATGAACTGCCGGAGTTACCCGGTCAGCAGCCGCCGGAATTCAACTTCGGCTCACGACTGGTGCGAATCAACGCCACTCAGCGGCCACGTCGGGCGCCGGCACGGGTCCAGCGGCTCGGACATCTGGTTTTGCAGTCGACGAAATACCTGCAATCGCTGAACTGGTACCTCGACAACCTCGGAATGATCGTCAGTGATTTCCAGTACTTCCCCGGGCAGCGTGAGCGCGGACCGACCATGAGCTTCATCCGATGCGATCGGGGGTCGATGCCGGCCGATCACCACACGCTGGCACTGGCGCTGGGTCCGGCCAACCGATACCTTCATTCGGCCTATCAGGTCAGCGATCTCGACGCGCTGGCCGCCGGCGGCGAGTACCTCCGGGAGCGAGGGTATGTGCGCTCGTGGGGAATTGGCAGACACATCCAGGGCAGCCAGATCTTCGACTACTGGCGCGATCCCGACGGCTTCCTGGTCGAGCACTTCACTGACGGCGATATGTTCGACAACACGCTGGAGCCGGGCTGGGCGCCGCTGACGGCTTCGGGTCTGGCCCAGTGGGGACCTCCGGCGACCCGCGATTTTCTCGGCGCTGACGCCAAATCGGCGAGACACGAAGTGGTTTCGATGATCGGTGCGCTGCGTGAAAACAATGAGTTCGATTTCAACCGCCTGCTCGGCCTACTGAAAGTTGCGACCGCATGACCATCTCCATTCTCCACACCGGCTTCAAAGACCCCGCCTGGTGGGTCGAAAAAGCCGACGGCGCAACCAGGATCGCCACCACGGCGACCAGCACGGCCCAGCTGCTCTCCGATCGCGCCGCGATCGAGGCGGCAGCCGCCGCCACCGACACCGAGCCCGTCGAGACGCTGGATCTCATCTCTCCGGTGACCAGGCCGTGTCGGGTGGTCGCGCAGATGACGAACTTCGAGTCGCACGTCAAGGATGCCGGCATGGACCCGGCATCGACTCCGCTGACCTTCTTCCGCAAGGCATCCGCCTCGATCTGCGGTCCGTCCGCCGACATCGTCAAGCCCGCGCATGTTCAGCTGCTCGACTACGAAGTCGAAATCGGTCTGGTGATCGGGCGCCCAATTCCCGTCGGCACCAGCATCTCCGACGCCAACCTCGCCGACTTCATCGCCGGTCTGGTCGTCACCAATGACGTGTCGGCCCGCGACATCCAGCTGCCGCAGACGCAATTCTACGAAGCCAAGTCCTATCCGACGTTCACCCCCGTCGGCCCCAGATTGGTGCTGCTCAGCGCCGACGAGCTGAAGCGCTTCGGCGACCTGCGGCTGCGGCTGCGGGTCAACGGTGCAGAGCGCCAGAACGCGCTGGTCGAAGGCGACATGCTCTACCGCCCGCTGCAGGCACTGCAGTCGCTCACCCAATTTCAGGAACTGGCACCGGGTGACCTGATACTCACCGGGACACCCGTCGGTACCGCACTGAGCGCTCCACCAAAACCGATGGAGATCATCGGGAACCTGTTGCCGCCGGCCGTCAAATGGAAGGCCTTCTTCAAGCGTCAATCCGGCAATCCCAAGTATTTGCAGCACGGTGACGTCGTCGAGGCGTCGGTGGCCACCGACGACGGCGCGATCGACCTTGGCGTCCAGCGCAATACCGTGCGATACGCATGAACGTGCAGGCGAATCGACGCGTCCCGGTCGTCATCGTGGGCGCCGGTCCGACCGGCATCACCGCCGCCACCCTGCTGGCGCAGTACGGAGTCAACAGTCTGGTTCTCGAACGCTGGCCCGGGGTTTATCCGCAGCCGCGGGCGGTGCACCTCGATGACGAGATCTACCGCATCCTCGCCCGCTTGGGCGTAGCTGCGGAGTTCGCAGCGATCTCGCGGCCCACGCTCGGACTGCGACTGCTGGACAACCGCTTCAACGTGCTGGCCGAATTCCACCGAGACCCGTCGCGAAGCACGCACGGCTACCCGCAAGCGAACATGTTCGACCAACCGGAGCTGGAGGCGCTGTTACGGACCAACCTCAAGCGCTACCCGAACGTCGAACTGCGCGGCAATTCCGACGTCACCGCGATCACCACCCATGGCGACGGTGCCCGCGTCACTTTCACCGACCGGACCGACGGCACGGTTCACCAGGTCGATGCCGACTACCTGTTGGGCTGCGACGGCGCTAACAGCGTGGTGCGAAGTCATATCGGTGCCACTATGCGGGATTTGAACTTCGAGCAGCGATGGCTGGTCGTCGACGTCGCCACCGAGGCAGACCTGCGGCAGTGGGACGGGGTCTATCAGATCTGCGACCCGGCTCGCGCCGGAACCTACATGCGCATCGGAGAATCCCGCTACCGCTGGGAGTTTCGCCTGCTGGACGGCGAAAGTGCGGACGACTTCGACACAGTGGGCACGCTCCGTCCGCTGATCGCTCCGTGGACCCGCCACCTCGCCGACGACGAACTGACTTTGTTACGCGTCGCGGAGTACACCTTCCGGGCCCAAATCGCCGATCGATGGCGGCGCGGCAACATCTTCATCCTCGGTGATGCCGCGCACCTCACTCCCCCGTTCATCGGCCAGGGCATGGGCGCCGGTTTGCGCGATGCGTTCAACCTCAGCTGGAAGATCGCCGCGGTGTGCAACGGGACGCTGTCCCCCGACATCCTGAACACGTATGAGCAAGAACGTAAACCGCACTGCAGAGCCCTGATTCGCCTGGCGCTCACGGTGGGCTGGTCGATGACCGGCGGTGGCCGGCTCGGTGACCTGACCCGACGTGCCCTGTTGCCGCGTGCAGACCTCATTCCGGGTCTGCGCAAGAAGATCGTCGATTCCACGACGCCGGCCCTGCGCCGCTCAGCCCTGGTCCACAAGCCCGGCCGGCCCGGTCAACTCGCCGGCACCTTATGTCCGAACGCATTGTTGCTCAACGGTATCCGCCTGGACGACGCTGCGGGCCCCGGATTCGCGCTGATTACCCGGGTTCGGTTGGCGACGGCCGTTGAAGCCCTGCTGCACGGGCGCAATGTTCCCATCATCCAAGCAGAGCACGGGAGCCGGCTGGACGCCTGGCTGCGTCACGGGCGGGCGACAGTAGCGCTGATACGTCCGGATCGCACCGTTATACGTGCCGGTCGTGACGCAGCGCTGGTGGCAGCGTCCGCGGCAACACTGCCAGCACCGGAAAGGTGTCGGTAGCCGGCACGCCCTTGGGGTAACCGGCCCGGGCGAAATTCACGATTCTCGCAATAGCGTGGCGTGCCAGCATCTGTCTCTCCTCGCGCTCTAAGCGTCACTGAATGCCCCCGATCTGCGGGCTCAAACATGAGCGAAAAACGAAGACACCAAACGAAGTTGAGAACTCCGGTGACCCAGCCCACAGGTTTGAGGCTGCGCGCGTTCGGAAACCCTCTTGCTGCGGGGGAATGCCGGGAGCAACGCGAAAGTTGACCCTAACCCCCTGTGGCTGAGCGCAATTTCGGCGCGAGGTCGCCACAGAAAGCAAGTAATGCAGGAGGAACTCATGTCGGACAAGAGTGGCCCCCAAGAGGGCGTCGAAGGCGTCGTCGAGGGCGTTAAGGGCAAGGCGAAGGAAGTCATCGGCGCAGTGACCGGTCGTGACGACGTGAAGCGCGAGGGTCAGGCCCAGCAGGACAAGGCCGACGCTCAGCGTGATGCTGCCAAGAAGGAAGCCGAGGCGGAGTCCGCCCGCGGCGGCGCCGAGGCAGCCGAGGAGCGGCAGAAAGCCAACCAGTAGCTTGACGCGAGAATGGGCCCAGTCCGGGATGGACTGGGCCCATTCTGCTTGCTGTCACCCGTCCGCGGCCAGCTCCGCGATTCGGGTCTGCTCAATGTTGGCCAGCAGCTTGTCGGCATTCTCGAAAACCTGTGCGGCACCGGCATCGCGCAGCTCCGACGCGGAGACGCCACCGCTGAGCACTCCGATGCAGGTCACCTTCGCGCGCGAGCATGCTTCGGCATCCCAAATGGCGTCGCCGAGGAATACGGCACGCTCTGCGGTGACTTCCGCACGGTCCAGCGCGATCTCGATGATGTCGGGCTTCGGCTTTGCGGTGTCCACGTCGGCTGACGAGGTGACCGCGGCGACGAGTTCGTCGCAGTCGAGCACCTTACGAAGCAGCTCCAATTCGTCCTCCGGCGCCGAGGTGGCGAGTACCACCTGCAGTCCCAGATCGGCCACCCGGCGTAGTAGCGCGCGAGCCCCCGGCAACGGGCGCAGCAACGACGCGACTTCCCGGTAATAGCGGGAATGCAGCTCTTTCAACTGCTTCTGCGCCTCCTCGGGCGCGTCGCCGGACAGCGATTTCACCAAAGTCGAGCCATCCATGCCGATCGACCGATGGATGCGCCAGGTTTCGACGTCGATGCCCACCTCGCCGAACGCACGCTGCCAGGCGTCGATGTGCAGATAGTTGGAGTCGACCAGCGTGCCGTCGATGTCGAACAGCACCGCGGGCGAACGTCTGTTGGCGGCCAATGTCAGAACAGAATCGCGATGGCTGCGAAGTCGGCCGCCAGCAGGGCGAGCGCGACCACTGGGACGATCCAGCCCCGGCGCCGCAGCGCCGTGAAGAACGAGGCGATGATCGTCAAGCCGGCGACTACCGGAGCACCGTAGAAGAGCACGCCGTAGAGCACGCCGCCCGGCCCGAGGCTCGGGCATTGCGCGGTGCTGCACGCGGCCATGCTCATCGCCGCGCCGACCGCGAAAATCATGATCAGCGCGGCCACCGGCACCGTCAGCGCCGCCAATATCCAATTGACGACGCCACGCCGGCCCCGGCCGGTGTCAGCCTCCGGGACCGCAGTTGTCCCGTCCACTTGGGTTCTTTCCTCGCTGCCTACACTCATCAATTTCGACTACCCAGGCTGATTTTCCCGAAACATGGCCGCCAGCCCGGCGCTTGCGGCACGAAGATCCGCCACAAACGAGTCGTAATTCTCTTTGCGCCGCTCACTGCGATCCCGCAGCAGCGCCGACGGGTGAATCGTCGCCATCACCATCGGGTCCGACGCCACCTCCAGCGGCGCGGGCAACCGGAGCCACTCGCCGCGGTGGGCCGTCACCCGAAAGGAGCTGCCCAGCAACGATTGTGCCGCGGTGGCACCGAGACACAGCACGACCTGCGGCTGCAACGACTCAATTTCCGCGATCAACCACGGCTGGCACGCGACGACTTCGAGACGGCCAGGCTTGTCGTGTATCCGCCGCTTGCCCACCCGCTTGAACTTGAAATGCTTGACGGCGTTGGTCTGGTACGTCAGGGCCGGGTCGATCTCGGCATCGTGCAGTGCCTGGGTCAGCAATCTGCCTGCCGGCCCGACAAACGGCAGCCCTTGCTGGTCTTCGTAATCCCCCGGTTGCTCACCGACCAGCATGAGCGGCGCTTCGGGTTTGCCGTTGCCGAAGACCGTCTGAGTGGCGTCTTCGAACAATCCGCACCCCTGGCAGTCGCTCGCGGCCCGCTTGAGTGAACTCAGCCGCCGATCGGCCGGCAGGAAGCGCTGCGCGCCGGGCTCGTCAACGCCTCTGGGCACGGCGATTGGATTTCTTGATCGCTTCTACCAATTCGGCTTTCGTCATCGTCGACCGGCCGCGTACCTCCAGCCGGCGCGCGATCTCGAGTAGGTGCTTCTTGCTGGCATTGGCGTCGACGCCTTCTTGCGAGGGCAGCGGGTTGTTCAGGCCGCCGCGTTCGGCGCGCGCATCGGACGGACCCTTCTCGTCCTTGGCTTCCCAGTGATCGCCGACCTTTTCGAAACTGTGCTTGACCGCGGCATAGGCCACACGGTGAGCACGCTCTTCACTGCCGTACTGCTCGGCGGCCGCGTCGTGAGCCTTGGCGAAGGTTCGTTGCGCCTTGGAGCTGGAACGCCTTAGGGTGCTGGGCAATTCGTCCTTTTTTGCGGCACCGCTCTTGGTCGTCTTCGGCATGACATCACCTCGGGATTCAGGAACTTCAGGAATTCTCGGCCCACTGCTGGGCTATCGCGTAGCCCAGCTGGAGGAAGTCAGCCCCCGTCAGCGCCGTGAACGTTCCGGCGACCAGGCGGGTGAACCGGGGCGCGAAGACCAGGCCGATCACAAAGCCGGTGGCGACCCACATGTCCAAGCAGAAGGGGCAGGTCATCAATTCACCGATGCTGTGCCGAAACTGGCTGTCGTTTCGCGTCTCCTCGTGCACCTCGGCGGGCCCCCCGGTACCGGCATACCGCGTGAAGGGAGCGCGCAACGGGCTGGTCACGGCGTCCTTGGTCAGGGTGCGGGACAGCTTGTGGGTGCCGAGCGTTACGGTGATCAGATCCTGCACGCTCCACCGCGCGGGTAAGCGGCGGCCCGTCAGTATCGCCACCAGCGTTGTCGCCCCCACCAGCGTGATGTAAATGGCCATCACGGCGAGGTAGCCGCCCAACGGGCGGGGATTGTCGCCGCGGTACTCCTCGGCTTCCTGGCGAGCACGCTCCGCCACGCCGGCGCCGTTCTTTTCGGTGGTCAGCTCAGTCATGAAACTCCTTGTGGGCGTTGGGACGAGGCGTTTACGTCTCGTACGGCGGGTAAGTCTGTGCCTTCAGCGTGCGTGCCAGGTGGGCCGCGTTGCGGGCCGCGGCCGCGGTGGCCGAGGCGGTTTGGTCGGGCACCTCATCGAGGTCGTTGTAGTCGGTACCTTGCATTGCCGGACCATTCCAGTAAGTGCAACCTTGCGCCGGCACGCTGAACCCGATGTCGTTGAGCGCCTGGAAAACATCCGCGACCACTTTGTGTGCCCCGTCTTCGTTGCCGACCACGCTCACGATGGCGACCTTGCCGACCATCGCGGGCGTCCCGTCGTCATCGGTGTTGGACAACTCGGCGTCCAGACGTTCCAGCACGCGCTGAGTCACGCTCGACGGGTGCCCCAGCCACACCGGCGTGCTGATGAGCAGGATGTCGGCGTCGAGTACCTTGCGCCGGATGTCCGGCCACTCGTCGCCGGCGCCCATGTCGTCCTCGACGCCCGGCGCGATGTTGTGGTCGACGCAGCGGACGAGCTCGGTCTCGACGCCGGCGCTTTTGAGTTCGCCGACAACCTGTTCGGCGATCAGCGCACTGCTCGACGGTGCCGGACTGGGTTTGAGGCTGCACACCAAGCCGACGGCGCGCAGGGGCTGATCGCTCATGGCGAATTCATACCCGGCATAGGGGCCGGTAAACCGGGTACCCGGCTCTGATGGATCAGTCCCAGGCCCCATTGCTGGACGCGCTGCGCGACTACCACCAGCGCGATCGCTACGGATTCACACCACCCGGCCACCGCCAGGGCCGGGGTGCGGACCCTCGCGTCCTCGAAGTGCTGGGCAGAGAGCCTTTCCTGGACGACATCCTGGCCAGTAGCGGCCTCGACGACCGGCAGTCCCGTGGGAAGTTCCTGGCGCGGGCCGAGGAACTGATGGCCGACGCGGTAGGCGCGGATGCGGCGTTCTTCTCCACCTGCGGCAGCTCATTGTCGGTGAAGGCGGCGATGATGGCCGTGGCCGGCGGTGCGGAGGGCGGACTGCTCGTTTCTCGTGACAGCCACAAATCGATCGTTGCCGGCCTGATCTTCTCCGGGGTGCAGCCCCGCTGGATTACCCCGCGCTGGGACCACGAACGCCACTTCTCGCACCCACCATCACCGAAACAAGTCCAGGATGCGTGGGAGCGGTATCCCGACGCCGCCGGCGCGTTGATCGTCAGTCCAAGCCCCTATGGCACGTGTGCCGACATCGCCGCCATCGCCGATGTCTGCCACGCTCACGGCAAGCCCCTGATCGTCGACGAGGCGTGGGGTGCGCACCTGCCCTTCCACGAAGACCTGCCGACGTGGGCCATGGACGCTGGGGCAGACGTGTGCGTGGTCAGCGTGCACAAGATGGGCGCGGGATTCGAGCAGGGGTCGGTATTTCACCTGCAGGGAGATCTCGTGGATCCCGACCGTCTGTCGTCGTGCGCCGATCTGCTCATGACCACCAGTCCCAACGTTATGGTCTATGCGGCCCTCGACGGCTGGCGGCGGCAGATGGTCGAGCGGGGCCACGACCTGTTGGCCGCCGAACTCGACCTGGCCAGCTATCTGCGCGGCCGGCTTGCCGAGATCCCGGACGTGCAGGTGCTAGAAGACGAACTGCTGGGCGAGGAAGCGTCGTGCGACCTGGACACCACCCAGGTGTTGATGGACATCTCCGCGACGGGCACCTCGGGTTATCAAGCGGCGGACTGGCTTCGGGAAAACTGCCAACTCGACCTCGGCATGAGCGATCACCGCCGGATACTGGCGACGATGTCGTTCGCCGACGACAAGGGGACCGCCGACCGGCTCGTGAGTTCTCTGACCCAGTGGCGCAAGGCCGCCGACGACTTCGACCCTCCGCCGCCCATTCGGCTACCCTCGCCGGACGAACTGCAGCTGGAGACCGTGCAGCTACCGCGGGACGCCTTCTTCGGGCCGACCGAAATGGTGCCTGCGGACAGGGCCGCGGGTCGCGTCGCCGCCGAACAGATCACCCCCTACCCGCCCGGGATTCCGGCGGTCGTTCCCGGTGAACGCCTCAACGAGGCCGTGATCGAGTATCTGCGGTCGGGAGCGCAAGCGGGCATGACGCTGCCCGATCCGGCCGATCCGACCGCGCAGCAGTTCCGGGTGGTCGCCTAACCCTTGCGGGAAGGTGACTTTCGCGCCGGATCTGCCGAATTCTCCTCTGCAGCAACACCTTTGACTGCACCGCGTAATGTTCGGTTGGCCGATCGGAGGTCGCTGTTGGCGGCCAGCAATTCAGCGTTGTCATCCTCGAGGCTGAGGATGCGGGCGATGCCGGCGAGGTTGACGCCGGCATCGACCAGGGTGCTGATGCGCCGCAATCGGGCCAGGTCGTCGGCGCTGTAGCGCCGGGTCCCGCCGTCACTGCGAGCGGGTGTGAGGAGGCCGTACCGTTCGTAGAGCCGAAGTGACTGAACGGCCACGCCAGAGAGTTCAGCGGCGACCGAGATCCCGTACACGCCCTGGTCAGACGCTGGTGGGTCTACGTCGCCGGAACGAACGGCCATCGGGGCATCTCCTCATCTGTCACCAGAAAATCTATCTACCATACTTGCGCACAGTTGTCGACCGTGTTATAAGAAATCTATGTCTCTTGACATAGGAAACCATGACTTCGACCGCTAGATTGGAGTAAGAAGGTGACTGCCATGCTGATGCGTACCGACCCGTTCCGTGAACTGGACCGTTTCGCCCAGCAAGTGCTCGGGACAGCCGCACGTCCAGCCGTCATGCCAATGGACGCGTGGCGCGAAGGTGAAGAATTCGTCGTCGAATTCGACCTGCCCGGTATCGAAGCCGATTCGCTGGACATCGACATCGAGCGCAACGTGGTCACGGTTCGCGCGGAACGACCGGGGGTTGACCCCAACCGGGAGATGCTGGCCTCGGAGAGGCCTCGCGGTGTGTTCAGCCGCCAGTTGGTGCTCGGCGAGAATCTCGACACCGACCGCATCGCCGCCTCGTATGACGAAGGCGTCTTGCGATTGCGGGTTCCTGTGGCCGAGAAGGCGAAGCCGCGCAAGATTAGCGTTGGCCGTAGCGAAAGCCGCGAGGCGATAAATGCCTGAGCGGCGGTGAGCGGCGGCGGCCGCGGCGGTGTTCACTGCCGTCGCGGCCGCAGTCGAAGAAGCCCTCGCCGGTGGGCCTCCCCAGCGGTTGGGCTACCGGATCTTAGCTGGACGCGCCTTCGGTGTCGTCGAAAAACGCCCACTCGCCGTCGGCGTTCACTTCCATGCGCCAACCCAGCTCGGAGTTGTCGGCACGGGAGTCCACAAACCATGCGTGTGCGTCATCGGCACTTTCAATCTCTTTGGTGGCAACGACTTCACCCCGTGGGTCGATAACTCTGTATTCAGCCATGTGTCCTGGGTTTCCCCGGCGGCCGATTTTCAACCGCGTCAGGCGCGTGCGACGATGACCGGCATCCGGGCCGAGTGCACGACCGCGTTGCTCACCGAACCGAGCAGCATGCCGGACAGGGCACCCCGACCATGACTGCCCACCACGACCAGCTGCGCCGATTCGGAGCGCGCAACGAGCTGGCGCGCCGGTCGATCACACACCACCACGCGGCAGACTTTGACGTCGGGATAGGTCTCCTGCCAACCCGCCAGGCGCTCGGCGAGGGTGATTTCGGCTTCCGCCTTTACCTTGTCCCAGTCCAGGCCGGGTAGCTCCACCACTTCGACGTCATTCCATGCGTGCAGCGCGATCAACTCGACACCGCGGCGCGAGGCTTCGTCGAAAGCCACTGCCGTGGCCGCCTCGGAGGCCGGGGATCCGTCGATGCCCAGCAACACCGGGGCGCGCTGGGGGTGCGGCATCAACGGATCCTCGTCATGGATGATCGCAACCGGGCAGCGTGCATGACGTACCAGGCTGGCACTGACCGAACCGAGCAGCAACCGCGCCACCGCTCCCCGACCGGCCGAGCCGAGCACCACAATGGCTGCGTCCGTGGACATCTCAATCATCGCCGACACCGGCGTGGAGTGCACAAGATCGGTTTTGACCGTCAGTTTGCGGTCGGTCAACACCGCTTCTTCGGCGATTTTGACCGCCTCGGCCAGGACCTTGCGCCCTTCGTCCTGTTGCCATACACCCCAGGTCTCCGGGTATGGCATCGGCGGCCACGTCGCCACGTCGGTGTTCACGACGTGGACAACGGTCAGCGGGAGATTCTTGATTTCGGCGTCCCGGGCCGCCCAGACTACGGCAGCGTTGGACGCGGGCGAGCCGTCCACACCGACGAGAACGCCTAGGCTCTTGTCGGTTCCTGTTGCGGCTGCGGTCATTTCGTTCTACCTCCGGTCAGGAGCAGTTGGCCGGCATCGCCGCGATCATCGGCGTGTCAACACCGATGCGGCCCAGGGCGCTTGCGCTGCCGGGCGTGCCCAGCGGAGCATCACGTCCCGGGAGAACCTGCTGGAAGAAGGCGGCGTTGTCGGCGAGGAATTGCAGCTCGTCGTCCGGGAGATCGCCTTCCCAGTGAATGGCGTCAACGCGACACGCCGGCTTGCACGCGCCACAGTCAACGCACTCTTCCGGGTTGATGTACATCGTCCGCGCGCCTTCATAAATGCAGTCAACGGGGCATTCCTGCACGCACGACTTTTCAGCCACGTCCAGGCATTCCTTGCCGATCACATAGGTCATACGTTCACGCTATAAAGCGGTCGGCGCCAATGGCGTCGGTCAAAAGCCACTTGTCGGCAGGGACCAAAGGCCCTTATCGGCTATGAACGAACCACGATCACCGGCACCTTGGCAGAATGGACCACCGCGGAGCTCACGGAGCCCAGCAACATGCCGGGAAAGCCACCGCGGCCCCGACTTCCGACGACCACCAGCTGCGCCCGCTCGGACGCTTCGAGCAGCCATTTTGCCGGCGTGTCACACACCAGAGACCGCTCCACGTGGACATCCGGGTACTGCTCCTGCCAACCGGCCAGGCGTTCAGCGAGCACCTCTTGTCCCAGGTTCTCCCGGTCCTGCGGATCCATTCCGAGCAACGGAAAAACCCCGACGTCACTCCAGGCGTGCAAAGCAATCAGGTCAGCGCCGCGGCGAGAAGCCTCGTCGAACGCCAGGGCCGTCGCGGCTTCCGAGGCCGGTGACCCGTCGATGCCTACGACCACCGCTTTGCCGGCGTCGGGCTCGGCGTCTTCTCCGGAACGAATAACGGCCACCGGACAGTGGGCGTGCTGAACGAGCGCCGAGCTGACCGAGCCCAACAGCAGGCGGCCCAAAGCGCCTATCCCCTGGCTTCCGACTACCACGAGCTGGGCCTGCTTCGAAGCTTCGATGAGGGTGGATACCGCATTGGCATAAGCGATCTCGGTTCGCACCTCAGGTCGTTCGGACCCCTCGGAGCTGTCCAACGCTGTCTTGCGAGCGTGCGCAACGACGCTGTCCGCGATGTCCTGCTGCCAATCGGGCATGTCTTTGTAGAGTTGCCCAACCGGCCAGCCGACGACGATGGGGGCGACCACGTGCAGCAGGGTGAGCGGCGCCCGGTGCAGGGTGGCCTCGCCGGTCGCCCACTTTACGGCCGCGTCAGACTCCTCCGACCCGTCAACCGCCACCAGGATTCCGTATTTCGTTGCTTCCGCAGACATCTCATGCTCCTTGCCGTTGCAGCCCTCATCCTACGAGGCTGTGTGTCGTCGGTGTAGAGGTCTAAAGACCTTACGTTTCGGGATGGTCGGGCCGTGCACCAGGACAGGCTTTGCCCGCGGGCGAACGGATTCTTGTTGCCGCACAGCCATATTCGAGAGTTGTGCTAAAAGGGTGGAGGTTCGCCGGAATCGGGCGGGTGTAGCGGCGGTGGGGCGGGCGG
>NZ_LQOY01000151.1 GCF_002101675.1 Mycobacterium gordonae | reverse complement strand
CTGGACCAAGACCGCCGACCAAATCCTGGCCAGCATCGGCAACTACTGCACTAGAATTAATGACTCAGGACACTAGTTCGACCGTGGCCGCCGGCACTCCGACCAGCCGAGCCATCTCGCTTCCGAGCTTCTCCACAGTGTCTTCCCCGAGGGAACGATCGCGCTCTGGCCGTGCGGGTTTGAACAGCCAGGTACGCTCTCTCGACGGATGTTTGAGCCAGTCGTGCGGATGCTGGCCCTGGCTCTCGAGGCCAGCGACAGCCCAGTCGTCGGCAGCCACGACTGACCAGCGAACGGGCACGACGCAATTGTGCCTCGCAGGTGCTAGTGCAATCGCCACTGGCCACGCGCATGTCGCGTAGGGCTCCGCTCGAAGACAGCGGAGAGTCGAGGGGGACGGATCCGATACAGAGTTGGCAGCGACGGCACCTCGTTTTTGGCCCCATATTGGCCCCATCGCCGAGTCCGAATCGGTGATGACGAGTTCGTAGACAGAGCGAAAAGGGGCGCTGAAATGCACAGATACTTGGTGGCCAGGGGCGGGATCGAACCGCCGACCTTCCGCTTTTCAGGCGGACGCTCGTACCGACTGAGCTACCTGGCCGGAAGCCGGCAGGCAGCGTGTGCCTCGCCGTGCTGGCGACCCTGACGGGACTCGAACCCGCGACCTCCGCCGTGACAGGGCGGCGCGCTAACCAACTGCGCCACAGGGCCTTGCTGTACTGCTGTGCCCCGCGGGTGGCCCGCGTAGCAAGTACCCCCTACGGGATTCGAACCCGCGCTACCGCCTTGAAAGGGCGGCGTCCTAGGCCGCTAGACGAAGGGGGCCAGAACCGAATCTCTCCGGGGCACTGCCAACGCGATTACCGTTGGGAGCCAAGCCAGCTTAGGTCACCTCGGCCCCAATCCTCAAACGAGCCCTCCGCCGGCACCCAGTATTGTGATTCTCCGCTGCCCCTATAGCTCAGTTGGTAGAGCTACGGACTTTTAATCCGCAGGTCGTAGGTTCGAGTCCTACTGGGGGCACCGCATCGGGGTCATACCGGCTCCCACCTGCGACGCCAGCCGCGCGACAACCGCGCAAGGCCGGCAGCCCGGGACGAATTGGGACGCTTGGGGTGATTGCCGTCACGCTTCGATAAGCTCGCGGCTATGCTTCCGGACGTGAATCCCGCTGAGGTACAACCCAACGCCCCCGTAGCCCTGGTGACGCTGGAGATCCGTCACCCGGCAACAGACAGCCTGACCGAGACGGCAAGCCGCGAGCTCAAGCATCTGCTCCTCAACGACCTGCCGATCGAGCGCCAGGCCCAGGATGTCCAGTGGGGCATGACGGCCCCCGGCCAACCGCCGCAACCGGTCGCGGACCGCTTCGTGCGCTACTCCAACCGTGAGAACACCACCGCCGCGTCGCTCAAGAACCAGGCGATCGTCGTCGAAACCAGCGCATACAGCAATTTCGACACCTTCCTGGACATCGCCATGCGGGTGGTCGACGCGCGTTCGGCCATCTCGTCGATCGTGGGCATCGAGCGCATCGGCCTGCGCTACGTCCTGGAGATCCGGGTTCCCGCCGGCGTCGACGGCCGGATCGAGTGGACCAACTGGATCGACGAAAGCCTGCTCGGACCACAACGCCTGGCCCCGGGCGGACTGACGCTGACCGAGTGGCAGGGCGCCGCCGTCTACCGCGAAGCCCAGCCAGGCAAGTCGCTCATCGTGCGTTACGGACCGGGTGTCGGTCAGGCGCTCGACCCCAGCTATCACCTGCGTCGGGTCACGCCCGCGCAGACCGGGCAGTTCTTCCTGATGGACATCGACAGCTTCTGGACACCGCCCACCGGCGCCATCCCGGAGTACAACCGCGACGCGCTCGTCTCGACCTACCGCGACCTGTACGCGCCGGCGCAGACGGTGTTCCAGGACATGCTCACCACCCGGCTGAAGGACGAGCTGCTCCGCAGCCAGCCCAGCTAGGGCTTGAACACCGCGCTGGTGTAGGTGATGTCCGCGAACGCTTCTGCCAGCTCGTCATCGGGGTAGTCGAACCCGTTGGCCGCGTGCAGTTCGGCGGTCGTGCGAGGCGTGGTCTGCCAGCCGGTACCGGTGAGGTGGTCCAGGAGGTGGCTGCGCTCGGCGTGGTAGACGAGGTCGTTGAAGTCGAGTTCGAACCCGAGTGCAGCCATCTTTTCGTGGTGTGCGCGCCACCGCTCGTCCTGGAAGACCCGGGTGTCCGGGACGAACTCGAACGCTAGCCGGCTGCCGGGTGCGCTCAGCGCGGTGATGTTGTCGAACAACGCGTCCTGGGCGTCGTCCGGCAGATAAACCAGCAAGCCCTCCGCGCTCCAGGCCGACGGTGCCTCAGCGTCGAACCCGGCCGCCCGCAACGCCGTGGCCCAGTCGTCTCGCAGGTCGATGGCGACGGTCCGGCGCTCGGCGGTCGGCTCGGCGCCCAGATCGCTCAGCGTCAGCGTCTTGAACTCGATCACCTCGGGCATGTCGACCTCGTAAACGACGGTGCCGGCCGGCCACGGCAGGCGGTAGGCACGCGCATCCAGGCCTGACGCCAGAATCACCACCTGCCCGATCCCGCCGCGGGTCGCGCCCAGGAAGAACTCGTCATAGAACCTGGTTCGGCAGGCCATGCCCCGAGCCATCCGCTGCGGGTCGAACTCGGAGTCGTCCTCTACCGGGATCTGTCCGTTTACCAGACGGGTGTAGACGTCGATACCGACCGCGCGCACCAGCGGCGCCGCGAACGGATCGTCGATCAGCGCGTATTCGGGATCCGAAGCCAGCGCCCGTTGGGCGGCGACCATCGTTGCCGTCGCACCGACGCTCGTCGCAAGGTCCCAGCGATCCCGATCGGTACGCACCATTGCACTCCCTCGACGTCAGAAAATATAGATAACCTAGTTACTATCACAGAACCGCCAATGATTCTGCGGGGCTACCCTGCGGGTGTGACCGACTTCGCCCAGCGAACCATCGACCTCGCACGTCAGAACGTCGCCGCGGGGGGCCGGCCGTTCGCGACCGTCATCGCCAAAGACGGCCGGGTCCTCGCCGAAAGCGCCAACATGGTGGCGCAGACGAAGGATCCGACGGCGCACGCGGAGATCCTCGCGATTCGCGCGGCCTGCACCGCGCTCGGCACCGAGCACCTGGTCGGCACGACCATCTATGTGCTGGCCCATCCTTGTCCGATGTGCCTGGGGTCGCTGTACTACTGCTCCCCCGACGAGGTCGTGTTCCTGACCTCGCGCGACGCCTACGAACCGTATTACGTCGACGACCGCAAGTACTTCGAGCTCGCCACGTTCTACGACGAATTCGCCAAGGACTGGCAGGCGCGCCGGCTCCCGATGCGCGAAGAATCCCGCCCCGACATCAGAACCGCAGCCGTGGATGTCTACCGGTCCTGGCGGGAACGCAACGGCGGACAGCGCCAGGCGACCGTCGTGCCGGCCGGCTGACGAACGCGCCGGTGCGATGCGCCGTCGCCCGCGCTGCGCTATTATCTACGTATGCATGCAGATAACAGACCTCGGCGATTGCCGGACGACCAGGTTGGACTGGTGGTCGAAGTTTTCCGCATGCTGGCCGACGCCACCCGGGTGCAGGTGTTGTGGTCGCTGGCCAAGCACGAGATGTCGGTCAACGAACTCGCCGAGCATGTGGGCAAGCCGGCGCCGTCGGTCTCCCAACACCTGGCGAAGTTGCGCATGGCACGCCTGGTGCGCACCCGCCGCGACGGCACCACCATCTTCTACAGCCTGGAGAACGACCACGTGCGCCAGCTCGTCATCGACGCCGTCTACAACGCCGAGCACGCCGGCCCGGGCGTCCCGGGTCACCATCGCGGGGACAGCGCCGTGAAGGCAATTAAAAGCTAGGCCTCACAACACTTTTCAAGATAAGGAGAAGGAAAATGTCGGAGCACACCCACGATGAGGCGCACGCCCACGAACATCAGCACGGGGACGTTCAGCACAGCCACGCCCACACCACCCACGACCACGAGCACGTCGCGCACGAGCACACCCACTCACACAACGACGGCACCGAACACACTCACCAGCACGTGCACCAGTCCGGCCTGGAAGAGGTACACAGCCACACGCACTGAGCCCTCACATCACTGGGCAGTAGTGCTTCGGATCGCCCCGCTCGTCCAGTGGGGGCAGGTTGCGCGCCGGCGTCTGCGGCAGTGGCGCATCGGCCGGGATGCGCCCGGACGCGCGATCCAGACCGGCGCGCGCCCGCGGATGCTTGCGGTACCTGGGCGGCACGAAGGCGAAAACCACCCGGACCAGGTTGCCGAAGCGCCGGTGCAGCCACTCGTCGCGGCCTGACCACTTGTAACCCAGCCGTTCCCGGACGGCCGGGTGGTACAGCCCCACGGTCAGCCAGAGAAAGAACGGCGCGGACAACTTCGTCAGGCCCGCCCACAACCAGTCCGGCAGCCACGGGGCGATCGGCGGCTTGTCATATTTGGTCAGATCGAGGACGGCCCGAGTCGCGAAGTTGTCCTCTAAGACGTTGCGGCACATGTGGTCCCAGTAAACCTGGAATTCTTCCCAGGTGTTGGGCACCGGCCGCATACTCATGCCGTACATCCGGTACCACTGGACGTGTTCGTCGAACAGCTGCCGCTTCTCGGCTTCGGTCAGGCCGCCGCAGAACCATTCGGCCACATGGAGCGTGCCGACGAAGAACGTCGAGTGCGCCCAGTAGAAGACGTCGGGATTGAGCGCGTGGTAGCGCCGACCCTGATCGTCGACGCCCTTGATGTTGATGTGATAGTCGCGTACCTCGGCACCCGTGGCCGGCGCACGGTCGCCGTCGAAGACGACGCCGCCGATCGGGTACAGCGACCGCATCACCCGCGGCAGGGGCTCCCGGAGGAAGGTCGAGTGGTCTTTGACGGCGGCGCCCAACTGGGGATGCATGTTCTGCATGGAACCCGCGAAGGGCCCCTGCAACATCCCTCTCCAGTCGCCGAAGTATTTCCACGTCAACGAGCCGGGCCCAAGTGGCGTCGGCGGCGCCTCATAGCCCGGCCCGGAGACCGGGCACCCGACGGCCACGCCGTGCTCCGCCTCCGGCGCGCCGGAGGCAGGGTCGTCGGCGCTGGTCACGGGGCAGGCCGCAGAAGTATCTTGAGTCACTGGATTTTCCTCAGCTGTCAGAAATCTGACTACACGCGTTGTCAAAATCGATTCTAGGAGCGAAGTGCAGGCGGGTCAACGACGGGGACGCTGGTCGGGCGTCCCCTTGGAAGACCGCAACGCGTTGCGCCGGGACACACTGGTCGCCGCTGGCGTCCAACTTCTCGGCAGTGAAGGCGGTCCCGCGCTCACGGTGCGCGCCGTCTGCCGTCAGGCGAATCTGACCGAGCGGTACTTCTACGAGAGCTTCACCGATCGCGAGCACTTCGTTCGCGCGGTCTACGACGATGTCTGCACTCGCGCGATGGCGACGCTGACCTCAGCCAAGACGGCTCGGGAGGCCGTCGAGCAATTCGTGGCGCTGATGGTCGACGACCCGGTGCGCGGGCGCGTGCTGTTGCTGGCGCCGGCCGTAGAGCCGGTGCTGACCCGCTCCGGGGCGGAGTGGATGCCAAACTTCATCGACCTGCTGCAGCACAAGCTCTCCCGGATCGTCGATCCGGTGACTCAGAAATTGGTCGCGACCAGCTTGATCGGCGCACTGACCGCCCTGTTCACCGCCTACCTCAACGGCCAGCTGGGCGCCACTCGCCAGCAGTTCATCGACTACTGCGTCGGCATGCTGCTGGGCACCGCCGCCACCTACGTCGAGCAGGGCCCGAGCGGTATCGCGGTCGCCGCCGCGCCGCACGATTAACAGCGCCCGACCTCGGGCACCCTTCTCGAAGTAGCAGATCAACCTTGACCGCACCGTGATGCGCCACACCGCCGGCAAACTTGAATGCTACTGACGGACACAGATATATTGACTGCAACCAACAGACACAGATAACTGGAGTTGCCATGTCAGGCGAGCTGACCAATCTGCAGCTGCTACAGGAACTCGAGCCGATGGTGGAGAAGTACCTGAACCGGCACGAGAGCATGCACAAAGACTGGAATCCGCACGACTACATCCCGTGGTCGGACGGGAAGAACTTCTACGCGCTCGGTGGACAGGACTGGGAGCCCGGACAGTCCAAGCTGTCCGACATCGCCCAGGTGGCGATGGTGCAAAACCTGATGACCGAAGACAATCTGCCGTCGTACCACCGCGAGATCACGATGAACTTCGGCCTGGACGGGGCCTGGGGCCAGTGGGTCAACCGCTGGACCGCCGAGGAGAACCGGCACGGGATCGCGCTGCGCGACTACCTGGTGGTGACCCGCGCGGTCGACCCCTATGAGCTGGAGAAGCTGCGCATGGAGGTGGTGAACCGGGGGTTCAGCCCGGGCCAGAACCACCAGGTCCGCGACGACCTGTTCGCCGAGAGCCTGTTCGACTCGGTCATTTACGTCACCTTCCAGGAGCTGGCCACCCGGATCTCGCACCGCAACACCGGTAAGGCTTGTGACGAGCCGATTGCCGACCAGATGCTGGCCAAGATCTCAGCCGACGAGAACCTGCACATGATCTTCTACCGCGACGTCAGCGAGGCCGGGTTCGAGATCGCACCCAACCAGGCGATGAAGTCCCTGCACAAGATCCTGCGCAACTTCCAGATGCCCGGTTACCAGGTGCCCGAGTTCCGCCGCAAGGCAGTGCTCATTGCCGTCGGCGGGGTCTACGACCCGCGGATTCACCTCGACGACGTCGTCCTGCCGGTGCTCAAGAAGTGGCGCATCTTCGAGCGCGAGGACTTCACCGGGGAAGCCGCCGCGCTTCGCGACGACCTGGGCGTGCTCATCAAGGAACTGGAAGCATCCTGCGACAAGTTCGAGGTGTCCAAGCAGCGCCAACTCGACCGCGAACTGCGCACCGGCAAGAAGACCACCGCGCTGGAACTGCATGAGACCGCGGGCAAGCTGACGCTGAGCGGGCGGTAACGCCCATTGCGCATCGGCACCATCGAGCTGGCCAGCCCCGTCGTGCTGGCGCCCATGGCCGGTGTGACGAATGTCGCATTCCGGTCGCTGTGCCGTGAGCTCGAGCAGTCGAAGGTAGGCACGGTCAGCGGACTGTACGTCTGCGAGATGGTGACCGCGCGTGCGCTCGTCGAGCGCCATCCGGTCACCATGCACATGACGACGTTCGCCCCGGACGAATCGCCACGCTCGCTGCAGCTCTACGCCGTCGACCCGGAGACCACGTTCGCCGCCGCCAAGATGATCGCCGACGAGGACCTGGCCGACCACATCGACATGAATTTCGGTTGCCCGGTGCCCAAGGTGACCAGGCGCGGTGGCGGAGCGGCGTTGCCCTACAAGCGGCGGCTGTTCGGCCAGATCGTCGCCGCCGCGGTACGCGCCACCGCCGGCACCGACATCCCGGTGACGGTGAAGTTCCGCATCGGCATCGACGACGAGCACCACACTCATCTCGACGCCGGACGAATCGCCGAGTCCGAGGGCGCCGCGGCCGTCGCGCTGCACGCCCGCACGGCCGCGCAGCGGTATTCGGGAACGGCCGACTGGGACCAGATCGCCCTGCTCAAGCAGCAGGTGCGCACGATTCCGGTGCTGGGCAACGGCGACATCTACGACGCCAGCGACGCGCTGGCCATGATGGCCGCCACCGGATGCGACGGCGTGGTGATCGGCCGAGGCTGCCTGGGCCGGCCCTGGCTGTTCGCCGAGTTGTCGGCCGCGTTCACCGGCAGACCCACACCGACGCCGCCGCGTCTGGGCGAGGTCGCGGACATCGTCCGACGGCACGGCGCTCTGCTGGCAGCCCACTTCGGCGAGGACAAGGGGATGCGCGACATCCGCAAGCACGTCGCCTGGTACCTGCACGGCTTCCCGGCAGGATCGGACTTGCGGCGCGCACTGGCGCTGGTCAAGACGCTCGACGAACTCGACGGGCTGCTCAACCAATTGGATCGCGACGTACCGTTCCCGGAGGCCGGCAACGGCCCGCGCGGGCGTCAGGGTTCGCCGGCGCGAGTGTCTCTTCCCGACGGCTGGCTCGACGATCCCGACGACTGCCGGGTGCCCGAAGGTGCCGACGTCATGCACTCGGGCGGCTGACCCGCAAGGGCGGGTGGCTGAACCGAGACACTCTCGAAATCGCGTCTCAGCCGATAAATCAGTACGATATGAGCCTTAATGCAGTTTCGCGGCGCCGAATGGGCGGTGCTGCGTTGACGTGTGCGCGTTGTGCCCGAACAACCACCCCGTGGTGGAGACGTCCGCATAGTGACTTTCGGAGGCCGATAGGACATGAGTGACGGCGAGAAAGACGCCACTCGTGACCGTCGGCGCGCGCCGGGCACCGGTGATGCTGACTTCCCTACCGCAAATTCGCAGCCTTTTCCAGGCGCCGCGCCGTGGGAGCGCTTCTCGGCGCCGGCCGCCGATGAGGAGCTGAGCCGGTGGTCGGCGGGCCCTTTCACCAGACCCGGGACCCGTGCGGAAACCCAGGACGCCCCGGCGGGCAGCCACAACGACGGTGTCCTGAGCGTCGCGGACCTGATCGCCAAACTCGGCGCCACGCTTCCGGACCGGCCCACCCCCCACCACCATGCGGCTGACGACGCAGAGGCCGCCGAAGAGCCGGAGGTGGTCGAAGAACCGGAAGTCGTCCCCGCCGAGTTGACCCCGGATTTGCTTGACCGCGACGACCTGCTCGACACACAGGTCATGCCCATTCCGGCATATTCCCTGCAACTGCTCTCCGAACTGCCCGATCTCGGGGCAGCCAACTACCCGCAGGACGGCTCCGAGGACGCCGAACCTGCGAAGGCGGCGCGGCGCAAGCGGCGCCGCGGAACTTCCCCGGCTGCCGACTCCAGCGCCCAGGCCCCGACACAGCACGCCCGCAGGCGGCCGATCCTGATCGCGGGCCGCTCCATGGTGGCCGTCATCGCGTTGCTCTCGCTGGTGCTCACCGGCGGGGCGTGGCATTGGAGTTCGTCGAAGAACAATCAGTTGAACACCGTCAGCGCCCTCGACCCCGGGTCGTCGGACATCGTCGACCCGAATGCGCAGTACGGCGACGAGAACTTCCTGATCGTCGGCATGGACTCGCGCTTGGGTGCCAACGCCAATGTCGGGGCGGGTGACACCGAGGACGCCGGTGGCGCCCGTTCGGACACCGTGATGCTGGTCAACATTCCGGCCAACCGCAAGCGGGTGGTCGCCGTGTCCTTCCCGCGTGACCTGGCGATCACCCCGATCCAGTGCGAGGCCTGGAATCCCGAAGACGGCAAGTACGGGCCCATCTACGACCCCAAGACCGGCAAGACCGGCCCCCGCATGGTCTACACCGAGACCAAGCTGAACTCGGCGTTCTCCTTCGGTGGGCCCAAGTGTCTGGTGAAGGTCATCCAGAAGCTGTCCGGCTTGAGCGTCAACCGATTCATCGCCATCGACTTCGTCGGCTTCGGACGTATGGTCGAGGCCCTCGGCGGCGTGGAGGTGTGCAGCACCACGCCGTTGAAGGATTACGAACTGGGCACGGTGCTCGCCCACGCCGGACGCCAGGTAATCGACGGGCCGACGGCGCTGAACTACGTACGCGCGCGGCAGGTCACCACTGAGAGCAACGGCGACTACGGCCGCATCAAGCGTCAGCAGCTGTTCCTGTCCTCGCTGCTGCGGACGATGATCTCCGAAGACACGTTGATGAACCTCAACAAGCTCAACAACGTCGTCAACATGTTCATCGGCAACAGTTACGTGGACAACGTGAAGACCAGAGACCTGGTTGAACTGGGCCGCTCCCTGCAGCACATGGCGGCCGGGCACGTCACGTTCGTCACCGTGCCCACCGGCATCACGGACCAGGACGGCAACGAGCCTCCGCGAACCGCGGACATGAAGGCGCTGTTCACCGCGATCATCAACGACGACCCGCTGCCCAAGGAAAACGACCAGAACGCGCAAAGCCTGGGCACCTCGCAGACCTCCGGAACGGGCACCTCGGGTTCGACCCCCAGCTCCAAGAAGCCATCCCCGCCCCAGCCGGCGCCCGCCAATGACACCCACCGTGAGCAGGTGACGACCACCTCGCCGCAAGAGGTCACGGTCCAGGTGTCCAACGGGACCGGCACCGAGGGGTTGGCGGCGACCGCCGCGAGTCAACTGAAGCGCAATGGCTTCAACGTGATGACGCCGGACGACTACCCGAGCTCGCTGAAGACCACCACCGTCTTCTTCTCCCCCGGCAATGAGCAAGCGGCCGCCACGGTGTCCGCGGTGTTCGGCAATGCGAAAGTCGAGCGGGTCACCGGCATCGGCTCGGTGGTCCAGGTGGTTCTCGGCCCGGACTTCAGCGCGGTGACCTCACCGCCGCCCAGCGGCTCCTCGGTGAGCATGCAGATCAGCCGGAACACCAGCAGCCCGCCGACCAGGCTGCCAGAGGACCTGACCGTCACCAATGCCGCGGACACCACCTGCGAATAGCCCGTTAAGGTTCGCGAACAGGACGTGCCGCTGCGCGCCATTGGCCATGTGCAGAACGTAGGCTTTACACATGAGAACCGCCTACCATGAGCAGCTCGCGGATTTATCCGAGCGACTCGGCGAGATGTGCGGGCTGGCCGGGATGGCGATGGAGCGGGCTACCCAAGCCTTGTTGCAGGCCGATCTGGTGCTGGCCGAGCAGGTCATCACCGACCACGAGAGGATATCGGCGCTCAGCGCCCAGGCCGAAGAAAGCGCCTTCGTCCTGTTGGCGCTGCAGGCGCCGGTAGCCGGCGACCTGAGGTCGATCGTCAGCGCGATTCAGATCGTCGCTGACATTGACCGAATGGGGGCCCTGGCCCTGCATGTCGCCAAGATCGCGCGGCGCCGGCACCCGCAGCACGCGCTGCCCGAAGAGGTCAACGGCTACTTCGCCGAAATGGGGCATATCGCAGTCGAATTGGGCAACAGCGCGCAAGAGGTGCTGTTGTCCCGCGACCCGGAGAAGGCGGCGCGGATCCGCGAAGAAGACGACGCGATGGACGACCTGCACCGGCACCTGTTCAGCGTGTTGATGGACCGGGAGTGGAAGTACGGGGTCGCCGCGGCCGTCGACGTCACGCTGCTGGGACGGTTCTACGAACGCTTCGCCGACCACGCCGTCGAGGTGGCCCGCCGGGTCATTTTCCAGGCGACAGGCAAGTTCCCCGAGGGCGAGCCCAGCCCTACCTCACACTGAGGCTGCCTACGGTGAGCGCCCGGCCGAAGCCACACCGAGCCTGAAGATCTGCAGGGCTCCACTCGGACTTCCGCATCAATTCTTCATGCTGGGCGCGGCGACTAGCCGAAGCGGCCGGAGATGTAGTCCTCGGTCGATTTCTGGCTAGGGTTGGAGAAAATCTTCTCGGTGTCGTCGATCTCGATCAGGCGCCCAGGCTTGCCGACAGCCTCCAAGTTGAAGAACGCCGTCTGATCACTCACCCGCGCCGCCTGCTGCATGTTGTGCGTGACGATGACGATGGTGTAATCCTGCTTCAATTCGCTGATCAGGTCCTCGATCGCCATCGTCGAGATGGGGTCCAGCGCCGAGCACGGCTCGTCCATCAACAGCACGTCGGGCTGCACCGCGATGGCGCGCGCGATACACAGTCGCTGCTGCTGGCCACCGGACAGACCGCCGCCGGGCTTGTCCAGGCGGTCTTTGACCTCGTCCCAGAGGTTGGCGCCACGCAACGACTGCTCGGTGGTCTCGTCGAGCACCTTACGGTTGCGTACTCCCTGCAACTTGAGGCCGGCCACCACATTGTCGCGAATCGACATGGCGGGGAAGGGGTTTGGCCGCTGAAACACCATGCCGATCGCCCTGCGCACGCCGACGGGGTCAATGCGCGTGCCATAGATGTCTTCATCGTCGAGCAGCACACTGCCTTCGACCCTGCCACCGGGGACCACCTCATGCATCCGGTTCAAGGTGCGCAGCACCGTGGTCTTGCCGCAGCCGGACGGCCCGATGAAGGCCGTCACGCTGCGCGGCAGCACCGACAGGGTGACGTCGGCGACCGCGTGGAACGACCCGTAGTAGATGTTGACCTCTTTGAGGTCCAACCGTTTGGCCAACTGATACAGCTCCTGGCTAAGTCTTCTTGGTGGCGAGGGTCTTAGCGACCACCCTGGCCCCGATATTGATGATGGCAATCAGCAAGATCAGAGTAAGCGCGGCGCCCCACATCCGCTCCGTGGGAACGGGGCCGGCGCCGGCGGACGTCTGGTCATACATCATGCCGGGCAATGAGCCCATGAACCCACTGAACATGTCGAAGTTCATAGTGCGTGCATAGCCGACCAGGATGAGCAGCGGCGATGTCTCGCCCAACACCCGGGCCAACGCCAGCAGAATTCCCGTGAGAATCCCGGCCCGGCTGGTCGGCAGCACCACCCTGGCAATGGTTTTCCACTTCGGTATGCCGAGTGCGTAACTGGCCTCCCGAAGGTCCATCGGAACTATCCGCAGCATCTCTTCGGTCGCCCGGGCAATCACCGGCAGCATCATCAGCACCAACGCCAACGACACCGCGAACTGGGATCGGGGCAGACCCAACGCGGCCACCCACACCGCGTAAATGAACAACGCGGCGATGATCGAGGGCACTCCCGCCAGGATATCCACGGTGAACGTGACCAGCCGCGCCAGCGGGCTGCGTCCGCCGTATTCCACCAGGTAGATGCCCACCAGAACCCCGATCGGGATGGAGATCGCCGCGCACGCCAATCCCAGCAGCAGCGTGCCGACGATGGCGTGGTAAGCACCACCACCTGCATTGAGCGCTGTGGTACCCGCCTGCGAGTGCGTCCACCAGGTGGTCGACATCAGCGCCCTGAATCCGTTGACCGCTACCGAGCCCAGCAACCAGAGCAGCGGCGCCAGCGCGACCAGCATCGCCAGTGTCACCAGCATGGTGGCGACGATGTCGGCGATGCGACGACGCCATCCGCGCCCCCCGAGAGTCCGCCATTTCAGGGGGCGGTCCAACGTCGAAGTCAAGACCGCGTCCTTCCGGCTCGGGATCCGGCCACCGCGGTCCGCGCCAGGGCATTGACCACGAAGGTGAGCAGGAAGAGCACCAAGCCCGCCGCGAGGTAGGCGCCCGCCTTGTACTGGTTGTCGAACTCGGGCGCGGCGGCGGCGATCTTGGTGGCGAAGGTTGATCCGCCGTCGAACAGCGACCAGCTGAAATCCGCCTGCGTGCCCCGCAGGATGATCAGCAGCGCGACCGTTTCACCCAGGGCCTGCCCCAACCCGAGCATCGCGGCGCTGATGAATCCCGAACGCCCGAACGGCATCACCGTCGTCTTGACCACTTCCCAGCGGGTCGCTCCCAGGGCGAGCGCGGCCTCGATCTCGTCCTGCGGCGTCTGGGCGAACACCTCGCGGGTGACGGCGATGATGATCGGCAGGATCATCACCGCGAGGACGATACCGGCAGTGAAGATGGTGCCGCCACCGGCCACTGACGCGTTGCCGGTGGAGAACAGGAAGACCCGCCCGAGGTGCGCGTTGAGCCAGGCGGCCACCGGCCGCAACTGGGGCGCCAACACGTGCAGGCCCCAGACGCCGTAGATGATCGAGGGCACCGCCGCCAGCAGCTCGACGGAGTACGACAGCGGCGCGGCCAGTCCGCGCGGCGCGTACTGGGTGAGGTAGATCGCCACACCCAGTGCCACCGGCATCGCCAGGACCAGCGCGAACACCGACACGAACACGGTCACGTGCAGCTGTTCCACGATGCCGAACCGCAGGGCCGACGGGTCGGAGGTGACCCAGTTGCCGCGATAAGTGAGAAAATTCTCCCGATTGCGGCTCAACGCCGGCAGGGCGTGCCACAACAGAAACCCGCCGACGCCGGCGATGACGGCCACGACCAGCAGGCCGGCCCCTTCGGAGAGCCGACGAAAGAAGCGGTCCGCCAGCGGCGGCCTTCCGTATCCCCATGGACTGATCGGGACGACAGCCGGTGCCGCAAACGGCGCGGCGACGACTTCACCCGAACCCGCATCGGATGGGGTTGGCGTCGTCACTGTTGATCCCGTCGAAGTTCTCCGTGCGGTTACTGCACTGCGTCGATCGCGGCGATCAGACGCTCTTTGACCTTATCCGGCAGCGGGACGTACCCGGCGGAGGCGAGCACGGCCTGGCCCTTGTCGACGGCAGTGCGGAGGAACGCCTTCACCCCTGCGGCGGTGTCTAGGTCATAACCCTTGGAGCACACGATTTCGTAGGTCGCCAGGATCAACGGGTATGAAGTCGGTTCCCGGGTCGCGTACATCGAGCCCAGCTCCAGCACCAGATCATTGCCGCGGGCCGCAAAGGTCACGGCGTTGACGGCGTTGCGGGCCGTTTCGTCGGTCAGCGCGACGACGCCGTTGCCGGTGTCGATCTGCGCGAACGGCACCCCGGCGCGATCGGCGAAACCCTTCTCGACATATCCGATCGCACCGGGCGTGGCCCGCACCGCCTCCACCACGCCGGCCGACCGGGGCGCACCCTCACCCACCCCGCCCTGAAACTCGGTTCCCACACCCCGGGTCCAGCTTTGCGGCGCGGCGGTGGCCAGATACTTCTGAAAGTTGTCGGTGGTGCCCGAGGAGTCCTTGCGGTAGATCGGTGTGATCGTGGTCTGGGGCAACGCCACACCCGGATTGAGCGCGACCAGGATCGGGTCGTCCCACGTGCGGATGCCGCCGCTGAAAATCTTCGCGAGCGCGTCGGCGTCGAGAGCCAGTTTCGGAATGCCGGGCACGTTGTACACCAACGCGATCGACCCGAACACCAACGGCAGATCCCAGGCCGCGTTTCCGTTGCACCGTTGTGCCGCCGGGCCGATCTGGGAAGCGACCAGCGGTGAATCCGACCCGGCGAAGTCGACGTGGCCGGCGATGAACTGTTCGCGTCCGGCGCCGGACCCCGTGGCGTTGTACGAGAGCGTCTTCCCCGGGCACAGCTGCCCCCACACATGGTTGAACAGCGCCATCGCGATCTGCTGGGCTGTCGAACCCTCGGCGGTCAATGCGTTCTTGCCGCGGCACGAGCCACCGCCGCCCAGTGCCTGGCTTGCTGTCGAGGCACCGCGGTTGTCGTCGCTGCCGCAGGCCGCA
This sequence comes from Mycobacterium gordonae, assembly GCF_002101675.1. GTDB lineage: Bacteria > Actinomycetota > Actinomycetes > Mycobacteriales > Mycobacteriaceae > Mycobacterium > Mycobacterium gordonae. The sequence goes on along the minus strand of NZ_LQOY01000151.1, from coordinate 62,759 downwards.
CCGCACAGCGTCACGGCAACAGCCGTCGCTGCGAGTGCCGGGCCGAATTTCACCCACTGAAACATTGCCAGGTAACCCGGAAACTATGCTCCGGGCCGAAAGAAAGCCCGAATCCGGTCAGCCCGCCGCGTAGGCGGTGTCGACGCTGTAGACGGAGAACCCGGTCTTCTCGTAGGTCCGCACCGCGGCCGCGTTGTCGGACTCGACATAGAGCATGGCGTGCGGGTCGGGCAGGCCGGCCAGTCGCCGCGCCAGCGACGCCAGACCGATCGACGTCAGCAGCTGTCCCAGCCCGCTGCCCTGGGCCGACGGGTCGACGCCGAGCACGTAGACCTCGCCCAGCCCCGCGGGGTCGGGATGCACCTTGGTCCAGTGGAACCCCGCCAGCTTGTCGTCGCGGTCGAACGCCAGGAACAGGCCGGCCGGGTCGAACCAGGCCTCCCCGCGTCGCTCCTCGACCTCGCGTTCGGTCCAGCCGCCCTGCTCCGGGTGATAGGAGAAGGCGGCGTTGTTGACCCGCAGCAGTTCGGCGTCGTCGGAAGAGCCGGCGTAGGTGCGTATTCGCAGCTCACGCAACCGGTCCGGCACCACGGGTTCGGCGATTTCACGCAGCGGCCGCCGCATCTGCAGCAGTTCCCGAACCACAACCAGCCCTAGCGCCGAGGCTGTGGCGCGGGCGGGCTCCAGCGTGCCGTGCGCCCAGAACCGAGTCCTACCGTCGGTCTTGGCCAACGCCGCCCGCACGAGCGCGGCGCCGACACCGCCGCGCCGGGCCTGCGGATGCACCACCAGTTCCGACATCGCGCCGGTGTCGTCTCGTGGCGGGGTGAGATTCAGATAACCGGTGATGCCGGCCGTGGCATCCACCACCACCAGGTGGTCGGTGCGATCCTGCGGCAGCTCCCGTAGCACTTGTTCACCGACCGGGGCGACACCATCGAATTCTGTTGCCGCGGTTATCAGTTGACGTATCTGGTGCTGCTCGTCGCGGGTCAGGGCGGTGCGCCACTGCGGCGCGGTCACTGACTGCGCAACGGGTCGGCCAGCGAGTCGATGTCGGTGTCGGATTCGTCGTCGTCGTCGGGCTCGGCGGCCTGGGTCCGGCCGCGGGCGGGCCGAACCGCCTTGTAGCCGACATTGCGCACCGTGCCGATCAGCGCCTCATGCTCGGGGCCGAGTTTGGCTCGCAGGCGACGTACGTGGACGTCGACGGTTCGGGTGCCGCCGAAGAAGTCGTAACCCCACACCTCGTGCAGCAGCTGGGCACGGGTGAACACCCGGCCGGCATGCTGGGCCAGGTACTTCAGCAACTCGAATTCCTTGTAGGTGAGGTCGAGCGGCCGGCCCCGCAGGCGCGCTGTATAGGTGCCCTCGTCGATCACCAGTTCGCCCAAACTCACCTTGCCGACGCTCTCCTGGTCCGCCAGGCCGCCGCGGCGGCCCACGACGAGCCGCAGTCGCGCGTCGATCTCGGCCGGCCCGGTGCTCGGAAGCAGGATTTCGTCCAGACCCCAGTCGGCGCTGACCGCCACCAAACCGCCTTCGCTCACCACCGCCAGCACCGGCGCGGAGCGGCCGGCCGTGCTCAGCAGCCGGCACAGGCCGCGCGCGGCCGACAGGTCGTTTCGTGCATCGACGAGCACGGCGTCGGCGTTACCCGCCTCCAGCAATGAGGACGCTTCCGGCGGCGCCGTCCGCACGGTGTGCGGCAGTAGGGACAACGAGGGTAGGACCGGGTCGGGATACAGCTCCGAGGTCAGCAGTAGTAGCTCCAACACGCCCCTCCAGCGTCGTGGGCAAGGCCTCCCAGACTCATCGCGACATATGACGTTAGCGGCAAGATCACCTAACGATAACTTGCCACGTGGTATTCGGCCTGGCGACGGGGCCTTCCGTAACGCAACCGCCGGAAGTCGGGCAGTTAGCCCGGGTGCCCGCGACCTGCGCGCGGGCGTCGCCGGCCGCCATTGGGCTGTGAGCAACCCAACACGGCCCGGCGATGTCAGAATGTGCGCGTGCGCAAAGTCCTGGCCGGTGCCACTGTCGCGGCGATCGCCGTCGGCGTCCTCGCCCTCGGGGCTGTCGGCGCCGACTACGGCTCGAGCATCTACGCCGAATATCGGCTTTCGACCAACGTGCGCAAGGCGGCGAACCTGGGATCCGACCCGTTCGTGGCCATCATCGCCTTTCCGTTCATCCCTCAGGCGGTGCGCCATCACTACGACGAACTGGAGATCAAGGCAGGCGCCGTCGACCACGCAACCGTCGGCAAGGCCACCCTCGAGGCCACCATGCACTCGATCGACCTGACCGATGCGTCCTGGCTGATCAGGCCCGACGCCAAGCTCCCGGTGGGCAAGCTGGAGAGCCGCATCATCATCGACTCGGTGCATTTGGGCCGCTACCTGGGCATCACCGACCTGATGGTGGAGGCACCTCCGCAGGAATCCAACGACGCCACCGGCGGGACCACCGAGTCCGGAATCTCCGGCAGCCGCGGACTGGTGTTCAGCGGCACACCGAAATCGGCTGACTTCGACCACCGGGTCAGCGTCTCGGTGGATCTGTCCGTGGCCGCCGACGACCCGGCAACCCTGGTGATCACCCCTACCGGCGTGCTCACCGGCCCCGACACCGCCGACCAGGCCGTTCCCGATGCCAAACGCGAGGCGGTATTGCGGGCTTTCACCAGCCGGCTGCCCAACCAGAGGCTGCCGTTCGGGGTGGCGCCGAACACGGTCGGAGCACGCGGCTCGGACGTCATCATCGAGGGCATCACCCGGGGCGTCACCGTCACCCTGGACGGTTTCAAGCGGTCCTGACGGTGGCCACCGGCCGCTGTTGGCTTCATCACTGTTTCATTGGGTAAGCTGACCGACGTGTCAGCCCGCATCGAGCTCATGCTCGCCAAGCGCCGCGCAGTCCAGCTGCGCCGCCTCGCGTGCTGTTGCTGTTGCTGTAGCTGCTGAGTAGCCGCGCCTATCTGCGCAGTGCTCGAAGCGGCCAGGGCCCCTTCCCGTGGCATGTCTTCCTCGCGCAACAGGCATACCCAGCCCCCCAAACGCTGTTCATCGGAAGTAAATCGAAAGGATCCCCCATGGCACGCTCCGACGTCCTGGTCTCCGCCGACTGGGCTGAGAGCAATCTGGATGCCGACAACGTCGTCTTTGTCGAGGTGGACGAGGACACCAGCGCATACGACGGCGGGCACATCCCCGGCGCCATCAAGCTGGACTGGCGAGACGACCTGCAGGACCCGGTCAAGCGCGACTTCGTCGACGCCGAGCAGTTCTCCAAGCTGCTGTCCGACCGTGGCATCTCCAACGACGACACCGTGATCCTGTACGGCGGCAACAACAACTGGTTCGCGGCGTACGCCTACTGGTACTTCAAGCTCTACGGCCACCAGAAGGTCAAGTTGCTCGACGGCGGCCGCAAGAAGTGGGAGCTTGACGGGCGCCCGCTGTCCAGCGACGCCGTGAACCGGCCGGCCACCTCTTATACCGCCGCCGCCCCGGACAACAGCATCCGCGCCTTCCGCGACGAGGTCATCGCCGCCATCGGCACCAAGAACCTCGTCGATGTGCGGTCCCCGGATGAGTACTCCGGCAAGATTCTGGCGCCCGCGCACCTGCCACAGGAGCAGAGCCAGCGCCCCGGCCACGTCCCCACCGCCATCAACGTGCCGTGGAGCAGGGCCGCCAACGAGGACGGCACCTTCAAGTCCGACGAGGAGCTGGCCAAGTTGTACGCCGACGCCGGCCTAGACGGACAAAAGGAAACGATTGCCTACTGTCGAATCGGGGAACGTTCGTCGCACACCTGGTTCGTGCTGCAGGAATTGCTCGGCCACAAAAACGTCAAGAACTACGACGGCAGTTGGACGGAATACGGCTCCCTGGTGGGTGCCCCGATCGAGTTGGGAAACTGACATGTGCACTGCACCAAAGCAAGGACTGACGTTGCCGGCCAGCGTCGACCTGGAGAAGGAAACGGTGATCACCGGTCGGGTGGTGGACGCAGACGGACAAGCCGTCGGAGGCGCGTTCGTCCGCCTGCTGGACTCGTCTGACGAGTTCACCGCGGAGGTCGTCGCGTCGGCCACCGGTGACTTCCGGTTCTTCGCAGCCCCGGGATCGTGGACGCTGCGCGCGTTGTCCCGGGTGGGCAACGGCGACGCCGTGGTGGCGCCGTCGGGCGCCGGCATCCACGAGGTGGACATCAAGGTCGCCTGACCGGCATTGCTGTTCACTCTGCGTTGCGGGCGACGAAACCCGAGAGGTCGCCGCCCTCAACGCAGACTCAACGGAAAAGGGATCGCATAGACTCATCCCCGTGGTGCTGTTCTTCGAGATCATGCTGGTCCTCGCGACTGTGGTCATCTCCTGGTTCGCGCTGTATGCGCTGTATCGGTTGATCACCGACGAGTCGTGAGCTCGACCGAGGGCTCAGACGCTGCAGACGCCGCCGACGAACTGTCCCAGGCGGCGGAGCGGGCGAAACTGACCGCTACCCGGAATATCCCCGCGTACGACGACCTGCCGGTGCCGGCTGACACCGCGAACCTGCGTGAGGGTGCCAACCTGCACGACGCCCTGCTGGCGCTGCTGCCGCTGGTCGGCGTCTGGCGCGGCGAGGGCGAGGGTCGCGCCCACGACGGCGATTACCGGTTCGGCCAGCAGATCGTGGTTTCCCATGACGGCGGCGACTACCTGAACTGGGAAGCCCGATCCTGGCGCCTCGACCAGGCTGGCGAGTACCACCAGCCGGCGCTGCGCGAAACGGGGTTCTGGCGCTTCGTCACCGACCCCGACGATCCGAGTGAATCGCAGGCGATCGAGCTGCTGCTGGCGCACTCGGCCGGTTACGTCGAGCTGTTCTACGGACGCCCGCGTAACCAGTCGTCGTGGGAACTGGTCACCGACGCGCTGGCCCGCAGCCGGTCCGGTGTGCTGGTCGGCGGCGCCAAACGGCTCTACGGCATCGTCGAAGGCGGCGATCTCGCCTATGTCGAAGAGCGGGTGGACGCCGACGGCGGCCTGGTCCCCCATCTGTCCGCGCGGCTGTCCCGTTTCGTCGGCTGAACCGGCCCCCCGGCTAGCTCTTGTTGTTGCCATCCCGCGCGCTTGCGCGTGTACTGTTCGCGTCCAAGCGTGCTGCAGGACGGGAGGTTTGATGGGTCAGAAGAGGATCGCCCCACCCCCGGTGCGCTGGGCCATGGCCGTCCTGGCCGTCCTGTTGATCGGTTATCTCGCCGCGGTGGCGCTCCAGCCCGCCATCTTGGATCTGCTGCCGTCCGGTGTCGGATGGTTCGGCCGGCCCGGATCGATGGCGACGACCGCGATCGTGGTCGGCGTCCTGGTCGCGGTGTGCGTCATGACCTTCCGGTCCAACACCAGCCACCGCCTGGTCGGTGTGTCCTTCACCGTGATCGCGGTGCTCATCACCATGAGCGCCATCCTGGGTCTGAGCTCGTACTGGAACTGTCACGACGAGAACCACCCCGCTGTTTTCACCCCGCTGATGCTGACCGCCCAGCTGATCAAGGGCAGCAGCAGCGACTACTCGCTGGGCGGGCACGTGTGCCCGAGCCCGACCCCCGTCGGCCTCGAATTGGCCCGGATGGCAGCGGTTTCGGCGATCTTCACCGGCTTGGGCGGTGTGGTGGTCGGGGTCTTCCGGTCCCAGGTGGACCGGCTGCGCTCGAACTTCGCCGATTCGGTCACCGCCATCGTGGGCGTCGACGACGACACCGAATCGATGATCAGCGGTGTCGCGCGGACCTTGGACCGGCGCAGCACCCTGGTCGTGATCACCAGCGCCAATGACGACCGGGTGCAGCGGGTCCGAAGACTGGGCGCCCGCGTGGTGCTGGTCGACTTCAACACGCCTGCCACGCTGGTGTCGCTGCGGCTGTGGCGCCACCTCAGCCGGCTCTACCTGATGGCACCCGACCCGGCGATCAATCTTTTGTGGCTTGACCTGATCAGCCGCCGGTTGTCGCAAGTGGCCAACAAGCGGCGGTTGCCGCTGATCGTGCGCATCGACGATCCCTGGCTGGCCGAAGCCTGGCGAGCCCAGCAGTTCGGCGGATCCGACACCCGATGGGCGGCCGACGTCGTCGGCAAGTATGAAGTCACGGCGAGCCGGCTCCTGGACGGCATCATCGCGACCGGCCGAACTAAACGTGTATTCGTCTGCGGCACTTCGCAATTGACCTTGGCACTGTGTGCGGACCTGACCCGCCGCGCGCTGGAGCGCGACTTCTACACGCCGCCGGGCGCAGTCCCGCTGCCGTCGCTGACCCTGGTGGAGCGCGACGCCGAGGAGTACCTCAAAGATCACGAGTTCTACCGCCGGCAAGCGGGATTCGCCTCCGAGGGACCGTCGATCGACGCCGTGTCGGAGGGCCCGACGATTCCCACGATTCTGCGGCTGATCGGCGACGCCGACCCCACTACCAGCGCCGTGATCCTGGTCGACACCCATACCGCCACCACCGGAACCAGGCTGGCGGCCCGCTTCCCCGAGATGCCGGTCTATACCTCCGACCTGAATACCAGCATCGCCGACGACTCGATCCAGGTGGTCGGCCTGCTGCAGTCGTACTCGCTGGTGTTGGACAGCCGCGAAGGCCAGGTCCAGGACGCCTGGGAGCGGGCCGCCCGGCTGATCCACGAGCGCTATGTGGCCACCATCGATCCCAGCTGGCCGCGGGGGCCGGCCTCGGTGCCGTGGGTCGAACTCGACGAGTTCTACCGCGGCTCCAACCGGCGCCAGGTGCGCAACGCGTTGTGGATGGTCGAACAGATCGCCGGCCACACCTGGAACACCTGGGGCAGCCCGCCTGCGCAGTTGTCCGGGCGCGACATGGCCGACTCGCCGCCGCTGGAACAGCTCGCGTTGATGGGCTTCGACCAGTACTCGGCGATGGCCATGGCCCAGGCGGAGCACGAGGACTGGTGCCGCTACTACCGCCGCAACGGCTGGAAGTTCGGCACGCCGCGCGACGACGCCCGCAAGATTCACGACAAGCTGGTCGACTGGGCCACCGTCGAGAGCAATCCGGACTTGCTGAACGCCGCCGTGCGCAGCCTGGCCGCCACCCTGTGGAGCCTGCGCCAACTCGGTTACCGGTCCCGGCCGCTGTGGCGAACCTTCACCCGGGTCGGAACCGTTTCCGCCGAGCAACGCACCGCGCCCTGGACATGGACGTCGGATTCGGGGCACACCATGCATGCCGAGGCCGGCGACTGGGAGGTGCGATCCGACGGCAAGACCTGGTCGGTGCGCGACGACATCTTTCACGCCACCTACGAGCCGGTGGGCGAGGGGCAGTGGCGCCGGAAAGGACGGGTTCAGGCTCGTCCGGCACAGCCGGGAGAGTCGATCAACACCCTTGAGGGCCCAACGAACGCAGCCGACGGCGACTGGGTGGTGCGAGGCGCAGAGGGCGAGCAGTGGCCCGTGCCCGCCCAGGAGTTCGCGCAGCGTTACGCCGAGTTCCAGCCCTCCGATGAAGCCCACGTCCCGGCCGCGGACTGACGGCCGCCGCGCGGCGCTGCCGGTTTGCCAGAGCCGATTGCTGGGACCAGTGCCATGCGCTACCGTCGCATGACGGTTTCGCCGTATCCGCCTCCCCCTGCCCTCAATTGAGGAGACTGCCGTGGCCATATTCATCAGCTACTCGAGCCAGGACAGGACGTCGCTCGACGCGCTGACGACCGCCTTGAAGCGGGCTCAGCAGAAGGTGTGGTTCGACCAGGAACTCGGTGGCGGGGACGCCTGGTGGAACGCGATTCTGGAACAGATTCGCTCGTGCGATGTCTTCATCGTCGCGCTGTCCAACAACTGGCTGCAATCCAAACCGAGCCAGGCCGAGCTGCGCTACGCCCAAGCCCTCAATCGGCCCATCCTGCCCGTGCAGGTGGGTCCGGTCGACAGCGTGCGCGTCAATCCCGTCTCCACGCTGCAGATCATCGACTACCAGAACCCGACGGTCGACGCCGGTATCGCACTGGTCACCGCAATCCACGCGCTGGTCGCGAAGGCTCCGCCGCTGCCGTCGCCGTTGCCGGACGAGCCGCCGGTGCCGTTCGGTTACATCATGCGGCTGGGAAACACCTTGTCCGAGAAGGAGCTCACTCCCCAGCAGCAGTTGCAGTTGCTGGTCGAGTTGCGATCCGGACTCGACGAGGACGGCGACGACCCGAGCGCGCGCAGCGACATCGCCCAACTGCTGCGCATGTTGCGGATGCGCCACGACGTCACCTACCGCACCCGAACCGAGATCGACAACGTGCTGGCCGAGATCGAGGCGAAGGACGGTGCCCCGACGGGCTCGCCGGCCAGCGCCCCCGCTGCCGCTGCGGCGGCACCCCCGTCGGCCCCGGCGGCCGCACCGCAGGCCCGCCCGGCCGCGGGCCACGCCGCACCTGCGCCCAGCGGCGGGCAGTCCAACAAGAAGCTGCTCATCATCGGCGGCGCCGCACTGGCCGCCGTGGTGGCAATCGTGTTGATCGTGGTCTTCGCCACCAGCGGTGGCAACACCCGCAAGCCGGCTGCGGCCAGGCCCAGCGGCGCTGCCGCCGGGGCCCCGAACACAGGCGGGGCTCCGACCGAAACCGCGTCGATCCTGCTGGGCGCCGCCGACATCGGCGCCGTGCTGGGCGACCCCAACATGAAGGAAAGTGCTCACAGCGACCAGCTGCGCGCCCCGCAGGGGACGTTGTCCGATCCGGAGTGTCTGTCGGCCTTCGAGCCGTTCCAGGAATCGGTGTACCGGCCGCACGACCCGACCGGGATTCACACTCAGGTCGTCCAATCGTCCGGTGATGCCCACCGGGTGGTCGAGGCTGTCGCGAAGTTCCCGTCGGCAGAGAAGGCTCGCGCGTTTGTCGAGTCATCCGAAGGGAAGTGGCGGGCGTGCGCCAACAAGACCGTCACGTTCACCGGTCCGAGCAAGAGCACGGAGTGGAACTTCGGCGAGGTCAACGGCGCCGCGCCGAAGATCACGATGACGCGTGCGGAAACCGACAACAACACCCGAACCTGCCAGCATGCGCTCAGTGCCGCCGGCGATCTCGTGATCGAGGTTCAGGCGTGCGGTAACGACATCACCGACGGCGGAGCGAAGTTGGCCGAGCAGATCGTGGCCAGGGCGAACAAGTAATCGTCCGGAGAAATGGAGCGGCCCCCGAGCGACGCTCCGGTTGGACAGACCGGACGCTCGAGGGCCGGGTGGCTGCGGGAAATTCGCCAGCGCGCGTAGATCGCTGACTCTTCCGAGCCGATGCAGCTAGCGCGCAGCCACCTCACATGTCCATGAAGCTATCAATTTCGCGGACCACCTCCCTTCTTGTGTAAAGCCGACGCTACCGCGACTCCGGCCCGGCGACAACAGATTTAAGCGCTCAGCGATCAAGGACGATGGCAGCGTCGACCAGTTCGGCGAAGGTGTCGGCGAAGGAAGACCGCGGCAGCCACCGCCCGTCGAGGGTGTGCACACGCGCGGCCAACGTCATGCTCGACACCAACCAGACACCTTGCGCCGCGACGAGATCCGCTGGCCGCAGCGCGCGATAGTCGCAGTCGTACCCCTGCGCGCGCGCAACTTCGAACAGCGCCTGCTGGGTGGTTCCCCGCAGGATCGGATACCAGGGCGGAGGGGTGAGCAGGCACGGGCGGCCGTCTTCGCCCTCGACGGCGATGACCACCGTCGAGCGTGGTCCTTCCAGGATGTAGCCGTCGGAGCTGACGAAGATGACATCACCGGCGCCCTGGCGGGCGGCGTGGCGCAGCACCGCCATGTTGACCGCGTAGGACAGCGTCTTCGCTCCAGCCAGCAGCCAGGGCATGGTGTCAATGCCGTTGGCGGGCAGCCCGCGGTCGAGCGTGATCGCGGCGATACCGTCGCGGCGCACCGCGGTCACCCGGTCCGGGACGGGATTGACCATTACGTATGCCGTAGCAGCACTGGGGTCGTTCTCCCGGCCGCGGCTGTAGATCAACCGCATCGCCGCCTCGTCGCCGGTGATCGTCAGCCACTGCCGGGTCGCCACATCGATGGCGCACCGCCACTGCGCCAGGTCCGGTTCGGGCAGGTCCATCAGCTTCGCCGAGTGGGTCAGCCGCTGCAGATGAGACTCGACCAGACACGCCCTGCCGTCCCGGACCAGCAGCGTCTCGAATATTCCGTCGCCCCGCACCGCCGCCAGATCGTCGGCGTGCAACAGCGGCGTCGCCGAGTCCAGGACTTCGCCGTCCAGAGTGACGACCACACCCGTCATGGGGAGTGAGCCTAACGGGCCGGGCCGGCACCGGGCGTGCGGCTGACTTCACGCTCGGCGGAGGTCGGGCCGCGTCGCCGTAGAGTTGACGGGTGGCGCACATGAATCCAGTCCCTGCCCCCGATCCCGGCCCCGACGCCGGCGCGATCTGGCACTACGGCGACCCGCTCGGTGAGCAGCGGGCGGGCGAAACCGACGCGATTCTCGTCGACCGCTCGCACCGCGCGGTGATCACGCTTACCGGAGCGGATCGCCGCGCCTGGCTGCACAACATCTCCACCCAGCACGTCAGCGAGCTACCCGAAGGCGCCAGCACGCAAAACCTGAGCCTAGACGGCCAGGGCCGGGTGGAGGATCACTGGTTGCAGACCGAGTTGGGCGGCACCACCTACCTGGACACCGAGCCGTGGCGCGGCGAACCATTGCTGGGCTACCTGCGCAAAATGGTCTTCTGGTCGGACGTTGCGCCGGCCGCCGCCGACCTATCGGTGTTGTCGCTGATCGGGCCGCGGCTGGCGGATGCGCCGGTATTGGCCGCGTTGGGGGTGGACGCACTTCCGCGGGAATGGTTGGCCGTGCCGTTGCCCGGCGGCGGCTTTCTGCGCCGGATGCCGAGCACTCCGAATGGCCCGGTCGAGCTTGATCTGCTGGTGCCGCGCGACACGACCGGGGACTGGCGGCAGCGGCTGACCCAGGCCGGTGTGCGCCCGGCCGGTGTGTGGGCCTACGAGGCCCACCGGGTGGCGGCCCTGCGTCCGCGGCTCGGCGTCGACACCGACGAGCGCACCATCCCGCACGAAGTGCGCTGGATCGGCGGTCCCGGCGCGGGAGCGGTGCACCTGGACAAGGGTTGCTACCGCGGCCAGGAGACGGTGGCCCGCGTGCACAATCTGGGCAAGCCGCCGCGGATGCTGGTTCTGTTGCACCTCGACGGTTCGGCGGACCGGCCGGAAACGGGGGCCGCGGTGCTCGCCGGCGGTCGCGCCGTAGGACGGCTGGGAACGGTCGTCGAGCACGTCGACCTCGGACCGGTCGCGCTGGCGCTGGTGAAGCGCGGCATCCCCGCCGACACGCAACTGACGACAGGCGCCAACGGCGAGGTCGCCGCGGTGATCGACGCGGACTCGCTGCCACCGGTGGATGGGGTGGGCGCGGGGAGGCTGGCGGTCGACCGGTTACGCGGCGGCGCCCGATGAGTCAACGTGACATCCGCCATGTGCGGCCGGGCAGGGCGCGCCCACCTTCGGCCGCGCGGCACGGTAAGCTGTCGTCAGGACAATAACGACACTAGAGATCGGAGCCGCCTACTCGTAGGCCGCTCCGTTATTTCGCGAGGGGGTCCCCCCATGGGCCGCGGCCGGGCTAAGGCAAAGCAGACCAAGGTTGCTCGAGAACTGAAATACAGCTCCCCGCAGACCGACTTCACGCGGCTTCAGCGCGAGTTGTCAGGGACGAGCACCAGCACCGATGAATCCGACCATGTCGAGGGCGATTCATGGGACGACGAGGACAGCTGGCGCCGCTGACCTGACAGACCCAGGTGCCCAACGGCACTGAATCTGTTCAGAATCTCGGATGCTGCCCGACGAGCGTCGCCCGCGGGCCTTCTTTTCCACCCTTGCAAATGGTGCCCAGCACCCAGCAGTCCAGGTGCCGCGCGGTCAGAATGGCCAACGCACGGTCGGTGTCTTCAGGGGCGACGACGGCGATCATCCCCACCCCCATGTTGAACGTCTTCTCCATCTCCGGCCGGGCGACGCGACCGCGCTGCGCGATCATGGCGAATACCGGCGCGGGCGTCCACGTTCCGCGATCCACCTCGGCGACCAGACCGTGCGGGATGACGCGTTCGAGGTTGCCCGCCAGCCCTCCTCCGGTGACATGGCAGAAGGTGCGAACCTGTGTCTCGGCGGCCAGCGCCAGGCAGTCCTTGGCGTAGATCCTGGTGGGCTCCAGTAGCTCCTCGCCCAGCGTGCGCCCGAACTCCTCGACGTACCCGGCCAGGTTCATCCGGTCGATGTCGAGCAGCACCGCACGCGCCAGCGAATACCCATTGGAATGCAGCCCCGAGGAACCCATCCCGATGATGACGTCACCGGGTTTGACGCGGTCCGGCCCCAAAACGTCGTCGGCCTCCACCACGCCGACGCCGGTGGCCGAGATGTCGTAGTGGTCCGGTTCCATCAGCCCCGGGTGCTCGGCGGTCTCGCCCCCGAGCAGCGCGCAACCCGCGCGCACACAACCCTCGGCGATGCCGCTCACGATCGCCGCGACCCGTTCCGGCACGGTCCGGCCGACGGCGATGTAGTCCTGCAGGAACAGCGGTTCGGCGCCGCACACCACGAGATCGTCGACCACCATCGCGACCAGGTCCAGGCCGACCGTGTCGTGCTTGTCCATCGCCTGGGCGACCGCCAACTTCGTGCCGACACCGTCGGTGGAGGCGGCCAGCACCGGTTCGCGGTAATCGCCGCGGAGCGCGAACAACCCGGCGAAGCCGCCGAGCCCACCGCGCACCTCGGGTCGGGTGGCCTTGGCCGCCAGCGGCTTGAACAAGTCGACAGCGCGGTCACCGGCTTCTATGTCCACCCCGGCCGTCGCGTAGGTGATGCCCTGGCTGCCCGCGCCGCGTTTGGCGCTTTGTTCGGGATCCGTCATCGCGATAAAGGCTACCGGTCGGCAGGTACCCCGGTGACGGTTACCTCCGCAGAGCCCCGGTCAGCGCCCGACCGGCACTTCCGGAGCGTCCTGGCCCGCCAGGTCGCCCAGGCCGGCGCCGCGCGCCGCATTGGCCAGCATGTGCTCGATGACGTTCTTGCCCAGCGCACTCTCGCTGGGCAGTTCGATCGGGTACGTGCCGTCGAAGCACGCGGTGCACAGCCGCGAGGCAGGCTGCTCGGTGGCCGCGATCAGACCGCGCAGCGAGATGTAGCCGAGGGTGTCGGCGTTGATCGCGTGCCGGACCGCCTCGAGCATCTCCCCTTCGTCCTCGACCGCGTTGGCGATCAACTCGGCCGGCGAGGGGAAGTCGATGCCGTAGAAGCAGGGCCACTTCACCGGCGGCGAGGCGATGCGCACATGCACCTCCACGGCCCCGGCTTCGCGCAGCATGCGCACCAGCGCGCGTTGGGTGTTGCCGCGCACGATCGAGTCGTCCACCACGATCAGGCGCTTACCGCGGATCACCTCTTTGAGCGGGTTCAGCTTGAGGCGGATACCGAGCTGACGGATGGTCTGCGACGGCTGAATGAAGGTGCGCCCGACGTAGGCGTTCTTCATCAGGCCCTGTCCGTACGGAATGCCGGACTCCTGGGCGTATCCCACCGCAGCCGGGGTCCCGGACTCCGGGACCCCGATGACCAGGTCGGCGTCGACAGCGCATTCGCGGGCCAGTTGGCGGCCGATGTCGAGGCGGGCACCGTGAATCGAGCGGCCACCGATGGTGCTGTCCGGGCGGGCCAGGTACACGTACTCGAAGATGCAGCCCTTCGGCGTCGGATTCGCGAAGCGGGTGGACCGCACTCCGTCCGCGTCGATGGCGAGCAGTTCACCTGGCTCGATGTCCCGGACGAAGGATGCGCCGACGATGTCGAGGGCGGCGGTTTCGGACGCGACCACCCAGCCGCGGTCCAGCCGACCGAGTGACAGCGGGCGCACACCGTGGGGGTCGCGGCAGGCATAGAGGGTGTTTTCGTCCATGAACGTCAGGCAGAACGCACCGCGGACGGTCGGCAACAGTTCCAGCGCGGCCTGCTCGAGGCTGGAGTCGGCCGCACCATGAGCCAGCAGCGCCCCGAGAATGTCGGAGTCAGTGGTGGCCGGGGCGGGTGCCCGCTTGGCGATCAGCCCCTCGTCGCGGGCGCGCGCCATAAGCTCGGCGGCGTTGACCAGGTTTCCGTTGTGCCCCAGCGCGACTCCGGTGCCCGCGGCGGTGTTGCGGAAAACCGGCTGGGCGTTCTCCCAAGTGGTGTCGCCGGAGGTGGAGTAACGGCAGTGTCCGATGGCGACGTGGCCCTCCATGGCCGCGAGCGTCTGCTCGTCGAATACCTGACTGACCAAACCGAGGTCCTTGAACACCAACACCTGTGATCCGTCGGCGACGGCGATGCCTGCGGCCTCCTGGCCGCGGTGCTGCAAGGCGTAGAGGCCGTAGTAGGTGAGCTTGGCGACATCTTCACCCGGGGCCCAGACCCCGAATACGCCACACTCTTCACGAGGCGAACTGAAGTCTTCTTCGGGCTGCTGCGCGGTCACGGTGTGGCGGCTCCCTAGGGCGCGGTTGGTGACGCTTCGGAGTCTACGGGCACCCCGGGCCGCCCGCGCAACGCCGGCGGGCGTGTTGCGGCGTCATCAACGGGCGTGTCGGCGCGAAACTCCAGGTCAATGGATGTCAGGACGCTAAACGCAACAACGGCATCCAGTGTTCTATTTCACAGGCCCGGGAGCCGGAAAGGGTCAGCACGCCGCTTGTCGCAGCCTCGGTGAACCCCAGCAGTCCCGTTGTCACCAACAGCCACGTGCGCGGGTCCGTCTCGACAACGTTCGGCGGTGTGCCGCGAGTGTGCCGCGGTCCGGATACGCACTGCACGGCGACGAATGGCGGTATCCGCACTTCCACGCTGGCGCCGGGCGCCAGATCGGCCAGTGTGCGCGCCGTGAGCCGGACGGCGGTCGCGAGGTCGGCCCGCTCCGGCGCAGGGCTGGTTTCGTCACGCAGCCACTCCGCAATCGCCGACACGGCCTGCCGTGTCTTTGCCGGATCGGCTTTGGGACGGGCGGCCATACCCTAGGGTCTCAGAATCATGGAGCGTCGTCGCTCGGGCGCGCGGCCACCCTACCGAACCATCGGCCTGATCGCGCTGGTGGCGCTGACGCTCGTCCTGGGCGCGCTGTACTGGCAGTTCCGCGGCAATTTCACCCCGAAGACGAAGCTGACCATGGTGGCACCACGCGCGGGCCTGGTGATGGACCGGGGCGCGAAGGTCACCTACAACGGCGTCCAGATCGGGCGGGTGGCCACCATTTCCGAGATCACCCGCGACGGCCACCCCGCCGCCCAGCTGATCCTCGACATCTTCCCCAAGTACATTCCGCAGATTCCGGCGAACGTGGCCGCCGAGATCAAGGCCACCACCGTGTTCGGCAACAAGTACGTGTCCCTCAGCTCACCGACAGTTCCTGCGGCACAACACATTACGCCCGCCGTCGTGATCGATGCGACCAAGGTCACCACCGAATTCAACACGCTGTTCCAAACCTTGACCGCCATCGCGGACAAGGTCGATCCGGTGAAACTCAACCTGACGCTCAATGCGGCAGGTCTGGCGCTGGCCGGGCTGGGTGACAAATTCGGTGCCTCCCTGACCAACGGAAACGCCATCCTCGACGACCTCAACCCGCAACTGCCGGCGGTCCGCCTGGACATGCAGCGACTGGCCGTTCTCGGGGACGTCTACGCCGACGCCGCACCGGAACTGCTGGCGGCCCTCAACCAGGCGGCCACCACCGCAAGCACCGTCAGTCAGCAGCGCACCGAGCTGGACTCGGCGTTGCTGGCGGCCGCCGGGTTCGCCGACACCGCGACACCGGTGTTCGAACGGGCGGGACCGTACCTGGCGCGGGGGGCTGCCGACCTGCTCCCTACCGCCCAGCTGCTCGACGAGTACAGTCCCGAAATCGTGTGCACCCTGCACAACTACGACGAAGTTGCGCCCCGGATCCGAAATGCGTTGGGATTCAACGGTTACGCGCTCGGCGCGTCGTCGTCAGGAGCCATCACCGGCGCACCGGGCCCGTACATCTACCCCGAAAACCTGCCCCGGACCAACACCAGGGGCGGCCCGGGCGGGCAACCGGGCTGCTGGAAGAAGATCACCCGAGACTTGTGGCCCGCTCCCTATCTGGTGATGGACGCCGGCTACGACCTGGCCCCCTACAACCATTTCGAAATCGGTTCACCGATGTTTCTCGATTACGTGTGGGGCCGGCAAATCGGCGACTACACCATCAACCCATGACATCCCTGTTGCGCACACTGGCCGCGCTGACCCTGCTCGTCGTCACCGCCTGCCACAGCACCGGCGCCGCACGGCAGGGCGACTGCCGGCAATTGCAGGTCGACTCCGGCTGGTACGGCGACAACCGTGACCGGATCAACGCGATGATCGGTCGGCTCGGGACCTGCGGCAAGCCCGGGACCACCGCACCGTTGGCGTTGTTCGACTGGGACAACACCATGATCCGCAACGATATCGGGCACGCCACGTTCTTCTGGGTGATACGAAACTCCAAGGTGCGCCAGCCCGCCCGCGGCGACTGGACCACCACCAGCCCCTTCCTCACCCCGGCGGCCGCGACGGCCCTCGGCGCCGCCTGCGGAAGCCTTGCGCCGCCCGGCCAGATCCTGCCGACGGGGTCCGGACCCGGCACCGGGTGCGCCGACGAGTTGGTGTCCATCTACTCAGACGGCCAAACACGCTCGGCGCAAGCGGCGTTCGCCGGCTTCAACCATCGCCGGTTCAAACCGGTGGACGCGTGGCTGCTGCAGCTGCTCGCCGGCTGGACCGACGCTGAGGTCACCGGGTTTGCCGCCGCCGCCAGGCAGGAGAATCTGGACGCGCCGCAGGGCGCCGAACAAACGGTGGGCAGCACCCGGCAAACGGCCTGGGTGCGCTATTACCAGCAGATGCGTGACCTGGTGGGCGCGTTGCAGGCCAACGGATTCGACGTGCGGGTGATCTCGGCGTCTCCGGAATTGGTGGTGCGGGTCTGGGCCGCGGATGTCGGCGTTCCCGCCGACCGGGTGATGGGCGTGCTCACCGATCACGACGGCGGCGTGCTGACACCACGGCTTGCGTACTGCGGCGGTGAACCGTCCATGCCGTTCAACGAAGGCAAACGATGCCGCATCAACCAGCAGGTGCTCGGCATCACCGGCCCGGCGGCGTTTGCGGCCGCACCCGAACCCCGCCGCCAGGTGTTCGCCGCGGGCGACTCCGACGGCGACGTGACCTTCGTTTCCGATGCCACCGAGCTGCGACTCGTGCTGAATCGCAATCAGATCGAACTGATGTGCCGGGCCTACTCCAGCTCCGATGGCCGCTGGTTGATCAATCCGACGTTCATCAACCCGCTGCCGCAGAGCCCACCGTATCCGTGCGCTACCCAGGGCTTCGACCAGCCCGACGGCGGTCAGGCGCCACTACACGGCGCCGACGGCAGCGTGGTGGCCGACCAGCAGGATCGAGTACACTGAAGAACGACTGGAATATTTCCGGGAACTGAACTCAGTATGACACCGGCGTAACCCCGGAATTAACTATAGATGTCAGTTTCTGACTAAATCGACTGTCCTGCAACAGTTGTCGACGCCACCCTGCTCCACCGCGCGCCCACGCCTGAAGTATGAGATTCTCCGGTTGCTGTGGTCACTTCGAGCGAAGGCGGTGTTTCCGGTGCCCATGATCTTCTCCCGCGACGACGGCCAGTCGGCGCAACGCCCGCCTACCCCCATCATCGTTACCCGGCGCGGCAAGATGGCCCGCCTGGAATCGAGCCTGACGCCCCACGAGGCACAGATCGAAGACCTGATCTTCCTTCGAAAGACGTTGAACCGAGCCGATATTCCTTACCTGCTGATTCGCAATCACCGGGACCGTCCGGTTATCGCCGTCGATATCCGACTGCGTTCCGCCGTCGAACGTGCGTTGGCGGCCGCCTGCACTGCCGAGCCGATGTACGCCAAAACTCTGGATGCAACTGGTGTTTCCCCCGCATTGCTGGCCGACGGCCGGTTGTCCCCGTCGCCGGATCCACGCATCCTGCGACTGTACCGGCGCCGGATCGCACCGGGCGGCTTTCGCTTCGGACCGGCATTCGGCGTCGATCTGCAATTCTGGGTCTTCGAGGAGAGCGTGATCGGGTGCCCGGTAGAGAACTCCCTGACCCGCACGCTCCTGCCGCGGTCCGAAGTCACCCCGGCAACTGTCAAACTCTACGGCTACAAGTGGCCGACCCTAGAGGGCATGTTCACCCCGCACGCCAGTGATGTCACCTTCGACATCGACCTGGTGTTCTCCTGGGTCGACGGCAGCGATCCGGCGTTTCGCGCTCAGCGCGCGGCGCGGATGTCCGGGCATGTCGTCGGCGAAGGCGACGACGCCGAAGCGCGAATCCGCCAGATCGACGAACTGAAGTACGCGCTGCGCTCGGTCAATATGTTCGCACCGTGGATCCGGCGCATCTTCATCGCGACGGATTCGGCGCCACCGCCGTGGTTGGCTGAACACCCGAAGATCACCATTGTGCCCGCCGTCGAACACTTCTCGGATCCGGCGGCGCTACCGACTTACAACTCCCACGCGGTCGAGAGCCAACTCCACAACATCGCCGACCTGAGTGAGCACTTTCTGTACTCCAACGATGACATGTTCTTCGGCCGGCCTTTGCAGGCCAGCATGTTCTTCTCCCCCGGCGGGGTCAGCAGGTTCATCGAAGCCAAGACTCGGATCGGGCTGGGCACGAACGACGCCACCCGCAGCGGCTTCGAGAACGCCGCCAGGGTGAACCGCCAGCTGCTGTTCGAGCGGTTCGGGCAGATCATCACCCGCCATCTCGAGCACACCGCCGTCCCGCTACGCAAGAGCGTGCTGCTGGAGATGGAGCGGGAATTCCCAGAAGACTTCGCCCGCACCCAGGCGAGCGCGTTTCGCTCCTGTACCGATATCTCGGTGACCAACTCGTTCTATCACTACTACGCGCTGATGACGGGACGCGCTGTGCAGCAGGAGAAAGCCAGAGTCCGGTATGTGAACACGACCACGAGGGCAGGCCTGAATCTACTGCCCGAGTTGCGAAAAAATCGCCGATACGACTTCTTCTGCCTCAACGACAGCAGTTGTCCCGAAGTCGGCGCTGCTGAGCGCACCAAACGGGTCGTCGACTTCCTGGATCGGTACTTCCCGATCCCAGCCCCCTGGGAGAAAGTCGCTGTTGACGTCAGTCGGCCCGATTTCGCGGTGCCGTCGACGCGAGCACCATCCGAGCGGGACTGAAAAGCGAGTCGCGACGCGACGACTGCTCGATGAATATGCCGGCTTCGGCAATATTGCGTTGCGCCTGATCGGGTGAGACGAAGGTGCCCACGGTGTTGCCGCCACCCAGCGGAATGACGGAGTGCACAACGGTTTCGGGGTAGACGTGCACCAAGTTGCAGGCCTGAGCGCCGTCCCGGCCGCGTGTCCCGCCGACGGCTACCGTGAGGTCCTGGGTATAGCAGGTAGCCGAGGCGACCGACACCGGGATGCCGACGAAGGTTGCATTGGTCGAGTAGTGCAGGTGCCCGGCCAGGATGGCGCGGACGTCGCTGCCTTTGAGCACCCGCCCAAGAGGGGCCTGGTCACGCAGTTCCACGGTGACGGCCATATCGAGCACGCTCGGAATCGGCGGATGGTGCAACGCCAGAATGGTGCCGTCAGGCGCTGGTGTCGCCAGCTCGCCTGCGAGCCAATCCAATTGAGATGCCCGGATCTCACCATGGTGATGCCCCGGCACCGAGGTATCCAACGTGATGATCCGCAGCCCGTCGACCGTGCGCACGTGGTCGAGCGGCGCCATCGACGGCACTTCGTCCAGCAGCAGCCGACGCAGTTCGGCCCGATCGTCGTGGTTGCCCATCACCCAGATGAGTTCGGCCCCAAGGTCGGCCGCGAACGGCTCCACCAGGTCGCGAAGCTTGCGGTAGGCGGCCGGTTCGCCCTTGTCGGCGAGGTCACCGGTGAAGACGATGGCGTCGGGGCGCACCCCCGAGTGGTTGAGCTGTCCGAGGAGTTCACCCAGCCGTCCGTCGGCATCCACGTCGCCGTAGAGCGGACCGTCCCCACCGACGAGGTGGGTGTCGCTGATATGCAGGAGTACGTAGTCCGGCCGCGGGTGCTCCGCGGCCCTGAGTCTGTGCACCGGCGGTGCCGCCCTCTCTAGCTGGGGATTTAACAAGCAATTAACAAGTGTAGGGGCTCAGGCGGCAGATCGCGCGTCGTGTGAGCTGTTCCACGTTCTCCGCTGCACGACGACCGCGGCTATCGCACCGGCCTCATTGATGGCCAGGTGCACCAGGATCGGCGCCACCAAGCTTCCGCTGCGCTCGGCCAACCACCCGAACACCCAGCCCGCCAGGCCGGTGACCACCACGACGGGCAGCAACGGTTCGCCGACCATGCGCGCGTCGGCGATGTGTGACAGGCCGAACGCGCCGGCCTGCAAGAGCCGTCCGCGGGTAGGACCGAAGGCTTTCGCGGCGACGTCACCCAGCGCCCCGCGGAAGGCGGCCTCCTCGGCCCAGACGGTGCCGACCGGGATGTGCCATGCCAGCCAGCCGGGTACCGACTCCGGCAACTCGCGCGCCGACATCGACAGCCGCACCTTCGGAACCGGCGTGGTCGCCGCGATCGTCGCCGTGACCAGTGCCGCTGCCATGGAGCCCCACCGCAATCCCGCCCACACCCGGGGTGGACGAAATCCCAAGGGCTTGGCGGTCGTCAACGCCAGCATGCTGCCGGCAGCGGCCTGCGCCGGTGTCCGGTAGGCGGACCGTAGCCGCGGGCTGACCAAGCTCCAGCCGACCAGGGCGGTAGCCAAACCCAGTGCGCGAAGCCTTAACCGAAGAATCGCGGAAGCACCGCCTCGGATGTCTCGCGCAATTCGGCCAGCGATACCGTGAACAAGCCCTGCACTTCGATCTCTTTCGACTCCTGATCGACGACGCCGATGCGGGCGGCGGGCAGTCCCCGCGCCTCGCACATCGAGGAAAACCTGCTCTCCTCGGTGCGCGGCACCGCAACCAGCGCCCGGCCGGCCGACTCGGAGAACAGCGCCACAAAGGGGTCGGCGCCCTCGGGAAGGATTATGCGGCAACCGGTTTCGCCAGCCAGCGCCGACTCCACAATGGCCTGCGCCAGTCCGCCTTCGGACAGATCGTGTGCGGCGGTGATCAGCCCGTCGCGCGAGCCGGCTGCCAGCACCTCGGCCAGCAGCTTTTCGCGTGGCAGGTCGACTGCGGGGGGTAGCCCGCCCAGATGATCGGCGGTCACCTGCGCCCAGATCGAGCCGTCGAACTCGTCGCGTGTGTCACCGAGCAGCAACAGGCTTTCCCCCGGCTCCGTGCCCAAACCGGTGGGAACGCGCCGGCCCACGTCGTCGATGACGCCGAGTACCCCGACCACCGGCGTCGGCAGGATGGCCGACGAGCCGGTCTGGTTGTAGAAGCTGACATTGCCGCCGGTGACCGGAATACCAAGCGCCGCACAACCATCGGCCAACCCACGCACCGCCTGGGAGAACTGCCACATCACACCCGGGTCCTCGGGCGAGCCGAAGTTGAGGCAGTTGGTCACCGCGACGGGGGTGGCGCCGGTGACGGCCACATTGCGGTATGCCTCGGCGAGTGCGAGTTGGGCACCGGTGTAGGGATCCAGCTGCGTGTAGCGCCCGGAGGCGTCGGTGGACAACGCGATTCCGCGCCCGGTCGCCTCGTCGATGCGCAGCACACCGCCGTCGGCGTGTTCGGCCAGCACGGTGTTGCCGCGCACGTAGCGGTCGTACTGCTCGGTGATCAACGCGCGGCTGCACAGATGCGGACTGTCAAGCAGCGCAAGCAGAGTCGCACGCAGCTCCTCTCCCGTGGCCGGCCGGGGCAGCTTCTTCGACGAGTCCGCGTTCAGCGCATCCTGCGTCTCGGGACGGGCCACCGGACGCTCATACACCGGGCCCTCGTGGGCCACCGTGCGCGGCGGCACGTCGACGACGGTTTCGCCGCGCCAGGTGATGCGCAGCCGGTCGCCCTCGGTAACCTCACCGATGACGGTGGCCAGCACCTCCCACTTGCGGCACACCGCCATGAACGCCTCCACGTTCTCCGGCGCCACCACCGCGCACATCCGCTCCTGGGACTCGCTGCACAGGATCTCGGCGGGGGTCATCTCTTTGGCGCGCAGCGGCACCGTGTCCAGGTCGATCGCCATGCCGCCGTCCCCGGCAGACGCCAATTCTGAGGTGGCACAGGATAATCCGGCACCACCAAGGTCTTGGATGCCGATTACCAGGCCGCCGGAATACAGTTCGAGACAGCACTCGATGAGCACCTTCTCCATGAAGGGGTCACCGACTTGCACCGACGGCAGCTTCTTGCGCGAATTCTCGGCGTCAAACGTATCGGAGGCCAGCACCGAAACCCCGCCGATGCCGTCCAGCCCGGTGCGCGCCCCGAACAGGATGATCTTGTTGCCCGCGCCGGAGGCGAACGCCAGATGCAGGTCTTCCTGGCGTAATACGCCGACGCACAAGGCATTCACCAGGGGGTTGCCGGCATAACAGGCGTCGAAGACGGTCTCGCCGCCGATGTTGGGCAGTCCCAGTGAGTTGCCGTAGCCGCCGATACCGCGGACCACACCGTCGAGGACCCGGCGGGTGTCGGGCGCGTCGGCGGCGCCGAACCGCAGCTGGTCCATCACCGCGACCGGCCGCGCCCCCATGGCCATGATGTCGCGGACGATGCCGCCGACGCCGGTGGCCGCGCCCTGGTAGGGCTCCACGTACGACGGGTGGTTGTGCGATTCCACTTTGAAGGTGACCGCCCAGCCGTCACCGATGTCGACGACGCCCGCGTTCTCGCCGATGCCGGCGAGCATGCCGGTACGCATCTCCTCGGTGGTGGTCTCACCGAAGTATCGGAGGTGGACCTTCGACGACTTGTACGAGCAGTGCTCGCTCCACATCACCGAGTACATCGCCAGCTCGGTGTCGGTGGGCCGACGCCCGAGAATCTCGCGAATCCGCTGGTACTCGTCGTCCTTGAGACCCAACTCACCGAACGGCTGCGGCTGGTCGGGGGTGGTTGCGGCGTGCTCGACGGTGTCAGTCACGGGGGGGCTCGTCACCCCGACAGTCTAGGTTCCCGCCCTAGGTGCCGACGACGCAGAACTGGTTGCCTTCCGGATCGGCCAGCACCACCCAGCGGAAGTTGTCGCCGAAGCTGTGCCGTTCGATCTTGCTGGCCCCCGCCGCGGTCAGCCGGGTGACCTCGGCCTCCATATCCTCGGCGCCGAAATCGAGATGAACGCGGTTCTTCCCGGGGGTCGGATCGGGCACCTTCTGAAAAGCGAGCCGCGGCCCGTCCGGGCGTATCACAGCGATGAACTCACCCGGCATCAACTCGTGCGTCGTGCCGCCGAACTGCTCGGCCCACCAACCGGCGAGCGCCACCGGGTCGGTGCAATCAAAGGTGACCATCTCGACTTTGAGCGCCATACCGCCGACTCTAGGCCTCGGGGGCCAGAAACGCCTGCAGTGCAGCCGCATACGTACCGACGTCGTGCGCACCCATCAACTCCCGCGCGGAATGCATGGCCAGCTGCGGAGCCCCGACGTCGACGGTCGGAATGCCGGTACGTGCCGAGGCCATCGGCCCGATCGTCGACCCACAGGGCAGATCGGCGCGATGCTCGTAGCGCTGCAGCGGCACCCCCGCCTGTTCGCAGGCAACGGCAAAGGCCGCCGCGGTGCGTCCGTCGGTGGCGTACCGCAGATTCGGGTGCACCTTGAGCACCGGTCCCCCGTTGACCGCGATCTGGTGTCCCGGTTCGTGGCGCTCGGGATAGTTGGGGTGGGTGGCGTGCGCCATGTCGGCCGACGCCAGCAGCGAGGCCGGCAGCAGCCGCAGGACGTCTTCGCGGTTGCCGCCGGCGGCGAGCACGATGCGTTCCAGCACCGTCTCCAGCAAGTTGGATTGGGCGCCATGATCGGACGTCGAGCCGACCTCTTCGTGGTCGAAGAGCACCAGCACGGGTAGGAATTCACCCGGTGCTGTGGTGTCCAGGGCCAGTAACGCTTCCAGTCCGGCGTAGCAGCTGGCCTGGTTATCCAGCCGTGGAGCGCTCAGCAGGCTGCCGTCAGCCCCGACGACCGTGGCGGGTGTCAGGTCATGCGTCATGAGGTCGGCGGATAACACATCGCCCGCGGACACCCCGGCTTGCTCGGCGACGTAATCGACGAACGACTCGGCCGCCTCACCCACTCCCCACACCGCGTTGAGGTGGCGCTGCGGATCCAGCGTCAGCGACCTACGGTCCTCGGCAAGGTGGATGGCCAACTGTGGAACCCGCAGAATCGGCTCGTCGATCCGGACCAGCCGATGAGTGATCCGGCTGCCATCCCGCACCGACAACCGCCCGCTGATGCCCAGGTCCCGATCCAGCCACGAGTTCAGCCAGGCGCCCCCGTAGGGCTCCAGCGCCACCACCTTCCAGCCGGCCACGCAGCGGTCCGGGTGCTGCTTGACCCGCAGGTTGGGGCTGTCGGTGTGCGCGCCGACGATCCGGAACGGGGCCAGACCGGCGCGCCCGCTCCAGGCGACCAGCGAGCCGGCGCGGCGGATGAAATAACGCCCCGGCTGCTCAGGCCAGCGATCGAACTCGCTCAATTCGGTGTATCCGGCGTCGAGCAACCGGGCGGCCGCCGTCGCGCACGCGTGGAACGGCGACGGGGACGCATCAATGAATTCACCCAGGCCGCGGGCGGTGGCCACCATGTAGTCAGGTTAAGCACCGTCCCCTTCACAGGGGCGTTAGGGTCTTGCCTGTGCCCGCTGTTCAGCCGCAGCCCATTCTGGCGCCATTGACGCCAGCCGCGATCTTTCTGGTCGCCACCATCGACGACGGTGGCGAGGAGGTGGTCCACGCCGCGCTGCCCGACATCTCGGGCCTGGTGCGCGCGATCGGTTTTCGCGACCCGACCAAACGACTGTCGGCGATCACCTCCATCGGGTCTGACGCCTGGGACCGGTTGTTCTCCGGTCCACGGCCCGCCGAGCTGCATCCCTTCACCCCATTGACGGGGCCGCGCCACTCCGCGCCCGTGACACCCGGCGATCTGCTGTTCCACATCCGGGCCGAATCCATGGACGTGTGTTTCGAACTGGCCGGGCGCATCCTCAAGGCGATGGCCGGTGCGGTGACGGTGGTCGACGAAGTGCACGGCTTTCGCTTCTTCGACAACCGCGACCTGCTGGGTTTCGTCGACGGCACCGAAAACCCGGACGGTGCAATCGCCGTCAGCGCCACCACGGTTGGGGACGAGGACCCCGGTTTCGCCGGCTCCTGCTACGTCCATGTCCAGCGCTACCTGCACGATATGACGTCCTGGGATTCGCTCTCGGTCACCGAGCAGGAGCGGGTGATCGGGCGAACCAAGTTGGAGGACATCGAACTCGGCGACGACGTCAAGCCGTCCAACTCGCATATCGCGCTCAACGTGATCACCGACGAGGACGGCACCGAACTCAAAATCGTGCGGCATAACATGCCCTTCGGCGAGCTGGGCAAGGGCGAATACGGCACCTACTTCATCGGCTACTCCCGCACACCCACGGTGACAGAACGCCTGCTGCGCAACATGTTCCTGGGTGATCCACCTGGTAACACCGACCGGGTGCTCGACTTCTCGACCGCCGTCACCGGTGGGTTGTTCTTCTCCCCCACCGTCGACTTCCTCGACGATCCACCGGCCCTCCCCCAATCGCCGCCTCAGGCCGCGGCGTCATCCGACGGCTCTCTTTCCATCGGCAGCCTGAAAGGAATCTCCCAGTGAACAACCTGTACCGCGACCTGGCGCCGATCACCGAATCCGCCTGGGCCGAAATCGAGCTCGAGGCGGCACGGACGTTCAAGCGGCACATCGCCGGCCGCCGCGTGGTCGACGTCAGTGAGCCAGGCGGCCCGGTGACGGCCGCGGTCAGCACGGGACGGTTGATCGACCTGGAATCGCCCACCGACGGGGTGATCGCCCATCTGCGCGACAGCCGCCCACTGGTGCGACTGCGCGTCCCGTTCACCTTGTCGCGCAACGAGATTGACCATGTCGAGCGCGGCTCCAAAGACTCGGACTGGGAACCGGTCAAGGCGGCGGCCAAGAAACTGGCATTCGTGGAAGACCGCGGCATTTTCGAGGGGTACGCGCCGGCGTCGATCCAAGGCATCCGCGGCTGCAGCTCCAACCCCCCGCTGACGTTGCCGGACGATCCACGCCGCATCCCCGACGTCATCACCCAGGCATTGACCGAACTGCGGTTGGCCGGCGTTGACGGCCCGTACTCGGTGCTGCTGTCGGCCGACACCTACACCAAGGTGAGCGAGACCACCGAACACGGGTATCCGATCCTCGACCACCTGAACCGGCTGGTCGACGGCGACATCATCTGGGCGCCCGCCATCGACGGAGCATTCGTATTGACCACGCGCGGTGGTGATTTCGATCTTCAGTTGGGCACCGACGTGTCGATCGGCTACCTCAGCCACGACGCCGACACCGTGCAGCTCTACCTGCAGGAGACATTGACGTTCCTGTGTTACACCGCCGAGGCCTCGGTCGCGCTCACTCCCCCTCGGGACTGACGAGCATGACGACGTTCGGCGGCCACACGGCCCTGGTCACCGGCGCCACGTCTGGGATCGGCCGCGCCATCGCCCTTCAGCTCGCGCAACGTGGCGCCGACGTGGTGGTGCACGGGCGCAATGCGCAGCGCGGCGCTGAAGTGGTGCTTGAGATCGAAAGTGGCGGCGGCCAGGCACGATTCGTCGCCGCCGAGCTCAACGATCCCGGCGCGGTGCGGCGGCTGGCCGCCGAAGCGGGCCCGGTGGACATCCTGGTCAACAACGCCGGTGTCTTCATCTTCGGCGACACCGTCGACACCGACGACGCCGTCTTCGACGAACACGTGAACGTGAACATGCGCGCCCCCTACATTCTGGTGCAGGAACTCGCGCCGGGGATGGCCCGACGGGGCCGCGGCGCGATTGTCAACATCAGCACCCTGGCCGCCTCGGCGCCGAAGCGCAAAGGCGGAATCTACGGGGCCACCAAGGCCGCGCTAGAACTGCTGACCAAAGTGTGGGCGGACGAATTCGGCGAGTCCGGTGTCCGGGTCAATGCCGTGGCGGCCGGGCCTACCGACACCCCCGGCACCGAGGCCACACCCGGGCTCCTGGACAAGCTGGCCGGGGTCACCGCGCTGCGCCGGATCGCCGACGCCAGCGAGATAGCCAGCGCGGTGGTGTTTCTCGTCTCCCCGGAGGCCAGCTACGTCAACGGCGCGATCTTCAACGTCACCGGCGGCGAGACGTCGTTCGCCCGGTAACTACAGGTCCAGCACCAGGTCGCTGTCCGGAGCGGCGGAGCAGATGAGCACTTCGCTTGGCGCCGGGAGCTGCAGCGGTGGTTGAACATCGATCGTGGTACCGGCCAGGATGTTGGTGACGCACATGTGGCACACCCCGCTGCGGCACGAGAAACGCGTTGGCACGTCGCATGATTCGGCCAAGTCGAGAATGCTGCCGTAGTGCGGTGACCAGTTGACCGTCAGCCCGCTGCGCGCGAAGGTGACGGCCGGCCCGGTGCCGGGCACCCCCGCCGGCTGGTGCGGCGGCGTGGCCGCCGCACCGACCACCCCGGGGTTGATCGCAGGCAGCGCACCGAAGAGTTCGCTGTGAATACGGGCGGGGTCGAATCCGGCCGTCATCAGTGCGGCCCGCATATCGGACATGAATGACGTTGGTCCGCAAAGGTAGGCGGTGCCGTTGGCCGGCAGGCCCAGCGCGGCCAGCTCTCGGCCGTCGAGGCGTCCCTGTGTTTCGGTGTAGACCACGCGCCGCTTCGCCTGCGGCACCGCCGCAAGCAGATCCGCGACCTCAATCGCGAACGCCTCACTGCGCCGATTGCGGGTGGTGTGCAGCCACCAGATGGCACGGCGGCTGCCGGCCGACGACAGCGCATGCAGCATCGCCAGCACCGGCGTCACCCCGATCCCCGCGGAGACGAGTACCACCGGCGTGTCGTCGTCGACGAGGTAGAAGTCACCACGGGGAGCGGCGGCGTCGATCACGACCCCCGGGGCGACGTGGTCGTGCAGCCATCGGCTCACGACCCCGTACTCCTCGCGTTTGACGCTGATCCGATATTCGCCGCCGCGCGGATCACCGGACAGCGAGTAGCTGCGTACCGGCGCCGGACCGGTTTCGGCGGGGACTCGCACGGTCAGGTACTGGCCCGGCAACACCGGCGGCAGTGGGGTGCCGTCCTGCGAGGCAAGCCGGATCGACAACACCGAAGGCGCTTCCCGTCGGGCCGCACTGACTCGCAGCGGGCGGAAACCGTTCCAGGCCGGCTCGCCGCCTCTCGACGCCGTCAATCCGTCTTGGCCGGTCAGCATCTCGGTGAAGGACTGGCGCCACCCGGGACTCAACGCAGGTTCGTCGACTGCCTTGCGGAGCTGCTCGGTGTCGTGATCCGGTAGATAGAGCAGCGCGTCGACATCGGCCACCGTGAGTTGGTGCTTGCCGCGACGGGTCAGCGTGATGTCGTCACCGGCCTGCACGCTGCCCTCCGTGACGACCCGGCAGTAGAAGCCCGGGCGATGTTGCTTCACAAGCAGATTCGGGATCCGCGGGTCGTCCAGCCGCATGCCGACCCGGAAGCAGGTGACGCGGGGCTGAGTTACCTCGAACTCGGCGGCACCGATGCGGTAGCGGTCACCGATACACACCTCGTCGTCGGCGAGGCCGGTGACGGTGAAGTTTTCGCCGAAGTGGCCGGCCACCAGGTCGTCACGACCGAGGTAGTTCTTCCAGAATTCGTATGACTCGGTCTGGTACACCAGCACGGCCCGTTGTTCGCCACCATGGCCGCCGAGGTCGCCCTGCCCGTCACCGTCGATGTTGAGACGGCGCACCATCACCGGCCGGTCGACAGGTGTTTTCCAGATCCCGGTGTGGACGGTCTTGTCATTCCATTGAACGTCTCTGGGCATGCCCACGTTGACTGAGACCAGCTTGCCCATCTGCGCCTCCTCGGCCCGGCACCCCAGCGTGTGCCTCAACGATTGAGACTAGTGCCGGCGGCCCGCCTCGTGCATAATGGGTTGCGCAACCCATAATTTTCCAGCCCAAGGGAGCTTGCCATGCCGACCGTCCACCATCGCTATGCCACCATCGACGGTCACCGACTGTTCTACCGCGAGGCCGGCGACCCGCGTCATCCCACAATCGTTCTGCTGCACGGCTTTCCGACCAGCTCGTACATGTTCCGCAATCTCATTCCCGAGCTCGCTGACCGGTTCCATGTCGTGGCACCCGACCACCTGGGCTTCGGACTGTCCGACGCGCCGTCCGTCGACGAGTTCGATTACACCTTCGACGCACTCTCCGATTTAACCGCCGGGTTACTGAGCACACTGGGCGTCGACCGGTACGCCATGTACGTCCAGGATTACGGCGCGCCGATCGGCTGGCGCCTCGCGCTGCGAGAGCCGTCCGCGATCATCGCCATCATCACCCAGAGTGGCAACGGTTACGACGCGGGTTTCGTCGAGAGCTTCTGGCAGACGGTGTGGGCATATCAAGAAGACCCGAACCCCGGCAACGAGGCGGCGGTGCGGCAGTTTCTCACGCTGGACGCCACCCGCTGGCAATACCTGACGGGCGTTGCCGACGAGACGCTGGTGGATCCCGAATGCTGGCACCACGATTTTGCGCTGATCTCCCGGCCCGGCAATGACCTGGTGCAGCTCAAGCTGTTTCGGGACTACGCGTCCAACGCGCCGTTGTATCCGCGCCTGCATGAGTACTTCCGCGCGACCCGCGTACCGTTGCTGGCAGTCTGGGGACGCGGTGACGAGATCTTCGGCCCGGCAGGTGCCAGCGCATTCGCCACCGACCTGCCGCACGCCGAAATCCACCTGCTGGAGGGCGGGCACTTCCTGCTGGAGTCCGCACTGACCGAAGTCGCCGGACTCATCCGTACATTCTTGGCCGGTGATCGCATCGCCGCATGACAGGACCGCAATCAGTGGGCTGAATATCCCATAGACCTGGCCGGCTCCGGGTTAGCCTGGCGCGATGGCCGATCCGGACGTCGAACAGCGGCTGACCGCCAAGGGGCGCGCCACCCGCGACCGGATCGTTCTCGCCACCGCCGAGTTGATCGTCGCGGAAGGCCTGGCGGCGTTCAACATGGATAACGTGCGCAAGGCCGCGTCGGTGAGCGGTTCCCAACTCGCGCACTATTTCACCGACAAGCGCGCACTGATCCGGGCCGTCATCCACCGGCAGATCGAGGTGGTGCTGGACTTCCACCGCCAACCGAAGCTGGGTGGCTTGGCCACCTTCGACGACTACGAGCGCTGGCTCGACCTCAACATGCGCTATCTGCGGCGCATCAAGTACACCGGAACGCCCACCTACCACGCCCTCGCCGCCCAACTCGCCAAATCCGACGAGTCCACCCGCGAGGCATTGGCGGTCGGCTATCAGCGGTGGATCACCCTGTTGCAGAGTGCGATTCAACGAATGAAGGACAACGGGGTACTGGTGGCCGAGGCACAACCGCGCGCCCTGGCCTCGGTGATCGTGTGCGCTCACCAAGGTGGCGGCACCCTTGCCTTCACCTATCAGGCGGAATGGCCGCACGCGGATGCCACGCGATTCGCCGTCAACTATTTGCGCCTCTTCGCCAAAGACCCCGCCGAACGCGCGCCCAGACCGCCGCGGCGTCCCCGCCTCCGGCGCCCATCGCCCAGGTCCGGCGATCGGCCCACTGCACGGCTGACACAAAAGGGACTCGCTACGCGCACGCGCATTGTCGACGCCGCGGCCGGCCTGGTCTTCGAACGAGGGGTGGCCAACACCAGCATCGACGAGGTGCGGACCCGCGCCGAGGTGAGTGGATCGCAGATCACGCACTACTTCACCGATAAGCGCGATCTCATCCGTCAGGTGGTCGCCACCCGCCGTCACGACGTGAAGGCCTTTCACACCCAAGCCCGCCTGGGCGCGCTCGACACCGTCGATGCCTTGCGCACATGGGTTGATGCCTGCATGGCTGACGTGGACACCGTGTATCGACTCGGCGGGTGCGTGTACGGGTCACTGGCCGGTGAGTTGATCGACGCCGACAGCGAGATTCATGACGACGTCGCCCGCGGGTACGATGAGTGGATCGAAATCTTCTCCGCGGGAATAACTTCCATGCGCCGGCGGGGCGATCTACGTCCCGATGCCGACCCACGGCACTTGACGGTGTCACTCGTCACCGCCCACCAGGGCGGCGCCATGCTCACCCACGCCACTGGCGACCCCGAGCCCATGTCCGCAGCACTCAACGCCGCGGTCGACTACGTTGCCTCGTTCGCGGCGAAAGCGGGACGTAGCCCAGCGCGGAACCGCTCCAAGTCCTGATCCCCCGGCAGCCTGGACATTACTGGGATGCCGTGCCCATAATAATGGGATATACCGCCCACTTTTCTAGGAGGGGATGGCCATGGCGGCTCCGACGAGGGGGACGAGCCCGCTGCCGACGACACCTGCCGTGGTACGCGAGCCGCACGGTGAAACAACGATGCGCGCAATTATTTTGGAGAGTTTCGGCGGGCTCGACAGCCTGGTCTATACCGACATTCCCAAGCCCCTGCCCAAGGACGGCGAGGTCGTCATCGAGGTGAAGGGCTTCGGCATCAACCACGCCGAGATGCACATGCGCCGCGGCGAATGGGCCGAAGCCGCCGAAGTGAGTGGCATCGAATGCGTCGGCATCGTCGACGCCTGCCCGGGCGGGGAGTTCCCGGTCGGCGCGAAAGTCACGGCGCTGATGGGCGGCCTGGGGCGCACCATCAACGGCAGTTACGCCGAATACACGCGCGTGCGTGCCGCGAACGTCGCGCCGATCGAGTCCGACCTGCCCTGGTCACAATTGGCGGCGCTGCCCGAGACGTACGCGACAGCCTGGACCTGCCTGTTCCGCAACCTCAAACTGACGGCTGGACAGACGCTGCTCATACGAGGCGCGACATCGTCTTTTGGGCAGGCGGCGCTGAAGATGGCGGTCGCGGCCGGCGCCCACGTCATTGCCACGACGCGCAGCCGTGGACGCATACCCATGCTCGAGGCTCTCGGCGCGGCCCGCGTCGAGCTGGAAAGAACCGATCTGGCCGCTCACCTCGCGGAGTCCAAGCGGCTGGACGCCGTGCTCGACCTGGTGGGCAACAGCACCATCCTCGACTCCCTCGACATGCTGCGTCGCGGCGGTACGGCGTGCCTTGCCGGTTGGCTGGGTGGGTTGGACCCCATCGGGGATTTCAACCCGCTGCTGCGTCTGGCCAGTGGCGTGAATCTGAACTTCTTCGGCAGCTTCGTGTTCGGCACACCCGGCTTCCCGCTCTCCGACGTGCCCCTACAGCACATCGCCAAACAGGTCGCGGACGGCGAGCTCGATGCGCAACCGTCCCGGGTTTTCGCCTTTGACGAGATTCGGCAGGCACACCGCGTGATGGAGGCCGGTGAAGCCGGGGGGAAGATGGTGGTGGTGATGGATCGCGAATGAGGGCAGGAGCCTGGTAGTGGCCGTACCACCCGTGCTGGTGTTCGACGTGAACGAGACGCTGCTCGATATCGAAGCCTTGGCGCCGGTGTTCGATGATCTGTTCGGTGACCGGCGAGTGTTGCGGGACTGGTTCAACCAGCTCGTCATGTATTCGATGACCGCAACGCTGTCGGGCAATTACGTCGACTTCGCGACGCTTGCCGGGGGAGTGTTGCGGATGCTGGCCGACATCCAGCACGCGGACATCGGCGCCGACGCAGTAGAGCGTCTGGCGGCGAGCATGCGCACCATGCCTGCCTATCCCGACAGCGCAGAAGGGCTTACCCAACTGCGCGACAACGGTTTTCGACTCGTCACCCTGACGAACTCGCCGCATCCGCCAGGTCAGCCGACGGCGCTGGAAAACTCCGGGCTGGCAGAGTTCTTCGAAAGGCGGTTCACTGTCGATGCCTGCCACGCCTTCAAGCCGGCCCCCACGGTCTACCGGCAGGTGTGCGAGGAACTCGGCGTGGCGCCCGCCGACTGCCTGATGGTGGCCTCGCATGTGTGGGATCTGCTGGGCGCCCACCACGTCGGTTTCGGCACGGCCCTGATCACTCGGCCGGGCAATGCCCCGCTACCCGTCGACGCGCTGCCACAACCAGATTTCGTGGCCGCCGATCTCCGCGAGCTTGCCCGCAGCCTGCCGCCCCCTTCGCCGAAAGGAATCGACTGATGCCGGCAAGAGAATACGACTTCCAATACGACGTTGTGGTGCTCGGGGCCGGTCCGGTCGGTCAGAATGTCGCCGATCGAGCCCAGGCAGCCGGACTGAGCGTCGCGGTCGTCGAACGCGAACTCGTCGGCGGTGAATGCTCGTTTTGGGCCTGCGTCCCGAGCAAGGCGCTGCTGCGCCCCGTCATCGCCCTCGCCGACGCCCGCCGAGTGCAAGGCGCGCGGGAGGCGATGACCGGGTCTATCGATCCGGCAGGGGTGTTCGGCCGTCGCGACCGCTTTGTGAGCGACTGGGACGACTCCGGTCAGGCCGACTGGGTAGACGGGATCGGCGCGACGCTGATCCGCGGCCATGGGCGATTGTCCGGCCCCCGGTGCGTCACGGTAGCCACCGCAGGCGGCGAATCGGTGATCCTGTCGGCGCGCCATGCGGTGGTGATCTCCACGGGAAGCCGCCCGGCTCTACCAGACCTGCCCGGCATCGACGAAGCCAAGCCGTGGACCAATCGCCAGGCCACCGACAGCAGCTCGGTCCCGGACCGGCTCGCGATCGTGGGTGCCGGCGGAGTCGGCGTGGAAATGGCCACGGCCTGGCAAGGCTTGGGCGCGTCAGTGACGCTACTGGTGCGAGGCTCCGCGCTGCTGGCCCGGATGGAACCGTTCGTCGGCGAGTTCGTCGGCCGGGGACTCGCCGCGGCGGGCGTCGATGTGCGCGTAAGTGTCTCGGTCCGGGCGCTGAGCAGACCCGACGCGATGGGCCCGGTGCGGCTGACGCTCGATGACGGCACTGAGCTGGAGGTCGACGAGATCCTGTTCGCGACCGGTCGGGTGCCGCTCACCGACGACATCGGTTTGGAGTCAATCGGATTGACCCCGGGCAGCTGGCTCGACGTCGACGACACCTGCCGGGTGACGGCCGTCGAGGACGGCTGGCTCTACGCCGCCGGCGACGTCAATCACCGCGCGCTGCTGACCCACCAGGGCAAGTATCAGGCCCGCGTCGCCGGCGCGGCCATCGGCGCCCGTGCCGCCGGACGCCCGCTGGACACAGCGCCGTGGGGCGAACACGCGACCACCGCCGACCATCACGCCGTGCCACAGGCATTCTTCACCGACCCAGAGGCGGCGGCCGTCGGACTGACCGCCGAACAGGCCGCTCAGCGCGGCCACCGGGCCAAGATCATCGATGTCGAGATCGGTGATGTCGTCACGGGCGCAAAGCTTTTCGCCGACGGGTACCAAGGCCGGGCACGCATGGTGGTCGACGTGGACACCCGCCAGGTGCTCGGCGTGACCCTAGTCGGCCCGGGTGTCACCGAGCTGCTGCACGCGGCCACCATCGCCGTCGCCGGCCAGGTTACCGTCGAGCGGTTGTGGCACGCCGTGCCGTGCTTCCCGACGATCAGTGAACTGTGGCTGAGACTGCTCGAGTCCTATCGAGACTCGTTCATCACGGTCGTCTGACGAAAAGGAGTGCTGGATGGCGACATCGGACGGATTCCACCCGGACTTCGGCCCCCGGCACGCAGACAAACGCCGTAAGCACGTTCATCACATCAGGGCGTCCCAACTCGATTCGGACACGGCCCAGACAGACGGCCTGCGGCGCTTCGCCGCCATCAGCGGCAAATCGGTCGGCGCGCAGCAGCTATGGATGGGAGAGACCTACATCGAGCCGGACACGGCATCGGGCAACCATCACCACGGCGAGTCCGAGACGGCGATCTACGTGCGAAGCGGTAACCCGGAATTTGTCTTTCACGATGGCGTGCAGGAAGTGCGCATCAAGACCGAGCCGGGCGACTACATCTTCGTCCCGCCGTTCGTCCCGCACCGGGAGGAGAACCCGGACCCAACCACGCCCGCGGAGGTGGTCATCGCCCGCAACAGCCAGGAAGCGATCGTGGTGAATCTGCCTGAGCTGTACCCGCTCTAAGCGCTGCACTTTCCCGCCCCTGGCGTGTTTACATTGCCGCGAACGATCATCGGCCCGGGCGCCGGAATCAACGAGGAGACCAACCAATGAATTCCGATATCCGGTTCGGCCTCATCTTGGCGCTGACGGTCAACGGGCTTGCGGTGAGCGCATATCGAGACATGGTCGCCGTCTCCCAGAAAGCCGAGCGATGCGGTTTCGATTCGGTATGGCTGTGCGATCACTTCCTCACCATCAGTCCCGACGACTATGTGAAGGACGCCGGGATTGCCGATAAATCCATCGGCGCCGACCCCGCCGAACCACCCGCCTCGCTTCCGCTGCTGGAGTGCTGGACGGCGCTGAGCGCTCTGGCGCGGGACACCACCCGGCTGCGCCTGGGCACCAGCGTGCTATGCAACTCCTACCGTCACCCTTCGGTGCTGGCGAAGATGGCCGCGACGCTCGACGTCATCTCCGAGGGACGGCTCGATCTCGGCATGGGCGCCGGCTGGTTCCAGCGCGAGTTCGAGGCCTACGGCATCCCGTTTCCACCAGTGCGCGACCGGGTCTCGGCCCTTGCCGAGTCGCTGGAAGTGATGAAGGCGGTATGGACCGAGCCGAATCCCACGTTCGCCGGGCAGTTCTACTCCTTGAACGGCGCCATCTGCGATCCGCCCCCGGTGCAGCGGCCCCATCCGCCGCTGTGGATCGGCGGGGAGGGCGACCGCGTGCACCGCATCGCCGCCAGGTCCGCACAGGGCCTCAACGTGCGGTGGTGGTCGCCTGAACAGGTCGCCGCGCGCCGCGACTTCCTGAGCCGGGCCTGTGAGTCTGCGGGCCGCGACCCGGCGACGCTGCGCCTGTCTGTCACGGTGCTGCTCGCACCGACCGACTCCGCCGAGCAGGAAGCCCGAGTGCGCGCCGAGTTCGCCTCGATCCCCGAGTCGGGGCTCATCGTCGGTTCACCTGACAACTGCGTCGAACGCATCCGCGACTACCAGCGCCACGGTGTCGACCAATTCCTGTTCACGATCCCCCATGTGGCCCGCTCCGAGTACCTCGACAACGTCGGACGCGACATCATCCCGCTGGCCAAGTCGCACTGAAGCCTGGCCCGCTCAGCCAATTCTCAACTGATTCTTCGGAATCCCTGGCTCTGGCTCAAGGATCCACATAGTCGCATACCGGAGCATGGAACCATGTCTGAGCCCGTGGGCGAGCCGCTGAACACCAATCTGATCGAACGCTACCTGTGCACCCGGGCGCGGCGGTACTTCCGCGGCCGGCACGACGGTGAGTTCTTCTTCGTCCTCAACACCGCCCCGCGCCTGCACGTCCATCTCGAGATCCCGGCGTCGCACCCCGACGTATTCACCATCCGCGTCACGCCCGCATGCTTCTTCCCCGCCTCGGATCAAGCCCGACTGACGGCGCTCGCCGATTCCTGGAACGAGCAACACCGCGAAGTCACCGCCGTTGTGCATGGTTCCTCCGACCCGCAACGCATCGGTGTCGCGGCCGAGCAGTCCCGGTGGATCGGTGAGCGAGTTCGGTTCGACGATCTCGCTGCGTTCGCCGACCGCGCCACGGCGGCCGCCATCGATCTTTTCAGCCGGTTGACCGTGGCCGCGGAGCTGCCGTCGCGGCCTCTGCTGCTCGACGCGAGCTAACCCAGCCGACCGGTAAGCACCGCGCGGCGCCACTGCGGATTACGGTCGCATGTCGGCCTGAGGGATCAGGCGGTCAGCACCGCGTCGAGCGCCGAGTAGAACAGGCCCAGGCCGTCGTCGGAGGGACCCGTCAGCGCTTCGGTGGCGTGCTCGGGATGCGGCATCAAGCCCACGACGCGCCCGTTGGCGGAGCTGATGCCGGCGATGTCGTGCAGGGATCCGTTGATGTTGTCGCGATAGCGGAACACCACCCGTCCCTCGCCTTCCAAACGTTCGAGCACCTCTTTGGGGGCGACGTAGCGGCCTTCGCCGGACTTGAGCGGGATCAGCAGGTCGGCGTCGGACTCGAAACGCGATGTCCACGCGGTCGAGGTGGAGGTTACGTTCAGCCACACGTCGCGGCAGATGAAGTGCAGCCCGACGTTCCGCGTCAAGGCGCCCGGGAGCAGTCCGGCCTCACAGAGCACCTGGAACCCGTTGCAGATGCCCAGCACCGGCATGCCACGGCCGGCCGCGGCGACCACTTCACCCATCACCGGGGCGAACCGGGCGATCGCACCGGCGCGCAGGTAGTCACCGTAGGAGAAACCGCCGGGCACCACCACGGCGTCGACACCCTTGAGGTCGGCGTCGGCATGCCACAGGCTGACCGCCTCGGCCCCCACCAGTCGGGCCGCCCGCGCGGCATCGACGTCGTCGAGCGTGCCCGGGAAGGTGATGATGCCGATCCGTGCCGTCACTGCGGGTCCCGGCTGATGGTCCAATCCTCGATCACCGTGTTCGCAAGCAGCGATTCTGCGATCTCGGCGAGCTGGGAGTCATCTACTGTGTCGTCGACTTCAAGCTCAAATCTCTTGCCCTGACGGACATCCGAGATGCCAGGGTGACCCAGCCGCCCCAGGGCGCCGACAATCGCCTGCCCCTGCGGGTCAAGAATCTCCGCTTTAGGCATCACATGCACGACCACCCGGGCCACTGCGTTCCTCCTCAGGTCTGACGACTACGCGTCCGGGCCAACTCTACCGACCCCCACGACGCTCAGGCGACCAGAACCAGGCCGTCGCCGCCCAGCTCGGTGACGCGGCGTTGCGCGTCCCCATCCGGGTCCAGTGCGGCGTCGCTCAGCGCGGTCCACGCATTGACCTCAAAGGGACGTCCGGCCAGGTCAGAGGATGCGCGGGCGGCGCGGGCAGCCGCGATGAACTCCTCAATACGCGGATGGTCGAGCGCGACGTTCATGGCGTCGCATCGCGCCCCGGCAATCGTGGCCAGGCTCACGCTGTTCACCCCGAGCAAAATCGGCGGACGAGGCGACGGCAACGGGAAACCGGCCCAGCGCTCCACCCGACCCGGGTCCCACTGGATGTCACATAGGTCGATGACGTCGATCAGGTGCTGGTGCCGCCGCTGTATCGAGCCATGCAGCGGAATGTCGAGCAATTCGTGTTCACGGGCCCACCGGGTGCCCGGCGCGGACCCGGCGCCGAGGCCGAACACGAAACGCCCGCCGCTGATCTCCTGCACCGAGGCGGCCGCCGCGACCGCGACGCCGGCGGGCCGGTTAGCGGCGTTGACCACCAGGGTGCCGATGCCAATGGTGGAGGTCGCAGCCGCAAGCGCACCGGCCAGGGTGAAGCACTCCAGCATTCGGGTGCCCGACAACATCGCTCCCGAAAGGTGGTCGAAAACCCACGCCCGGCCGTACCCTTCGGCTTCCGCCCGCATCACGTGGTCACGAAGCTGCGGCCAGGGGTGGTTGGCCGCACTGTAGAGAACATCGAGTTTCATTGTGTCGCAGATAATCTCAGCTAAGCGCAGGAGGCGATGTAGGCCTCGCACAGCGGGGCGGTCAGGGCGTCGAGTACGGCGGCGTCGTTGAGCACCGGCCAGGGCACCTCCGGGGTTCCAGCCGCCCATAGTGTGAGCTCGCTGATCGTGCTGCTTGCGACGTGGGCGATCAGGTAGGTGTGCATGATGACGGGTCCGCCGATCACGGCGGCCATCCGGGTCGCTTCGTCGTCGGTGATGGACGGCGACTGCTCCTGCGCGCCGAGCTGGCATCCGCGCAGCGCGGCGACGGCGGTGCCGAACACCGACGCGGCGAGTGCGCCGCCGCGGGCGGTGTCGCCACGCCAGTGCACGATCTGGGCGTGCAACTGCCACTGACCTTCCGGGCGGGCCACCGTGGCGCGTGCGGCTACCGCGGAATTGCGGCTGTCCTGTGGTGACGCAACAGTGTTACAGACCTGCTCGAACTTGAACTGCGGTATCCCCCTGCCCGTTACCGCGGTGTCGATAACGGCCGGGGCCGGCCAGTCGTACACCGGGTGCAGTGGGATCGACCGCCGGTCGATCCAGGCGGTGCCCGGAATTAGATCGCACACCGGAGGGCAGGTTTCGGGTTCGGCGTA
This sequence comes from Mycobacterium gordonae, assembly GCF_002101675.1. Classification (GTDB taxonomy): domain Bacteria; phylum Actinomycetota; class Actinomycetes; order Mycobacteriales; family Mycobacteriaceae; genus Mycobacterium; species Mycobacterium gordonae. The sequence goes on along the minus strand of NZ_LQOY01000151.1, from coordinate 23,338 downwards.
TGCAGGGGTGGCGGCGACAAGCGCGATCGCGAAGCTACCGGCCACCATCATGGTCGCCAGAAACACTCTCAGCTGCACGGCCCCCATCAAGGCACAATCGTAGACATGCAACTGACGCATTTCGGACATTCCTGCTTACTTGCCGAGTTCGGTCAGACCAAGATCCTTTTCGATCCCGGCAGTTTCGCGCACGGCTTCGAGGGAATCACCGGCCTGTCGGCGATTCTGATCACCCACCAGCATCCCGACCACGTCGATGTCTCGCGGTTGCCGGCACTGCTCGAGGGCAACCCGGACGCGGCGCTGTACGCCGATGCGCAGACCACCGAGCAACTCGGCGAGCCGTGCCGGGCGGTGCACGTCGGCGACGAACTCGCGGTCGGAGCGCTGCACATCCGGGCGGTGGGCGGCAGACATGCCGTCATTCATCCGGAAATCCCGGTGATAGAGAACATTTCGTTTCTGGTTGGCGATGGCGAGCACCGCGCCCGGCTGATGCATCCCGGTGACGCGTTGTTTGTCCCGGAGGAGCCGGTGGATGTGCTGGCCACTCCGGCCGCCGCCCCGTGGATGAAGATCTCGGAGGCCGTCGACTACCTGCGGGCGGTAGCGCCGCAACGGGCGGTGCCGATCCACCAGGGTGTAGTGGCGCCCGAGGCGCGGGGTATCTACTACGGCCGGCTCACCGAAATGACCACGACCGACTTTCAGGTCTTGCCGGAGGAGAGCGCCGTCACCTTCTGACGGCGAGCAGACACAAAAGCACCTCGGAGCGCTCGCTCCCGGGTGCTTTTGTGTCTGCTCGCCAAGTCAGGTGACGTCGTCGGCGACGCCGCGGCCCGCGGCGCGGCCGGAGAAGATGCAGCCGCCGAGGAAAGTTCCCTCCAGCGCCCGGTAGCCATGTACTCCCCCGCCGCCGAAGCCGGCCGCCTCGCCCGCGGCGTACAGCCCGGTGATCGGCGTGCCGTCGGATTTCAGCACCCGTGAATCCAAATCGGTTTCGATGCCGCCCAACGTCTTTCGCGTCAGGATATGCAACTTGACCGCAATCAGCGGGCCGGCCTTGGGGTCGACCAGCCGGTGCGGCGCCACCACGCGCCCCAGCCGATCGCCGAGGTAGCCGCGGGCAGCCCGAATCGCGGTGACTTGACCGTCTTTGGTGAACTTGTTGGCCACCTCGCGATCGCGCGAGGTGACCGCGGCCTCCACCGTCTCGTAGTCCAACGGGAACACGTCGGGCAGCCCGTTCATCGCCTCCACCAGATCCGGCAGTGAATCGGCGGTGACGAAGTCCACACCCTTGTCGATGAAGGCCTGCACCGGGCCCGGCGGTCCCGACCGGGCCCGCGCGCGCAGCATCCGGCGCACGCTCTGCCCCGTCAGATCGGGATTCTGTTCCTGACCCGACAGCGCGAACTCTTTCTCAATGATTTTCGCGTTCAACACAAACCACGTGTAGTCGTAACCGCTTGCGGCGATGTACTCCAAGGTGCCCAACGTATCGAAGCCGGGAAACAGGGGCACCGGCAACCGATTTCCCGCACCATCGAGCCACAGTGACGACGGACCCGGGATGATGCGGATGCCGTGCTGCGGCCAGATCGGGTCGTAGTTGGTGATGCCCTCGGTGTAATGCCACATGCGGTCGGGATTGATCACCCGCGCGCCGGCCTTCTGGGCGATGCCGATCATCCTGCCGTCGACGTGCGCCGGCACGCCGCTGAGCAGATTCCGGGGGGCCCGGCCCATTCGCCGGGGCCAGTTCTTGCGCACCAGGTCGTGGTTGCCACCGATGCCGCCGCTGGTCACCACCACCGCCGAGGCCCGGAATTCAAACTTACCCACTGATTTTCGTGACGATGCCACCCCACGTGGATCGTCGGAGGGTTCCAGAACGGTGCCCCGGACGCCGGTCACCGCGTCGCCTTCGACGATCAGCCTGTCGACCTGATGGCGGTGCGCGAAACGCACATTGGGCCGGTTACGCAGTTGCCGCGCGAAGATTTCTACCAGCGCGGGCCCTGTTCCCCAGGTGATGTGGAAGCGCGGCACCGAATTGCCGTGTCCCTGAGCGTCATAGCCACCACGCTCGGCCCACCCGACCACCGGAAAGATCTTCAGACCGCGCGCCCGCAGCCAGCTGCGCTTCTCTCCGGCCGCGAAGTCGACGTAGGCGTGCGCCCACTGCTCCGGCCAGTAGTCTTCGGGGCGATCGAAGGCCGCGGTGCCGAGCCAATCCTGCAGCGCGAGTTCGTGACTGTCCCGAATCCCGAGTCGGCGCTGCTCGGGGCTGTTGACGAAGAACAGGCCGCCGAACGACCAGTAGGCCTGGCCCCCGAGGTTGGCGCTGTTCTCCTGGTCCAGGATGAGAACGCGCAGGCCCCGGTCCACCAGTTCGCAGGCCGCTACCAGCCCGGCAAGTCCGGCTCCGACGATGATCGCATCGGCTGTGAACACGCCAGAAACCGAACCCGCATCGCTCATGTCGAAACAGGGTAGCGCCCGACGCGGGATGCGACCCGCTGAGCGTCAGGCGGCGTCCAGCACCGCTTTACCGGTTCGCCAGCTGTACACCGTGGGCGTGCAGTCCTGCAGCAGTGCCAGGTCGATGGCATCCAGCATCGCTTGCCGCGGGCCGGGCTTGCGCAGGTGACGGGCGGCGACGGCGATCCTAACCACGCCGCCGCGCCGGGCGATCCGGTCGGCGGACAGCACCACCATCCGGCACCACCAGGGTTCGGCCAGGAACCCTTCCCCGATACCCAATACCCGCGCCCGCACCGTGTGATCGCGAACCAGGTCGGTCATGCCGTAGGCGTCGGCGACGAAACGAAAACCATTGCTCGGCAGCGCCTTGACGACTCCCGGGGAGACCAGCCAGCCCGGCGCCGCGAAGAGCCGGGTACGCAAGCCGAGATGCTCGAGCACCCGGTCGGCGGCCTTGATGCGCAGGCCTGCTTCGTGCGCGTGCAGCGTCGCGAACTCACCGCGCCGCTTCTTGGTGGCAGCTTCGTCATAGCCGTGCAATACCAGGGCATCGCCGCGGGCGCGCCGGTCAGTCAGCCAATCCACGGTGTGTGGGTCGCGGTCGAGTCGATAGTCATTGGCCAGACGTGGTGCCGCGAGCAGTGACACCGGAACGGAACGCGCGTCCAGCTGCGCACAAAAGTCGGCGACGTCGGTCAGCGTTTGCTCGCCGATTCCCGAAATCGAGACGATCAATTTTCCAGACATGTTTGTAGTTTGCCGAGCACAAGTGTCGAGACGGTGAAGGACACACTGACGGCAGACGTATATCAGCCCTGTGATCAGGTCGAACGGGACTCCCCAGGGGGTGACCGTGACAATTCGTTAGATATGCTCAGCAACGCCATGGAAAAGGCGCCATCCACACCGGCCGACGCCGTGCTGCCCACCACCGCGACGGGAAAGTCGATACCCGGCGACTATCCCGAGAGGCTCGACGCGGCCACCCTCCGCGTCGCCGGGGTGTGCATCCTGGCTTCGGTGATGCTGTCGGTGGACACTACCGTCGTCAGTGTCGCGCAGCGCACGTTCATCGTGCAGTTCGAGTCGACGCAGACCGTCGTCGGGTGGACGATGACCGGCTACACGCTGGCCCTGGCCACGGTGATCCCGTTGGCCGGCTGGGCGGCCGACCGTTTCGGCACCAAACGGCTGTGGATGGGTTCGGTGGTGGCCTTCATGCTCGGCTCGTTGCTGTGCGCGATAGCGCCGACCATCCTGCTGCTGAACGTCTTCAGGGCGGTGCAGGGCATGTGCGGTGGCATGCTGATGCCTTTGGGGTTCACGATTCTGACGCACGTTGCCGGCCCGAAGCGACTTGGCCGTCTGATGTCCGTGCTGGGCATCCCGATGCTGCTCGGCCCGATCGGCGGACCAATCCTCGGCGGCTGGCTGATCAACGCCTTCAGCTGGCCGTGGATCTTCCTGATCAATCTCCCGATCGGGTTATGCGCTTTCCTGCTAGCCAAGTTCATTTTTCCCCGAGACCAACCGGCGCCATCGGAGACGTTCGACGCTGTTGGCGTGCTGCTGCTCTCACCCGGGCTTGCCATGTTTCTGTTCGGGGTGTCATCTATCCCCGGCCGGGGCACGCTGGCCGATCGTCATGTGTTGGTACCGGCGATCATTGGCCTGGCACTGATCACAGCCTTCGTTGTGCACGCGCTGCACCGGGCGGATCACCCGCTGATCGATCTGCGCCTGTTCCGCATCCCGGCGGTCACCCACGCCAATGTCACGGCATTGATCTTCTCCATCGCTTTTTTCGGGTCCCTGCTGCTGATCCCGAGTTACCTGCAGCAAGTGCTGGGTCAAACGCCCATGCAGTCCGGTCTCCACCTGATTCCCCAGGGGCTGGGCGCCATGCTGACGATGCCGTGGGCCGGCATCTTCATGGACCGCAAGGGCCCCGGCAGAAGCGTTCTACTCGGCATCTCCCTCATCACGGTCGGGTTAGCGGTTTTCACCGTCGGTGTCGCGCGGCAGGCCGACTACTCACCTGTCTTGTTGTTGGGCCTGGGCATTCTGGGCATGGGCATGGGCTGCACCATGATGCCGCTCTCGGGGGCGTCCGTGCAGGCGCTGGCACCACACGAGATCGCCCGCGGTTCCACGCTGATCAGCGTCAACTTCCAGGTGGGCGGCTCGATCGGGACCGCGTTGATGTCGATGGTGCTGACCAGCCAGTTCAACCGCAGTCAGAACATCTCGGCGGCAAACGAATTCGTGCGCCGCCAAGAGAACGCCGCGCGACGCGGGGTGCCGGTAGACCCCTCCGGGGTACCCCAGCGAACACTGCAACCCGACTTCGCTACCGGCCTGCTGCACGACCTTTCCCATGCCTACACAGTGGTCATGCTCATCGCTGTAGCACTGGTGGCGGTCACGCTGATTCCGGCGTCGTTCCTGCCCAAGAAACCCGCCGCCTAGCCGTGCTGGGCGGTGGCCAGCAGCCACGCGTACTGGAAAGCGGTTTCCTTCCACCGTTCATAGCGTCCGCTGATTCCGCCGTGCCCGGCTTTCATCTGGGTCTTCAACAGCACCGGGCTGCCCTGCGAACCGTTGGTGGCGTGCCGCAACGCGGCCACCCACTTGGCCGGCTCGACATAGTAGACCCGGGTGTCATTCAGCGACGTCATCGCCAAGATCGCCGGATACCGCTTGGTCTGCACGTTCTCATACGGTGAATACGACTTCATGTACGCATAGACGTCGCTGTCGGCCAGCGGGTTTCCCCATTCGTCCCATTCCGTCACCGTCAGCGGCAACGAGGGATCCAAGATGGTGGTCAACGGGTCCACGAACGGCACCTGCGCCAGGATCCCGGCGAAGAGCTCCGGCGCCATGTTGGCCACCGCGCCCATCAGTAGCCCCCCCGCGCTGCCCCCCAGCGCCACCAGTTGCCGCGGGGTGGTCAGCCCGGTGTCCACGAGATGCTGTGCCACAGCGATGAAGTCGGTGAAGGTGTTCTTCTTCTCCAGTAGCTTGCCGTGCTCGTACCACAACCGGCCCATCTCGCCGCCGCCGCGGACGTGGGCGATGACGAACACCATGCCACGGTCGAGCAACGACAGCCGCGCGATGGAGAATCGCGGATCTTCACAGATCTCATAGGCGCCGTAACCGTAAACGAGTGCTGGAGCTGGGAATTCGATGCCGGCCTTATACACGATGGAAATCGGCACCCGCGCGCCATCCGGCGCTTGCGCCCAGTCGCGGCGCTCCACGTAGTCCTCACGGCGGTAGCCGCCCAGCACCGGCTGCTCCTTGAGTAAGGTGCGTTCCCCGGTGGCCAGGTCGAGATCGTAGATCCGCACCGGCGTGACGAAGGATCCGGCGCCGACCCGCAGCTTGGGCGACCTCCAGTTCGGGTTGGCCCCCAGCCCCGCCGACATCAGCTCGGAGTCGAAGGAGATCTCCTGCGGCTCCCCGTAACCGCCGTCGGAACCGAACGGCCACAGCTGGATTCGTGGCAGTGCCGCCCGCCGGTAGCTGACCACCAGATGGTCGGCGAAGGCGTCGACGGCGTCGAGTCGGACGTCGTCGCGGTGCGGGATGAGGGTGCGCTGTCGCGTGGGGTGGGCAACGGGCGCCTCCGTCAGGGTGAAGTTCACCGCGCCGTCGTTGTGCAGGATCAGGAACCGGTCCTCGCCCCCCACCGTCGCATGCTCCACCGAATACTCGACGCCTTCGCGGCGCGGCAGCACGACGGTGAACTCGGCCTCGGGATCGGCCGCGTCCGCGTAGCGCACCTCCGAGGTGACCGACGATCCGGCCGCGATCACGATGTAGGTGTTGCTGCGCGTGCGGCCCACGCCGAGCCAGAATCGTTCGTCGGGTTCGTGATACACCCGCTCCGACGGTCCCCCGGATGCTAGTCGGTAGCGCCACACCGTGTCCGGTCGCCATGCCTCGTCCACTGTGCTGTAGTAGACGGTGCGGTTGTCGGCCGCCCAGGTGGCCCCCGCGCCGATGTCGGTGATCTCGTCGGGGTAGCGCTCGCCGGTGCGTAAGTCCTTGAACCGCAGCGTGTACCGTTCGTCGCCTTTGACGTCGACGGAGTAGGCCAAGAGGTTGGCGTCCAGGCTGACGCTGGCTGCCCCGAGGGCGAAGAAGTCGTGTCCGTCGGCTTCGATGTTCTCGTCGAGCAGGACCTGTTCACCGGGGATCTCGGTGTGCTCGTCGAACTGTGGCGGGTTCCAATCGCCGGGATCGGTGACCGGGCAACGGCAATGGACGCCGTACTGCTTCCCTTCAAAGGTACGGGCGTAATACCACCAGTCGCCGCGCCGGGTCGGCACCGACAGGTCGGTTTCCTTGGTTCGGGACTTGATCTCGTCGAAGATCTGCTGGCGCAACGACTCCAAGTGGGCGGTGCTCCGATCGGCGTACTCGTTCTCGGCCTCGAGGTAGCCGATGACCTCGGGGCTGTCCTTGTCGCGCAACCACTCATACGGGTCGATGAACACATCGCCGTGGAATTCGCGGCGCGTCTCCACCCGCTTAGCTGCGGGCGGTACCAGCGCGTCGGTCATGCGCCGATCCAGTCGTTGAAACGGAGCCCCGAAATCCGTTCGTAGGCTTCGATATAGCGGCCCCGGGTCGCCTCGACGATGTCCTGGGGCAGCGGTGGGGGTGGTTCGGTACCGTGGCGGTCCCAGCCGGACTCGCTGCTGGTGAGCCAGTTCCGAACGAACTGCTTGTCGAAGCTGTTCTGCACCACGCCCGGCCGGTATTCGTCGGCGGGCCAGTAGCGCGACGAGTCGGGCGTGAAGATTTCGTCGGCCAGTACCAGGTTGCCGTCGCGGTCGGTGCCGAATTCAAACTTGGTGTCCGCGATGATGATTCCCTTGGTCAATGCATGGTCGGCCGCCTGCACGTAGATCTGCAGGGTTCGGTCGCGCAGTTGGTTGGCCGCCACGGCGCCCACCAGTTCAACCACCCGGTCGAACGAGATGTTCTCGTCGTGGCTGCCCAGTTCCGCTTTCGTGGCGGGGGTGAACAGCGGTTCGGCGAACTTGCTGGCCTCGACAAGGCCCGGTGGCAGGGCGATACCGCACACCTTTCCGGTCGCCTGGTAGTCGAGCAGCCCCGAGCCGGTCAGATAACCGCGGGCAACGCACTCCACCTCGAGCATCTCCAGCCGGTGCACCAGCAACGCCCGACCGAGCACTTCCTCGGGGATGCGCGGGTCGTCGGGTGGGCCGGCCAGGTGGTTGGGGGCGTCCACGAGGCCGAAGAAGAACACGCTCATCGCCGTCAGGATGCGGCCCTTGTCGGGAATGGCGCTGTCCAGAATGAAGTCGTACGCGGAGATCCGGTCGGTGGCGACCAACAACAGGTGGTGGTCGTCGACGCGGTAGATCTCGCGAACCTTGCCGCTGGCCACATGCTGGTAATCGGACAAAGGGGGTCGCATCGGGTCAGCCTATCGGGCGAGCCGGCACCATTTCGGTGCGAGCTGTGCTGGTATCGGAGGCATGACGAGGTTCCTGCCGTACTCCACCCGCCCCCTTCGCCTGTTCGGTCAACTGATCAGCGATATCACCATTTCGTTGTGGACGGTGATCTGGGTGTTCGTCGGCATGGCGGTGCACGACGCGATCGCGACGATCGCCGAGGCCGGGAGGCAAGTGGAGAGCGGTTCGAAAGGCCTGGCCGGCAACCTCGCCTCGGCAGGACAGGGAGCGCACAGCGTTCCACTGCTCGGCGATGCGCTCGGCAAGCCGCTGGACGCCGCCAGCCAGGCGGCTCTGGACGTGGCGGGCGCGGGCCACAACCTGGACACGACAGCGAGCTGGCTGGCCTGGGTCCTGGCGCTGGCGGTGGCGTCGCCGCCGATTCTGGCGGTGACCGTGCCGTGGCTGTTCCTGCGCTGGCGGTTCTTCCGGCGCAAGTGGGTGGTGACCGCGCTGGCCGCCACCGCGGCAGGGCAGCAACTGCTGGCCATGCGGGCGCTGGCCAACCGGTCGCCGGCCAAGCTTGCGGCGGTCAGTGCCGACCCGGTAGGCGGCTGGCGCCACGAGGATCCGATGGTGATCCGGGGGTTGGCCGCGCTGGAACTGAGGGCGGCCGGAATCCGGTTGCGGATGCCCTGACATTGTTACGCCGCAGCGACACGGCGTTCAGGGCCGGCTGGCGTCCAGTTCCACGACCAGATGGCGGATGCCGGTGTGCCGGTTGCTGCGCGTCCATTCCGGAGGTTCCACCAACCGGACGGCGTCGAACCGCGACAACAGTTCCTCGTAGAGCACTCGCAGCTCCAGCCGGGCCAGGTTGGCGCCCAGACAGTAGTGCACCCCCTGACCGAATCCCAGGTGCGGATTGGGTTTACGGGTGATGTCGAACTGGGCGGCGCGCTGGAAGACGGTGTCGTCGCGGTTGGCCGAGCCTTCCCAGATCTGCACCTTCTGGCCCGCCTGGATCCGGTGTCCGCCGAGGGTGACATCGCGGGTGGCGGTGCGCCGCTTGGACGGCGACGGCGATGTCCATCGGATGATCTCCTCCACCGTCGTCGGCAGCAACTCGAAATCGCTCCGCAGCGCCCGTAGTTGGTCCGGGTGCTCGGCCAGCGCCAGTAGCCCGCCCGCGACCGCGTTACGGGTCGTCTCCGCCCCGGCGCTGAACAACAGACTGAAGAACAGGTACACCTCGAGGTCGGACAACGCCTGGGAGTCCCCGTCGTCGACCAGGGCGTTGGCAACCACCGACAGCATGTCGTCGGTCGGCTGCGCACGCTTGGCGGCGATCAGCTCCTGACCATAGGTGTACATTCGCGAGCCGGCCTCTTCGATCGACAGCTGCGACAGTGCAGCCTTGCGCGATCCGCCGAAGTCGAACTGCGGCTCGATCGCCTCGAACAGCCAATGCCGTTCGGATTCAGGCACTCCCAACAGGATGCAGATCATCTGCATCGGCACCTCGGCGGCGATGTCGACCAGGAAATCGAACGGCTGGCCGGGCACCACTTCGTCCACCAGCCGGCGCGCCCGTGCCCGTAGGTCGTCCTCGACCCGGCGGATCATGCGCGGCGTGAGGCCGGAGCTGACCAGCCGCCGGATCTGCGAGTGCCGGGGATCGTCCATCATGTTGAGCACCTGGCCCGCGATCGCCAGATCCTGCAACAATGTGCCGCCGAACGGACGGGAGCCGCCGGTGACAGACGAGTACGTCACCGGATCCCGGAGTACCTCAAGGGTTTCCGGGTAGGTGGCCACCGACCAGAACCCTTCGCCGTCGGGGGTGTTGTCGGTGGGTTCGTGCCAGAACACCGGCGCCTCCCGGCGGTGCACGGCGAACAACTCGTGCGGGAAACCGTTGGCGAAGTTGTCCAGGTCGGTGAAGTCGATGCCCGTTACCGCGGTGGTCACAGGATCGCCCCCGGCGTGTACTTGGCCGCCTCCGGGTAGCGACTCACGAGCTCGTCCACCAGGGTGGCCACCTCGTCGACCTGGTCACCGGCCGCACCGACAAAGGCCGCCTTGTTGGCCAGCGCGGCATCGAGTGCCGCCCTATCCAGCGGGAGCCGGTCGTCGTCGGCCAACCGGTCCAACAGGTCGGGCTCGGCGCCGCGTTCCCGCATGGCCAGCGCCGTGGCCACCGCGTGTTCGCGGATCACATGGTGCGCGGCTTCGCGGCCCATCCCGGCACGCACGGCGGCGATCAGAACCTTGGTGGTGGCCAGGAACGGCAGATACCGGTCTAGCTCGCGCTGGATCACCGCCGGGTACGCACCGAACTCGTCGAGCACCGTCAGGAACGTCTCGATCTGTCCGTCGATGGCAAAGAAGCTGTCCGGCAAGGCCACTCGGCGCACGACGGAGCAGAAAACGTCGCCCTCGTTCCACTGCGCGCCGGCCAGCTCGGCGGCCATCGACGCGTAGCCGCGCAGCACCACCTGGAGTCCGTTGACCCGTTCGCAGCTGCGCGTGTTCATCTTGTGCGGCATCGCCGACGAGCCGACCTGACCTTCGGCGAACCCTTCGGTGACCAGTTCGTGTCCGGCCATCAGCCGGATGGTGTGCGCCAGCGACGACGGTCCCGCACCCAGCTGCACCAGCGCGGACAGCACGTCATGGTCCAGCGAACGCGGATACACCTGTCCGACACTGCGCAATACCGTTGCAAATCCCAGGAATTCGGCCACCTGCTGCTCTAGGGCGGCGAGTTTGACCGCGTCACCGTCGAGCAGGTCAAGCATGTCCTGTGCGGTGCCCATCGGGCCCTTGATGCCGCGCAGCGGGTAGCGGTCGATCAGCTCCCGCAGCCGGGTCAGCGCGATCAGCGTCTCCTGCGCGGCCGAGGCGAACCGCTTGCCCAGGGTGGTGGCCTGGGCGGCGACGTTGTGGCTGCGCCCGGCCATCACCAGGTCGCGGTAGGCCACGGCCCGCTCGGCAAGGCGGGCCACCACCGCAACGCCATGGTTGAACACCAGTTCCAGCGACTGGCGGATCTGCAGCTGCTCCACGTTCTCGGTCAGGTCGCGGCTGGTCATGCCCTTGTGCACATGCTCGTGGCCGGCGAGTGCGTTGAACTCCTCGATGCGGGCCTTGACGTCGTGGCGTAGCACCCGCTCCCGCGCGGCGATCGAGGCCAGATCGACGTTGTCGAGGACGCGCTGGTAGTCGTCGATCGCCCCGGCGGGGACGTCCACACCCAGCTGGGTCTGGGCCCGCAGCACGGCCAGCCATAGCCGCCGCTCCGCAACCACCTTGGCCTCGGGTGACCAGATCGCGACCATCTCACCGCTTGCGTACCGGTTGGCCAGCACGTTTGGAATGCTCACGAACACACAGCTTACGGTCGGGCGCGGGACGCACCTACCGGCGACCGGCCAAATCCCAACTGTCACAGCAGTCCTGCGTCAGGCGCCACTCTCTTGCCCGCCTCACAGCGACACGTCAACCCTGTCGCGCTGAGGTGGGCACAAACAGTCGCGACTCCGGCAGAGATCAAAGTGACGGAAGTGACATGATGCCGCCATGCACTTCGCCGGCGTCGACCTGGCCTGGGCGGGCCGCAATCCGACCGGGATTGCCGTCGTCGACGAGGGCGGTGTGCTCGTCGACGTCTGCGCCGTCCGCACCGACGACGAAGTGCTCAATGCGCTGCGCCCGCACCTGCGAAGTGAGTGCGTCGTGGGTTTCGACGCGCCGCTGGTGGTGACCAATCCGACCGGACAGCGCCCGGCCGAGACCGCGCTGAACCGCGATTTCCGCAGGTTTGAGGCGGGGGCGCATCCGTCCAACACCGGCAAACCCGAATTCGCCGGCGGGCCACGAGCCGCGCGGCTGGCCGCCGAGCTGAACCTCGACGTGGACCCGTATTCGAAGGCGCCGCGACGCGCCCTCGAGGTGTATCCGCACGCGGCGACGGTGGCCTTGTTCCGGCTGCCCCGCACATTGAAGTACAAAGCCAAGCCGGGCCGCGACATCGAGCGGCTGCGCTCAGAGTTACTGCGGCTGATGGACCTCGTCGAGACACTGGCCGGCGCGCGGGTAGGCCTGCGTGTCTGCGAACACGAAGGGTGGACCAGGCTGCGCCGCGCCGTGCTGACCGCACAACGCAAGAGCGAACTGCGGGGCGCGGAGGATCCCGTCGATGCCGTCGTTTGTGCCTATGTGGCGATGTACGCACACCGCCGTCCCGACGACATCACCATCTACGGCGACGCGGCGACCGGCTATATCGCGACGCCGTCGTTGCCCAGCGACGTGCTGATGACCCGCACCGGCGGCTGATCGACGGGAGCGAGCACTTCGATCAGGTCGATCACCGTCGCCATCGCCGCGGCGCGCGGATCGCGCCCCTCGACCAGAGCCGAGACCACCGAGCCGTCAACGGCACAGATCAGGGTGCACACCAGCTCGATTTGAACTGACCGACCCGACCTCTCGATGGCTTCGGCGACCGCCTCTGCCCGCTGGCGCAGGCTGCGCCGCATGCTGTCGCGCAGGGCCGGAAGACGGGTACAGGCGATATGCCGCTCATACCGCGATATCAGCTGCTCAGCGAGCCCCGGCCCGGATACGTCCCCTACCAGCAAGTCGACCAGCACGTCAGCGGTGGTCTCCGGCCCGCGGCGCCGACGGGACAGGGCGTTGACCCTGGCCCTCAACTGCGCCACCTCGATCATTCCAATGTGTTCGACCGCGCGGGCGATCAAATCATCGAGTGACGAGAAGTAGTAGGTAGTAGACGCCAGGGGCAGGCCGGCTCGCCGAGCGACCGCCCGATGGCGCACCGCTTCGAACCCGCCTTCGCCGAGCAGCTCGGCGGCAGCGCTTACCAACGCATACCGCCGACGTTCTCCTTTTGGAGTAACTGCTGCTGTCACGTCCACCCATGCTGCCAGTCAAAGTGGTACTGCATTGCCATTTTCGCGAAACGAACATGGCATGATGAGCCGCATGCCAGACATCAGCCGCCGCGCCGTGCTGCGCCTCGGAGCCGCCGCCGCATGCGGCGCGGGCGGCGCATATGCGCTCGACGTGCTGTTTCACCCCCGTACGTCGGGCGCCGCGCCGGTTTCCTGGACTGGGACAAACGTTCCATTGGCGCCGACACGGCCGCTAGATCCGGCACCCCCCGCTCAGGCCGCCCCGACCATGCTCACGGGCTCGTTCGTCTCGGCCGCCCGGGGCGGGATATCGACCAACTGGGCGATCGCGCGCCCGCCGGGCCAGACCAAACCGCTGCGACCGGTCATCGCGTTGCACGGCAAAGGCAACGATGCGGCGGCCGTCATGGCCGGCGGTGTGGAACAAGGCCTGGCCCAGGCCGTCAACGCCGGGTTGCCGCCGTTCGCGGTGGTCGCCGTTGACGGTGGCGGCGGCTACTGGCACAGGCGGGCCGACGGTGACGATGCCGGGTCGATGGTGCTCAACGAGCTGATCCCGATGCTGGACAGCCACGGACTGGACACCTCGCGGGTGGGCTTTCTGGGCTGGTCGATGGGCGGCTACGGTGCGCTGCTGCTGGGTGGCCGGCTGGGCGCCGGACGCACCGCGGCGATCTGCGCGGTCAGCCCCGCGCTGTGGACATCCCCAGGCGCGGCCGCGCCCGGCGCCTTCGACGGGCCCGACGACTACGCGGCCAATTCGGTGTGGGGCATGCCGGCTCTGAGTTCAATCCCTATTCGGATCGACTGCGGAGACAGTGACCCCTTCTACTCGGCGACCAAGCAGTTCATCGCTCAGTTGCCGAATCCGCCGGCCGGTGGTTTCTCCCCGGGCGGTCACGACGGCGGGTTCTGGAGTTCACAGCTGCCGGCCGAGATGACATGGATGGCTCCGCTGCTGACGGCGTGAAACCTCTGGTTGCTGCGGCCGGTACGCCGTTACGCTCGCCTGCGTGAGCACACTGAGCACACCATTCGGCTGGAACAACCCGTACCGCTGGCCTCGGACGCCCATGCTGGCCGCCAACGCGGTCTGCACATCACAGCCGCTGGCCGCCCAGGCGGGGCTGGGCATGCTGGCGGCCGGCGGTAACGCCGTCGACGCGGCCATCGCCACCGCGATCACACTCACGCTGGTCGAACCGGTGTCCAACGGGATCGGGTCGGACGCGTTCGCCATCGTCTGGGATGGTGAGCGTCTGCACGGGCTCAACGCGTCGGGGCGCGCACCGGCCGCGTGGACACCGGAATACTTTGGCGCGCAGGGTGTTCCGCCCACCGGCTGGAATTCCGTGACGGTGCCCGGTGCGGTGTCGGCCTGGGCGAAGCTGCACGCCGAGTTCGGCAAGCTTCCGTTCGAGCGCCTCTTCGCGCCCGCAATCTCTTACGGCCGCGGCGGTTTCCTCGTCTCGCCGATGGTGGCCGCCCAGTGGGCGGCTCAGGTGCCGTTGTTCAAGAACCAGCCCGGATTCGCCGAAGCGTTCCTGCCGGGCGGACGCAGCCCCAAAGCCGGTGAGCTGTTCACCTTTCCCGACCATGCGGCCACGCTGGAGAAGATCGCAGTTTCGCGCGGCGAGGAGTTCTATCGCGGGACACTGGCGGCGGCACTCGAAGCGCATTCGGCGGCGAACGGCGGCGCCCTGCACGCCAGCGACCTGGCCGCGCACCGGGCCGATTGGGTGGGCACGATCAACGGCGAGTACCGCGGTTACACGGTCCACGAAATACCGCCCAACGGCCAGGGTATCGTGGCGCTGATCGCGTTGGGGATCCTCGAGCACTTCGACATGGCCTCGCTGCCAGTCGATTCCGCCGACAGTGTGCACCTGCAGATCGAAGCGCTGAAACTGGCGTTCGCCGACGCGCATGCCTATGTCGGCGATATCGACCACATGACGGTGACCGCAACGCAACTGCTCGACCCCGAGTATCTGAAGCTGCGGGCCGCGCTGATCGACCCCGAGCGCGCCAGACCCGCCTCGGCCGGAACACCCCGTGGCGGCACGGTTTATCTGACCGCCGCCGATGCCTCCGGGATGATGGTGTCGATGATCCAGTCGAACAACATGGGTTTCGGCTCCGGCGTGGTGGTGCCCGGCACCGGGATATCGCTGCATAACCGTGGCGCCAATTTCGCTGCGACGCAGGGACATCCGAATCAGGTTGGTCCGGGCAAGCGCCCCTACCACACCATCATCCCCGGCTTCGTCACCAAGAACGGCGCGCCGGTGCTGACTTTGGGCGTGATGGGTGGACCCATGCAGCCCCAAGGTCACGTGCAGGTGCTGGTGCGTATCGCCGACTATTGCCAGAACCCCCAGGCAGCTTGCGACGGCCCGCGGTTCCGCTGGGTGCAGGGCATGGAAGTCAGTTGCGAGAACGGTTTTCCGCCTGAAACTTTGGACGAGCTGCGGCAGCGCGGGCACGAACTGCTCACCGTGGACGACTACAACGCATTCGGGAGTTGCCAAGCGATCTGGCGCCTCGAAGCGGGGTATCTCGCGGCCAGTGACCCTCGCCGTGATGGTCAGGCCGCAATTATATGAACTTTATTTCCTGAATTCAAAGTTAGATTGCCAAGCGATGGCGTGCTGCATCCCCGGCAGTGAATCGAAGGTTAACGCACGGTGAACTCATAGGAAACTCTTGTCGTCGTTCGCGGCAGATTGCGGCTATCATTGGACGAGTAATCGCAGGTAAGTGCCTGGGCATGGACCCGGCGCCCCGGAGGGACGGTGCGATGATTGGGTTAACTCGTCAGGGCTTGAGCATCGGACTGAGGCCCGGTGAGGTGTTTGCCGGGTACACCATTATCCGGTTGTTGGGGTGCGGCGGCATGGGTGAGGTCTACCTCGCGGAGCATCCGCGGTTACCCCGTCAGGAGGCACTGAAGGTCTTGAGTGGCGACATATCGGCCGACGACGAGTACCGGCGACGTTTCGTCAGAGAGGCGGATCTGGCTGCCGCTCTGTGGCACCCGAACATCGTACGCGTTAATGACCGCGGCGAGTTTGACGGAAAATTGTGGATCTCAATGGATTTTGTGGACGGAACCGATGCTGCGAGCCTATTGAGGAATCGCTATCCGGCGGGCATGCCGGCAGATCGGGTAGTTGCGATAGTGGAGGCGATCGCCAGTGCCCTGGACTATGCGCATCAGCACCACAACGTCATGCATCGGGATGTCAGCCCTGCCAATATACTGCTGTCCGAGCCGGATGAAGGTAGTCAGAGAATCCTGCTCAGCGACTTCGGAATTGCTAGGAACATAGGCGATACCAGCAGCGGGCTCACCGCGACCAACATGATGATCGGCACCTTCCCCTACGCCGCACCGGAGCAATTGACGGATGAGCCGCTGGACCACCGCGCCGATCAGTACGCTCTTGCCGCGACCGCCTATCATCTGCTGACCGGATCGCAGTTGTTCCCCCACGACAACCCTGCCGTGGTAATCAGCCGCCACTTGAGTGCGCCACCGCCGTTGCTGGCGGAAACTCATCCATTGCTGGCGCCTTTCGATTCGGCGCTTGCTACAGCGCTCGCGAAGGACCCCACCGATCGATACTCTCGCTGCACTGCTTTCGCTCAGGCTTTCGCACGCGCAGCCCGCGCGGGTCAATCGGCCACCTCGGTATGCACGATGCCCAGACCCGCGGCGGTCCGGCCCCAGCGCAGATCGGTAACCGAGACAGAGGCTCACGGCACCAAACCGCACCCTCGACGGTGGCGGATCTTCGCGGCGGCAGCAACGGTGATCGCACTCACCGGCATCGCCGCCAGCGGCTACCCGCTTGACGATAGAAGCGAGGTCAGCCCTCGTGCGCTGGCCCAGGCTGCTGAGCAGCCCGACTTCGCCTCGGAGGTGTCGCCACCGCCGTTGCCACCGGCGGCGCCCGCGCCGCCGGTGGCGGCACCTGCCAACGAGGCCGTCGCACTGCCATCAACCCCGTCAATCCCGGCGCCGACTTCGCCACCTGCACCCCGGCGAGCGCCCGTCCCGGCTGCCGCTTCCGCTGCGCCCCCAGCTCCGGCGAAAGCTCCCGAGCCTGCGCCGCAACGGCCACCCGACCCGGACCAGGCCTTCGTCAATATGGTGTCCGGCATCCCCGGTCTTACCGTCACCGATCCGGGCACGGCCGCCGCCACCGGCCGAGCCGTGTGCAATAGCCTGCAAAACGGTGGCACGCCAAATGATTCGGTGCAGGCGACGGTGACCGGCAACGACGGCGTCACACCCGCGCAGGCCGCCGCGGGCGTCAACGCAGCGATCACCGTTTACTGTCCGCAGTACCAGCAATAGCGGGGTTGTCCGGCTACACGCTGATCTTTCCCTCGGCGGCGCGCTGCCCGATATCGGTGCGGAAGTGGCTGCCCGGCAATCGAATCGAGTCGAGGATGCCGTACGCGCGGGCGCGCGCTTCGGCCAGATCGGCGCCGGTACCGACGACCGACAACACCCGCCCGCCGGAGGAGACGATTGCGCCGTCGTCACGGCGGGCGGTGCCGGCGTGCAGGACGCCATCGGCTTCCGAGCCGACAATGACGTCTCCGACGCGTGGCCGCCCGGGATAATTCTCCGCCGCCAGCACCACCGTCACTGCTGAGCCGTCCCGCCAGCGCAACGGTTCGAAGTCAGCCAGTTTCCCGTTACCAGCGGCATACAGCAGCTGTCCGAGCGGCGACTCCAGCAGCGCCAGCACGGCTTGCGTCTCCGGATCACCGAACCGGCAATTGAATTCGACCACCGCGGGGCCGTCGGAGGTGATGGCCAGACCGGCGTAGAGCAACCCGTTGAACGGGCTGCCGCGCCGGACAAGTTCGGCCGCAACGGGTTCCACAACCCGGCTGACGATGTCGTGGTAGACATCGTCGGGCAACCATGACAGTGGCGCGTAGGCGCCCATGCCGCCGGTGTTGGGGCCGACGTCGCCGTCGCCGACCCGCTTGAAGTCCTGCGCGGGCAGCAGCGGCACCACGGTCGCGCCGTCGAGCACGCAGAACAACGACACCTCGGGCCCGTCCAGAAACGACTCGAGCAACACGGGATGACCCGAATCGAGGAGGCCGGCGGCGTGGGCGCGAGCGGCCTCGCGGTCAGCGGTGACGACGACACCTTTGCCGGCGGCCAGCGAGTCGTCCTTGACCACCCAGGCCGGGTCACCGGCAGCCGGTCCGAAACGCGCGAGGGCGGCATCCAGATGCGCCGGGTTGTCCACGATCTCACTGGCCGCAGTGCGCACTCCGGCCGCGGCCATGACCTCTTTGGCGAAGGCCTTGGACCCTTCGATGCGAGCCGCGTCCTTGCCGGGCCCGAAGCAGACGATGCCGGCGGCGCGCACCGCGTCGGCCACGCCCAGCACCAGCGGCACCTCGGGGCCGATCACGACCAGGTCGGCCTCGACCTTGCGCGCCAGCGCGACGACCTGCTCAGCGGAGGTGATGTCGACGTCGTGCTGCTCGGCCAGCCGGCCAGTGCCAGCGTTGCCCGGGGCCACAATCAACCCCGTGACCTGCGGGTCTTTGCTGAGCGCCAGCAAGAGGGCATGTTCTCGGGCACCGGAGCCGATCACCAGGACGCGCACGACACGCCACCCTATCTGACGCTGAGCAGACACAAAATCGCACGTTTGGCGCGGCCAAAGTGCGATCTTGTGTCTGCTCGCCAGGTGGCTACGGCAACTTCCCTCGACGGACCTAGGTGAGGGCCTCATAGATCAGTTTGGTGTATTTGCGGGTGCGCTCGGTTCCCGCCGACGTCACTTGTCCCATCTTGTTCATCACGTAGCCGAAGGTGGTGCGGCGCTCCGGATTCATGACCGCCATTGAGCCACCCCAGCCGCCCCAGTAGCAGATCTTCTCGTCGGGGATGTCGGGCACCGCCTCGAGATGCGGCAACGCGAATCCGAGGCCCCACCGGGTCGGCATGGCCAGCACCAGATCGATGCCGTTGGCTTGCTCTTGAAAGATCAGGTCGATGGTTTCAGGGCTCAGCAGCCGCACGCCGTTGACATTGCCGTTCAACGAGATCGGAGACAGGGCACGAACCAGCGAGCGCGCGTTTCCGTGGCCGTTGGCCGACCCGATCTCGGCGCCGCGCCACGCCGGTGTTTCGGCTGCCAGGGCAGACTCGGGAGTGGGTGGCATCGCGGCGAACGTCTTGCGCATCGGGTGGTCGCCAGGAACGGCGTCCAACGGGACATCGAGCGGCGGAGGTGGGATGAGTTCGGCGATCCGCGAATCGTCCTCGGGGCGTGCTCCGATCTGAAAGTCGGCCCCGAGCGGTTCGGCGATCTCCTCGCGCACAAACTGTTTCAATGTCTTGCCGGTGATCCGGCGGATGACTTCGCCGATGAGATGGCCACTGGTCACGGCGTGGTATCCGGACGCGGTACCCGGTGTCCACCACGGCGCCTGCGCGGCAAGCTGCGCCGTGGACTTTTCCCGGTCGTAGATATCGTCGAGGGTGAATGGCATCTCCCAACCGGACAATCCCGAGGTGTGGCTCATGATGTGGCGCACCTCGATGTGCTCCTTACCGTTGGCGGCGAACTCGGGCCAGTACTTCGCGACCGGGGCGAACGGATCGAGCAGCCCACGGTCAATCAGAATCAACGCCGCCAGTGAGGTGACATTCTTGGTGCTGGAGAAGACGTTGACGATCGTGTCTTTCCGCCATGCACGGGTTTTGGCTTTGTCGGCATTCCCGCCCCATACGTCAACAACGAACTCGCCGTCGATATCGACGGCGATCGCGGCGCCGAGTTCGCCATCGCCAGTGACCTCGTCGGCCAGCGCGGCGACGAGGTCCTCGAAACGCTTGTCGTAGTGTCCATGCAGAACGCCAGTCGTGAAGTGGGCGTCGATCAGGGTCTGGGTGTCCATCCGTTGTCTCCTCAAGTTCAGTGAAACTCACTATCGGACATGAACGGCGAAAGAACATCGGCCAAACGACCTAGCTTGGGATGCGTCAGGCCCAGCGGTCATCTAGGTGTTTCAGCCGATGATTGCTGCCTGAGGTCGCTACATGCTGGTTACCATGACTGGGATCGACAGAATCGCGGACACGCAACCGTTGGACTGGAGCGAGTTGGGCGTGAGCGAGCTACCCACCGGAACGGTCACGTTGTTGCTCGCAGATGTCGAGGGCTCCACACGGTTGTGGCAGACCCAGCCCGGCGAAATGAGTGCCGCAGTCGCTCGTCTCGACCGGGCGCTGACGGACCTGGTCACCGCCCACCGCGGGGTGCGCCCGGTCGAACAAGGTGAGGGCGACAGCTTCGTTGTCGCCTTCGCTCGAGCCAGCGACGCCGCGGCGTTTGCGCTGCAACTGCAGCTCACACCGCTCTCACCGCTCAGTTTGCGGATCGGTTTGCATACCGGCGAGGTACAACTCCGCGACGAAGCAAACTACGTCGGGCCGACCATCAACCGTGCCGCACGGTTGCGCGATCTTGCCCACGGCGGTCAGACGGTCCTGTCGGCGACGACCGGCGACCTGCTCGCCGACGTGCTTCCCGCCGATGCGTGGATGCTCGACCTGGGCACCCATCCGCTGCGGGATCTGCCGAGACCCGAACGTGTGTCGCAGCTGTGTCACGCCGACCTTCGCATCGACTTCCCACCACTACGCGGCCCGAAAACCGATAAACAACAGCATCTTCCACCACAGCTCACCAGCTTTGTGGGCCGCGGCACCGAGATCGAGACGGTACGGCAGTTGATCGCCGATAACCGGTTGGTGACGCTGACCGGATCCGGCGGCGTGGGCAAGACACGTCTGGCGGTGCGGGTCGCGGAAAAGGTGGTGGGCGATTTAGCGGACGGGGTGTGGTACGTCGATCTCTCCCCGATCACCGACTCCGACGTCGTGCCGGTCACCGTGACACGCGCGTTGGGGCTGCCCGACCAGGCTGGGCGGTCGACGATGGACACGCTAACCCGGGTCGTGGCCGGTCGGCAGATGCTCATCGTCTTGGACAACTGTGAGCACGTGATCGACGCATGTGCCTCGCTGACCGTTGCCCTGCTGGGAGCTTGCCCGGCGGTTACCATCTTGACCACCAGCCGCGAGCCTATCCGAGTGGCAGGCGAAGTCGTCTGGGCGGTGCCGTCCCTGTCGCTGGCCGACGAGGCGATCGCATTGTTCACCGAACGCGCCCGTCACGTTCGACCCGACTTCGTTGTGTCCGAGGAAAACTCGGCGACAGTGACGGAGATCTGCCAGCGCCTCGACGGCATACCATTGGCGATTGAGCTTGCGGCCGCACGAGTTCGGGCGCTGTCGCCGACGCAGATACTCGACAGCCTGCACAATCGCTTCCGGCTACTGACGGGCGGTGCCCGAACGGCCGTCCGTCGCCAACAGACGCTGCGGGCCTCTGTCGACTGGTCACACGCGCTGCTGACTGAGCCCGAACGTGTGCTGTTCCGCCGAGCGGCGGTCTTCATGGGCGGATTCGACCTCGAAGCTGCGCAGTCCGTTTGTGGCGGAAGCGATATCGAAAGTTACCAAGCCCTGGATCAACTCACCCTGCTCATCGACAAATCTCTCATCGCAGCAGAAGACAGCGCCTTCGGGACACGGTACCGAATGCTGGAGACAGTCCGCCATTACGCGCTGGAAAAGCTCGGCGAGTCCCGCGAGGCGGACGAAGTGCGCGCCCGCCACAGCGACCACTACTCCGCGATGGCGACGCTACTCGAAGCACCCGGCCGCACCGGTCATCAGCGCCGGGTCGAACGGGCCGTAATTGAGATGGACAACATGCGGGCAGCGTTCACGTGGTGCCGTGAAACCGCAACCGACACCGCGACCACAACCGCGTTGCGTCTCGCGTCTGCGTTGCAACCCTTGTGGCTCACCCGTGGCGGCGCGCAGGAGGGTACGGCCTGGTTCGAAGCTGCGCTCGACGACGTCAAGGTGCACCACATGGAGGTGCCGCCCGCGCTTCGCGCCAGGGCGCTGGCCGACAGGGCCATGCTCGACGCGGCGCAATTCATCCACGACCACACTGCGGAGGCACAAGAAGCCCTGGCGATCGCTCGCGAACTCGACAACCCGGCCTTGCTGGTCCGCGCGCTCACCGCTTGCGGCTGCTTAGCAGCCTTCGATGCCGAGGCCGCACGCCCGTACTTTGATGAGGCACTCGGCCTCGCCCGCGCACTGGGTGATGACCGGAGCCTAAGCCAGATTCTTGGTTTCCAGGCTTTCGCGGCGGTCACCGGAGAAGGTGATCCGACTGCGGTGCTCGCGGCCGGCGAAGAAGGACGCGATGTTGCCGAGGCGATCGGTGACGGCTACAACTCGCGCACGTGCCGCTGGTGTGTGGCTTTGGCGCAGTGGTGGCAAGGCGACGTCGGCGGCGCCATAACGCAATTCCGCGACCTCGTTGTCGAGTCAGAAGCCGCGCATGACGACAACTGGAGGGTGTCCAGTCTCGTCAGCTTGGGCCACCTACTCGTCTCTGGTGGCGACACGGCAGGAGCACGGGCGGCCGCGACGGCGGCTGTGCATGGCGCGGCAGACTTCGGCGAGTTCGCCCAGGGTTTTGCCTGCGCGGCGTTGGCCGCCGCGACCCTGGCGGCGGGTGACGTGGAGGCGTCCGCCAACGCCGCCGAGAAGGCTTGGCAACTAATGAGCGTCCAGCCCGAACTGGCGATCGTCAACGTCACCCCTCTTGCCCAGGTTGCGCTCGCACGTGGCGAACTGGCCGTGGCGCGGCGCTGGGCCGACGATGCCGTCTCGGCGACCCGCGGCGCGCATCTGATGCTGGCGCTGGTGACGCGGGCGCGCGTCGCACTCGCACAGGATGATCGAGACCAGGCCGAGCGCGATGCGCACGAAGCACTGGCGCTTGCGGCGAAGCTCAAGGGACACTTGGTCATTCCCGACGTGCTCGAGTGCCTGGCCACGCTCGCGGTGGACGCCGGTGCCTACCGGGATGCCGCACGCTACTTCGGAGCAGCAGAGCAACTTCGCGACCGCGCCGGTCAGGTCCGCTTCACGATCTACGACGCTGCCCACGACACGTCGGTGACCCGATTGCGGGAGGTCATGGGCGACAATGCTTTCGAGGAGTCCTGGACCCAGGGCGGGACCCTTTCCGTTGACGAGGCGATCGCTCATGCACGACGTGGCCGCGGCGAACGCAAACGACCGTCAACGGGGTCGGCTGCGCTGACACCGGCCGAACTCAACGTCGTGAAACTGTTGGGCCAAGGACTGGCGAACAAGGACATCGCCGCGCGTCTTTTCATCTCCACGCGAACTGTGCAAGCGCATTTGAGCAACATCTACTCCAAGCTGAGCGTGCGCTCACGAGTCCAACTCGCACGGCAAATTCATACGGTCATTGCAACAACATGGATCTTAGGAGTTGCAATGCCAAGTGGTTACCCGCATCCGCCGGC
>NZ_LQOY01000150.1 GCF_002101675.1 Mycobacterium gordonae | reverse complement strand
AGCCACCAGCCCCGCCATCACCGAGCAGCCACCCACCCGCCGCGCCGGCAGCGCCGGTCCCGGGGGCGCCGTTGGCGCCGTTACCGATCAGCGGCCGCCCCGTCAACGCCATCACCGGCCCATTGATCGGGGCCAGCAGACTCTCGCCCAGGGCGTGCAGATCCCCGCTCTGCAGAGCAGAGAGGTTGACGGCCTCGGCGCTGGCATACGCACCCGCGCCCGCGCTCAACGCCGCCGCAAACTGCTGTTCGAAGGCCGCCGCCTGCGCATCCAGGGCCACAAACCCCTGCGCGTAGTTACCGAACAACCGCGCGATCGCCGCCGACACTTCATCGGCGGCCGCCGCCGCGATCCCCGTCGTCGACGGCGCCCACGACGCCGTCGCCTTGCGGATCGCCTCCCCGATCCCGCTGACATCGGCTGACGCCGCGGCCAGAGCCTCAGGTGCTGCGATCAGGTAAGTCGACATCTGCGGCTCCCATCATTGGGGCGACTCGAACGGCTAAATATATTGCAGAAAACCGGGAAAGCGAAGCCCTGCGCGCCGTGGCGAGTCCACGGGAAATGCGCTACTGCTTGGCGAATTCGCGCAAGGACTCGATCTGTAGCGGGTCCAGAGAGGGGCGCACTTTCTCCCGCGCGGCGGCCAGGTCCGCGGCAGTGACATCAGCGGCGTCGATGGAGCGCCGCATCGCCGTCAGCGCGGCCTCGCGCAGCAACGCCACACAGTCCGCCGCGCTGTACCCGTCCAGGCCGGCGGCCACCGCGTCCAGGTCGACGTCGGAGCTCAGGGGAATGGATTTGCCTGCCGTGCGCAGGATTTCGCGACGGGCGTCGGCGTCGGGCGGTTCGACGAACACCAACCGTTCCAGCCGTCCGGGCCGCAGCAGCGCCGGGTCGATCAGGTCGGGCCGGTTGGTGGCGCCCAGCACGACGACGTCACGCAGCGGGTCAATGCCGTCCAGTTCGGTCAGCAGCGCAGCGACCACGCGGTCGGTCACGCCCGAGTCGAAGCTCTGTCCGCGCCGCGGCGCCAGCGCGTCCACCTCGTCGAGGAACACCAGCGACGGAGCGGAATCCCTTGCGCGCCGGAACAACTCGCGCACCGCTTTCTCCGATGACCCCACCCACTTGTCCATCAGCTCCGAGCCTTTGACGGCGTGCACGCTCAGTTGCCCGGTGCTGGCGAGCGCGCGGACCACGAAGGTCTTACCGCAGCCCGGCGGGCCGTAAAGCAGCACTCCGCGCGGCGGGTCGACGCCCAGGCGGGAGAAGGTGTCCGGGTGTTGCAGCGGCCACAGCACCGCCTCAGTCAGGGCCTGCTTGGCCTCGACCATGTCGCCGACATCGGCCAGCGTCACGCTGCCGACGGTGACTTCTTCGCTGGCCGAGCGGGACAGCGGCCGTATCACCGACAGCGCGCCGATCAGGTCGTCCTGACTGAGTTTGGGCGGCTGGCCGTCGGTGCTGGCCCGCGAGGCCGCCCGCAGCGCGGCCTCGCGCATCAGGGCGGCCAGGTCGGCGACAACGAAACCCGGTGTCCTGGAAGCGATTTCATCGAGATCCAGGTCGCTGGTGGGCACCCTTTTTAGCAGTGCTTCCAACAGTGCCTTGCGCGTTCCGCCGTCGGGTAACGGCAGCCCCAATTCGCGGTCGCACAACTCCGGAGAGCGCAGCCGGGTGTCGATCTGGTCGGGCCGCGCCGACGTGGCGATCAACGCCACGCCGTCGGTGGCCACCGCCCTGCGCAGCTCGGTGAGGATGAGCGCCGCCACCGGTTCCGGGGTTTCCGGCAGCAGGGCGTCGACGTCGGTGATCAGCAGCACCCCGCCGCCGTCACTGACTTTCGTGACCGCCGTCGACACGGCGCGTAGCCGGTCCTCGGCGGCCAGCGCCCCGACGGCCGGGCCATCCAGCTCGACCAGCCGGCGCCCGGCGCACACCGCCCGGACCAGCGTCACCTTGCCGACCCCGGCCGGACCCGACACCAGGACCCCGAGGTTGGTGCCGGCGCCCAACGTCTTGAGTAGGTGCGGCTCGTCGAGGGCGAGCTTGAGCCACTCGGTGAGCTTGGCGGCCTGCGGCTGGGCCCCTTTGAGTTCCTCGACCTGCATCTCCGGGGTCGAGACGTCCACGGCCGGAATGACGTGGGACGAGTCGGGTACCTGGGTGCCCCAACTGACCAGCGTGTTCGGCTGCACACTGACCGGCCCCTGCGGGTCTACGCCGGTGACCGTCAACAACTCCGAGGTCCAACTGATGCCCACCGACGAGGCCAGCGCGCGGGTGGCCGCCGACGTCGAGGTTCCCGGTCCCAGGTCGCGTGGCAACAGCGACACCGCGTCACCGACCGTCATCACCTTGCCCAGTAGGGCTTGGCGCAGCGTGGCCGGGGACAGCGACTGGGTGGCCAGCGTCGAGCCGCTCAACGTCACCGTGCGCGCCCCGTAGACGGTGACCGCGCTGACGAGCACCTCCGTGCCCTCGCGTAAGCCCGCGTTGGACAGCGTGACGTCGTCCAGCAGCACGATGCCGATCGGGACGTCGCCGCCGGCCATGCCGGCGACCGCCGCGGTGGTGCGAGATCCGGTGAGCGACACCGCATCCCACTCTCGAATGCCCAGTGCAACGATGGTGCTCGGATGCAGGCGGACCACGCCGCGGCGCGAGTCGACAGCCGAAGTGTTCAGGCGGGCGGTCAGGGCAAGCTGATTGGGGCGGGCCACGTCACCGGCCTGGTTTGCGCAACCCGAGCCGCGCCATCGACCGTCGGTGCGGCTGGGCCCGTCGAGTCGCGCGCCGGGCGGCGCGGCGCTGCTTGTTGTCGTCTTCCCACGCCTCGGGATGTTTGGCCAGCCAGCGCCTGCTGCGTACCGCGAACGGAATGTGGCACACGTAGGAGATGATGATGACCCAGATCAGGATGAAGGGTTCGAGCACCGCGGCCGCCGCGGCGATCGCCAACACGGCCAGCAGCGGGGCCGCCCAGTTAGGCGGCACCGCCAGCGTGTGGAACTTCTTCATCGGAATGGCGCTGACCATCAGCAGCGATGTCCCGGTGATCCACAGGCTCAGGGCCCAGACAGAAGTCCACCAGCCCTCGCCGAACTGAAGTTTGAGGCCGATGGTCCCGATCATCGACACCGCACCCGCCGGCGCCGGCATGCCGACGAAGTACTCCTTGGCGTAGGGCGGCAGCGTCCCGTCGTCCTGCTGGGCGTTGTAGCGGGCCAGGCGCAGCACCACGCACACCGCGTACAGCAACACGACCGCCCAGCCGATGGGCCACTTCGACAGCAGCGTCACGTAGACCACCAGCGCCGGGGTCACTCCGAAGTTCACCGAGTCGGCCAGCGAGTCGATCTCGGCGCCCATCCGGGACTGCGCATCGAGGATGCGGGCCACCCGGCCGTCCAGGGCGTCGAGGATGGCGGCCACCGCGATCAGGGCCATCGCGGGGATCGGCTTGTGGTCGAGCGCGAACTTGATCGAGGTGAGGCCGGCGCAGATGGACAGCACGGTCATGGCGCTGGGCAGCAGGTGAAGCGCCTCAGTCCGGCGGACCCGGGGCTTGTTGATCATGACAGCTCTGCCAGGACGGTCTCGCCACCCAGAGTGCGCTGGTCGAGGCTGACGATCGGCTGCGCGCCCGGCGGTAGGTAGGTGTCCAGTCGCGAGCCGAACCGGATCAGGCCGTAGGTCTCACCGATGGTCAGGCGGTCGCCGACGTGGGCGTCGCACACGATGCGGCGCGCCACCAGTCCGGCGATCTGCACAGCGACGACGTCTTCTCCGCTGTCCATGCGGATGCGCACGCTGGTGCGTTCGTTGGCCTCGCTGGCCTCGGGCAGGTCGGCGGACAGGAAGCTGCCCGGCCGGTGTTGCACGGCGATCACCTCGCCGCTCACCGGAGCGCGCTGCACGTGCACGTCCAGGATCGACAGGAAGATGCTGATGCGCGGTCTCGGCGTGTCGCCCATGCTCAGTTCGGCGGGCGGGACGGCGGTGTCGATCACGCAGACCGTGCCGTCGGCGGGTGCGACGACGGCGCCGGGCCGGGTGGGGGGCACCCGTTTCGGATGCCGGAAAAAGCCCGCGCACGCGCCGGCCGTCAGCAGGCCGGTCCGGCGCAGCCACCGGTGCCGGTAGCCGACGGCGGCCAGGGCCAGGCCCGCGCCGATGAACGGCCGACCGCCCGGGTGAATCGGCGGAATGGTGTCCCGCACCAACTCGATCAGGTGCGCGGGACCTTCGGAAGAGCCAGGGCGTCGTGCCACGCGGGTCATCTTACGTATGCGCTCACGGGCGGCGTGGTTCGTTGGGTACCAGGCAGGGAAAGCAGGCAACTAGCCTGCTTGTCGAGGAGCCCGACATTCCTACCCAACCCATCCAATCCCGCAGCGCTGCGCAACTGCGCCGCGCGAAGATCGGCGTCACCGCGGCGTTCGTCGCCCATGCCGTGGTGTTCTCGTCCTGGGCGGCCCACATCCCGCACGTGAAGGCGGCCCTCGGGCTCTCGGACGGGGCGCTGGGCACCGCCCTGTTCGGCGCGCCCCTGGGGTCGGTGGCGGCGACGTTGTTCAGCCATTGGGCGTTGCCCCGGTGGGGCAGTCGCCGACTGGTGCCGGTCCTGGTCGCCGGCTACGCGATCGCTCCGCTGTCCGTGGGGCTGGCGCGCTCCGGGTTGGGGCTGTTTGGGTCGCTGATGCTGTGGGGCTGGTTCCAGGGTGCCCTGGACGTCGCGATGAACACGCAGGCCGGCACCCTCGAACGATTGGCGCAGGCCCCGATGATGGCCCGGTTTCACGGCATGTGGAGCCTCGGCGCCCTGCTGGGCGCGGTCATCGGGGCGGGCTGCGTGAGTGTCGGCGTCGGGCTGGAACCGCAGTTGCTGGTGCTGGGGGCCGCGGTGCTGGTGGTGGTCGGGCCACTGACCCTGCGCTTGATCGCCGACGAGACCGTGGCGGTCACGGCGGACGAGCGGGGGCGAACCTGGACGCCGACCGTGGTGATTCTGGCCGCGGTGGCTTTCGCGTCGTTCCTGTGTGAGGGCGCCGCGACCGACTGGTCGGCGAACTACCTGCACGACGTCGTGGGCGCCGGCGCCGGCTTGTCGGCATTGAGCTATGCGGCCTACACCCTGGCGATGGTGCTCATCCGCTTCGGCGCGATGCGCCTGCATGCCCGGCTTTCGGCTCGCCGGCTGCTGCCAGCCCTGGCCCTGCTCGCCGCCGTCGGCATGAGCGTCACGCTCGCGGCCGGCGATCCGCTGGTCAGCGTGATCGGATTCGCCAGTTTGGGAGCCGGGGTGGCGCTGTTGGTGCCCACGGCGTTCAGCGCCGCCTACTCGGCCGGCAGCGGCGGCTCGGCGATCGCCCTGGTCGCCGCGACCGGCTGGGTGGGCTACCTGTTGGGGCCGCCCCTGATCGGCCACCTGGCCCAGTGGGCCGGGCTCTCGGTGGCGCTGGTCACGATTCCGGTGGTGATCTCGGTAGCCGCACTTGCGATTGCGGCTACCCCCGCATTCGATGCGGCCGACGAATTTCACCGGCGTTAGCTCAGATCCCACACCTGCAGTTCGGCTCCGGCCGGCACCTCCACCACGTCCTCGGGGATGTCCAGCAGCGCGTTGGCCGACGCCAGCCAGCGCAGATGGTGCGATGCGGGTGGCCCGTAACTGGTGACCCGGCCCGCGGCGGGGTCGAGGATCGCGCGCCGGAACTGCCGTTTGCCGCGCGGCGAGGTCACCGCCTCGGTGAGCACAGCGGCCCGCTTCGGCCGCTGCGGGTTGGGCAGGCCCATGGCGGCGCGCAGCGCGGGCCGGATGAACACCTCGAAGGAGACCAGCGCGCTGACCGGATTACCGGGCAGCGTGACGATCGGTGTCCCGGCAACCCGGCCGGCGCCCTGCGGCATGCCCGGCTGCATCGCCACCTTCACGAACTGAACGCCCTGATCGCCCTCTCGGCCGAACGCGTCCTTGACCACCTCGTAGGCGCCGGCGCTGACGCCTCCGCTGCTGATGATCAGATCCGCGTCGGGCGCGTAGCGGTCCAGGACGGCGGTGAACTGCGCGACGTCGTCTCCGGCGGTCTCGGCGGCGACCACGTCGGCACCGGCCTCCCGAACGGCGGCGGCCAGCATGATTCCGTTGGATTCGTAGATCTGGCCGGGTCTCAGCTCGGTGCCGGGCCTCACCAGTTCGGAACCGGTCGAAATCACCAGCACGCGTTGCCTCGGGAGCACGGGCAACTCGGCCAGCCCGAGCGCGGCGAGCAGGCCGAGCGCGGCCGGTGTGACCACCTCGCGGGCCCTTAGCACGGTGGTGCCGGCGTCGACGTCCTCACCGGCGCGGCGGATGTGCTTGCCCGGCTCGGAATGCTGGCGGATCTGCACGGACTGCACGCCGCCGTCGGTGGCTTCCACCGGCACGATCGCCGTTGCTCCGGCCGGTAGCGGCGCGCCGGTCATGATCCGGTGTGCGGTGCCGGGTTCCAGGGTCAATTGGTCGGTGCGGCCGGCGGGAATGTCCTCGGCGACCGGCAGCGTCACGGGCCGCTCCGGCGTCGCTGCCGCGGTGTCCTCGGCGCGCACCGCGTAGCCGTCCATCGCGGAGTTGTCGAAGACCGGCAGGGACAGCGGCGCGACGACGTCGTCGGCCAGCACCAGGCCCAGCGCGTCGGCCAGTGCGACGGTGATGGCCGGACGGGCCGCGATCATGTCCGCGATCACGCGCTGATGTTCGGTGACAGAGCGCATGTCAGACCGGGAACTTCACGCCGGTGAGTTCCTCAGAGACACTCCACAGCCGGCGCTGCAGGTCCGGGTCGTGGGACTGTGCGCTGGACTGCACCAGCTTGGGGTGGCCTCGTTGTTCCCCGAGACCGTCGGGCCCGTAGTACTGCCCGCCCTGCACGGTGGGGTCGGTGGCCGCGCGCAGCGTGGGCAGGGCTCCGGCCTCCGCGCTCTGAAACAGCAGGGGCGCCAATGCATTCAGCGGGCGCAGCACGCGGGGAACGTTGCGGGCCAGCTCGGTGGCCGAGCCGCCCGGGTGTGCGGCGACGGCGACGGTGTGGGCGGATGCGGCGGACAACCGGCGCTGCAGCTCGTAGGTGAACAGCAGGTTGGCCAGCTTGGACTGCCCGTATGCGCCGATGCGGCTGTAGTTGCGTTCCCACTGCAGGTCGTCGAAGTGGATCGCGGCGCGCATGCGGTGGCCCAGGCTGCTGACCGTCACCACCCGGGAGCCGCGCACCGGCAGCAGGTGGTCGAGCAGCAGGCCGGTGAACGCGAAGTGGCCGAGATGGTTTGTGCCGAACTGCAATTCAAAGCCGTCGGCGGTGACCTCCTTGGGTGTCCACATCACCCCGGCGTTGTTGATCAGCAGGTCGATGCGCGGGTAGGCGCTGCGCAACTCGTCGGCGGCGCGGCGCACCGAGGCCAGCGAGCTGAGGTCGAGCTGGGTCAGCGTGATGTCCGCGCCGGGTTTGGCGGCGACGATGCGCGACAGCGCCGCGTTCCCTTTCTCCAGGTTGCGCACCGCCAGCACGACGCGGGCGCCGCGGAAGGCCAGCGCGGCGGCGGTGTGATACCCGAGGCCGGTGTTGGCGCCGGTGACGACGACGGTGCGGTCGCTCTGGTCAGGAATGTCGGCGGTCGACCACTTGCGGTTCTCGTTGGACATGGCCTCAACTTACTCACTCCGGCAGCACCGGCAGCTGGCCGGCGAACGCGCGGTAACGTTGAGAACGTGATTGCCGGTCTGGCCCACTCCGGAGTGTGCGTGCCCGACCGTGAGGCCGCGAGGACACGGCCCGAGCGACCCTATTTCCTGCAATGGGGTTGAAGCCGCGAGTGGCTGTCATCGGCGCGGGTGCCGGCGGGATCGCGATGGGCATCCAACTCGCCGCAGGCGGTTACCAATTCACCATCTTCGACCGCGCCGACGGCTTCGGGGGGACCTGGCGGCACAACACTTTCCCGGGCGCGGCCTGCGACGTGCCATCGCACCTGTACTCGTACTCCTTCGCGCTCAACCCGCGTTGGAGCAAGACGTACGCGAACCAGCCAGAGATCCTGGCTTATCTGGAGAAGGTCGCCGCCGACCACGGGCTCGGCCCGCACCTGCGGCCGAACACCGCGATCGCAGGCGCGCGATGGTCGGCTGACTCGAAGCGCTGGACGCTGACGGTCGACGAAGGTTTCCAGGGCCGCCAGCACGACTTCGACGTCGTAGTGAGTGCGGTCGGGATGCTCGATGTGCCCAACATTCCGGAAATACCTGGGGCGCAGAGGTTTCGGGGTCGGCAGTTCCACTCGGCTCGCTGGGATCACAGCAGGTCGACGGCGGGGGAGCGGGTCGCGTCCATCGGCACCGGCGCCAGCGCTGTGCAATACGTGCCGGCGATCGCGCGAGAAGCCGCCTATCTCACCGTATTTCAGCGAACCCCGATCTGGATCGCGCCCCGATTCGACTTCCCCTTCAGCCCGGAGCAGCAGGAGGAGTTCGAACGTCACCCGGAGTTGGCGCAGAAGCTGCGCGATGAGGCGTTCGAGGCCTACGAGTCGGCCAGTTTCGACGCCGACGCCGCACAGACCCGCGAGGCCACCGAGCTGGCCCGAAACTATCTGGCACGCAAGGTGGCCGACCCCGAACTGCGGGCCAAGCTGACGCCGGATTACCCGGCGGGGTGCAAACGGCCGTTGATGTCGCGGGATTGGTACCCCACCTTCGCATTGCCCAACGTTGGCCTGGAGACCAGCGCCATCGTGGAACTGACCGAACACGGGGTGCGCACCGTCGACGGCACCGAACACCGGGTCGACACCGTCATCTACGGCACCGGGTTCAAGGCCGCCGACTATCTGGACAGCATCGAGGTGTACGAAAGCGACGGCCGGCACCTACGCGAGGATTGGCGGGGCGGAGCCGAGGCCTATCTCGGCACCCTGGTCTCCGGTTACCCGAACTTCTTCATCCTGTACGGCCCCAACACCAATGGGGTCAACTCGATCATCTACATCCACGAGATACAGACCACCTTCGTCCGTCGGGTTCTTGACCTCATGGGCGGACGGGATGCTCGCACGGTCGAGGTGACGCCAGATGCGCAGCGGCGCTACAACGACGAACTGCAGGCCGCGATGGCGGGGAAGGTCTGGTTGGCCTGTGATAACTACTTCCGCCATCCCAGCGGCAAGGTCGTCACCCAACTTCCGTTCAGCGGCCGCGAGTTCTGCGAACGCACCCGCAGAATGGTCGCCGGGGATCTCCTCTTCGGCGCTTAACTCAACCGATAGTCGCTGAGGTCGATGGACACCATCAGTTCCTCAGGCAGCACCCGGCCGTCGCGATCGCACCGGTAGGCCCGGCGTTTGGTCGGCAACATGATTCCGTCGACCTCCACCATGTCCGAGATGTGTTGGATCGCGGCGAATCCGCCGGCGATGTCGACGCGATAGTCGTGCCGGCACAGCGAGCAGTCGTCGTCGAAGTAGAACTCCTGCACCTGGCTGTGGGTCGCCAGCGCGGCCGGGAAGTGCACCCGCAGTCCCCTTAGCCGCCCCCTTTGCTCGTCGTCCACCTCGACTTCGTCGGCGGTGACGCCCGGCAGTGCGGTCAAGAACGGCGAGTTCAGATAGGTCCACAGCGCGTAGCCGTTGAAATACGCGCGCTGCAATGGATCCCACGGGGTGGTGAGTGCGTGCCCAGCGAAGGATTGCCGCGGGTCGAGGCGCTCGGCGACAACCGCGCCGTCCAGCTTCTCGATCGCGATGCGCCCCGCGGTGAAATCGGTCTTCTGGTCCGCGGCGCCGAAGGGGTGCAGCGACGCCCATTCGCGTCGGGTAGCGGCCGTCATTCGCCGCGGCGTGGCATCTTGGGGCTGCCCCTTGATGTCCCACAGCTTGCCACCGGTGACGATGGTGGCTTCGATTTGACCCACCTGGCGCCACCGGGCGAGGCCGCCGTGGGTGTCGAGCACCCTGTTAAGCAGCCCGGTCATTCGACGAAGTGGTTGTCGTGGCGCATGAACCACTCGCGCCGTTCCCCGTCGGTCAAGTCGGCCAGTTGCGCGAAGCCTTCGAAGTACGCCTCCCGCGGTGCGCCCGGTGCGAAGAGCATCAGCATCGACGCCGGTTCGTCCACCTCGTTGCGGAATCCGTGGATGCCACCCGGCGGCACATAGAGGAAATCGCCTTGGTGACCGTCCACCCACTCCCGGCCGTCGTGGAGCCTTACGGTCCCGGACAGCACGAAGAATGCCTCGGACATCGTGCGGTGGTAGTGCGGGCCGGGTCCACCCCCGGCCGGCGCGATGTCGACCCGGTACAGGCCGTAGTCGCCAGCCGTGAGCTGCTGATTAGCCAGATAGTGGTAGCTGACCCCGGCATACTCGTAGTCCGGAGCCTCGGCGCCCCGCCTGAGCTGGGCGCTGACCTCCGGTTCTGCCTTGGTGTAGCGCGGCGCGGGGTAGGGCGGCACGACCAGTGACATCAACCCAGTCTGCCTCTTTGCCGAGTGTGAATCACCCGACGGGACACGCCGGGCAGGCGTCAGCATTTCCACAGTCGGCGGTATGGCAGGGCCGCATCCGCTTCAGCCCACGGCGAACGCCACCAGCCGACCTTGCACTCGGCATAGGCGAGTGCTAATAATGACTTTGGCACTCGGCATAGGCGAGTGCTAGGTCGGGACGGTGAGGTCCAGCAACCAACCGCTGTGATCGTCCGTCGCGGGCACTGCGCCCGGCCAGCGTAAGTAACGGGGTTGTCGTCATCCGTGACCCCTTTCATTCCCAATCCGGAGGAATCACTTCGCAATGGCCAAGACAATTGCGTACGACGAAGAGGCCCGTCGCGGCCTCGAGCGGGGCCTGAACGCCCTCGCCGACGCGGTAAAGGTGACGCTGGGGCCCAAGGGTCGCAACGTCGTCCTCGAGAAGAAGTGGGGCGCTCCCACGATCACCAACGATGGTGTCTCCATCGCCAAGGAGATCGAGCTGGAGGACCCGTACGAGAAGATCGGCGCTGAGCTGGTCAAGGAAGTCGCCAAGAAGACCGACGACGTTGCCGGCGACGGCACGACGACGGCGACCGTGCTGGCGCAGGCACTGGTCAAGGAAGGCCTGCGCAACGTAGCCGCCGGCGCCAACCCGCTGGGGCTGAAGCGCGGCATCGAGAAGGCCGTGGAGAAGGTCACCCAGACCCTGCTCAGCTCGGCCAAGGACGTCGAGACCAAGGAGCAGATCGCGGCCACCGCGGGCATCTCCGCGGGTGACCAGTCGATCGGTGACCTGATCGCCGAGGCGATGGACAAGGTCGGCAACGAGGGCGTCATCACCGTCGAGGAGTCCAACACCTTCGGCCTGCAGCTCGAGCTGACCGAGGGCATGCGGTTCGACAAGGGCTACATCTCGGGCTACTTCGTCACCGACGCCGAGCGTCAGGAAGCCGTCCTGGAAGACCCCTACATCCTGCTGGTGTCCAGCAAGGTGTCGACCGTGAAGGACCTGCTGCCGCTGCTGGAGAAGGTCATTCAGGGTGGCAAGCCGCTGCTGATCATCGCCGAGGACGTCGAGGGCGAAGCGCTGTCGACCCTGGTCGTCAACAAGATCCGCGGCACCTTCAAGTCGGTCGCCGTCAAGGCGCCGGGCTTCGGTGACCGTCGCAAGGCGATGCTGCAGGACATGGCCATCCTCACCGGTGGTCAGGTCATCAGCGAAGAGGTCGGGCTGTCCCTCGAGACCGCCGACATCTCGCTGCTCGGCAAGGCCCGCAAGGTCGTCATCACCAAGGACGAGACCACCATCGTCGAGGGCGCCGGTGACTCCGACGCCATCGCCGGCCGGGTGGCCCAGATCCGTGCCGAGATCGAGAACAGCGACTCCGACTACGACCGTGAGAAGCTGCAGGAGCGCCTGGCCAAGCTGGCCGGCGGTGTTGCGGTGATCAAGGCCGGAGCTGCCACCGAGGTGGAGCTCAAGGAGCGCAAGCACCGCATCGAGGACGCCGTGCGCAACGCCAAGGCGGCCGTCGAGGAGGGCATCGTCGCCGGTGGTGGTGTGGCCCTGCTGCAGTCGGCTCCGGCCCTGGCCGAGCTGGACCTCAAGGGCGACGAGGCGACCGGTGCCAACATCGTGCGCGTGGCGCTCGAGGCTCCGCTCAAGCAGATCGCCTTCAACTCCGGGCTGGAGCCCGGCGTGGTGGCCGAGAAGGTCCGCAACTCGCCCGCCGGCACCGGCCTGAACGCCGCCACCGGTGAGTACGAGGACCTGCTCAAGGCCGGCGTTGCCGACCCGGTCAAGGTGACCCGTTCGGCGCTGCAGAACGCGGCGTCCATCGCGGGCCTGTTCCTGACCACCGAGGCCGTCGTCGCCGACAAGCCGGAGAAGGCGGCCGCTCCGGCGGGCGACCCGACCGGCGGCATGGGCGGTATGGACTTCTAGCCAAACAAGGCGGAGGAGTCGAACCAGAAAAGAGAAGTCAACGAAAAGCCCGGTTCCCCACAGGGGGGCCGGGCTTTTTCGTGAAATTGGGGTATCGATAGGCAATGGACGTTCCTGAGTGGGTGTGGACCCTGACCGGTCTCGCCATCGTGGGCCTGCTGGCCTTCGACTTCTTCTTCCATGTACGCAAGGCGCATGTTCCGACGCTGCGGGAGGCCGCGGTGTGGTCGGCCGGCTACGTCGGCATCGCACTGCTGTTCGGCGTTGGTCTGTTGATCTTCGGCAGTGGAGACGCGGCTCCGGAGTACTTCGCCGGCTATGTCACCGAAAAGGCCCTGTCGGTCGACAACCTGTTCGTGTTCCTGGTGATCATCGGCAGCTTCCGGGTCCCGCGCGAGGATCAGCAGAAGGTGCTGCTGTTCGGCATCACATTCGCACTGATCGCCCGGACCGGCTTCATCTTTCTCGGCGCAGCGCTGATCAATGCGTTCGCCTGGATCTTCTACCTGTTCGGCCTGATCCTGCTGCTCACCGCCGGCAGCGTGCTCACGAATGACCATGCCGACGACGATCGCAAGGCCGACAATTTCGTCATCCGGCTGGCGAAAAAGGTCATCCGGACTTCTGAGCACTATGACGGTGACAAGCTGTTCACCACGATCGACGGCAAGCGGGCGATGACGCCGATGCTGCTGGTGATGGTGGCACTCGGCGGCACCGACATCCTTTTCGCGCTCGACTCGATTCCTGCCATCTTCGGACTCACTGAGCATGTCTACATCGTCTTCACCGCGACCGCGTTCTCGCTGCTCGGCCTGCGGCAGCTGTACTTCCTCGTCGACGGTCTGCTCGACCGGCTCATCTATCTGTCCTATGGGCTGGCCGCGATTCTGGGCCTCATCGGTGTGAAGCTGATCCTGCACGCGTTGCACGAGAACAACGTCCCGTTCATCAACGGCGGTGAGCCGGTGAAGGTCATCGAGATCGGCACCATGACGTCGCTCGGTGTGATCGTCGTCGTCCTGCTGGTCACCGTGGTGGCCTCGGTGCTCAGCCCGAAAGGCAAAGCCACCACAGCGATCGCCAATGCCCGGCGGCACGCGACGGCTTATCTGGATTCCGAGTACACCCACGACGCGGCGGAACGCGAACGCATCTTCAACAAGCTGCTCAACGAGCGCGATCAGATCATGGCGCTCGACCCCAAGTACCGCCAATTGGTGCGCGACGAGCCGGCGTTGCGAAAGCTGCTCGACGATGCGGCCGCCAAACACGACGAGGCGGTCGAGCGGGGGGAAGCCGAGCCGTTCGTCCGCAAGGGCTTGACCTAGACCGTGGCGGTAGCCCGCCGAGTTTGATTCGCTGCTCGATGCGCTCGGTCACTCCTGGTGGGAATACCCGTTGATCCTGGGCCTTCTGCCTATTCGACGTCGGGCGCGGCGCTGGCTCGCCCGCGGCCGTAACGGTGAACGGCGCCTGGCCTGGGCGCACCAGGAACTGGACCGGCCCGGCGGTCCACTGGTGGTCGTCGCGCGCTTCATCCCTGGTGGCCGCACCGTGCCGCGATCTGCTGCGGCGTGCTGGAGTTCCCTCTACCGCAGGTTCTGGTGTTCGACAGAATTGGCGTCGTCCTCTGGGCGACCCTGAGCACGTTGATCGGCTTCGTCCGAGGGCACACCTTAGAGGACCGTCCGCTGGCGGCGTTCGCGGTGTCGTTCGCCGTAGCGCTGGCCTTCGCCGGGTGTATCGAACTCGTCAGATGGTTGCGCCGCCGCCTTGAGAGCCGGGCCCGCCCGGCCCGGCGTGCCTAGTTACAGGCCCAGTCGACGATCCACCCCCGGCCGAGCCGCGATATGGCGTTCGCCTCGGCCATCCCGCGGGACAGTCCGACGCCGCCGTGATAGTAGGCGCCGTCATGGGCGACAGCACCGCAACGGGTGAAGGTGGTGACGACTGTGCACGTGCTGTCGCCGCATCGCTGCAGCGCCTGTTGCTGCGCGCCCAGTTTGGACAGGTGGCGCCGGGCCTTGCCCTGCGACCCATCTTGGCCATAGGCGATCGCACCGTAGTGGGTGATCAATGGCGGAAGGTTCTTCGCAGCATCGGCGGCCTGCGCGGCCGCCGACGGGATCGGCGTGAGAACAATTGCCGCAGAGGTTATTCCGGCCAATAGCGCGACGCTCGTCATAACGCCGCCTGCCGACCGGCCACGGTGGGACCGGGGTAGGGAACGGCTGACAGCAGTGTCATTGATATCGGGCGTGTGTCGTGGGGAATCATGGCGGTGCGCCGTTCACCGGGACGCGCGCCCAGCACGGCACGGCCTATCGGCGAGAGTGTCGAGTAGACCGGCAGATCGGCACCCTCGCCGAAACGCCTTCCGAGCAGGAAGGTTTCGGTGTTGCCGGTGGCGTCGTGACGGATGGTTACGACCATGCCGCTTGCGGCGACGGGGCCGGGGTCGCAATCCATCAAATCGTCGGGAACCTCGGGGCGCCGAGGCGGACGCGGTGCGCCGTATCGGCTGCGCGAATGGGTGCAGTGCTCTCGCGTGGTCCAGACGCGTTGTGAGACAGCCATTTTCTTTGTCCTTTCTGGTGCGCTTGGTCGTCGCCAGGGGCGGGCCGGACTGCAGCAACCGCCCCTGACGACTCGGTGGCCCTCGCGGGGCTCAGTCCAAAAGCGTGGTCCGAATCTCCTACTTCCATGGTGGCCGTCACCGGTGTGACAGGGTTTGCCGGAACCGGACAACGGCGCAGTTGGCGATTGTCGTCAGCCGACAACACCTTCTCGGCCACTGCCGGGCGCGTGTGCAAGTTCGGGTCGCCAGCCGGCAAGACGCTTGCGGTTCAGAACGCTTCGAATACCCGCGTACCCGAGCAGACCCGCCGCCGTCGCGTTCAGCCATACCGCAAGTGCCACCAACACCGCTTCGCGTGCGGCGGACAGGTGCGGCGGGCCGGCGTAGGAGCCGTCCGGATTGACCGAGATCTCGACAGACTCACCAACTTTGGGCGCCGAGCGGGCCTGGACCAAGCCGGTGTGTTCGGTTCCGGCGGCGAACCATCGGGCCTTGACCCGGGTGGGGTCGCTGCGAGCCGGCAGGTCGATCACGGTCGCGGTGACCGCCGTCCGGCTCTGGGCCTGCGCCGCGTGGTGGGCGCTTCGGGCGTCGTAGACCGCGGTGCCCACCGCGCCGGCGATCGGTATGGCAAGCAGCGCCAACGTCAACATCACCACCGCTGCCAGCGCTTCGAGTCGATCGCTCGCGCGGATCAACGGGTTACGGCTGAAAAGCACCCAGAGCCAGCGTGGAGGGTTGACGGCGAAGGTCTCCATCGCGGCGTCGCCCTGCTGGCCCCGGCATCGCGTGTCCGGTTGCGGGGGCGTCATCGATGGGCTCCTGTTCGGCGGGCCGCTGTTCGGGCGGCTACCTCCAGGGTGGTCTAGCCAGGGGACGGCAGCATTGCCCCAGCCGTACAACCGAACCGCCGCGTGTTGTCGCGATCCGACAGCATCGGTCAGTCCGCATCGGTGGCCGCGAGCTGGATCATCATGGCGAGCCGCTTCTTTGCGTCGTCCAGCGCGAGGTTGGTGATCTCGGCCATCTTGCGCATCCGGTAACGCACCGTGTTCTCGTGCACTCCCAGGCGTTCGCCGGCTTCGGCCGGGTCGCCCTGGGCCGCCAGCCACGCGCGAAGTGTCGCGAGGTATTCGGTCCCGTTCGCGGCGTCGTGGCGACGCAACTCAGCCACCGGCCCCCGATCCGGCAGACGACCGGATCGCGACGCTGCGCGCAACCGTTGCAGCAGGATGTCGTCCCATGATTCGTCGTAGATCGGAGGCGGACCTGCGGTGGTCACCTTGTGCAGACCCAGACATTCGTCGGCCTCCTGGCGGGCGCAGGCGAGGTCGGACGTCTCGGCTGCGCCACTGATGCCGGCCGCCACCGTAGCCCCTCTCGATAGTGCCGCCTGCAGACCGGCGACCCACCGGCGCGCCGGTCCCGCCTCGTCGCCCGGGAGCAGCGTGTAGATGGTGCTGCCGACCAGGGCGCTGCGCCCAGGTCGTGACCAGCCGAACCCGGCGGTGGCCCGATCGAACGCCAGGAGCAGAGGGGCATCGCGATCAGCGCCGATGGACGCCTGCAACGCGATCACCCGTAGCGGGCCGTCCGGCACTCCGAGTCTGCTGGTCAATCTGGCAGCGTCGGCGCTGCCTTCCAGCAACTCGATCACCAGCTCCGATTCCACCTGACGCTCCAGGTCCGCACTGGCCCGTGAGCGCAGCAGGTGGAGAGCCACGGTGTGGGCGCCGTCGGCCAGGGCCGCACGTGCGGCGCCGTCCAGCGGGGCGCCACATTCCACCCACAGCGACCCCATGAGTTCCCGGCCCGAGCGCACGGCCACCACCATGCGGCCCGTCACACCATATTGAGCGTCTCCGGGGACGAACAAGGGCTCGTCGGAAGCCGCAAGATGGGCGAAGACGCCGGCGGCTTCGAAGAACTCCCTCACCCGCTCGGGCGCCTGTCGTCCGAGGATGGTCTGCACCCGCGCCGGGTCGGCATCCTGCTGGAGCCGCGAGTACGCCAGCACCTGCAGCAGCCGATCGTGGATCACCACCGCGCTGCCGATGGCGTCAGCCAGACTGTCGGTGAGGGCGAACAGATCTGTTGGACCCCGACCGGATTCGGTCTCGCGCCCCTCGAGCACCAGGCCGTACGCCACGGCGGCCAGTTCGCTCCAGGACAGCGACTCCTCGACGACCAACACCGCGCCGGGCCCGCCCTTGGTGTCGAATGACGATGGCACCACACGGTCGCGTACCAACACCACCACGGCACGCGCCGACTCGGCCCACTCCAACGCCTGCTCACATGTGCCGGCGTCGACCGCAAGGAGGACGTCGCCTGTCACGGGACCCACCGGGGTGGCCTCGTGGAGCACAACGCTGCGCAATTCAGTCGATCTTGGAACCGACGACCAACGCAGCCGAACACCATAACTACCTAGCACGTTAACCAAGCGGTCCAGAGTGATCACTCGCCGCTCCTCGTTGGGTTGTGGGCTCGAGAAGCTATGGCGCCGCGTCTCCGGCCAGCGAGAACACCACGCAGTCGTGCAGGCAGCCCTTGGCCGCCGAGGGGGAGTCGGCGTTTCGGTGCAGCAGCGCGCGAGTCGGCGTGACTGCACAGCGGACGGTTTCGGCGCCCGCCTCGGAGATTTCGGCGCGGCCGTCGACGATCAGCGAGTAGCCGCCCGGTGCCGGCGGCGGCCACACCAGGGTGACGTCGCTGCGCTGCACCAGGTTGGTGCGGGTGCCCCCGCCGATCAGCCCCACGTCGAGCACCGACAGGTCGCGTAGCACCGGCTCAACGGTCACCGTGTGTGCACGGTAATCGTCGTCGACGGTGATCAGATAGGCGAACGGGTAGTCCGGCAGGGCGTCGGCCAACCGCTGGAAGTCGACCGGTTTGCTGATCTTTGCGGCCATGGATCGAGAATAGGCGCGCGGCTACTCGGTGCGGATCGGGAATTGGATGACCCGGCTCTGGTCGCCGGTGTCGCGCTCGGCCGGCGGGTAGAAGTTCGACTTCGGGATGCCCGAGTTCGGCAGCGTCGGGGGCGCGATGCCTGACTCGCGACCGAGCGTTGTCCGCACGCTCGGGTCGCTGCTGCTTGGGCTGACGAAGCCCGTCACCGGGGTGCCGGCCGACGTCCGCAGGCCCGTGTTGGCTGCGGGGCTGCTGGTCGGATTCGCTGAAACGGATCCCTGAGCGCCCGGGTCGACGGCCGCCGCCGGTGCCGATGCCGGGGCGACCATGGGTGTGCTGCTCAGGCCCGAGTTCAACGCTCCGGCCAGGCCGGAGTGCAGCCCGCCGGTGTTGGCCAGCGCCGAACTCAGCAGTCCCGAACTCAGCGCCGCCGTACCCAGGCCGCCGGTTGCGTAGTGCGCGGAGTTGGCCAGTCCCGCCTCCAGGCCGGTACCGCCGACCGCGCTCTGCAACCCCGAGCCGAGGTAGCCCATCGAGCCGCCGAAGCCGGTGTTGACGCTGCCCGAGTTGCCCATACCGGTGTTGAGGGAGCCGGAGTTGCCCAGACCCAGGTTCCCGTTGCCGGAGTTGAACAGGCCGGTGTTGCCGGTGCCGGAGTTACCGAAGCCGGTGTTACCGCTGCCGGAATTGAACCCGCCGAACCCGAATTGCCGGTCGCCGGTCAGGCCCATGCCGAAGGCGTCGCTGCCGGTGTTGCCCAGGCCGACGTTGTTGTTGCCGAGGTTGCCGAAGCCCAGGTTGTTGCTGCCGGTGTTGCCGATGCCCACGTTGCCGTAGCCGGTGTTGCCCGCGCCGACGTTCCCGCTGCCGCTGTTGCCGCTGCCGAGGTTGTAGTTGCCGGCGTTGTTGTTGCCGATGTTGCCACTGCCGGTGTTGTTGAAGCCGAAGTTGATGGTGCCGTTCTTGCCGATGTCGATACCGAGATTGCGCAACACCTGCTGCCAGGGCGCCAGTTGAGCGGCTGCCGCCGACGCGTCGAAGTGGTAGTTCGCCATGGCTGCCACGTCCAGCGCCCACATTTGCTCGTAGGCGGATTCGGTGTCCATGATCGCCGGCCAGTTCATGCCGAAGAAGTTCGTCGAGGCCAGCATCTGCACCAGGCCGCGGTTGGCCGCCACGACCGCGGGCTGCACGGTAGCGGCCACCGCCGTCTCGAACGCGACCGCCGTCGCTGCCGCTTGTTCGGCCGCCTGCTCCGCCTGAACTGCCGCGGCACTGAGCCAGCCCATGTACTGGGTGGCGACGACCATCATCGCGGCCGCCGAGGCGCCCTGCCACGATCCGCTGGTCAATTCCTGGGTGACGGCACCAAAGGATGACACCGCTGAAGCGAGATCTTCGGCCAAACTGCCCCATGCGGAGGCAGCAGAAAGTAGCGGTCCCGCACCGGGACCGGCGAACATCAATGCCGAGTTAATCTCTGGCGGCAACCACGCGAAATGCGGGCTTGTCACCACCCAAACTTACCCGGCACAGCCTTTTACCGTGGGCGTATCGGCTAACCCGCTACCGTTAATTCGCAGCGGGGCCGCACGCGGGAACGGGCGTCGGCCGCCGGCCGCGGACCAGCTTGCCCGGCCGGGCGGCGGTCGGCACACCGTTCTCCGCGATCACCTCACCCGACACCACGGTCGCGACATAGCCGTGCGCGGTCTGATCCAGCCGGCGACCGCCGGCGGGGAGGTCGTAGGCGATAACCGGTTTGTGCAGTCGCAGCGCAGCGTGGTCGATGACGTTGAGATCGGCCTTGAAGCCGGCGGCGATGCGGCCGCGGTCGCCCAGACCGGCGATGCGGGCCGGCACGGATGTCAGTTCGCGGACCGCCTCCGCGACGCTGAATCGGCCCAATTCGCGGTCGCGCGTCCAGTGGGTGAGGAAGTAGGTGGAGTAGCTGGCGTCGCAGATCATGCCGTAGTGCGCGCCGCCGTCGCCGAGGCCGAGCACCACG
Source organism: Mycobacterium gordonae (assembly GCF_002101675.1). Lineage (GTDB taxonomy): Bacteria > Actinomycetota > Actinomycetes > Mycobacteriales > Mycobacteriaceae > Mycobacterium > Mycobacterium gordonae. Next base: position 31,941 of record NZ_LQOY01000150.1, on the reverse strand, counting down.
TCGTCGCGGTGCAGAAGTTTGCCGACGGTGTCCAGCGAGTTGCCCTCCAGGTTGCTGGTGGCGACCAGCAGCATGGCCCGCCCGTCGTCGTCGAGAAGCCGGTCGTAGGCCTCTTCCATCGGGTTGACGCCGCGCGCCCGGGCCCGGGCGCCGATGCTGTCCGACGGGTTCGGCTCGTAGTTGGGGTTGTCGTCGAGTGGAAAAATCCAGTCCCACATCTGGGCCACATACAGGATCGGGTGCCCTTGACCCGGCTTGTCGGCCAGGATGCGGGCGCGCACCTCGGGCTTGCGCATCTCGGCGACCCGCTCGGCCAGCGGCAGGTGCGCGATCTCACGGTAGCTCGGGTACAGCACGAACGGGTTGGCCGAGAGTTGCAGCCCGATGATCAGCCCGATCGGCCGGGGCAGCAACTGCGCGGTGAACTGAGGGTCGCCGGCCGCCGCCCTTCCATTGGCCTTCTCGACCATCGTGATGGCGTCCGGCCAGGTCGGATCTCCCGCGTTGCCGACGACCAGGGTGAAGGTCACCGGCAGCCCGACGTCCTCGGCGACGTCGAACACGGTCTGCAGCACCGGCTGGTAACCCCCGGCCGGGATGTCGGGTACAAACTGCAGCAGCCCGCCGCCGCCGTCGACGACGCCCCGGGCGATCTCCTCGATCTCCTCACGGGCGGCGTCGTAACTGGGGATGGGCGCCCCGCTCTCGGTCTTGTGGATGGTGAGCCGGGAGGACGCGAAACCCAGCGCTCCGACCTTGATGGCCTCGGTGGCCAGCGCGCGCATCTTGGCCAGGTCTTCCGGGGTCGCTGGTTCCCGGTCGGCGCCGCGCTGGCCCATCACGTAGACCCGCAGCGGGGAGTGCGGCAGATAGGCCGCCACGTCGATGTCCCGGCGGCCCGACTCCAGCGCGTCGAGGTATTCCGGGAAGGTCTCCCAGGTCCACGGCAGGCCGTCGGTCATCACCACACCGGGGATGTCCTCGACGCCGGCCATCACGTCGACCAGTACGTCGTGGTCCTCCTGGCGGCAGGGGGCGAATCCGACACCGCAGTTGCCCATCACCACCGTGGTCACCCCGTGTGCCGAGGACGGCCTCAGCCGGTCCGACCAGATGGCCTGGCCGTCGTAGTGGGTGTGCAGGTCGACGAAGCCCGGCGTGACCAGCAGGCCGGTGGCGTCGATCTCCCTGGTCGCGGTCGCGCCGTTCACCGAGCCGACCGCCACGATCAGCCCGTCCTGGACAGCGACGTCGCCGACGTAGGGCTCACCTCCCAGTCCGTCCACTATGGTGCCGTTGCGGATCAGAAGGTCATAGGGCATCTAAATAATCTACGACCCTGTCGGTGGCTCGTGCCAGGATTCGGAATCGTGATCGACCACATCGGAATCAACTGCGCCGACTACCCCGCGGCACAGCAGTTTTACGACACCGTGCTCGCGGTTCTGGGCTATTCCCGACAGCTGGATTTCGGCGAGGCCATCGGCTACGGCCGGGATGGGCAGCCGGCGTTCTGGATTGCCGACGGAGCGGGCATGGGACCCAACCGGGAAGTGCACCTCGCTTTCCAGGCCGCTGACGAGGACGCCGTGCGGGCGTTTCACGACGCGGCCGTCGGCCTGGGCGCGGAGTCCCTGCACGCGCCACGCCTCTGGCCCGAGTACCACCCGGGCTACTTCGGCGCCTTCGTCCGCGACCCGGACGGCAACAACGTCGAAGCGGTATTCCACGGCGCCCCGTAGGGTCGAAACTATGGCGTCCTCCGAAACCGCTGCCGTTCAAGAGCTCCTGCGCGACGCGTTCACCCGCTTGATCGAACACGCCGGCGACGTGTGCCACGGCCTGACCGACGAGATCGCCGACTACCAGCCGACCGCGGACGCGAACAGCATCGCCTGGCTGTTGTGGCACAGCGCGCGGGTTCAGGACCTGCAACTGGCCGATATAGCCGGCGTGGAACAGGCCTGGACCGCCGACGGCTGGGTGGACCGGTTCAACCTAGACCTGCCGCGCAACGACACCGGCTACGGGCACGGCCCCGACGAGGTGGCCAAGGTCCGGGCGCCCATCGACATGCTGCTGAGCTACTACCACTCGGTTCACCTGCTGACGCTGGAGTACGTCGAGACCGTCACCGCTGAGGAACTCGCCCGCATCGTCGACACGAACTGGGATCCGCCGGTCACGGCGAGTGCGCGCCTGGTCAGCATCATCGACGACTGCGCACAACACCTCGGGCAGGCTGCTTATCTGCGGGGGATCGCCCAGTAGGGTTCCAACCCGTGCGGTTCCTGGTGACGGTGTTGTGCTGGCTGGTCGCCACGGCCGGTCTGGCCGCGGCGATTCCGGCGGCGTGGGCGCAGACGACGGTCGTCGATGAGGACGGTTACGCCGCGCTGGCCGAACAAGCGGCGCGCGACCCGGCGCTGCAGTCGGCGATGGCGTCCGAGCTTGCCACCCGCGCCATGGCGCTGATCAACGAACAAGGCGGTCGCCGCGTCGACAGTTCGACCGTGCACGACGTGGCGGCCGCATTCACCGCCGGTTCGTCGTTTCCGCCGTTGTTCGTCCAGGTGAACCGGGCCGCGCACAGCTGGCTGTTCAGCGCGCCGCAGCCGGGCGGCAACGAGCAATGGGTGGTCGACGTGGCGCCGATGCTCAGGGACACCGGCATCCAGCAGCAGCTGGCTACCTACAACGTGCAGGTCCCCGCGAGTTTGAAGGTCCCGGTGACGGTGCCGGCCGGCCAGCCGGTGCGACAGGGGCAGTTCCACCGCGCCGAGGTATGGGGGCCTTGGGTCAGCATCGGCGTGGCGGCCCTGACGGCGCTTTTCGCCTTCCTGACGTTGGTCGTCGCCCGCAGTCGCGGCCGGGCGCTGACCGGGCTGGGTATCTCGGCGTTGCTCGTCGGCGCCGCCGGGTGGGCGGGAATCGAGGTCGCCGGGCGCCCCGTCAACGAGGCGCTCAATCGGACCACCGGAGACATCCGCCGGATGGCCGACGTGATGGTCGGCCACGCCGAGAGCAGCATGCACCTGTGGCTCAACGTGACGCTGCTCGCCGGTGTGGGATTGGTGGTGCTCGGCCTGATCGTCTCGCTGCTCGGTGGCCTGTTCAACAAGAGGGCGCAGCGCCCGGCTACTTGAGCGGAATCTCGGCCAAGATCGTGCCGGTGGGTTGCGGCGAGCCGGCGCCGGGCTCAACCGTGAAAGCGAGCGCCCTGCAGTTGCCGATTTCGTTCATTGTCGCCGTCGTCGTGGGCTGCACAGCCGTGGAGCCCATGGTCCCGGCGGACCTGGGGCCGTTGGCACCGATCAGCCACATCTGGTAGACGGTTCCATTGCTTGGCGGGGGGACGTTGTTCATCACCAGCACCGCCGCGTTGCGATCACGAGAGAACATCACCGTGGCCTGCCCGGGGCCCAGGGGGCGCGACACCGATTTCATGTCCGGAGCCGTCAAAACCTGCTCGGTGACCGTCGAGGTGGGGTGCGGCCTGGCCAGCATTCCGAGCCCGAAACCCCCCAGGCCGATGACGACCGCCGCTGCGGCAGCCAAAACCCTTGCGCGCCAAGGGGAATGGCGGCGGCGATCGGGTTGTATCGCGGTCAGCACGGCCGCCCGCAGCTGGTCTGGCGGCTCGGCGGCACTGGCCGAGGACACCAGCGCCATCGCCTCGCGCACGGAGCGGACTTCCTCGTTGAAGGCCGCGGCAATCGGGGCCGGCGCGGCCGCGACCCGCCGGTCTATCTCGACGCGCTCCGCGTCGGACACGGCGTGCAGGGCGTACGGGGTCGCCAGTTCGAGGAGGTCGAAATCGGTAGGCTCGTTCATGGCACATCCAGGCAGTTGCGCAGGCCTCGCAGCGCATCGCGCATGCGCGATTTGATGGTCGACAGGTTCGCGGCCAACCGCTGCGAGACCTCGGCATAGGTGAGTCCGCCATAGTAGGCCAGTTCGATGCACTGGCGCTGCGTCTCGGTCAACCCCTCCAGGCACTGAGCCACCCGGCGACGCTCGTCGCCCGCTATCGCCGAATCGGCGACCACGTCGCTCGCGGGGTCGAGATTGGCTACGCCGTAACGGGATTCGCGTTGCGAGCCGGCCTGCTCGCTGCGCACCCGGTCAATCGCGCGACGGTGGGTCATGGTCAGCAGCCAGGCCAGGGCGGACCCCTTGGTCGAGTCGAATTCCGCGGCGCTCCGCCACACCTCGAGGTAGATCTCCTGGGTGGTCTCCTCGCTGTACCCGGTGTCGCGCAGCACTCTGACCACCAGTCCGTACACCCGCGTCCTCGTTTGGTCGTAGAACGCGGCGAACGCGGCATTGTCACCATGGGCGACCCGGCGCAGCAGGGCGTCCAGGTCGCCGCTGGGCTGCAGCGGTCCGGTCATCGTCGGTAGCCTATCCCCAGCAATCACCGCACCCGACATACCGGTCATGGTTGACGCACCATTCTGGGCGGCCGCGGAACGAAATAGGCGGTCCGCTCTTGGTATTCAGCGAATCCGGGACGCCCTTTCATGTACTTCTCGGTCAGCCGGGCCCCGCTCACGTCGACCAGGAAATATGTCATCACCAGCGGCGAGACCGCCGTGGCCAGCGGCACCCAGCCGTTGAGCGTGATCAGCCACAATCCCCACCACACACACGCGTCACCGAAGTAATTCGGGTGACGCGTCCACGACCACAGACCCCGGTCCATGATGAGCCCGTGGTGAGCCGGGTCGGATTTGAATTGCCGCAATTGCCGGTCGCCGAGCGCTTCGAAGGTGAAACCGACCAGCCATACCGCCACACCCGATGCGGTCACCGCCAGCAACGACTTGGGCGTGGGACCGGTGACCGCCGACAACTGCAGCGGGAAGGAGATGAACAGGGTCAGGAAGCCTTGCAGCAGAAAGACCTTGCGCACCACCTGTCCCACCGAAGCACCCCGTAGCAGGTCGGCATAGCGGCGGTCTTCGCCGTGTCCGGCGGTCTTGCGGTGGATGTGCCAACTCAGCCGCAGCCCCCAGATCGACACCAGCGCGAGCAGCAGCCAGCGCCGGGTCGGATCCCCGTTACCCACCGCCGCCGCGACCGCCGCCACCACCACGAAGCCGATGCCCCACGCCACGTCCACCACGTTGTAGCGGCCGAGCTTGCGCCCGATCGCGAAGGTGACCGAATGCACCGCGGCCACCGCCAGGGTGCAGGAGCCGGTTACCGCCAGGATGTCGCTCTCGCTCACCGCACACCCCTGCGCTCGAACGTCCACTGATAGACGTCCAGGTAACCGGACCGGAATCCGGCTTCCGAGTAAGCCAGGTAAAGCTCCCACATACGTTCGAATACCTCGTCGAATCCCAAGCGCGCCAGCTCGTTACGACGCTGCAGGAAGCGCTCACGCCACAACCGCAACGTCTCGGCGTAATGGGGCCGCAGCGAGACCGCGTCGACGGTGCGCAAGTTCGTGTGACGCTCGGTGATGTCGACGATGGCCGCCGCTGAGGGCAACAGTCCGCCAGGGAAAATGTACTTCTGAATCCAGGTATGCGTATTGCGAGTGGCCAGCATCCGCTCGTGCGGCATGGTGATGGCCTGGATCGCCACCCGGCCACCCGGGCGCACCAACTTTTCCAGAGCGGTGAAATACTTTGGCCACGAGTGGTATCCGACGGCTTCGATCATCTCGACCGACACCACGGCGTCATACCCGCGCCCTGCGACGTCGCGGTAGTCGCATAGCTCGATGTCGACCAGCCTGGACAGACCGGCCGCGGCCACCCGCTGTCTGGCGAGTCGTTGCTGCTCGACCGACAGCGTCACCGAGCGGACGCGGGCCCCGCGTGCGGCGGCGCGGATGCACAGCTCTCCCCATCCGGTGCCGATCTCGAGCACGGCCGATCCCGCGCCCACGTGAGCCAGGTCGAGCAGTCGGTCGATCTTGCGACGCTGGGCCGCGGCCAGGTCCACCTGGCGCGCCGGCAGGTCGTCGAACAGCGCGCAGGAGTACGTCAGGGTCTCGTCGAGGAATTCGGCGAACAGGTCGTTGGACAAGTCGTAGTGCTCGGCGACGTTGCGCCGCGCCTGGTCTCTGCCGGGATCGCGCCAGACGGGCTGGAAGGCCGGGGCGACCGGCCGCAGCCAGTGCAGCCATTTTGGCACCAACTCGGCTACCGATTCCGCAAGCACCGTCAGGGCGGCGGTCAGGTCGTCCGACGACCATTCGCCGGCCATGTAGGACTCGCCGAATCCGATGAGGCCGTGCCGTCCGATCCGCCGGGCGAGTGCGTCCGGTTGACGGATTTGCAGCGCGGGGGACTTGGCGTCGCCGCCACCGATCACCGTGCCGTCGGGGTAGATCAGCCGCAGGGGCAGTCCGCCGGACGCGCGGCGCAGCAGCAGTTCGGCGATGGTCGCCGAGGCGGCGGCCAGCGGCCCGGAGGGCACCTTGGCGAGCGCCGGCCAGCGCCCGGAATCGATTGCCGGGCTGAATGTTTGGATACTGTCAACACTCATCGTGCCACCACCGGGACCCGTCGTAACCACAATTTGATTCCCTGTAGACGGATGCGTGCGGCCACCGCCAGCGGTGCCACCGGTGACCGGAACTGCAGCGCCGCCACTTGCCGAGCCGTCGCGGGCAGCCGGTCGCCGCGCAAGGTGGCCGTAAAGGCGAGCCGGCGCTCCCGCAGCAGCGACACCATCACGTCGACCTCGCGCTCCGGTGGTGGGGCCAGCACCAGGTAGTGCCCGTCGACCGGGTTGAACGGCGAAACGTAGAACTGTTTGCTGACCAGCACGGGTGTATCGGCCGGCGGCAGCAGATACGCATGCCGTCCGCCGTAGGTGTTATGCACCTCTGCGACGACGTGGCGCAGCCGGCCGTTGCGGTCGTGGCACCAGAAGATGCTCAGCGGGTTGAAGACGTAGCCGAGAACACGCGCCTGCAGCAGCGCGGTGATGCGCCCATCGGGCATGGCGGTGTCGTGCTCGGCGAAGAAGATCTCCAGTCGCCGGCGCAACGACGTGTCCGCCGCGCCGCCCGCACCCCCCAGATGGTCCGAGGCGGAGAAGCGCGCGAAGGGCCGCAGCCACCACGGCAATGCCGGCAGCTGGTCGATGTCGACATACCAGCTGTAGCTTCGGTATTCGAACGAGTGCTGCACCGGAACCTGCCGGCAGTGGCTTACCGTGGTGCGGTAGATCGCCGGAGTCAGCATGTCAGGACCGCTTCCCGGTCGGGCACCGCGGGCCAGTCCGCCCCGAGCCGCCGGGCCGCCCGCACCCCCGACACCGCACCGTCCTCGTGGAATCCCCACCCGTGGTAAGCGCCGGCGAACACCACCCTGTCGTCATCGAGAGTCGGTAGAAGTCGTTGCGCCGCAACGGATTCCGGAGTGTACAGCGGATGGCTGTAGGTCATCTCGGCCAGCACCGACGACGGGTCGACCCAGTCGTGGCCGCCCAGGGTCACCACGAACCGGCGGCTGCCGTTCAGCCGCATCAGCCTGCTGATGTCATAGCTGACCACTACGTGCTCGCGGCCCGGCGTCACCAGGTAGTTCCACGACGCGCGGGCCCGGCGGTGCCGTGGCAGCACCGATTCGTCGGTGTGCAGTTGGGCGTAGTTGGTGGAGTAGGGGATCGCGCCCAGCACGGCACGCTCCCATGGGGTCGGCTCGTCGAGCAGCAACAGCGCCTGGTCGGGGTGGACGGCGACGACCGCCGCGTCGAAGGACCGCGGTGGGCCGTCCGCTGCCTGCACCACCACCCCGTCCGGTGTCCGGCGCAGCGCACGTACCGGCGTGCCGGTCTTCACTTCGTCGAGGCGCGCGGCGATTGCGTGCACGTAGGTGGCCGAGCCTCCGGACACCGTCCGCCAGGTTGGTGAGCCGAATACCGACAGCATGCCGTGGTGGTCGAGGAAAACGAACAGATAGCGGGCCGGATAGCGCAACGCGTCGTCGCCGGCGCAGGACCAGACGGCCGCCACCAGCGGCGTGATGAAGTACTCGACGAAATAGGACGAAAAGCGGTGCCGCCGCAGGAATCCGTCCAGCGTTTCCAGATCGTCGCCGACGTCCTCGCGTAGCAACCGGGCCGCCGCGCGGTGGAAGCGCAGGATCTCGGCGAGCATCAGCAGGTAGCGGGGCCGCAATGACTGCCGGCAGGCGAACAGCCCTTTGACGCCCAGCGCCCCGGCGTATTCGAGGTCTCCGGCGCGCACCGACATCGACATGTCCGACTCCTGGGTGGCGATCCCGAGTTCGTCGAACAACCGGCACAACGTGGGATAGGTCCGGTCGTTGTGCACCAGAAACGCGGTGTCGACGGGCGTCATCCGACCATCGCCGCCGTCCACCATGTGGGTGTGCGCGTGGCCGCCGAGTCGCGCGTCGGCCTCGTACATGGTGACCCGGTACCGGGCCGAGAGCAGATAGGCGGCCGTGAGACCGGCAACACCGCTGCCGATGACCGCTACCGATCGTCCGTCTTGTCCCTGCACACCTACTATTCGGAGCCCCGCGCCACTCGGATGGCGGGTTCGAGCTAGCGCTCGGCGCTCAGCGCCGGCGACCGCTCGGTGGCCGGGTCCCGGGGGAGTGCAGGGCTGCGGCCCGGACGGGACCGCACCCGGATGGGCCACCAGAACCAGCGGCCCAGCAGCGCCGCGATCGAGGGCGTCATGAAGGCCCGCACGATCAGCGTGTCGAACAGCAGACCCAGCCCGATGGTGGTGCCCACCTGCCCGATCATCCGGGCGTCGCCAATGATCATCGACGCCATCGTGAAGGCGAAGACCAGCCCCGCGTTGGTCACGACCTTGCCGGTCCCGCCCATCGACCGGATGATGCCGGTATTGAGGCCGGCATGTATCTCCTGCTTGAAGCGGGAGACCAGCAGCAGGTTGTAGTCCGATCCCACGGCCAACAACACGATCACCGACATCGCGAGCACCAGCCAGTGCAGCGGGACGCCGAAAATGTGCTGCCAGACGAGCACTGACAGGCCGAACGAGGCGCCCAGCGACAGCGCGACGGTCCCGACGATCACCGCCGCCGCCACGAACGCCCGGGTCAGGATCAGCATGATGATGAAGATCAGGCACAGCGACGAGATGCCGGCGATCACCAAGTCCCACTTGGCGCCTTCGGAGATGTCCTTGACGATGGCGCCCATTCCGGACACATAGATCTTGGAGTCTTCCAAGGGGGTGCCCTTGAGCGCTTCTTCGGCTGCCGTCTGGATCTTGCCGATGCTCGCGATGCCCTCGGCCGAGGCGGGGTCACCCCGATGCAGGATGATGAACCGCGCCGCGTGCCCGTCGGAGGACAGGAAGTTCTTCATGGCGCGCTTGAAGTCGGAGTTCTTGAACACTTCCGGTGGCAGATAGAACGAGTCGTCATTCTTCGCCGCGTCGAACGCGTGGCCCATCGCCGTCGCGTTGTCGCTCATCTCGTCCATCTGCTGGAAGATCCCGGACATGGTGCTGTGCATGCTCAGCATCATGGTTCGCATGCTGACCATGGTTTCGATCATCGGCGGGAAGGTTGCAACCATCTGCGGCATCAGCACGTCGAGCTGTTTGATGTCGCCAACCAGGACGTTCAGCTTCTCGTCGATCTCGTCGATGCCGTCGAGCGCGTCGAAGACCGACCGCAATGACCAGCAGGCCGGGATGTTGTAGCAGTGTTTCTCCCAGTAGAAATAGGAGCGGATCGGCCGGAGGAAGTCGTCGAAGTTGGCGAGTTTGTCGCGCAGGTCGTTTGTGATCTGCTGCATCTCTTCGGTGTCGCCGACCATCTTGTGGGTGACCCCGACGAGCTGGGTCATCAGGCCGTACATCCGCTGCATGAGCGCGATGGTCTTGCTCATCTCGTCGGCCTGCTTGAGCATGTCGTCCATCCGGTCGCGCTGGTACTTCATGGTCTGCATCTGACCGGCGTTCTGCATGCTCATCTGGAACGGAATCGACGTGTGGTCCATGGTGGTGCCGTCCGGCCGGGTGATGGCCTGCACGCGGGATATTCCCGGTACCCGGAAGATGCCCTTGGCCAGCCTGTCCAGGACCAGGAAATCGGCCGGATTGCGCATGTCGTGATCCGACTCGATCATCAGAATCTCCGGCTTCATCCGAGCCTGGGAGAAGTGGCGATCGGCGACGACGAAGCCCTGGTTGGCCGGGATGAAGCTGGGCAGGTAGGCCCGGTCGTCGTAGCTGGGCTTGTAGCCCGGCAGGGTGATCAGGCCGATCAGGGCGATCACGCAGGTGACGGCGAGAATCGGCAGCGGCCAGCGCACGACCGCGGTACCGACCCGGCGCCAGCCCCGCACCGACAGCACCCGCTTGGGGTCGAACACACCGAACCGGCTACCGACGACGAGCACGGCCGGCCCCAGCGTCAGCGCGACCAGAACAGCGACCAGCATGCCCACCGCGCACGGAATGCCCAACGTCTGGAAGTACGGCATGCGCGCGAAGCCCAGACACAACGTCGCGCCCGCGATCGTCAACCCGGACCCCAGGATGACGTGGGCGGTGCCGTGATACATCGTGTAGAAAGCGGACTCCCGGTCCTCACCGGCTTGGCGGGCTTCCTGATATCGCCCGATGATGAAGATTCCGTAGTCGGTTCCGGCCGCGATCGCCAGTGACGTGAGCAGACTGACCGCGAAGGTGGACAGCCCGATCAGCGCGTTGCTCCCGAGGATGGCGACGGCACCGCGCGCTGCGCTCAGTTCGATCCCGACGGTGACCAGCAGCAGGATCACCGTCAGCGGCGACCGATAGATGAACATGAGCATGAACAGGATCACCACCACCGTGGTGATCGTGATCTTGGCCATCGACCTGTCGCCGCTGTGCTGCAAATCGGCGGCCAGTGCCGAGGCCCCGGTGACGTAGGCCTTGAGCCCCGGCGGCGGTGGGTTCGCGTCCACGATCTTGCGGACGGCGTCGACGGATTCGTTGGCCAGCGGTTCGCCCTGGTTGCCGGCGAGATTCAGCTGAACGGTGACGGCCTTGCCGTCGTTGCTCTGCGCGCCCGCCGCCGTGAGCGGATCGCCCCAGAAATCCTGGACGCTCAGCACGTGCTTGTCCGCACGCAGCTTGCGGATCAGACCGTCGTAGTACCTGTGCGCGGCATCGCCGAGGGGCTGTTCGCTTTCCAGCACGATCATCGCAACGCTGTCGGTCTCGCCTTCCTTGAAGACCTGGCTGATCCGCTTGAGGGCGACGAACGACGGGGCATCTTTGGGGCTCAGCGAAACCGACCGTTGCTGCCCCACGATCTCCAGTGACGGAACGAGCAGGCCGAGCGCCACCACGACCACGACCCAGAACAGGATGATCGGCACCGCGAAGGCATGGATCATCCGCGGAATGAACGGGCGATGGGGACGAGGTTCGACGGCAGTGCTGCCTGGAAGGCCGTCGGCGTAGGTCGTACTCACGCGGACTTGACCAGGCAGAAGGTAAAGGCGTTGACCTCGTTGGAGACTCGCTCCGATTTGACGACGTCGTCGATCAGGATGCGGCACCCGATGCTGTCGCTGTCGCCCTGGGCCATCAGGTTGCCCACCATTGCCGCCTTGTTCGTACTGATGTGCAGCGACCAGGGCAGCGGCGCGTTGTCCACGCGTTGCGGGTCGGCGTTGACGTCGAAATAACTGATGTCGGCGACCGCGCCCGCCGGACCGAACACCTCATAGGTGATTCGTTTGGGATTGAACGGCTCCGGGTTCTTCAGGTTGCTGTCCGCGTACGAGGCCCGCTTCTCCGAACCGAAGTAGCCGTGGACCCGGTTCACGACGAACGCGCCGGCGACCAACACCGCCAGGATGACGAGTGGAATCCACACGCGCGACAGCACCTTGAAAATCTCAGGTCCCTTTCACCGTTGGGCATCACTCAGGCGGACGATACCCGCCCTAGGAGACGCTTGCGTCTTCATTCGACCGCCCGCACTGCGCAGTTGGGGCAGCGCAGCGCGAACACAATTAGCCTTGCCTAAGTAAAACACGGCGGGGGTGGGGCCGAAGGTGGGCTCCTTCCGTCAGAGGGCCGATGTTAAGGCATATCGCGTGCGTAAAGTCCGGATTCCCGCGCGCAAATCACGCCGTGTGCGTTATCCTCGGCCAGTGGCGCAACTCACTTTCCGGCGCGCCCGCACCGAGGAGAACAAGCGCCAGCGAGCCGCGGCGCTGGTGGAAGCCGCCCGCTCACTGGCTTCCGAAAGCGGCGTCGCCTCGGTGACATTGACCGCGGTGGCTGGTCGCGCCGGGATCCACTATTCGGCGGTGCGCCGATACTTCACCTCGCACAAGGAAGTGCTGCTGCATCTGGCCGCCGAAGGTTGGGTGCGGTGGTCGGACACGGTGTGCGAACAACTCGGCGAGCCGGGTCCCATGTCGCCGGCCCGGGTGGCCGAGACGCTGGCCAACGGGTTGGCCGCCGACCCACTGTTCTGTGACCTGCTCGCCAACCTGCACCTGCACCTCGAGCACGAAGTCGATGTCGACCGCGTCATTGAAATCAGGCGGACAATTTCCACGGCCGCCATTGCCCTGGCCGGAGCCATCGAGCGGGCTTTGCCGGAGCTGGGCCGGTCGGGCGCGTTCGACATGCTGATCGCCGCCTACTCCCTGGCCGCGGCGTTCTGGCAGATCGCTAACCCTCCGGAGCGGATCTCCGATGTGTATCAGGAGGAGCCGGAAGTGCTGCCGCCCGAATGGAACATCGACTTCCCGTCCGCCCTCACCCGGGTGCTTACCGCGACCTGTGTCGGCTCGCTTCCGAGGTCCCGGTGAACGCGACGGCGAAGGTCTTGATGCACAAGGTCTTTGCGCACTACGCCGAGATTTCCTACTGTTTGCGCGATAGGTTAGAGAGACTAAGTTGACTCACAGACTAATTAGTTGGCGGCTCCCGTCGCTGGTTGGGAAGCGCCCATGACGACGACTGAGCCAAGGACGGATCCCTTGACGACCCCCGAATCCGCTGGCGGCGAAGGCAGTAAGCGGACTCGCCAGCCGGCCAAGCGCGGAGGTCTGCGGGGCCTGGCCAACCGGTTCTGGCTGATCCTCACCGTTCTGGCCGTCGTCGCGGTGGCGGGATTTGCGGTTCACCGGTTGCACGGCATCTTCGGCGTTCACAGCGGTTCGTTCGGTGGCGGTTCATCCGGTGACGTCATCGACCAGTTCAACCCCAAGACGATCACCCTCGAGGTCTGGGGTTCACCCGGCAGCACGGCGACTGTCACGTATCTCGACGAAAACTCCCATCCTCAGCAGGCTCTGAATGTGCCCCTACCGTGGAAGACGGAATTGAAGTCAACGAAGCCCGGCATCCCGGCGAACCTGATGGCCCAAGGCAACGGCAGCTGGATCGCCTGCCGATTCCTGGTCAACAACAACGACGGACGCGGTGACGTCGTGAAGGCTCCCAACCAGTCGCCCCCCAACGAAACGGTGAACGCCTTCGTCTACTGCCTGGACAAGTCCGCATGAGCGAGACCACCCAGGCACCGCCCCGGCCGCGGGTCGATCAGCCGCTGATCCCACCTTTCCTGCCGCGGATGATCCATCGGCTGGCACTGCCCATCGTCCTGATCTGGCTGGGCGTGGTCGTAGTCACCAATACCGCTGTGCCGCAACTCGAGGTCGTCAGTAAGAACCATTCGGTGTCTCAGAGCCCCACCGATGCTGCATCGTTCCAGTCGATGATGCGGGTCGGAAAGACGTTCAAGGAGTTCGATTCCGACAGCTCGGCCATGATCGTGCTGGAGGGCGACAAACCGCTTGGGGCGGACGCGCATCGCTACTACGACGAGCTTGTCCGGCGAATCGAGCAAGACAAGAAGCACGTTCAACACGTGCAGGATTTCTGGAGTGACCCGCTGACCGCCGCGGGTTCCCAGAGCCACGACCAGAAGGCCGCGTACGTCCAGGTGTACCTGGCCGGCAATATGGGCGGCACCCTGTCAGCAGAGTCTGCCGACGCCGTCCGCAAGATCGTCGATTCGGTGCCCGCTCCGCAGGGAATCAAGGCATACGTCACCGGCGCAGGTCCATTGTTCGCGGACCAGTCCCATGCGGGCGAGAAGGGCGTCGCCATCGTCACTATGGTGACCATCCTGGTCATCATCGTGATGCTGCTCTTTATCTATCGCTCGATCGTCACCATGTTGGCCGTGCTATTCATGGTTTTCGTCGAATTGTTGGCAGCTCGTGGCGTAGTCGCCCTGCTGGCCAACTACGAGATCATCGGGCTATCAACGTTCGCCAACAATTTGTTGGTGTTGATGGCGATAGCCGCCGGAACGGACTACGCAATTTTCGTGGTCGGCCGCTACCACGAGGCTCGCGGTCTGGGGGAAACTCGCGAAGAAGCCTTCTACACCATGTTCCACAGCACCGCGCATGTCGTGCTGGGTTCGGGCTTGACCATCGCCGGCGCAATGTACTGTCTCAGCTTCTGCCGACTGCCGTATTTCCAGTCGCTGGGGGCACCATGCGCCATCGGCATGTTGGTGGCGGTGCTGGCGGCGCTGACGCTTGGCCCGGCAGTGCTGACGGTGGCGTCATTCTTCAAGCTGCTGGATCCGAAGCGAAAGCTGCAGACTCGGGGCTGGCGCCGGATGGGCACGGCGGTCGTCCGTTGGCCCGCACCGGTTTTCGCGGTGACGATCGCGATTGCCCTGATCGGTCTGATCGCTCTGCCCGGTTACAAAACGGACTACGACACCCGAAACTTCCTACCCGCGGACACCCCAGCCAACGTCGGTTACGCGGCCGCTGACCGGCACTTCAACCAGTCTCGCCTCAATCCCGAGCTGTTGATGATCGAAACCGATCACGACCTGCGTAACTCGGCCGACTTCCTGGTCCTGGACAAGGTCGCGAAGGCGGTCTTTCACGTCCCCGGTATCGGTCGGGTGCAGACCATCACCCGGCCGTTGGGCACGCCGCTTGACCACAGCACACTCGGTTTTCAGATGAGCGCCCAGGCCGCAGGGCGGATACAGACTCAGCACTTTCAGGATGAGCAGGCCAAAAATCTGCTGAACCAGGCCGACGAGTTGCGCAAGACGATGGCCACCCTGCGCGAGCAGATGCAGGTCACCCAGGACCTCAGCAACACGACGCACGAAACCACCAGACTCACCAAAGAAACCGTGCAGATCACCCAGTCGTTGCGCGACGAGATAGCCAACTTCGACGACTTCTTCCGACCGATTCGCAGCTATTTCTATTGGGAGAGACACTGCTACGACGTCCCGATCTGCTGGGCGCTGCGGTCCATCTTCAATGCGCTGGATGGAATCGACCAGGTGGCGGAGAATATTGTGAAACTCAGCGCGAATCTGGACAGGCTGGACGCGATTCAGCCCAGGCTCGTGGAATTGATACCGCCGCAGATCGAGAGCCAGCAGCGCAATCTCGACACCATTATGTCGAACTATGCGACGACGATGGGCCTCAACGACCAGGCAAGGGCGCAGTCCGACAACGCCACCGCCGAAGGGGATGCATTCGACAGGGCGAAGAACGACGATACGTTCTACCTTCCGCCGGAAGCGTTCCAGAGCCCGGATTTCGCGCGGGGTCTCAAGCAGTTCATATCGCCGGACGGCCACGCTGTTCGGTTGATCATCTCGCATGAAGGCGACCCGGCGAGTCCTGAAGGCATCAACCTCATCGAACCGATCAAGCGGGCCGTGCACGAGGCGATCAAAGGCACGCCGTGGGAGGGTGCCAAGGTCTACCTCGGCGGCACCGCCGCGACGTACAAGGACATGCACGACGGCTCCAACATTGATCTGTTGATCGCCGGAATATCGGCTGCCACACTGATTTTCGTCATCATGCTGGTGATCACCCGAAGCGTCGTGGCGGCCGTCGTGATCGTTGGCACGGTGTTGCTGTCGCTGGGTGCCTCGTTCGGGCTCTCGGTGCTCTTGTGGCAGTACATCCTGGGCATCAAGTTGCACTGGATGGTGCTGGCGATGGCGATCATCCTGCTGTTGGCGGTCGGCTCGGATTACAACCTGTTGCTGATCTCGCGGTTCAAAGAGGAGATCCATGCGGGCCTCAAGACGGGGACGATCCGCGCGATGGCAGGTTCGGGCTCGGTGGTGACCGCTGCAGGTCTGGTGTTCGCCGCCACCATGGCCACGTTCGCGTTCAGCCCATTGCGCGTCATGGCCCAGGTGGGTACGACGATCGCACTGGGTCTGTTGTTCGACACCTTGATCGTGAGGTCGTTCATGACGCCGTCGCTGGCCACCATGCTCGGGCGCTGGTTCTGGTGGCCGCAGCACGTGCGCCCACGGCCGGCCAGCACCATGCTGCGTCCGTTCGGGCCGCGTACCGCGGTGCGTGCGCTGTTAGGGGAGAAGGGCGCCCCCGACGGGGAGAACACGGATCGGTTACCGGCCGCGCAGCCGCACTACTGACAAACGGTCAGAGCGCGACGACGTCGCGCATGATGTCGCTCAACTCGGATACCGGGGCGCCGCACGTCAGGCAGTAGGCACCCGACGAGCGCCGGAGCTGACCCACCTGCACCAGGATCTCGGCTTCGGCGCGCCACAGGCAGGCGATGCAGACGATCTCGACGATATTTCCGAATGGGTCGACGTGCGGGTGATTGCATTCATCCACCGCGTGCCGGTGGACGATGTGGGTTGCGCGGTTGGTGCAGCCGGCCTCGAACTGGCACGTGATGGACTGCCAGTCCAGGGCCGCGAGCGTGCCAGGGATGCCGTTGCCAGTTGTTTGGCTCATGCGATGTCCTCCAGCTTCCGGAACGCAGTCGCATCCACCACGTGCAGATCGAGCGGATGTTCGGCTGGCCGGAGGTCCATTATGGGTTCGTTTGCCCTGCCGCGGCAAGGCCCCAACCGATGTATTTATCCGCGACCGAGTGGTTGCGGCACTTCCTCGAAACCGTACTTTCTACCGCCGCCCATCATGATTCCACTGGTCAGCGGTCGGATCTATCCCCCGAACGGCCTCCGAACGGATGAAATTTTCGTCCTCCAAACGGAGGACAAAATTCGGGAAGTCTGCTAACCGGGACCTGGCCCGACGGTGAGTGGGCGGGCCTACGGCTGGTTCACGCAGAAGGCAACGCACAGCGCCGAGACGGGGATGGAAACCCACTGCAGTTGCCCATCCGCCTGGCGCTCGCAGTAGATCGGGCCCGGCTTGCCCCACACCTTTGCGCCCTCGGGAGAGCACTGCTTACCCAGGTCGCTGTCGGCGTGTGCCGGGCCACTTCCGACGGCGATCCCGATCGGAGCGACAGCGGCCATCACGGCCGCGGCGACGAACCTGCGTGCCCGCATGTCTCCCCTACGCCCAGTTCCAGACCGACATGTCGCCGGCCGGGTAACCGTTGCACGCGTCGGTGCCTTTAGCGACGACTCCCTTGTTGTTGAAGAAGATCTTCATGTGGTTCACCCAGGCGAATGTGAGCGGGTCGCCGTTGTAGAAGTTCTCGGAATAGTCGCGGCGCCCAGCCGGCGACAGCGAGAAGAACCAGTGGGCCTTGTTGATCGTCGCTTCCTGAAGATTCGCGTGATTGTTGAAGTCGATCATGTACCGCTCGTAGTAGACCGGGCTGGTGTCCCGCACGGCCGCCAGATACTGCTCGGCGTCGCACGTCGTCGCGATCATTCTGCGCGGTATCGGAAAGTCCTCGGTGGAGTCGGCCTTCGCTAACGGCATGGCCACGTTGGGCAACACCACCGCGGCGATCGCGAGAGCAATGAAAACAGTGCCTGCACGCAGGCCGATTCTCAGCCGAGACATCATGGTTACCGTAACACTTTCCAGGTTGCGAACATTCCGACGGCGATTTACTAGCCCATCTTACGACCCATCGCGATCAGGAACTATCACATGTGACGGGTTCGGCCGCAGCTCCGGTGGCGCCTGGCTGTAGTCGCCGAACGGGCCGTCCCGGCGCTCCACTGCCGCTCGGACGCCCTGAGCTTGGGCGGTGCGGATGAAATCAAGCGCGTCGGGGGTGTTGCGCATCAGGCCGTCGAGGATGCCGCCCAGCAACTGAGTCGACGCCAAACCCATGTTCTCGTAGGCCTGGTTGACGATGAGTTTCTGCGCCCGCAACTGCGACAGCGGGATCTGGGACAGCTCGGCCGCGACTTCGGCCACCCGGGCCTCCAGCCGGTCGAACGGCACCGCTTCGTTGATCAGCTCGATTTCAGCGGCCTGAACACCGGTCAGCGGCCGTCCGGTCAGCGAATGCCACTTCACTTTGGCCAAGCTGAGGCGGTACAGCCACATGCCGGTCAGGTAGGCGCCCCACATCCTGCTGTACGGGGTGCCGATCACCGCGTCCTCGCTGGCTATGACGATGTCGGCGCACAGCGCATAGTCGCTGGCGCCGCCGACGCACCAGCCGTGCACCTGCGCGATCACCGGTTTGGACGCGCGCCAGATGGCCATGAACTTCTGCGTCGGCGCGGTCTCGCGCGCGCTGACCATCGCGAAATCCTTGCCCGGATCCCACTGCCCCCCGGTCATCATGGCATCACCCCAGTGCTGGAAGCCGCCGCCGAAGTCGAAACCGCCGGAGAAAGCCCGTCCGGCGCCGCGCAGCACGATGACCTTGATGTCGTGATCCCGTTCCGCCAGGCCAATTGCGGCTTCGATCTCGTCGGGCATGGGCGGGACGATGGTGTTGAGCTGCTCGGGACGGTTCAGGGTGATCGTGGCCACCGGACCTTTGCTGGAATAGAGCAGCGTTTCGAATTCGGGCTTGGCAGCAGGCATAAGCCGAAGCGAAGTCGCGGCGGACCACCGTGTCAAGCGTCGACGGCCTGCCGCCTCATCGCCAACCCGGCCAGCACGGCGACGGTGATCGCGGCACCCGTCGCCAGGGCATAGATGCCATACCGCTGTACGCCGGCGTAGAGCGTCTCGATGTGATTGCCGGCCAGATAACCGGCGAGAACCCAGACGGCCACCCACACCGCCGAGCCCGCCGCGTTGTAGGCGAGGTAGCGGCGCCACCGCATCCGCGCCAGCCCTGCCGCGATGCCGCTGGCCTGGCGCAGCCCGTCGACGAAGCGCCCGACGGAGACCACGATGTGGCCGCGTCTGGCGAAGAAGCGTTCGGTCTTCGCCAGCCGCTCCCGGCTGAGAAACACATATGGGCCGAACCGCAGGACCAGGCCGCGGCCGCCGTAGCGGCCGATGGCGTAGCCGGCATTGTCGCCGCCCACCGCCGCCAACAAGCCCACGAGCAGCACCGGGACCAGCGTCAGATGTCCGCTGGCAGCATAAATTCCGCCAGCGATCAAGATCAGCTGGCCAGGCAGGGGGATCCCCACCCCTTCCAGGCCTACCAGGGCGACGATCGCCGCGTACCCGTACCGGTCGAGGGTAGGGGCAAGCGATTCGAAGATTCCCGGCAGTTGCGCGGACATGACTTCCAGGGTGCCCGAAGCCGCGCACTGCTAGACGTTGTAACCGTCACAGCTACGTGTCGGTTCGGAGCATTCGCCACAGGAATGAGTAGCTCAACGCTGCCTTGAACGCGAGCTGTTCGTTGTCAGCGGCGCCGCCGTGCCCGCCCTCGATGTTCTCGTAGTACCAGACCCGGTGGCCGGTGGCCTCCAGCGCGGCGGTCATCTTGCGGGCATGCCCGGGATGCACCCGATCGTCGCGGGTGGACGTCGTCATC
Organism: Mycobacterium gordonae; assembly: GCF_002101675.1. Taxonomy (GTDB): domain Bacteria; phylum Actinomycetota; class Actinomycetes; order Mycobacteriales; family Mycobacteriaceae; genus Mycobacterium; species Mycobacterium gordonae. The sequence goes on along the minus strand of NZ_LQOY01000150.1, from coordinate 12,239 downwards.
AGGATCGGCGGATACTCCCGGTCGGCGGAAATATTCTGGTACGGAGAGTATTCGGAGATGAACGCCCAGTCGTCGGGGTTGTCCGGGTCACCGTATTCAGCGACCCAGGAGGCGCCGGCCAGCAACAGGTGGTACCGCTTCATGTCCAGTAGCGGCACGCTGCACACCAGCGCTCCGAACTTCTCCGGGTACTTGGTCAACATGATTCCCATCAGCAGGCCGCCGTTGCTGCCGCCCTGTGCGCCGAGCCGGCCGACCGTGGTGATGCCGCGCCGGACCAGATCGTCGGCGACGGCCACGAAGTCTTCGGCCACCTTGTGGCGGCCTTCGCGCATCGCCTGGGTGTGCCAGGCCGGCCCGTATTCTCCGCCGCCGCGGATGTTGGCCAGCACGTACGTGCCGCCGCGCGCCAGCCACAGCCGCCCCAGCACCCCGCTGTAGCCGGGGGTGTTGGACGTCTCGAACCCGCCGTAGCCGTAAAGCAGGGTGGGGGCGGGTCCCGCGGTGTCAGTGGGACGCACCACGAAGTAGGGAATCGACGTGCCGTCCTGGGATGCGACGAAATACTGCTCCACAGCGATGTTTTCGGCGTCGAAGAATGACGGCGCGGACTTGATCTGCTCCAACCCGCCGGAGCCGGTGCCCCGCAGCAGCCGCGACGGCGCGGTGAATCCGCTGGAATCCAGGAAGAACTCATCGCCGGTTTCGTCGGCGGCGCTGATCACGGTGTTGGTCGACTCGGGCAGCCCCGCCAGCGGCTCACGCCGCCAGCTGCCCGGGGTGACGATCTCCACCCGACTGGCGACGTCGGCCAGCGAGACGACCAGCAGCCGGTCTCTGGTCCACGCGTAGTGATAGAGGCAGGTGTGTTCGTCGGGCTCGAACACGACTGTCAGTTCCCTTGCACCGGCCAGGAATTCGTCATAATTGGCGGCGAGCAGGGAACCGGCGCGGTAGGTGGTGTCACCGACCGTCCAGTCGCTGCGCAGATCGATCAGCAGCCACTCGCGGTGCACCGACATGCTGCTGACGTCGGTGGGCACATCGATGGGAATCAGCTCGGTCCCGCGTAGCTCGTAGCGTTGCCGGTTCCAGAAATCCAGGGAGCGGCCGACAAAAGTGCGCTCGAAGCCGGGCGTTCGGTCCTTGGAGCCGCCGGCGCTGACGTCGCTGCGCTCGCCCTCGAAGAGGGTCTCGGCCTCCGTCAACGGGGTGCCACGCCGCCAGCGCTTGAGGATGCGCGGATAACCGGATTCGGTCATCGAGTCCGGCCCGAAGTCGGTACCTACCAGTACGGTGTCGGGATCGTCCCAGCCGATTTGCGACTTGGCTTCGGGCAACTCGAACCCGTCGGCGACGAATTCGCGTGTCAGCATGTCGAATTCACGTACGACGACGGCGTCCGAGCCGCCCGGGGAAAGGTTGATCAGGGCGCGGGTGAGTTCGGGTTCGATCACGTCGGCCCCGGCCCACACCCAGTTCCGGTTGTCCGCGCGGCCCAGCGCATCGACGTCGATCAGCACATCCCACTCCGGTGTGTCGGTGCGGTAGCTCTCCAGCGTGGTGCGCCGCCACAGGCCGCGGGGATTGGTGGCATCACGCCAGAAGTCGTAGAGGTAGTCACCGCGCCTGCGCACGTAGGGGATCCGGGCGTCGGTGTCGAGCACCTGCAGCGCCTCGGTGCGCATCGTCTCGAACTCGGCGTCGCAGAACTCCGCTCTGGTCGGCTCGTTGCGTGCACGCACCCAATCCAGTGCCTTGTCGCCGGTGACGTCTTCGAGCCAGAGGTAGGGGTCGTCGGCACTCTCAGATGACATGGAAGCCATTCTGGCCCAGCGGTAGTGTGAGCTGTATTACATGACCTAACGAGGAGCCGAGCAGATGCCTGTCTTTGCACGTCCAGGGACGTCCGGGGCCCTGATGTCGTACGAGTCGCGGTACGGAAACTTCATCGGCGGCGAGTGGGTGGCGCCCGCCGCGGGCCGCTACTTCGAGAACCCGTCGCCGGTGACCGGCCAGTCATTCTGCGAGATCCCGCGGTCGGACGAAACCGACATCGACAAGGCGCTAGACGCCGCGCACGGCGCGGCGCCGGCGTGGGGCAAGACGTCACCGACCGAACGGGCCGCGATCCTGAACAAGATCGCCGACCGCATCGAGGCGAACACCGCGGCACTGGCGGTGGCCGAGGTGTGGGACAACGGCAAACCGATCCGCGAGGCGCTGGCCGCCGACATTCCGTTGGCTGCCGACCATTTCCGCTACTTCGCGGCCGCGATCCGGGCCCAGGAAGGTGCGCTGTCGCAGATCGACGAAGACACCGTCGCCTACCACTTCCACGAACCGCTCGGCGTCGTCGGGCAGATCATTCCCTGGAACTTCCCGATCCTGATGGGCGCCTGGAAGCTGGCACCGGCCCTGGCGGCCGGCAACGCGATCGTGCTCAAGCCGGCCGAGCAGACCCCGGCCTCCATCCTGTTCCTGATGTCGCTGATCGGCGACCTGCTGCCGCCCGGAGTGCTCAACGTTGTCAATGGCTTCGGGGCCGAGGCCGGCAAGCCGCTGGCGTCCAGCAACCGGATCGCCAAGGTCGCGTTCACCGGTGAGACCACCACCGGGCGACTGATCATGCAGTACGCCTCGCAGAACCTGATCCCGGTCACTCTCGAACTCGGCGGCAAGAGCCCCAACATCTTCTTCTCCGACGTGATGGCCGCCGGTGACGATTTCCAGGACAAGGCGCTCGAAGGCTTCACCATGTTCGCCCTCAACCAGGGTGAGGTCTGCACCTGCCCGTCGCGCAGCCTGATCCAGTCCGACATTCACGACGAGTTCCTGGAGCTGGCCGCGATCCGGACCAAGGCCGTCCGGCAGGGCGACCCGCTGGACTCTGAGACCATGCTGGGATCCCAGGCATCCAACGACCAGCTGGAAAAGATCCTGTCCTACATCGAGATCGGCAAGGGGGAGGGCGCCAAGATCATCACCGGCGGCGAGCGCGCCGAACTCGGCGGAGACCTGTCCGGCGGTTTCTACATGCAGCCGACGATCTTCTCCGGCAACAACAAGATGCGGATCTTCCAGGAGGAGATCTTCGGGCCGGTGGTGGCGGTGACGCCGTTTGACAGCTACGACGACGCGATCGGCATCGCCAACGACACCCTGTACGGGCTTGGTGCGGGGGTGTGGAGCCGCAACGGCAACACCGCCTACCGGGCCGGGCGCGACATCAAGGCCGGACGGGTGTGGGTGAACTGCTACCACGTGTACCCGCCGCACTCGGCCTTTGGTGGTTACAAGCAGTCCGGTTTCGGGCGGGAGGGCCACAAGATGGCACTCGAGCACTATCAGCAGACCAAGAACCTGCTGGTGTCCTACTCCGACAAGGCGATGGGCTTCTTCTGATGATCCCGGGGGCGCTCATCACCGCCTCCGCCGCCGAGCTTCTAACGCGGTTGCAGGACCGGCACGGTCCGGTGATGTTCCACCAGTCCGGCGGTTGTTGCGATGGTTCGTCGCCGATGTGTTACCCGCGCGGCGACTTTCTGGTGGGCGACCGCGACGTTCTGCTGGGTGTGCTCGACGTCGGTGCCGAAGGCGTGCCGGTGTGGATCTCCGGCCCTCAGTACGAGACGTGGAAACACACTCAGCTGGTCATCGATGTGGTACCCGGCCGCGGCGGCGGCTTCAGCCTCGAAGCGCCCGAGGGAATGCGATTCCTCAGTCGCGGCCGGGTCTTCACCGATGCCGAAAGTGAACTGCTGCAAGCCCAACCCGTGATCACCGGCGCTGCGTACGAGCGTGGTGAAAGGCCGCCAATACGAGGCCATCTTGTGACCGACAACTCGCCGGGGACGTGCCCAGCACCGCCTCGGTAGTTCAGTAAGGTCGTCTTCCGTGATCCCTCTTCCGCGCGCGTGGCTGCTGGCTGGCGGAATGCTGGTGGGGAGTGCGCTGGGGCAGGTGCTGGCGGTGGCGTCCAGCCTGCTTATCCATGCCCGGATTCGTCCCGACATCGCGATCGCGTTGGTGGTCGGTGTACCCGCCGTGGTCGGGCTGTCGGTGATCCTGTTCTCCGGGCGCCGATGGGTCACCATGCTCGGCGCGGCGATTCTGGCGTTGGGGCCGGGCTGGCTGGGCATGCTGGCCGCGCTGCAGGTGGTCTCCCATGGCTGACCAGAAGGAAGCCCAGGACCGCGAGTCGAGCCCGGGCACCGAACCCTTCGTGCCGGATTTCGACTCCGGAGAGCTGCCCGTCGCACCCACATACGACGCCGGTGAGCCATCCGTGCCGTTCGTCCCCGATTTCGACACCGACTCCCATCCATTCCTGCCGCTGGCCGGTCTGGCGGAACCCAAGTCGGAATCGCCGCCGGTCCAGGAGCGGCCCGCGCCGGTGACGCCGGTCGCCACGGCAGCGCCCGATTCGGGCGCTGAGTCGGCGGTCGAGGCGCCCGGACCGGTGGCCGTCCCCGGGCGCTACCTCTACCTGAAATGGTGGAAGTTCTTACTGGTGCTGATCGGCGTGTGGTCCTTCGCCGCGGTATTCGGGCTGAGCTTGTTCTACTGGTGGTACCACACCATCGACAAGACGCCGCCGGTATTCGCGACGTTCGGGTACGTGGTGGCCTGCGCCGCCGCCGGCCTGATTCTGGCGATGGTGGAGTCCAAGCCGCTGGTCGCCGCGCTGGCGATCGCGGTGATGTCCGCGCCGTTCGCCTCCGTCGCCGCCGCCGCGCCCCTGTACGGCTCGTACTACTGCGAGCGTGTGACGACACCGTGTGTGATGGGCGTAGTGCCCCAATAAGCCGCACGGATTTTGATGATGGTGACCCGCCGCGCCCCGCTTCGCGGCGCTTGCGATCAGCTTGGGTGGTGATGATGGTGACCCGCCGCGCCCCGCTTCGCGGCGCTTGCGATCAGCTTGGGTGGTGATGATGGTGACCCGCCGCGCCCCGCTTCGCGGCGCTTGCGATCAGCTTGGGTGGTGATGATGGTGACCCGCCGCGCCCCGCTTCGCGGCGCTTGCGATCAGCTTGGGTGGTGATGATGGTGACCCGCCGCGCCCCGCTTCGCGGCGCTTGCGATCAGCTTGGGTGGTGATGATGGTGCCCCGCCGCGCCCCGCTTCGCGGCGCTTGCGATCAGCTTGGGTGGTGATGATGGTGACCCGCCGCGCCCCGCTTCGCGGCGCTTGCGATCACCATTAGGGTGAGTTCCGTGACCCACTATGACGTCGTCGTTCTCGGAGCAGGTCCCGGCGGGTATGTAGCGGCCATTCGTGCCGCACAACTCGGTTTGAACACCGCAATCATCGAACCGAAGTACTGGGGCGGCGTCTGCCTCAACGTCGGCTGCATCCCATCGAAGGCGTTGCTGCGCAACGCCGAACTCGCCCAGATCTTCACCAAGGAAGCCAAGGTTTTCGGCATCAGCGGCGAGGCCACGTTCGACTTCGGGGTCGCGTTCGACCGCAGCCGCAAGGTGGCCGACGGCCGGGTGGCCGGCGTGCACTACCTGATGAAGAAGAACAAGATCACCGAGATCCACGGCTACGGCAGGTTCACCGACGCGAACTCCATCTCGGTGGAACTCAACGACGGTGGGACCGAGGACGTCACGTTCGACAACGCCATCATCGCCACCGGCAGCAGCACCCGACTGGTGCCCGGCACGTCGCTGTCGGAGAACGTGGTGACCTACGAAAAGCTGATCCTGACCCGGGAGCTGCCGAAGTCGATCGTCATCGCCGGTGCCGGCGCCATCGGTATGGAGTTCGGTTACGTGATGAAGAACTACGGCGTCGATGTCACCATCGTGGAATTCTTGCCGCGCGCCCTGCCCAACGAGGATGCCGACTCCTCCAAGGAGATTGAGAAGGCGTTCAAGAAGCTGGGCGTCAAGATCCTCACCGGCACCAAGGTCGAGTCCATCACCGACAACGGCTCCGAGGTCACGGTCAGCGTGAGCAAGGACGGCAAGTCCGAGGAACTCAAAGCCGAAAAAGTGTTGCAGGCCATCGGTTTTGCGCCCAACGTCGAGGGATACGGGTTGGACAAGGCCGGGGTGGCGCTCACCGATCGCAAGGCGATCGGCATCACCGACTACATGCAGACTTCCGTGCCGCACATCTACGCCATCGGTGATGTCACCGGCAAGCTGATGCTCGCGCACGTCGCCGAGGCCATGGGCGTCGTGGCGGCCGAAACCATCGCCGGCGCAGAAACGTTGGCGCTGGGTGACTACCGCATGTTGCCCCGTGCCACCTTCTGTCAGCCCAACGTCGCCAGCTTCGGCCTCACCGAGGAACAGGCTCGCGACGAGGGCTACGACGTGGTCGTCGCCAAGTTCCCCTTCACCGCCAACGCCAAGGCGCACGGCGTCGGCGACCCGAGCGGATTCGTCAAACTGATCGCCGACGCCAAGTACGGCGAGCTGATCGGTGGGCACTTGGTGGGCCACGACGTGTCGGAGCTGCTGCCGGAGCTCACGCTCGCACAGAAGTGGGACCTGACGGCCAACGAACTCGCCCGCAACGTGCACACGCACCCGACCATGTCCGAGGCGCTGCAGGAGTGCTTCCACGGCTTGATCGGGCACATGATCAATTTCTAGGGCAGGTTTCCTATGAAAACGCTCTGGTCGTGCACGGGTTTATTGCCGAAAAATTTTTCGTAATATAAATTTCGCCCTAGGTGGGGCGGTGCGGAAGCGGCGGTGAGGAAACTCGCTGACGGTGACCGCCTCGACCGCCCTGCTGGTTGTCCAGACACCAGAGGGCGGAAACACATGAGGAAGAAGGCTTTTCCCGCGGCAATCGCACTTGTGCTCGGTATGGGCCTGAGCGCCGCGCCACCATACGCCAGGGCCGAAGTCCCGTCGATGAACGGTGTCTACCATTACGCCGACGAAGACGGTGACGTCGGGACATGGACCGTCACCACTGACTGCAACGCGTCTTGCGTTGCCCACGTGACGACCGGGTCGGGCCGCACCTTCGACGCCCAACTGGAGAATGGCCGCTATGTCAGTTCGCGGATAATCATGGACGGCCTGGAATGCCCCGGCTACTTCGTCGGTGAACTAATACTGGTCGGCCGCAGCCATCCGGTAAGCGTCACTCAGTGGTGGGACCCCACGACGCTTACCGGCGAAGTGGTCTTCGCGCATCCCTCGTCGGTGGCGCCCTGCACCCTCGATGACCACCACGACCGGTTCAACCTCACCCGAATCGGTTGATCGGCAGACGTTGCGCGGGGAGCACACTCCGCGCGGGAGATACCATCGCGGGGTGTTCATGTCCCGCAACGAGGAGCCGCGGCACTCTGCCGTCGTGATCGGCGCGATCGGTGGATTGCTCGTCGGCTACGTCCTCTGGCTGGCTGCCATCACCGTCGGCGACGATCTCACGACGGTGAGCAAGTGGAGCGTGGCCGTGCTGCTGGCGTCGGGTGCCCTGGCGGTCGCCGCGGTGATCTGCGGCGTGTTGATGCGCTGGCGTCGCAGGTACGGCTGGTCGGCGTTCGCCTTCGGCGTTCCGGTGCTGCCCGTGGCGCTGACGCTGGCCGTGCTGGCCAACCTGTATCTCTGACGTTACCGGGGATTGTCCAGCGGAATTCGCAGCGCCGTGATCGTTGCGGCCAGTGCGTCGTATTGCGTTGCCAGCATGCAGAATTCGATCAACCGAGCCCGGTTGAGGTGACGGGTCAGCTGCTGCCAGGTCTCCTCGGTGATGGTGCGGTCCTTGATCAGTTCGTCGGTCGCGTTGAGCAGCGCCTGCTGGCGGGCGCTGAGTACCTTGCGAGGGCCGTCTCCCGGCGGAGCGTCGGGCCAGGCGAAGATCGTGGCCTGCGTCTGGGCGTCCAGCCCCGCTTGGCGTGCCATACCCCGGTGATGCTGGAGTTCGTACTCACATGACCGCAGGTGGGCTACCCGCAGGATGACCAACTCGGTGTCGATGGTGGGCAGCCGGCCCCGCAGCAATCGTCCGGAGTAGATGGCCCACGTCCAGAACAGGCCCTGGCGGGAACCGAGTGTGGTGAACAGGTGCATCTCGGGTGCCCGGACTTTGCGCGCGGCCAGCTTTGCGACGACCCAGTTGATCGGACCCAACTGGCGGAACCGGCCGGACGGAATGCGGCCGGGCTGACTGCCCGTCATGCCTGCTTCACCAGATAGGGGGACACGGTGCTGCGATGCTCGTCGATATCGAGCGCGCGACCCAGCGCCGGGAACGCCCGCTGCGGACAGTTGTCGCGTTCGCAAACCCGGCAACCCGCGCCGATCGGCGTAGTGATGTTCCCCGACAAGTCGAGTCCTTCCGAGTAGACGAGTCGGTGCGCGTGGCGAAGTTCGCAGCCGAGCCCGATCGCGAAGGTTTTTCCGGGCTGACCATACCGGGCCGCGCGCCGTTCCACGGTACGGGCCACCCACATGTAGTTGCGCCCGTCGGGCATCTGAGCGATCTGAACCAGGATCTTGCCGGGGTTGGCGAAGGTTTCGTAGACGTTCCACAGCGGGCATGTGCCGCCGGTGGAGGAGAAGTGGAAACCTGTGGCGGACTGACGTTTTGACATGTTGCCGGCCCGGTCGACCCGGACGAACGACAGCGGCACCCCGCGCATGGACGGGCGCTGCAGCGTGGAGAGCCGGTGTGCGATGGTCTCGTAGCTGACCTGGTAAAAAGCGGACAGCCGCTCGACGTCGTAACGGAAATTCTCGGCGACGTCGTGGAACTGGCGGTAGGGCAACACCGCGGCGGCGGCAAAGTAATTCGCCAGTCCCAACCGGGCCAGGGTCCGCGACTCGTCGCTGGTGAACTTGCCGTCGGTGACCAGGCTGTCGATCAGGTCGCCGTATTCCAGATAGGCAAGCTCGGCGGCCATCTTGAACACCTGCTGTCCAGTGCCGAGGTGGTTGCTCATCTCCAGCGTCTTGGTTTGCGGGTCGTAACGGTGCAAGACCGCGTCTCCCAGATCGATGCGCCGGGTGATGTGCACCCCGTGTACCTCGGTGAGCCGGCGGGTCAACTCGCGGGCCAGGTCGCCGTGGTGCATGCGCATCTTGACGGTCAGTTCTTCAGCGGCGGTATCGAGCTCATGCAGATAGTTCTGCCGTTCATAGAAGTAGTCGCGGACCTCTTCATGGGGCATGGTGATCGATCCGGTGCCACTGCTGCCGTCGAAGTACCGTTCTTCGGTGGCAGCGGCCAGTTGTGCGGTAGTAATCCGGTAGCGGCGGTGCAGGTTGACCACCGCCCGCGCCAGGCCCGGATGGGTGTTGACCATCTCGGCGATCTCGGTCGGTTCCACGTCGATATCGAGGTCGCGGTCCATGGTCACCTCGCGCAGTTCGGCGACCAGCCGGGTGTCGTCCTGGGAGGCGAAAAACGTTGCGTCCACCCCGAACACCTCGGTGATGCGCAGTAGCACCGCCACCGTCAGCGGGCGGACGTCATGCTCGATCTGGTTGAGATAGCTGGGCGAGATATCGAGCATCTGAGCCAGCGCGGCCTGGCTGAATCCGCGTTCGCCGCGAAGCTGGCGGACGCGCGCGCCGACGAACGTTTTAGACACCTGACCAGCCTAGTCGGCATTGCGAAGATCCGCTTCGCAGACTTGGCAGGCGCGGTGAGATTGGTGTTTGCCAGTCGTCGTTGGCATGATTCGCTTCGACGTTCCCAGGGTTAACCTGGTTTTGGCACGAGGAGGAAACGGGGAGCAGCGCCGTGAGCCTGGACAAAAAGTTAATGCCGGTGCCCGACGGTAGCCCCGATGTTTTCGATCGCGAGTGGCCGCTTCGTGTCGGCGACATCGACCGGACCGGACGGCTGCGGTTGGACGCGTCTTGCCGGCACATCCAGGACATCGGCCAGGACCAGCTGCGCGAGATGGGCTTCGAGGAGACCCATCCGCTTTGGATCGTGCGCCGCACCATGGTCGACCTGATCCGGCCGATCGAGTTCCAGGACTTGCTGCGGTGCCGGCGTTGGTGCTCGGGCACCTCGAACCGGTGGTGCGAGATGCGGGTCCGCATCGACGGACGCAAGGGCGGTCTGATCGAGTCCGAGGCGTTCTGGATCCACGTCAACAAGGAAACCGAGATGCCGGCGCGCATCGCCGACGACTTCCTCGCGTGCCTGCACAAGACCACCGCGGTGGAGCGGCTGCGCTGGAAGGGCTACCTGAAGCCGGGCAGCCGCGATGACGCCACGGAGATCCACGAATTTCCCGTCCGGGTGACCGACATCGACCTGTTCGATCACATGAACAACTCGGTGTACTGGAGCGTCGTCGAGGACTACCTGGCGTCCCATCCCGAGGTGTTCACCCTTCCCCTGCGGGTGACCATCGAACACGAGGCGCCGGTGGCCCTGGGCGACAAGCTGGAGATCATTTCGCACGTGCACCCGCCCGGTTCGACCGACCAGTTCGGCGCCGAGCTCGCCGACCGGACTGTTACAACGCTCACATATGCGGTCGGCGACGAGACGAAAGCCGTCGCCGCGCTGTTCACTCTCTAACCGGACAAGCGTCCCGGTAAATTGCCGATGACCTGCGGGTTTCGGTTACTGATCGGTAGCTTCTGAACCGTTTCAGTAGTTCGCCAGCTTCGCAAGGTTCGCAAAATGACCACAAGTCATAGCCGAAATTCGCAAGTGAAATGGGTGGACCAGCGGGAATGCACTGTGCCATGGTCGAGTTAGCACATCAGTGAAGTCGAGGTGAAGTTAAGCCTTTAGCTTCCATCCGCGCGGCGGTGGCTTGACTCATCTCAAGACTCGTCGCCAGCAAATTTCAGTCAAAGAATGACCGTAAGGAGCAGCCCCATGTCCGAAGTCGGCACCCCGAAGAGCGCTGAGCAGATTCAGCACGACTGGGACCACAACCCTCGCTGGAACGGTGTCAAGCGCACCTACACGCCGCAGGACGTCGTGGCGCTGCAGGGTCACGTTGTCGAGGAGCACACCCTGGCCCGCCGCGGCGCGGAGGTGCTCTGGGAGCAGCTGCACGAGATGGATTTCGTCAACGCGCTGGGCGCGCTGACCGGCAACATGGCCGTGCAGCAGGTCCGCGCAGGACTCAAGGCGATCTACCTGTCCGGTTGGCAGGTCGCCGGTGACGCCAACCTCTCCGGCCACACCTACCCCGACCAGAGCCTCTACCCGGCCAACTCGGTGCCGCAGGTCGTGCGCCGCATCAACAACGCGCTGCTGCGCGCCGACGAGATCGCCAAGGTCGAGGGCGACCGCTCGGTGGACAACTGGCTGGCTCCGATCGTCGCCGACGGCGAGGCCGGCTTCGGTGGCGCGCTGAACGTCTACGAGCTGCAGAAGGCCATGATCGCCGCCGGTGTCGCCGGTTCGCACTGGGAAGACCAGCTGGCCTCGGAGAAGAAGTGCGGCCACCTGGGTGGCAAGGTGCTCATCCCGACCCAGCAGCACATCCGCACCCTGACCTCGGCCCGGTTGGCCGCTGACGTCGCCGGTGTCCCCACGGTCGTCATCGCGCGCACCGACGCCGAGGCCGCCACGCTGATCACCTCCGACGTCGACGAGCGGGACCGCCCGTTCATCACCGGCGAGCGCACCAACGAAGGCTTCTACCGCGTCAAGAACGGCCTGGAGCCCTGCATCGCCCGGGCCAAGGCCTACGCGCCGTTCGCCGACCTGATCTGGATGGAGACCGGTACGCCGGACCTGGAGCTCGCCAAGAAGTTCGCCGAGGGCGTCAAGAGCGAGTTCCCCGACCAGCTGCTGGCCTACAACTGCTCGCCGTCGTTCAACTGGAAGAAGCACCTCGACGACGACACCATCGCCAAGTTCCAGAAGGAGCTCGGTGCGATGGGCTTCAAGTTCCAGTTCATCACGCTGGCCGGCTTCCACGCCCTCAACTACTCGATGTTCGATCTCGCCCACGGGTACGCCCGCAAGCAGATGAGCGCCTATGTCGAGCTGCAGGAGCGCGAGTTCGCTGCCGAGGAGCGCGGTTACACCGCGACCAAGCACCAGCGAGAGGTGGGTGCCGGTTACTTCGACCGGATCGCCACCACGGTCGACCCGACCTCGTCGACGACCGCACTGGCCGGTTCGACCGAAGAGGGTCAGTTCCACTGAGTCACTGAGCGGGCTGCGTCGAGCGTGAGCTGACGGCGAGTTTTCAGCCTCAATGTCAAGTGGTTAGTGCAACGCGGTTAGGCGGCTTGATCGAGCAGGGCTGCTAAGCGTTGGGCGGGGGTGTC
>NZ_LQOY01000149.1 GCF_002101675.1 Mycobacterium gordonae | reverse complement strand
CGGCCACCACCAACTCAGCTCACACGAACAAACCGAACTGCGCCACCGCCACCTCGACTGGTACCGCCAACTCGCCGAGCAAGCCAACATCGAATGGTACGGACGAGACCAACTCGACTGGGTTCACCGCCTCCGGCGCGAAACACCCAACCTGCGCCAAGCGATGCGATTCGCACTGACAACCGCACCCTCGGTCGCCCTCCAAATGGCCACCAACCTCCGCGGTCTGTGGACCGCGATCGGGCTGCTGCAGCAAGGCCGTGGATCGATCGAACAGGCCCTGCATGCTGTGCCTGCCAAGTCCTCGGCCCAGCGACTCCACGCGGTCAATGCTGTAGCCGAATTGGCCGTTCTACAAGTCGATATGCCGACACTGATCGCACGACAGGCTGAGGCGCGTGAACTGCTCGCCAGCGTCACCGACCACAACGCCCTCGCCCACTTCTATGCGAACGAGGCGGCTCTCGCATTGTTAACCGGCCAACTTGACCGCTCACAAACCTTCGCCCAGCAGTCCTTGGCCGGCTCCGACGACACATCTGTGAAGATTTATGCACTACTGGTGATGATCGGGGCATCCGCCGCAGCCAATGACGCGCACACCGCAGTAGTCCATGCCGAACAAGGCCTTGCGCTCTCTGATGCTCGCGGTCACGACATCGTCCTGCGCACTTACCTGTTGGCGGCCCTGGCGCTCAGCCGCCTGGCGCTGGGCGACCTCGACCAGGCCGAACACGCTGTGCGCGAAGGGATCCAGCTGTCCCGGATGATCAAAGACACCGTCACCTGCGCGACTTTTCTGGAGACGGCATCCTGGATCGCCGCGGCAAGACAGGAACCATGGCGCGCCGCCGTACTGATGGCCGCCGCCGGCGCCATCGGCCGCGCCGCCGGCGCCACGGGCGCCGTCTCCGCGCGAGTGGGGCCCTTCCATGAATCGTGCGAACGCCAAGTGCGCGAGCAACTCTCGCCCACCGACTACCGAGCCGCCACCAGCGAAGGCCGATTCCTCTCCCTCGACCAAGCCACCGCGATCGTCCTCGACGAGCCTGATTAGTCCGCCCCGGTCACCTGCGGGCTCGAGTCGCGTCACGTCGCGTGAATACGGCGCCGGGTAAGTGAACCAGCTGCGACCGATCGGACGCGGCCGAGCTGCGACCGTGATCCACCGGCGGCATCTGTAGTCGGCATCCGTCCCCCGGGCGTCCCGGGATTGCCGTCTGCCTACCCCTGCAGCCGGTTGTCAGTGGATCGGAACCGTTCGCCGGTAGACCGTTAGCCAGGTGTGAGAGCCTGAGACGCAAATGCGCGACAGCCTCACCACGACGGATAGTCCCCGTTGTAATGAACGACGAAGCCAGTATTGGATGTCTCGATGAATCGTGAGCGCCTGCTGCGTGCGGCGGCGGATTTTGTCAGTCGGCGGCCGGCTGCCTCTCAGG
>NZ_LQOY01000148.1 GCF_002101675.1 Mycobacterium gordonae | reverse complement strand
GCCGTAGCCGGGTGGGGTTTGGCCGTAACCGGGTGGTGCGCCGTATCCCGGTGGCGGTCCGTAACCCGGTGCAGGTCCGTAGCCCGGAGGGGGTCCGTAGCCCGGTGGGGGTCCGTAACCCGGAGGGGGTCCGTAACCCGGAGGAGTCTGGCCGTAGCCCGGGGGCGGTCCATAGCTGGGTGGGGGGCCATAACCCGGGGTCACTCCGTAGCCGCCGGGTGCGGCGTATGCAGGCGGCGGGCCGTACGCCGGCGGCGGCTCGTATGCAGGGGGAACCTCGTCTCCCGGGCATTCAGGCGGCAGCGTGCTCACCGTAGGCAGCGGCTGTCGTCGTTGGTCATGGGGTACATCCTGTCGGCGGTCGCTGCATTTCTCAATCTCGGTTGCATGCCAGCGCGTAGCGTCTCTGGAATGGCGGAACTTAAATCACGGCTGCGGGCGGACCTGACCGACTCGATGAAGGCGCAGGACAAGTTGCGGACTGCGACGTTGCGCATGCTGCTGGCCGCGATTCAGACCGAAGAGGTCTCGGGGAAAGAGGCCAGGGAGCTCTCCGATGACGAGGTGCTCAAGGTGCTGGCCAGGGAGTCCCGCAAGCGTGGTGAAGCCGCCGAGATCTATACGCAGAACGGGCGCGGTGAACTCGCCGCCAATGAGCACGCCGAGGCGCGCATCATCGACGAGTACCTGCCGACGCCGCTGACCGACGCCGAAGTGGTCGACGTGGTTGACACCGCGATCGCCCAGGTTGCCGAGTCACTCGGTCATGCGCCGTCGATGAAGGAGATGGGCCTGGTGATGAAGGTCGCCACCGGCATCGCAGAGGGCAAGGCCGATGGGTCGCGGTTGTCCGCGGCCGTCAAAGACCGGCTCTGAGCCAAGGTCGGGGGTCCTCCGCACCGACACCGATGCGCTGTGAGACCCCCGGATGTCGGTGGGCTGAGTATAATCGAATATATGTTCGATAGGTTGCCGTTCGTGCATCCGGGGATGGCGGAGTTCGACGCTTACCAGCAGGTGTTGGCTCATCGGCGGGCGCTGTTGGAAAAGACCGAGGAGTCGGTGGGGTGGATGGCGCGGATCGCGCGGGCGGGGCGCTCGGTCAATCAGGACGTGGCTGCGGAGTTGGTGGCGATCGGGGAGTTGTTCGCCCACCGCTTGGTGGGGGGTGCGGAGTCTGGGCAGTGGGCGATCGACACGTTCAAGGCGGTCGCGGGGGAGGTGGCGGCGGGGCAGAAGATCAGTCAGGGCCGCGCGGAGACCAAGCTGCGTTATGCCCGGGCGATGCGTGAGCGGTTGCCGAAGGTGGCGGCGGTGTTTTGTGCCGGGGACATCGATCTGGAGGCGTTTTCCACCATCGTCTACCGCACTGATCTGATCGAGGATCCGCAGGTGCTGGCGGCGGTGGATGGCGCGGTCGCGGTGCGGGTGACTCGGTGGCCGTCGTTGAGTCGGGGGCGGTTGTCGCAGAAGGTGGATCAGATTGTCTTGGCTGCTGATGTCGATGCGGTGCGGCGGCGCACCAAGACCCAAGCGGATCGGGAGGTGTGGATCAGCGCGGAATTAGACGGGCTGTGTCAGATCGAGG
>NZ_LQOY01000147.1 GCF_002101675.1 Mycobacterium gordonae | reverse complement strand
TTCAACGCCTACGCCGCGACCCCTCGACCGACCTGCCTTCTTGACTCCAGCCATGAGGGCCGGTTAATGGTGGCGTAATGGGTGCGGCAGCGCTGCCAGGACGCCCCGGGCAAGGTGGCCCCAATCGCTGAGAGCAGTCCAGCATGGGCGTCGCTGGTGACCAGCGCCACCCCAGACAGGCCGCGCGCGGTCAACGAGCGCAGAAACGTCAACCAGCCCGCACCGTCTTCGGCGGTGGTGACGTCGATGCCCAGGATTTCGCGGTAGCCCTCAGCGTTGACGCCCACCGCGATCAGCGCGTGCACGTTGACCACGCGGCCGGCCTCGCGGACCTTGAGTACCAAAGCGTCGGCGGCCATGAACGTATACGGGCCGGCATCAAGAGGCCGAGTGCGGAAAGCCTCCACGGCAGTGTCGAGTTCTTTGGCCATCACCGACACCTGCGACTTCGACAAGCCGGTAATCCCGAGGGTCTCGACCAGCTTGTCCATCCGCCGGGTCGAGACCCCGAGCAGATAGCAGGTGGCCACCACAGTTGTCAGGGCCCGCTCGGCGCGTTTGCGGCGTTCCAGCAGCCAGTCCGGGAAGTAGGACCCCTGGCGCAGCTTGGGAATCGCCAGATCCAAACTGCCTGCCCGGGTATCGAACTGGCGATGCCGATAACCGTTACGAGAGTTAGTCCGCTCGCTGCTGCGCTGACCGTAGGCCGCGCCGCATAGCGCGTCAGCCTCGGCGCCCATCAGCGTGTGGATGAAGGTAGCCAGCAGTTCGCGCAACACATCAGGGTGGGTGGTGGTGAGTCGCTCAGCCAACAGTGCGGGTAGGTCGATATCGTGGGCAGCGGTCATCGCGTCGATCCTTTGCTCTAGTGACTTTGGTCGGTCTCTCGAAGAATCACGCGATGACCCTTTACTAGCCGGCTACGACACGCCGGTCCTCACCTCACGGCCCGACTCGTACACCACTTTCGTGGACGCAACCTGCCGCCTTTGCGGCGGCGCGCTTTCTCGCGTCATCCTGGGCGCACGAAACATCTGGCCGTCTGAAGTGGCCACGGTGGTCGCCACGCCTCGATCGATACCGATCGACCGTCCCGTCCTGCCGGCGTCGGACACCGCCGGTTGCGGCGCGGGGAAACTCACATGCCAGCGTCCAGTGCAGCTGCGGGTGATCCGAGCCATGCCCAACTTGCCGTGGGGAAACGCACGGGACAGCTTGAACTTCACCCAACCCAGCTTCGGCACCGCGACCTGCGCCCACCTACGGCTGTGCACCACAACCTTGGTGTCGCGGACGCAAAAGCCCTCGGACTGGCCGCGTTTGCGCCACGTCGGCTTTAGCGTTGCCCTCGAAGCACGCTTGGGCGGCCCGGTCGAAGTCGCGCAACGCCTGCTGCTGCACCGATGACGACCCACCGCGTAGCCACTCGAACTCTTGCCGCGCCTGGGCAAGCTGCTTTTGCCGCGCCGCGGGACCCGGCGCGCACCGTCCCGTGGTGCCGCGCTCGCGCCGCTCACGGTAGCGGAACTGTTCGACCGCCAGGTTCCACACGTACCGGGCATCAGCGCACAGTGGCGTTCCCGCATGAAGACAGCCTGCTCCTCTGTTGGGTACAGCCTGTAACGGTTAGCCACGTCGACAACCTAACTTTGGGTACCGACACCGACCACCGTGCAGCTCTCGAAGCTTGTGAACAGTCTCAAGGGTGTGTCGGCCAGGCGACTGCGCTACGATATCTCTAGGTGAGCGGCGTGTGGAGTCGACGTCTACGACGGGGCCGCGGCTTGGCGTAGGTCCGTCGTCGTGG
>NZ_LQOY01000146.1 GCF_002101675.1 Mycobacterium gordonae | reverse complement strand
CCGACAACAGACTGGTCGAACTCCACAAATACCGCACCCGCCACAACAACTACGGCATCACCGAATGGCGCCCACCCGAACACCTAAACATCGGGCGGCCCCGCACCAACTGCATGCATCACCCGGGAAGATCCGTCGCAACCGACGACGACGAGGACGGGTAAACGCTGCCGATCACGTCCAATAGCCGCTCGGCCGCCCGGTCGACGGTGAACCGCTGCGTGTAGTGGCGCGCCGCCGAAGCGCCGAGTCGCGCCGCGCACGCGGGATCGGCCAGTTCGTCGAAAGCCCCTGTCAATCCGCTGATGTCGTCGACCCTTACCGGGCGGCATTCCGGGGGCTGGTATTCCGGCAAGCCGCCGCGGTCGGAAACGATGGGCATCACACCGAGTTGCATCGACAACACCTGCACGCCGCTCTGGGATGCCCTCCGGTAGTGCGCCACCGAGCCCTTTGCCGCGGCCAGCGTGCCGAGCACATCGGCGTATCGGTAGCGACCCGACCGCCATTCGGTGTGGGCGGGCAGCCGGGCAGCATCGATCGGCCCGTCGCCGATCAGTACCAGTTTGTCCCCACGCCAACCGTTTCCGTCGACATGCCGCTGCCATGCCCGCAGCACCACGTCCAGATTCTTGTAGGGATTCAGCCGACCGATCATGACGAAGTCACGTCGGCGTTGCGCGCTCACCGGAAGGGTGACCAGCGCCGGATCCAGGTCGCTGCTGAGCGGCAACACGTGGACGGGCATCCCGGTCACGTCGCGCCGCGTGGTGACCCGGGCCGCAACGTAACCGCTGTAGGTGACCGTGGCCGCCGAGCGTGCGCCCCACCGGTCGAACACCTCGAGTTCATAGGAGGGCCGCCGTTCAGCGACGTCATGCGGACGGTCGTCGTGCACCAGTTGAATCCGCGGCGCCCGGCCGGCCAGCGCGATCCAGCGTGGATCGCGAACCAACTCCGTGATGACGATGTCTGGCCGGTACTGACGAACGCGGCGCCATGCGGCGAAACTGGGCCCCCACGTTGCCGCGGTGCGAAAGCGCGGATCCAGGACGAGTTCGTAGTCGCGGGCGGGTCCGGATTCCGGGTGCTGATCGGAGGTCACCAGCAGCACGTCGGCACCGTGGCGACGCAGCGCCTCGGCCTGAACGCGCGCCAGCGGACGCAGCCATGGCGAAAGCCAGAGAATCCGTGGGTGCTTCACGCCGAACCCGGTAGCACCGACGTGCCGTGATCCACCCACCAGCGCCCGTCCAACTGCGGGTAGGTGCGTTGCACTTCGCTGTACAGATAGGGGAGCGTCAGCAAGACCCGATCGGGATCGGCCGCGATGAGCTGTTCGGGCGAGATGATCTCGACGTCGGTGCCAGGCACCCGGCGTCCATGCTTGTCGGCTGAGGCGTCGGCGATGCCTTTGATGAGCCGCCGGTCTATCCCCGCCATGTGGAATAGCCCGGGCACCCTTGACCCTGCGCAGTAGGCGTACACCGAGAGGTGTTGCGCGGCCTGCTCTTCCAGCCACTGTCGCAGCTGGCTGACGTGAGTGTCGGCCGCCTGCTGCATTTTCCGTAGCACGTAGGCCTTCGTCACGCCGAACTGGCACTCATATTTCAGGATGTCGTGGGCACGCTGGTCGCGCTCGACGTGGCCGTGCACCGCCGCCACCAGATACGTCCCACCGAGTAGATCGAACTCCCATGCGGTAGCTATGCTCATTCCCACCGCGCCCAGCAGATTCGTCAACGCGGTAAGCGAGTGGTAGCCGAAGTGGCTGTGGCGCAGTAGATTCCACTGTCCCTGACTGATCATCGCTGTCAGCGACGGGATCTGCACCAGCAGCACACCGTCGGGCGCGGTGGCCTTCGCCCGAGATTCGAACGCGGCTCGCTGATCGGCGTCGTGCATCAGGCCGAACGAGTCGAGCACCACGTCGGCGATCTCGGCCTCGCGGTAGCCGCGTTCGGCCAACAACGGCAACCAGGTTCCGCCATGCGGACTGCCGAACTCGCGGACCGTGTCCCCGCGAAGCCAGCCGGCGTCAGCAACCCGTTGCACCGCCTCCGCGGCCTGATCGCGCATCGCCTGCGGCTCGACACTCTGCTGTTCTTCGGCCACGCCGAGGGCCTCGCCGCCGGCGAGTTGGGCAAGGCCGCAGCAGCCGCACAGGTCCATCGCCAGTTCGTGCATCGTCTCCTGCGGGCTGAGGGGCTCGGTGATCAACGGAAACTGTTCGGCCGCAGGAGCCTTGCCCAGATCGAGGACCCTGCTGAGATCAGTGTCGCCACAGCCCCGGCAGTGACTCATCCGACTGCGGCACCGTGCGAGGTCAGGTCGTTCGCCAGGTGCAGGGTTGGGAGTGGGTAGACGATCTGGCCGCCCCACTCGGTGACGTAGCTGAGTTGTTCGGTGATTTCGGTTTCCAGGTTCCAGGGCAACACGAGGACGACGTCCGGGCGGTCCTTGGCGATGAGTTCCGGGTCGTGAATCGGAATCCGGGTGCCCGGCGTGAAGTTGCCGTGCTTGTAGGGGTTGCGGTCGACAGTGTATTCGAGCAAGTCCGTGCGGATTCCGCAGTAGTTGAGCAACGTGTTGCCCTTGCCCGGCGCACCGTAGCCGACGACACGTTTGCCCTCGGCCCGGCACTGCAGCAGGAACCGCAGCAGGTCGTGTCGAATCTCTTCGGTACGGTGCCGCAGTTGCAGGTAGCCCTCCGGACGGTGCAGACCCGCCGCCTCCTCGATACGCAGAATCTTGTTGACCCGTTCGGTCGGTGGTCCGGCGACCTCGATCGGTCGGGCCCACACTCGGATGGACCCCCCATGGGTGGGCAGCAGCTCGACGTCGACCACGGCCAGCCCAGCACTGGCGAGTGCGTTCTGCGCCGAGAACACGGTGTAGTACTGGAAGTGCTCGTGATAGATCGTGTCGAACTGACCCAGGCACACCAGGTTCAGTGCGTGGTGTACCTCGATGCTCAGCCACCCGTCGTCGGAGAGCAGCCCGCGCAACGACTGGGTGAAGCCGCGCAGGTCAGGTATGTGAGCGTAGACGTTGTTGGCCACCACCAAGTTTGCCGAGCCGTGCTGGGCACGGACCCGTCGCGCCAGCGCCGGATTCAGGAACTCCGACACGGTGGGCACGCCGCGTTTGGTGGCGACCGCGCCGACGTTCAACGACGGTTCGATGCCAAGGCAGGGAATGCCCCGGGCGACCGCGTGCTGCAACAGATATCCGTCGTTGCTGGCGACTTCTACCATGAACGAATCGGGGCCCAGCCCGAGGCGCTCGACGGCCTGCTCGACGAAGGTTGCGGCATGCTGCACCCAGCTGTCGGAATACGAGGAGTAGTAGGCGTATTCGGTGAAGGTCTCCTCGGGGGTGATCAGCGCGGGTATCTGCAGTAGCAGGCAGTCCTGGCACAACCGCAGGTGCAGCGGATAGGTGGGCTCGGGCAGGTCGAGTTCCTCTGGGGAGAGAATCTTTTCGCACGGCGGAGTCGCACCCAGGTCCAGCACGCTGAGCATGCGGTTCGAGTCGCACAAGCGGCACTTCATGGAATTCTCGATTCGTTGGTTCGGTGGATGTGGGACGAGTGGTGGCGTGGCAGGGGATTCACATCACAGCGCCGATCGCCTCGAGGTAGGCGTCGGTCATCGCCTCCACGGTGTAATGCGTCTGCATGCGCTCGAAACCGCGCCACCCCACCTCCGGCAATCCGTCGACTTCGGTGAGGATTTCGGCCAGTTGGCTCCGCCACGCCGACGCGGACACGGGTTCGACGACGAAGCCGGCCTTGCCGAAGTCCAGCATTTCCGGGACCGCGCAGATGCCCGACGCGGCCACCGGCACCCCGCGCGCCATGGCCTCCAGAATCGCCATCGGGAACGCCTCGGAGCGGCTCGGCACGCAGAGCAGGTCGGCGTCGGCCAGTGCCGGGCCGGGCCCGGGTGACCACCCGCGCCACTGGACCCGGTCGCGCAAGGAGTCCGGCGTACGGGCTTCGAGTGCCTTCCGGTCCGGGCCGTCGCCGAAAATCGAGAGCCGCCAGGGCAGGTCGGTCAGGCCGCCGAGCGCCTCGATCAGCAGCTGGGGGTTCTTGTGCTCGACGATGCGGGACAGCATCACCAGGTGCGGCGGTTGGCCCAGGGTGCGGACCCGCTCGGCGGGCTCGCCGGAAACGGGAACGCCGTTGGGCGCGACGAAGTGGCGTCCCTTGATGTTGTGGTGCGGGGTGAGCATGTCCCAATGACGTTGGGCGAGCACGATGAAACCATCGGCGCGATTCATCGCGGCGGTCAACGGCCGAGAGTAGATCGGCCGGTCGGATTCCGGCGGCACGTGCGGGGCCACCAGCCAGCGCCGGTTACCCGAGGCAGCCTTCCATAGTGTCGCGAAGCCCGTCTCGGTGTTGGTGTCGCCGGTGATGAGCACCGCCGGGCCCGCGGGTAAATCGACCATCGGCGCCCACCAGGGCTGGCGGACCACGCGGACGCTGTGTGGAATCTCCTTGAGCAGCGGACCGAACCGTTGCATGCAGGCCACCGTGACCGGATAACCGCGGCGGTCCAGTTCCTTTGCCAGCAAGGACTTTTGACGTTCCGCCCCGCCGTACGCCAGGCGATTGGTGGTGATGACGATCGAGGGTTTATCGGTGCGCCGGGCATCAATTGCGCGTTTGCGGGCACCGCGTTTGGACCGCTGGACCCTGTCCAACACCGAGGTGGCGGCCAGGAAGGCGTCGGCGTGGTGAACACTGTCCTGGCGTTCCAGCAGTAACGCGATGTTGGAGCGCAACAAGTCCCGATTGCGGAAGCGCTCCACGGTGGAAACCTCCGCACCGTGGTTGTAGACCGATTCCCGGGCCGCCTTGCCGGCCGCCGGGTTGCCGTGCTCGGCGTTGAGTTCATCGGCGAGCAGGATCCGCCATCCGGCGGCGGTGGCGCGTTCCTGCCAGTCGGTCTCCTCGCCGTAGAGGAAGAACTCCTCGTCGAAGCCGCCGATTTCGTTCCAGGCCTGCCGGTTCATCGCCAGGCAGATGCCGGCCATGTAGCCGTCGATGCTTTCGGATTCGCCGGGTTGCTCACGATAGAGATGAGAGAAGCGGGTGCCCCGCAGCCGTGCGGAGTAGCCTGCGGCTGCCACCACCGACCGGATCAGGGTGCGGTGCTTGGTGGCGATGTCCCAGAGCAGCGGACCGGGTGCACCCGGGTCTTGAATCAGCGGCGACACGGCCGCGACGCCGGGTTGGCCGATCAATTCGCGGGTGCGGGTCAACGGCCCCGTCAGTCGGGTGTCGGCGTTGAGCAGCAGGAAATCCGTGTCGTCGGGCGTGTGCTTGGCCAGGGCGTTGAAGGCGGCGCCGAAGCCGAGATTCACCGGGCCGAGGACCCAGTGCACGTCGGGATGGCGCGCGGCCAGTTCCTCGCGTCCGGGGTAGTCGTCACCGCTGTTCTCGTAGACGTAGACCGGCAATCCCGGTACGTGTTCGGCGACGCTGGCCAGGCACTGTTCGAGCAGATCGTGACTCTTGTAGGTCACGATCAGCACCGAGAGGGGTCGCTGCGAGGTTGTCATGCGGTCACCTTTTTCCGGAAGAGTGAGGTAAGGGTCGACCAGTTCGCGGGCCCGGCTACCACGTTGACGACCAGATAGGTCGCCGCGGCGGCGGCCAGTGCGAACACCACGTTCTGGCCGGAAAGCAGCAGCGCCGCAACGGCGCTGGCCGATGTCGGCACCAGCAGGCGAAGCAGGAAGCTCAACGGTGTGCGGTATCCGCAGTGGTTGCCCAGCCGCCAGCTTGCAAACGCCAGCCCGATCAGCTCCGTGCACACCAGCGAGATGCCCGCGCCGACCGCGCCGAATCGACCATCCAGGCACAGGTTCAGTGCCACGTTGGCAGCAAGCGCGCCGACGGACAACCGGAAGAAGAATCGTTGCTCGTGGCAGGCGAACAGGCCCTGCCCGAGGGTTCCGGTGACGAACCGCAACGAGGCGGCGATCAGCAGCAACGCCAGCGTCGGTGCACCGCGGCTGACGAACTCCGCGTCACCGAACAGCTTGATCAAGGGACCGGCCAGCAGGGTGCCGACCACCGCGACCGGAAAGGCAAGGAAGCTCATCAGTTCCACGCTGCGGCGCAGGAACGCGACGTAAGCATCGACGTCGCGCGAATACAGGCCGGTGGCCGTCGACAGCGTCGATTTCTGGAAGAAGATGGACAACGCCTCGGTGTTGAAGGCGATGGTGTAGGCGAGCCCGTACACGCCCACCTCGGCATGGCTGCTCAGCAGGGACAGGATCACCCCGTCGGCACGCCAGTACAGGATGCCGACCAGAGCGACGCCCATCAGCGGCAGGCTCTCGCGCAACAGATCCCAGGACTCTCGCGGGGAGAACACCGGGCGCAGCGAGACGTGCCGCGCCGCGGCTGCGCCCTGAATTGTCAACTGCACCAACGGCGGTATGAGCTGCGCGACCGCGAACCAGATGATGTTCGCGTGCGTCGTCACCAGCCAGCTGACCATGGCCAGGGTGCCGATCCGGCCCGCGACGTCAGAGACGGCGACCGCGGAGAAACGCACGGTGGACAGGAAGACGGGCTCGAACCGGGTCCGCACGGTCAACAGCAACAGCTGGCCGGACAACACCACCAGCATCACCCGCACATCGGCGTCGCGGTAGATCAGCCACCCGGTGACCGCGGCCATGACCGCCAGCGGGGTGCAATACACCAGTGACAGACCACTATTGACGCGAACCAGGCGCTCCAGTGCGCCTCGCCCGGAGGTGACGCGGCGCACGATCACGGTGTTGATGCCCAGGTCGGTCGCCGCCGTCCACATCCCGATGAAGGCGACGGCCACCATCAGCTGGCCGTAGCGGCCGGGACCCAGATAGCGGGCAGTCATCGACACCGAGACCACCGAGGCCAGCATCCCCAGCACCCGGCAGACGAGTTGGATCGAGAACGCGTGCGCGATCCGC
Organism: Mycobacterium gordonae; assembly: GCF_002101675.1. GTDB lineage: Bacteria > Actinomycetota > Actinomycetes > Mycobacteriales > Mycobacteriaceae > Mycobacterium > Mycobacterium gordonae. The sequence continues at coordinate 48,459 of NZ_LQOY01000146.1, read as the reverse complement.
GACTGCGGTACTTCCGGCGGGGGAGTCAACTCCTGCCCCGTCGGCTCGATCACTGTGTCGCCCTTCATCTTCAGTAGGCTCCGTCGCTGGCCAGCACGGCCCTGAGGGTTCGGGCGATGATCACCAGGTCCCCGGCCATCGACCAGTTGTCGACGTAGGACAGGTCGAGTCGGACGGAGTCCTCCCAGGACAGATCGGACCGGCCGCTCACCTGCCATAGGCCGGTGACCCCGGGCTTGACCAGCAGCCGCCGCTTGACTTCACCGTCATAGTTCTCCACTTCGCGGCGCAGCGGCGGGCGCGGGCCGACGACGCTCATGTCCTGCTTGAGCACATTGATGAATTGCGGAAGCTCGTCAATGCTGTAGCGGCGCAGCACCGTTCCGACTGACGTCACGCGCGGGTCCTGGCGGATCTTGAAGAGCACCCCGCCGGCGCCCTGGTTCAACGGCAAGAGTCGGTCGACCTGCTTGTCCGCGCCGTCCACCATGGTGCGGAACTTCAACATGGTGAAGGGCCGGCCGTCCAGGCCGATCCGTTCGGCGCGATAGAACACCGGTCCCCTGCTGGTCATTTTGATAGAGACGGCGGCCACGATCAGCAGGGGCGCCGTCACCAGCAGCGCAGCCAGCGCAAAGCAGAAGTCGAAGGCGCGTTTCTGCAGGCGCTGGGTGCCCTCGTACTGCGGCTTGTCGACATGCAGCAGCGGGTATCCGGCGATGGGCCGCATGGTCAGCCGGGCGCCGGCGACGTCCATCACGCCGGCCGAAACGACCAGGTCGACGTCCATCGTCTCCAGCCGCCACATCAGGTCGCGGATGGCGTGGACTCCGAAATGCTCGGTGCGGGTCACCGCCACCGTGTCGGCGCCGCACAGGCCGATGGCGCTCACCGCGCTGCTTTCGTCACCCAGGATCGGGATGTCGCGGCCCTGCACCTTGAGGGTCTCGTCACGCGGCGGGCCGTACCCCGGGATGCACACGCCGACAACGACATAACCCTCCTTGGGGTTGCGGATCAGCTCGCGGGCGAGGTGGCTGACTCCCGAGCGGTCGCCGATCGCCAGCACCATGGTCTGGTACTGGCCGCGAGCGCGCATGCGCCACACGTACTTACGCCACAGGTTGCGGCTGGTCAGCAGGCCCAGGGTGCCGACCGGAAGCGCGACCGCCAGGTAGCCGCGGGCCAAGTCGATCTTGGCCAGCAGCGTGACCATCGCGATGATGCCGAAGACCGAGAAGGACGCGCTGGCCAGCCGCCGGTATTCGTCGATGCCGGCGCCGATGATCCTAGGAGACCGGGTATGGAACACCGAGATCGAGCTGAGCCACAGCAGCGCGAACAGGCAGGAGAACAGCGTCATCACCGGGCCGGGGTAGCCCGACATGTTCGGTGAGTCACCGAACCGGACGAATTGCGCGAGCATGATTGCCGCACAGACGATTACCGAGTCGGTGATACGCAGCCGGGCCGAATATTGTTGCTGCCAGCGGGCAACGGTGCTGACGTTCGGCGCCGGCACCGCAACCAGGCGTGACCGGCCGGCCTTCGACTGCAGGATGGCCGTCGTAGTGGCCGATCTCTCGCTCATGCGGACATCGCTTCTGTTGCGGGGCGAGTGATTTCGGCGTGGTCGTGACCGCCGACGTAGTGGACGCCCGGGTAGCAGATGAGCTGCGCGCGCGCGGCGCGCAGGAGCGCGATCGGACCCTGCAATAGGTAGCGGCGCGCGAGCCGGCGCGGCTCACGGGTCAAGCGGTGCAGCCATTCCAGCCCCCAGCGCTGCATCCATGCCGGAGCGCGACTGGTCATGCCGGCCAGGAAGTCGATCGCGCCGCCACAGGGCAGGAAGACCCGCGCGCCCGTCGCATGACCGTGCTCGTCGACCCACCGCTCCTGACGCGGCTTGCCCAGGCTGACGACCAGGAGGTCGGTGCGTGCCGAGCGGATCGCGGAACACAGTGCCTCCGAGGCTGATTCGATGTCGTCGGAGCCGGGTGCCCACATGCCGGACACGGCCAGGCCCGGGTAACGCGTTCGGAGGTGCTCGGCCAGCAGTACGTGAGTCTGGGCGCTGCCACCGAAGAACCCGACTCGGTGGCCGTTCGCTTCGGCCAGCGCCAGCACGGACGGCAGCAAGTCGGCACCGGTGACCCGGGGCCACGGGCGTGCCGTCAGCAACTTGCCCCGCCAGGCAATCGGCATGCCGTCGGCCAACAGCAACCATTCGACCAGGCCGTTGGGCACGGCGCTCGCGACGCGGAAGTGATGCAGGTGATCGAGATTCACCGATCCCACCGCCAGGCCGCGGGCCGATCGAGATCGCAAGCGCGAGTCGACGATCGACAACACCTCGTCGATCTCGCAGCGCTCGACGATGCTCCCGCTGACGACCATCCGCACGGGGGCCTGGTCGAGAGTGTCTTTGGCCATGATCGAGCTACCCGGCGACCGGACTCAGCACGACCTTCTCCGCCACGAAGCCCTCCGCGTAACGGGCGCGGCTTTGCACGCCGCGCATCCGCATCAAGCCGAGGAAGCTCTCGTCGTCAAACCAGTCGCGGCCCGCCTGGGATGGGTAGGACTCGGCGAGCAGCCGTGTCTTCTGGGCAGCGACGTCCGCTGACACCGGAACGTAGACAGTGGGATTCGGTAGATCGGACTCCCACTTGAGGATCTCGTAGCCCAGCACCAGGTGCGCGCGGAACTCGGTCGGAATCAGCTTGGCCAGCAGCCGGTGGTCCTGGTGGTAGTCGGCACGCTGAGGACCGAGTACCAGGTCCGGCTCGCAGCCGCGACGGAACTCGGCGAGGTGTCCCTTGACCGCGCCCCAGTGTTCGGGGAGTCGTCCGTCGGGCAGGCCGACCACCGTCAGGCGCACGTCGGCCTGCGGAAAGAACGCGGCGAAGGCGCTCTTCTCCTCGATCTCACGCTCCGTGCCGGCGCCGGTCAGCACCAGCGCGTGAATGACCAGGCCGGGGTTGCTCCGCTCAAGCTGCATCAGGGTGGCGCCGGCGCCGATGAGGATGTCGTCGCAGTGTGCGCCGATCGCGGCGACCGAGCCGACGCCCGTCCCGGAGAAAGTCAGGGTGATCATGCCGAGACTTCCGCCAATGCGGCAGGTGTCTCCCAGACCGCCCACGGACGGACTCCGCGGTTGTAGTCGGCGTCGAGTTCGGCACGTTCCTTGAACGTGTCGGCCGGCTTCCAAAACCCTTCATGCTGATATCCGAGCAACCGCCCGCTGCCGGCCAGCTCCATGCACGCGTCGCCGACCAGGTCGCCGTTCTCGGGGATCAGGTCGATGACGTCCTGACGGAGAACGAAGTAACCACCGTTGACCCAGATGGGAAACTTGGCGATGGGTGCGATCTCTTTAATGTCGCCGTGGGTGCTGACGTCGACACAGTGGAACGACGACTGCGGTGGCACGACGAGCATTGACGCGGCGGCCCCGGCCGCATGGAACCGCTCGATCATGGTGTCCAGTGGCGCGTCGGTCAGGACGTCGGCGTAGTTCGCGAGGAAGTACTCGTCGTCTCCGAGGTGCTTGCGGACCCTGCGCAGCCGCTCGCCGATCGGTGACTCCAGGCCGGTGTCGACGAAGGTGATCGTCCAGTTGGACATGTCGGTGTCGAGCAGCTCGACTTTGCCGCCGCGCATTACGAAGTCGTTGGACTCGGTCTCGCGGTAGTTGACGAAGAAGTCCTTCACCAGGGACTGGCCGTAGCCCAGGCACAAGATGAAGTCGGTGTGGCCGTAGTGCGCGTAGTAGCGCATGACGTGCCACAGCAGCGGTCGGGGACCGACCATCTGAAGTGGCTTCGGGATGAGGTCACCGGCTGCGCTGCGCATCCGCATGCCGTAACCGCCGCAGAATAGTACGACCTTCATTTGCCTGCCCCCCTGTGCAAACCGCTCACTTCGTTCTCCTCCCACCGGTGCACGGGCTCCCATACCCGTCACTTGCTAAGGACCATTATTACATACTATTTGGATGATATCGCTCGGAAATTATGACTAGAAGTCTTGAATTGCCTTTATTATCGAGGTTGTAACCTGCGGGGTGCGATGGATGCTGGTGTCTTGGTCGGATCGGCCCCGGCCCGCGTACCGGCGTCAGATCATGCGCCGTATCCGGCGGACGGCGGCTGCGCCATCACCGTGGGGACCAGTCCGTACCTTGGACCCGCTGCGGGTCCCGGACTCGCGGCCGCCCGCGGCATCCCGCCCAGCAGACTCGGAGGCACGTTGCCGACGGCACCGGGGGTGGCACCCGGCAGGGCCGAGCTGACGCCGGTGAGGTGGGCCGTCGGGATCACGCTCGTCCATGCCGGGGGCACCGACAGCGACCCGAGGCTGGCCGCCTGCCCCATGGCCCCCAGCGCAGCGCCGCCGACCGCATCCGCGCCCGCGGCGGCCGCGCCGGCGGCGACCTCGGCCGCTTCGGCTGCCGCCTCGCCCACCTGGGTGGCCGCGGCGGCCATGCCCTGCATGGTCTGGGCGATGCCCAGCACGCTGCTGATCGCGAACAGCGGCATCACCATGATGTTCAGGAGGTTGGCGATGTCGCCGCTGGAGGTGCTGATCGGTATGCCGGCGGCGGCCGTTCCGAGCGAGGCCGGTGCCGCCATGCCTTGCAGTGCCGCCGGAACCGCGCTGACCAGCGAGGCCAGTGTCGCCTGGGTCGCCGCGGCTTCGCCAGTGGCGGCCGATACCGCGGTCGCCTGCGCCGCGGCGCCGGCCGGGTCGGTGATCTGGGGCGGCGTTTCGAACGGCGACAGTGCCGAGGCCGCCGCCGAACTGGCCGCATAGCCGTACATGGCCGCCGCGTCCTGCGCCCACATCTCGCTGTAGAGCGCCTCGGTGGACGCGATCGCGGGCGAGTTCTGACCGAAGAAATTGGTCGCGACCAGCGCGGCCAGCAGGGCCCGGTTGGCGGCGATCACCGCTGGTGGAACCGTCATCGCATATGCCGCTTCGTAGGCGCCCACGGCCGCCCGTGCCTGGCCGGCCGCCTGTTCGGCCTGGCCGGACGTCGTACCCATCCACACCGCATAGGGCATGGCCGCCGCTGCCGCGGCGATCGCCGCCGGACCGAGCCACGGGCCGCTGGTCAGACCGGCGATCACCGACTGGTAGGAGGAAGCCGCCGTCGCCAGTTCGGTGGCCAGTTCATCCCAGGCGACGGAGGCCGCCAGCAGCGACTCAGCCCCTGCGCCTGCGTACATCCGCGCGGAGTTGATCTCCGGCGGCAATGCGCCAAAATCCATTGCCCACCCCCCGATCGTCAGCCGGCCGCCGCGGCGTTGGCCGCCTCGGTGGCGGCATACGAACCCGCACTGGCCGTCATGACCTCCACGAACATCTGGTGAATCGCCGCGGCCTGGGCGCTCACCGCCTGGTAGAGGTGTCCGTGCGCGGCGAACTGCGTAGCGGTGAGCGCGGAGACCTCGTCCGCGGCGGCCGGCACTATCGCGGTGGTGGGACCCGCCGCGGCCGTGCTCACCGTGTCGACGGCGCAGCCGATGCCTTGCAGCGTGCTGGCCGAAGCGGCCAGGGCTTCTGGCTGCGTGGTGACGAACGACATGCACCTCTCCTAACGCGAGCGTTGACGATGTAGTCGGCCGGGAGGATGACAGTCATCACGACAACGCCCGAGCTGGCAGTTCGGACCCGTTTTCCCGCCCTCTGCAGACCGACAGACCAGGCTTATACCCATTCTACATACTTTTTGAACGTAGCAAGCTGAAGAAACCGACTTGGGGTATTTCCTGGGCTTGGATGCAGTCATGTCGGCGTGTAACGCTGCAGGTCGGCGCGAACTTGATAGCCTCACATGTGGCGTCCAATGTGCCGCCTGAGACACACGCCGGTGGACGGCTCACCATCCGATGGTCTGGCCACCCGGTGAGGAAGGCATCCCGATGGTGAAGGTGATCGCACCGCTCAACGCTGCTGGTCGCTGCTGGGCACGCCCGGAAGTGTTACGCGGGTAGATGTCGACTGAATCGGCCGACGGACGGGCAGACAGCACTCGGCAACAGATTCTGCGGGCGGCCGCACATCAGTTCGCCCGCCGCGCCTACCACGACGTGGGACTGGACGACATCCTGGCCGAGGCCGAGTTGACCAAAGGCGCGATGTACTTTCACTTCCGCTCCAAGCACGCCCTTGCGGTGGCCATCATCGAACAGCACACCTCAGGGGGACGGGCGGCCGTCGAGGACCTGCTGTCCCGGCAGCTCTCCGGCCTGGAAACGCTGATCGACTTCTGCTACCTGATCGCGGTGCAGGACATCTCCAGGGACGTCGCCAGGGCCGCTCTGCACCTCATCGAGTCGGTGGGGCGCACAGAAGGGCTGCAGGCCGCTCTGCTGGGCGGCTGGGTCGATGCGCTGGCCAGCGTTGCCGAGCGTGCGATCAGCGAGGGCGACGTCGCCGAACGCTGGGAGCCGCGCGACATCGGACGGTTGATCGTGTCGATGTATCTGGGACTGCGCCAAACCAGCGACCTCGACGACCCCCGGGCCTTCCTGCTCGACCTGGAAAGAAACTGGGTTCTGATCCTGGCGGCGGTACTACCGCCGGACCGGGCCGACTACTTCGCCCAATTCCTCCGGCGGCGGACGGCGCTGGCTATCAAGGCCGTCCCGACCCCGGTGAGCACCACTTGATCCGGCGCCGGAGGCGATCTGGCACGCATGATCGAAAAACATCATGCCGACTGCTGCTAGGCTTATCCGGCTGACCAGCAGGAACAAGACGCCGAGGTCCGGAGCTGAACCGGATTGACATCACTGGGGAGGCATGGCCAATGGCGCGCCAGGTTCGATCCGAGCTAACCCGGCGGAAGATTCTGGATGCCGCGATCGACGTCTTCAGTGAAGTCGGCTACGCCGCAGCCGGGTGGGGCACCATCATCGAGCGAACCGGAATGACCAAGGGCGCCCTCTACCACCACTTCGATTCCAAAGAGGCTCTCGCGTCGGACATCATTGACGAGGGCGGCGAGGTCGTCCTCCGTGCTTTTCGCAATGTCTGCGGGTCGGCTTCGCCCGCCCTGGAAAACATGATCCACGGCACCTTCGCGGTTGCCAACGTGCTCAGCACCGACAAGACCGCACGTGCGGCCGAGCAGCTGGTCGCGGCCCTGAGTGGATTCAACGACGCGGTTGCACGCTGCTGTGCCGGCTGGGTGGCTGCAATGGCAGAGCAGGCGAGCGAAGGGGTAGCGCAAGGTGACCTGCGCGAAGACGTGGATCCCGAATCGCTCGCCCAGACGATTGTCGGTGCGATGTACGGAACCCGGTTGTTCTCCATCGCCATCGCGCGAAATCGGCAGAGCGAGAGCATGCTCGACCAGCTGAATGCGCAGCTGACTCAGATCTGGGTTGTGCTGCTTCCGGGAGTGGCGGCAGAGGCATCGCTTCCGTATTTCCGGCAATTTCTGGCCCGCGAAGCCCTGCGCCACACCCGGACCGGCGCGCCGGCCGGTCTCTCCGATGGGGCTCCGTAAAGGCTCTAGGCGCTGACGGCGCGCGGGCGGCGGTCCTTGACGATCCGGGCGGGAACGCCGGCGACGTCCACATCGTCGGGCACCGACTTGGTCACCACCGCACCTGCGTAAATGCCGACCCGGCTGCCGACGTCCGCGCCGAGCACCATGGCGCCCGGATAGATGAACACGTCGTCGCCGATGCTGGGATACTCGCCGGGGCGGCCTTCGCCGATCGTCACCCCTTGGTGGATACGACAGTTGGCGCCGATCTTTGCCCGATGATGCACGTGCACCCAGCCGACGTGAGCGACGGACAGGCCGGGTCCGAAGGCGTTGAGCGGAATGCCGAATCCGAGCTTCTCGCCCAGAAACTTCAGTCGTAGGCGCAGGTATGCAGCGACGAGGTGCCCGAAGGGCGTCCGGGCCGTGTTCGTCCAATATTCGGTCTTGCGCAGCATGCGCTGAAAGTAAGGAGCTCGATGCATGACCCGGTAGCGATGTCGCCAGCGCTCAAGTCCTTGGGCATGCAAGTCCGCCTCGAGGTAGGACTCCAAGTCGTTGCGAGTCTTGATCACAGCGGAAACCATACTACAAGTATTGACCCGGCCTCATCTCAATACTTGCGGTCTAGCTGAACTCATATGTCGCGACGCGGCGGGCGGGCATCCGCCCGAATGCGGCTCAGCGTTCTTCTTCCCACAGCTGTTCGGTCAGGTCCTGGAAGGCGGCCAGAGCAAATTTGTCGTCGGCGCGCATCACCGCCGACCGGCTCATCAAAGCCCGGACCACCGAGCCGTCTTTGTGTGCCAGCTCGACCACCATGTTCGCCAGGGCGTGGACGAATGAGAGCAGCGAGGACTCGGACTCCGGTGCCTGGTGGAAGATCTCGTGAAATCGCAGCGCCAGCACCTCTTCGGGGTCGCAGCCCACCATCTGGGCGAACGCGGTGTTGGTGAACAGGATGCTGCCGTCGTCGGCGATAGCGAGGACGGGGACCGGGATCCGCTCGAGAACCACCAGTGCAGGCAACTGCTTCAGGGTGGTCATCGGGGATTGGCTGGGCTGCCGATTCCGTCTTCGCTCCACCTGGCGATTATGGCCTATCGGTCAAAGACACCTCACACCGCTTGCCGCGAATACCCGAACCGCGGTTCGTAATGTGGCCATCCGGGTTCGTTTCCGTTACTTGACGAATCTTCAACTAGTCCGCTTCAGGCGGGTCGGATGCTCGCCTCGTTCGCGTCACTGCGTTCCGCTCACTCACCTTCGGGGTCGGATGCTCGCCTCGTTCGCGTCACTGCGTTCCGCTCACTCGGCTTCGGGGTCGGATGCTCGCCTCGTTCGCGTCACTGCGTTCCGCTCACTCGGCTTCGGGCGCCTGATAGCGCGGGAACACTCCGGACGGCGAGGGCAGCGCTGTCCCGGGGGCCAGCCTCGTTCCCACTGCGGCGAAGGTCCGTTGGTCGCGCGGCTGGCCCAGCAGGTCGAGCAACTTGTCGGCCGAATCCGGCATCACCGGGCTGATCAACAGCGCGGCGATGCGCACCACCTCGCAGGTGACATACAGCGTGGTGCGGAAGCGCTCCTGGTCTGTCACCGCTTCGCTCTTGCGCAGCACCCAGGGCTGCTGCGCGGAGAAGTACCTGTTCGCGTCACCGAGCATCAGCCAGATCGCCTCGAGCGCCAGATGCATTGCCTGCGAATCGAAATGGGCGCGCACCCGATCGAGCAGCCCGTCGGCCGTGCTCAGTAACTCGGTGTCCGCGTCGATGAACTCACCTGGGTCCGGCACCGCCGCGCCGAGGTTCTTGGCCACCATCGACAGGGACCGTTGGGCCAGATTACCGAGCTCGTTGGCCAGGTCGGTGTTGATCCGCGTGATGATCGATTCGTCGCTGTAACTGCCGTCTTGGCCAAAAGGGATCTCGCGCAACAGGAAATAGCGGACCTGGTCCACCCCGAAGGTGTCGACCAGCGCCACCGGATCGACGATGTTGCCGATCGACTTGCTCATCTTCTCGCCCCGGTTGTGCAGGAAGCCGTGCGCGAAAACCCTTCGCGGCAAGTCGATTCCGGCCGACATCAGAAACGCGGGCCAGTACACGGCATGGAATCTGATGATGTCCTTGCCGATCATGTGCAGGTCCGCGGGCCAGAAGCGGCGGAACAACTCCGAGTCGGTGTCGGGAAAACCGGCCCCGGTCAGATAGTTGGTCAGCGCGTCGACCCAGACGTACATGATGTGGTCGGGATGATCGGGGACCTGCACGCCCCAGTCGAACGAGGTGCGGGAGATCGACAGATCGTCCAGGCCGCCCGAGACGAAGCTGACGACTTCGTTGCGCCGGGTCTCAGGGGCGATGAAACCGGGGTTGTCGCGGTAGTGGGCGAGCAGCTTCTCGGCGTAGGCCGACAGCCGGAAGAAATAGGTCTGCTCCTCGGTCCACGTCACCGGGGTGCCGGTCTCGACCGCGATCCGGGTGCCGTCCTGCAACAGTTGGGTCTCGGATTCGACGAAGAACCGCTCGTCGCGCACCGAGTACCAGCCCGCGTAGTTGTCCAAATAGATATCGCCGGCCGCCTCCATGCGACGCCAGATTTCCTTCGAGGACACGTGATGGTCGGGGTCGGTGGTGCGGATGAACCGGTCGAAGGAGATGTTGAGCTTCTCCTGCATGCGCTGGAACACGTCGGAGTTGCTGCGCGCGAGTTGCGCGGTCGGCACCCCGGCGGCCGCCGCGGCCTGGGCGACCTTGAGTCCGTGCTCGTCGGTCCCGGTCAGGAAACGCACGTCGAAACCGTCGAGGCGCTTGAATCGGGCGATGGCGTCGGTTGCGATGTATTCGTACGCGTGACCCATGTGCGGCGCGCCGTTGGGGTAGGCGATCGCGGTGGTGACGTAATACGGCTGCTGTTGGTTCATCGGGGCTCCACCCTAATCGGGTCGGCCGCTTGCTGGTGTGTGCACATATCGTGGGGCGCGTGAGCGCCAGACGAGAAGCACCGCCCGCCCCGGAGCCGCTGTCGCCGTTGATCGACGCGCACACCCACCTCGACGCCTGCGGTGTCTCCGACGCGACCGGAGTGCGCGCACTCCTGGACCGCGCGTCAGCCGTCGGCGTCACGGCCGTGGTAACCATCGCCGACGACCTGGAGTCGGCGCGCTGGGTGGCGCGGGCGGTCGATTGGGACCCGCGGGTGTACGGGGCGGTGGCGTTGCATCCGACGCGCACCGACGCGCTGAGCGAGGACGCCCGCGCCGAGATCGAGCGGTTGACCGCTCACCCTCGTGTCGTGGCCGTCGGCGAGACGGGCATGGACATGTACTGGCCGGGCCGGCTCGACGGCTGCGCCCGGCCGGACGTTCAACGCGAGGCGTTCGCCTGGCACATCGACCTGGCCAAGCGGACCGGCAAGCCGTTGATGATCCACAACCGCGACGCCGACAGCGAGGTGCTCGACGTGCTGCGTGCCGAGGGCGCGCCCGAGACTGTGATCTTTCACTGCTTCTCATCCGGCAGTGAGATGGCTCGCATTTGTTCGGCTAAGGGATGGTTGCTGAGCCTGTCGGGGACGGTCAGCTTTCGTAACGCCCGCGACCTGCGCGAAGCCGTTCCGCTGATACCAGTGGATCAGATATTGGTGGAAACCGACGCGCCATTCCTCACTCCCCATCCGTATCGGGGCGCAGCGAACGAATCGTACTGTCTGCCCTACACCGTGCGAGCCCTCGCTGAACTGGTGAATCGCCGGCCGGAGGAGTTGGCGGAGATTACGACGAGCAACGCTCGCCGGGCGTACCGGCTGGACCGGTCGGGCGCCCGTTAGCGTCCGAACCGCAACAACATCCCCGCGCAGGAGTTGCTCTGCACTGGTCGGTTCATTACCGTCTTGTGATCGAACGGGTGGGCCTATGGGCCCATTTGTTATTTCAGCTGAATATGGTCGGTTGCTCGTCTTGGAACTTTTGCTGCGGTGTTGCTGCGTAAGTGTCGTGGTAGGTCGGAACGAACTCGGGATACGTAGAGATTGACTGGGATTTGACATTGAAACTGCTCACTAAACTTCATCGAACTGAATCGCCCACATTGCGCCTGCTGGTTGGCGCCTTGCTGCTGGTACTGACATTCGCCGGCGGATACGCCGTGTCCGCATCCAAGACCGTCACGCTGACTGTCGATGGCACCTCGATACGAGTGCAGACCATGAGGTCCAAGGTGATCGATATCGTCAGAGAGAACGGGTTCTCCGTCGAAGAGCGCGACGACCTGTACCCGGCCCGTGACGTCTCGGTCGACGACGCGGCCACGATCGTGCTGCGCCGCAGCCGGCCGTTGGAGATCACGCTCGACGGCCAGAATTCGCGGCAGGTGTGGACCACGGCGGCCACCGTGGATGAGGCGCTGGCCCAGCTGGCCATGACCGACACCGCGCCCGCCGCCGCGTCGCGCGCGAGCCGCGTTCCGCTGTCGGGGATGGCCCTGCCCGTCGTCAGCGCCAAGACGGTCCAGATCGACGACGGCGGCGTGGTGCGCACGGTGCACCTGCCGGCGCCGAACGTGGCCGGATTGCTGGACGCCGCGGGTGCCCCGCTGCAGGACAGCGACCAGGTGATCCCCGCCCCGACGACACCGATCGCCGACGGCATGCAGATCCACGTCACCCGTAACCGGATCGAACGGGTCACCGAGCGGATGCCGCTTCCCCCGCCGGCGCGGCGCATCGAGGACCCCGAGATGAACATGAGTCGCGAGGTCGTCGAAGATCCGGGAGCCCCCGGCACCCAAGACGTGACGTTCTCGGTAGCCGAGATCAACGGCGTCGAGACCGGTCGCCTGCCCATCGCCAACGTGGTGGTGACGCCGGCTCGCGAAGCGGTGGTGCGAGTCGGCGCCAAGCCTGGCACCGAGGTGCCGCCCGTCAGTGACGGCACCATCTGGGATTCGCTGGCGGGCTGCGAGGCCGGCGGGAACTGGGCCATCAACACCGGTAACGGGTTCTTCGGCGGCGTGCAGTTCGACCAGGGCACCTGGGAAGCCAACGGCGGGCTGCGCTATGCCCCCCGCGCCGACTTGGCCACCCGCGAAGAGCAGATCGCGATCGCCGACGTGACCCGGCAGCGCCAGGGCTGGGGTGCCTGGCCAGTGTGCAGTGGACGAGTGGGTGCCCGCTGACGATCCGGCTGCTCGGGCGCACCGAGATCCGGCGGTTGGCCAAGGAGCTTGATTTTCGGCCGCGCAAGGCATTCGGACAGAACTTCGTCCACGATGCCAATACGGTGCGGCGGATCGTCACGGCGTCCGGCATCGGCAAGTCCGACGTGGTTCTCGAAGTCGGTCCGGGACTGGGTTCGCTGACGCTCGCACTGCTCGACCGCGGTGCGACGGTGGCCGCCGTCGAGATCGATCCGGTGCTGGCCGCCCGCTTGCCGCAAACGGTCGCCGAGCATTCCAGCAGCGAAGGCCAGCGGCTCACCGTGCTGCATCGCGACGTGCTGACGCTGAGCCGCGAGGACCTGGCGGCCGAACCGACCGCCGTGGTGGCCAATCTGCCCTACAACGTCGCCGTCCCCGCGCTGCTGCACCTGCTCGCCGAATTTCCGTCCATCCGCACCGTGACGGTGATGGTGCAGGCCGAGGTCGCCGAACGGCTCGCCGCGGAGCCGGGCGGTAAGGAATACGGCGTGCCGAGTGTCAAGGTCAACTTCTACGGCCGGGTACGACGGTGCGGCACGGTGCCGCCCACGGTGTTCTGGCCCATTCCGCGTGTCTACTCCGGGCTGGTGCGCATCGACCGCTACGAGACATCGCCTTGGCCCACCGACGAAGCCTTCCGCAAGAGAGTCTTCGAGCTGGTCGACATCGCCTTCGCGCAGCGGCGTAAGACGTCACGCAACGCGTTCGTGGAATGGGCCGGATCGGGCAACGAGTCGGCCCGGCGGCTGCTGGCGGCCAGCATCGACCCGGCCCGCCGCGGCGAGACGTTGTCCGTCGAGGACTTTGTGCGGTTGTTGCAGCGGTCCGGCGACGGGGACCTCGATGCCGGTGCGCCGCCGGATCCCGCTCCGGCGTCCACCGGCTGAACCACGGATGACTGCACTCCTGGTGCCGCTGCGTGTGGTTCGCCGATGGCAGCGATAGTCTGCTGCGGTGTCCGCATCTGACGGCAATACCGCCGAGCTGTGGGTGCCCACCGGGTCGACCACCGTTCGGGTGCCGGGGAAGGTCAACCTCTACCTGGCCGTGGGCGACCGCCGCGAGGACGGCTACCACGAGCTGACGACGGTGTTCCATGCCGTTTCGCTGTTCGACGAGGTGACGGTCCGCAACGCCGATGTGCTCTCGCTCGAGCACGTCGGTGAGGGCGCTGACGTGTTGCCCACCGACGAGCGCAACCTGGCCTGGCGGGCGGCCGAGTTGATGGCCGACCATGTGGGACGGGCCCCCGACGTGTCGATTCTGATCGACAAGTCGATCCCCCTGGCCGGCGGCATGGCGGGCGGTAGCGCCGATGCGGCCGCCGTCCTGGTGGCGATGAATGAGCTGTGGGAACTCAACCTGCCGCGCCGTGACCTGCGGATGTTGGCCGCCCAGCTGGGCAGCGATGTGCCGTTTGCCCTGCACGGCGGCACCGCGCTGGGCACCGGGCGGGGCGAGGAACTGGCCACGGTGTTGTCCCGCAACACCTTCCATTGGGTCCTGGCCTTTGCTGAGAGCGGACTGCTGACCCCGGCGGTGTATGGGGAACTGGACCGGCTGCGCGAGGTGGGGGACCCGCCCCGCCTCGGCGAGCCCGGTCCGGTGTTGGCCGCCCTGGCGGCTGGCGACCCCCAGCAGCTTGCGCCGCTCCTGGGTAACGAGATGCAGGCTGCTGCCGTCAGCCTGGACCCGGCGCTCCGGCGGGCCCTGCGCGCGGGCGTGGAGGCCGGCGCGCTGGCCGGTATCGTGTCCGGCTCCGGCCCGACGTGCGCATTCCTGTGTGACTCGGCGGACTCCGCCGTCGACGTCGGCACCCAGCTGTCCGGGGCGGGGGTGTGCCGCACGGTCCGCGTCGCCAGCGGGCCGGTGCCGGGCGCCCGCGTGGTGCCGGCTCCCGCGACGCCCGGCGACTGATTAGTCGGTGAGTTAACTGCGTTGTGACATCGCACTCATATGCCGTTACCGTTTGGCAGTTACTTAAGAGTTGCTTAAGATAAGCCGCGGTGGCGAGTACCGGCAGCCCAACGCTGGGCCGCAGCTCTCTACCAAATCGAGACCTAAACGCTGTCCAACGTGTGCGCGCGCCTGCCTCTGAGCGTGATCTGGCGAGTGCACCATGAAGCTCGGACCTTGGGGACAGCGCCAGTACCGAGGAGGTATGCGTGAGCAGGTTTACCGAGAAGATGTTCCGCAATGCCCGCACGGCGACGACGGGCATGGTCACCGGTGAACCCCACGAACCCGTCCGTCACACCTGGGGCGAGGTCCACGAACGCGCCCGGCGCATCGCGGGCGGCCTCGCCGCCGCGGGCGTCGGCCTCGGCGACGCCGTCGGCGTGCTGGCCGGCTTCCCGGTGGAGATCGCCCCGACAGCCCAGGGCCTGTGGATGCGCGGGGCCAGCCTGACGATGCTGCACCAGCCCACCCCGCGCACCGACCTGGCCGTGTGGGCCGAAGACACGATGACCGTCATCGGCATGATCGAGGCCAAGGCCGTCATCGTCTCGGAGCCGTTCACGGTGGCCATCCCGGTACTGCAGGAGAAGGGCATCAAGGTTCTCACCGTCGCCGACCTGCTGGCCTCCGAGCCCGTCGACCCGGTCGAGGTCGGCGAGGACGCGCTGGCTCTGATGCAGCTGACGTCCGGATCCACCGGGTCGCCGAAGGCTGTCCAGATCACCCACCGCAACATCTACTCCAACGCCGAGGCGATGTTCATCGGC
Source organism: Mycobacterium gordonae (assembly GCF_002101675.1). Lineage (GTDB taxonomy): Bacteria > Actinomycetota > Actinomycetes > Mycobacteriales > Mycobacteriaceae > Mycobacterium > Mycobacterium gordonae. The sequence continues at coordinate 33,037 of NZ_LQOY01000146.1, read as the reverse complement.
GCCGAATACGACGTCGACAAGGACGTCATGGTCAGCTGGCTGCCCTGCTTCCACGACATGGGCATGGTCGGATTCCTCACCATCCCGATGTACTTCGGCGCCGAGCTGGTCAAGGTCACGCCGATGGACTTCCTGCGCGACACGCTGCTGTGGGCCAAGCTGATCGACAAGTACAAGGGCACGATGACCGCGGCGCCCAACTTCGCCTACGCGCTGCTGGCGAAGCGGTTGCGCCGCAACGCCAAGCCGGGCGACTTCGACCTGTCGACGCTGCGCTTCGCGCTGTCCGGCGCGGAGCCGGTCGAACCCGCCGACGTGGAGGACCTATTGGACGCGGGCAAGCCGTTCGGCCTGCGGTCGTCGGCGATCCTGCCCGCCTACGGGATGGCCGAGACCACGCTGGCCGTGTCCTTCTCCAAGTGCAACTCCGGTCTGGTCGTCGACGAGGTCGACGCCGATCTGATGGCCGCCTTGCGCCGGGCCGTCCCCGCCACCAAGGGCAATACCCGTCGGCTGGCCACCTTGGGACCGCTGCTGAAGGACCTCGAGGCGCGCGTGGTCGACGAGAACGGCAACGTGATGGCCGCCCGCGGTGTCGGGGTCATCGAACTGCGCGGTGAGTCGCTCACCCCTGGCTACATCACCATGGGCGGCTTCATCCCCGCCCAAGACGAGCACGGCTGGTATGACACCGGCGACCTCGGTTACCTCACCGACGAGGGTCATGTCGTGGTGTGCGGCCGGGTCAAGGACGTCATCATCATGGCCGGCCGCAACATCTACCCGACCGACATCGAGCGGGCCGCCGGACGCGTCGACGGCGTCCGTCCGGGCTGTGCGGTGGCCGTGCGCCTGGACGCCGGCCATTCCCGCGAGTCGTTCGCCGTCGCGGTCGAGTCGAACGCGTTCGAGGACCCCGCCGAGGTGCGCCGCATCGAGCACCAGGTCGCCCATGAGGTCGTCAAGGAGGTCGACGTGCGGCCGCGCAACGTCGTCGTGCTGGGCCCGGGAACCATTCCGAAGACGCCGTCGGGCAAGCTGCGCCGGTCAACTTCCGTCACCCTGGTCACCTAACCGGCGCTTCGTGCCATATAGGGCGCTTCTGCGTCTGCTGGGCCGCGCAGGGCTTCCTCCTATTCGCGGGGTACTTGGGGATTCAGCCTTGGCAGGCTAGGTCCCGCGGACTCGGGAATCAACGTTCACCGGAGCATCAGGGGAGTTACAGCGCCTCGCCAATGTCGGGCAGTAACGAGATGTCCTCTGGCTGCCCATTGCGGAAGAGAGCGGCGAGTTCACGCACTCGCCGTTTCGCCCAGCCAGTATCGAACTGACTCAAGACTTGATACTCGTATTTGAAGCGTTCGGCGCGATCGCCCACACGTTTAGCAGCTTGACGGGTGACAACGCTTTCGCAGTACCAATAGAGCAGGTCATCCAGGCTCCCCGCCTGGTCGAAGCCGAGTTTTCCTCGCTCGTAGAAAGTGAAATGATATGAACCGTCGTGGGCGACGTAGATGTTGAGTCCATCATTGGTTCTGAGTCCCACCTGCAGCGGACGGACTCCCAGTTCGTCTGACAGCCGGTTTATTTCGAGTTGCAGCTCGTTAGATTTATCGCCCAAGAGGTGGTCCGTAGTCATCAAGGATTCCCCTGTCTAGCAGTTCCTTTACGTTTACCCGAACGCCGTCCGGCCCCACAATCATGTATTGGGTGGTGCCTGGCGTCGGCGTCTGGCCAAACCAAGGTGCCACCGGGCCTTCTACGATTTGCCAGCCAGGAGGCAGCGGCTTGCCGGTCACCATGTATCGGTTGTAGTCGCCTCCGACCGACTCTGGCATCAAGGCACGATCCCCGAAAGGGGTGCCATCGGGCGCGAGGTAGCGCCCGTATTCAGAGCCGAATCGGTCGATGATCGTCCCTCCAGGCAGATGAGCAGGCTGTGGCACATAGCCCGGTGGAAATCCGTCATTCCCAGGCCAGATCCGCGACTCGGGCGTCCCAAATCGGGCCTCAAAGTCGTGCCACGACAACCCCCCTGCCGGATCCCAGCCTCGCAACACAGCAAGAGGTGCACCGCCCTCGGTGAGAATTTCTGCGGGGAGTCCGGCCCGCACGGCAGCCCCTTCGCCACCAAAGAGAAGACTCGGTGCAGTCATTGCTGCGTCAGCCGCGTGGCCTCCTGCGTAATAGGCTGGACTCGGTGAGTTCAGGAGTCCGGTGACTTCATCTCGGATTGCGGCAGCGGGCATCCCGAGGGGATCACTAAACTGTTCGGCGAGGCCTTTTGCCAGTCCCGCCCAAGACTCAAGGATTCCCGGGTCGCCGCGCTCGCCAACGCCGAGCAGGTTGTGGATCATTTTCTCCGTAGCTCGCCAGCGGTCGCCGAATCCTTCGGCGAAGCCAGGGGCCGGCGGTACTGGCCCGCGTGAATGCGGTTGGGGAGCCAGGTTGTCGTGACCGAACCCTAGTGCCTGCGCCCGGGCAACTGCTGCGTCAAGTTGCTGCTCGATTTGCGCTGGCGGCACACCCTGTGCCCGCAGTGTCTCGCGGGCCATCGTCTTGAAGGCCTCAACGTCCTGCGGCGGGATTGGTACGCGGGTGGCAGGCGCTCCGGGCCTTGACAGTTGAGTGAGCAGGTCTGGCAGGCTGCCGGGCTGACGAGGTGCGTCCGGCTTGCCGCCCGCCCCAGGTGCTCCGGTGGGGAGCAGCATGTCCTGCCACGTCGGTGGTCCGCTGCCTGGTTCGGCGCCCAGTAACTCGCCGAGCCCAGACGGTGCGACCGCCGTTTGGGGCTGGCTCGGCAGCGGCGGAAGCACGGCTTGCGCGGGCCCGGGTAGTTGTCCGGCAGGACCGGAAGTCGGCATCGCTCTGCGGGGGTCGTACAGCGCAGCCGCGAAGTTAAGGTCCTTGCCGATGGTGGCTTGTGCGTCCCGGATCTGGCTAGCCACCTCGTTCTCGGCGGCCCACCACGTCGCCGCCTCGGCTTTGAGTTCGGCCTCAGCAGCCGCGACGGTCTTGGCATTCTGGTCGGCGGTTTCCTTGCTGGTGCCCTCGGGCGCGGTGTAGGTGATCGAGAGGTCTTCGTTAACCGTCACGCCCGCGTGGGACTCGGCGTTTTCGATGATCTGCTTGGCGTTCGCCAGTGGCGGCATCAGCTTCGAGCTGACGGTGTTGGCAATCGTCTGGGCGGCGGCATCCACGGCATCGCGCACATGAGTGATCGCTTCAAGATCCTGACGTGAACGCTGCTGGGCCGCTTCGGCGGTCCGGCCTTCCCAATACGAACCGCCGGGGCGCTTCACGTAAGCGAGGTAGGTTTCGGCCTGCTGTTCCAAGGTCGCGACTGTGGTCTTCCAGCCGCCGATCAGGTCGAGCACCTTGTGCGGATCAGCGTGCAGGACCTGCGACTTGGTCGGCATCGACGGGAGAGCTTTTTACGCGCTGGGCGATGGTCGCTGCAGGGTCGGAACTGTGTTGACCGCCGTAAAAAGTTGATCGTCGGTGGCGATGAACCCTTGGCGGGCCAGGTCGATCATGTCGGCGAGCTTGGTGAACCGAGCCGCCACTGTTGCCTTGACGACTGGCAAGGTTCGGGTCGACATCTCTTGGGCAGCCGCTAACGACGGCACCGCCCCGGCATCCACTGTCCCCCCGCTGGGGATCTCATGCGGCAACCCCTGGGTCACCTCCCACACCAGGGTCTGCAACTGTGGCTTCAACCGCCCCAACGCCTCCAAGTCGGCCTGCAGGATCTGCTCCGTCATACCTACACCTCACCAGCGAAATCACCTATCTAGGCGCTCAAGTCTATCCAGCACAAAGCAAGCAAATGCGCGCCGATTGTCCTCCCAGCCAGCGGCTCAGCCCGTGCGGATGAAGTGGTGGGTTTCCCCTCTACTCGCAGGTGATGCCGTCGCCGTCCCGGTCAAGACCAGGGACCCACCACCCCAGGGGACTTGTTCAGCCGGAACCGACTGATCGACAAGACCATCCCGGAGCCGCGGTGGCGTGTGGAGCGACCGGCGTGTGACTTCCGACATGCCGAGATCAATGTCCTCGACGATGCCCTTTGCGCATACGCCGTTGTCAAAGCGATGAGGGCCTTGGAAATAGACCCACACCTCGTCGCCTTCCTCGACCGTCAAGGTACGTTTTTAGTCTCGAGGGGCAGGCTGGGCCCGTCGGAACCCGAGGGAGTGGCGCCGATGTTGTTGGCATCGCGAGCGGTTGTGGCGCAAGTCTTGGTCACCGTGTCTGTCGCCCTGACGCTGGTCGGTTGCCACGACGGTCGCAGCATGGGACCCGCTGGCGCACCGACGTCCGCCGCACCCGCAGACGGGTCACGCAACGTTTCGACCAAGTTCGTCAACTACACCGCCGCCAAAGGGTTCGAGGCCACGGTCGACGCGTTGAACAAGGCGGCCGCCGACCACGCGATGATGATCGTCGGGGAGGTCAACGAGGACGCGGAGTTGGCGGCGAACGGCCTGCGACTGCCCGGCGCCAGCAGCTTCTTCGTCGGTAACCCGGGGCTTGGCAAGAAGTTCTTCGATGCCACCAAGGCGATCGGCGCGGTGGTTCCGGTACGCATGCATGTCTGGGTGGACGGGGACGGTCCGGCCCACATCGGTTACTTCGACCCAGCAGCGCAGTTCACCGCCGTAGATCCCGCCCTCGGTGAGGGCGGGCAACAGATTTCGCAGCAGATCCGCACCATCGCCGAAGCTGCCGCCGGCGGTCCGATGACGGCAACCGCCGTCGACACCCGGTTCATCACCGTCAGCGCCGGCGGCGAGTTTGAAGCGACGATCGGCGCTCTGCACGATGCCGCCGACAAACACGGCATGGTCATCCTCGGTGACTTGAACGAGGAAACGAGATTGCAGGCCGTGGGGGTGCAATCGCAGCGCGCGCACAGCTTCTTCATCGGCGACCCGCGGATCGGCAAGACGCTGTTCGGCACGAGTCAGGCGATCGGCGCGGTGGTGCCGGTGCGGGTCACCGTGTGGTCCAACGACCGCGGTGGTCCGGCGCTGATCAGCTACTTCGACCCGGCACCGGAGTTCACCGCGGTCGATCCGGCTCTCACTGATGCCGGAAGCCAGATTTCCGATGCGATCCGCGCGATCGTCGACACCGCGGCGGGCAAGCCCTGACGGTCCTACCGCCGGCGTGACCAGTCGCGCGCCGCGGCGATGAAACTGGCGACGAATTCCCTTTGGGCCGAATCGAATTCGCTGCTGTAGTCGATGGTGTCGTTGACCGCTCGGTGCTGGAATTGCAGTGTGCAGCAGTCGACCAGGCCGCCCTCGATGTACATGCTGCTGGTGCTGAGCGCCATCAGGGTGACGTCCTCGGCGACTGGCGGGTCGACCAGGTTGCGCGAACTCGTCCGCATGATGCGAATCTGGTCGTCGACGAATCGGTCCGCCTCTCTGAGGGCACTGGCTTGGAGAATCCCGGTTGGTCCCAGATAGTGGCAATTCAGTGTCTCGCTGCTGGCGCTGCCGCGCGCCATCACCACCTTGCCGCCGACGATGTGTTCGGCGACCCGTACGCCGGCACACTCACGAGCGATATCCTGTTGCGGGGGAACGAAATCGGTTGGCAACTTGGTGGCGACGGTCCTGGCCAGCAGGACGAGTTGTTGCTGCGTGACCATCTCATTGGGCGCGCCCAGCAGCGGAGTCCAGGTGAGCACGAACTGCATCGAACCGTGATCCACGGCGATCGCCGACTCGGTCTCCGCACGTACGAAGAAGGCCTTGTCCGAGTCGACGGCGACGTCCTGGCTGTTCCGCGCCCGGCGGCCGCCGATGAGATTGGCGACTTCGGGAACCGGTCCGCCGATCGGAACGCTCAGCACCACACCACCGAGGTCGTCCTTCGGGGCGTAATGACACGCCGCCATACCTGCCGGGTGCAGCTTCGAGACGTCTAGGCGCTTCGTCACCTGCAGCGTGGGTGTGAGACGACGGTAAGTGGTCTGCACATCGGCGACCGGCAGCGCCGAGCACAGATCGGCGAGCCGGGGTTGCGGCGGGTTCGGCGCCGGCTCGCACCCCGTCGTCGACGACAGCACCGCGGTTGCCAGCAATGGATACGCGATCCACAGCTTGTTTCTCGCTCTGCGCATCCAAACCGACATTACCGAGCGTGCGCTGGCCCGCCTACCACGCGTGAACACGGTTCTGGGCGGGCTCGAGCCCAAGTTCGATCAGCATTTCGGCGGCGTCGGCCGCCTGCTCGCAGATGGTCGGGACCTCGGCGCGCTCGGCGGCGTTGAAGGGCTCCAGCACGAACGCCGCCGGGTCCTTGCGTCCCGGAGGGCGGCCGATTCCGATACGGACGCGCTGGAAATCCTTGGTGCCCAGAGCGGCAGCCACCGAGCGCAACCCGTTGTGACCGCCTTCGCCGCCGCCGAGTTTGAGCCGGATACGGCCGAATTCGAGGTCGAGCTCGTCGTGGAGCACGATGATGTCGGCCGGTAGCACCGAATAGAACTTGGCCAGCGGCCCCACCTGGCGCCCGGACTCGTTCATGTAGCAGCGTGGTTTGGCCAGCACCACCGGGCGTCCCGCCAACCGGCCGGTGGTGATCTCGGCGCCGGAACGCTTGTGCGCCTTGAATTTCCCACCCAGCCGGGCGCCGAGGACGTCGGCAACCATGAACCCGACGTTGTGCCGGGTCCGGGCGTAGTTCTCGCCCGGATTGCCCAGGCCGACCACCAGAAGGGGCTCGGCCACGTTGCCTTACTCCGACTCGTCGGAGGCCTCGGCGGCCTCCTCGCCGGCTTCGCCCTCTTCGGCCGCGGCTTCGCCTTCCTCGCCCGCGCCCTCCTCGGCGAGGTCCTCGGCCGTCGGCGCCTGCACCACGTTGACCACGAGCAGTTCGGGGTCGGAAATCAGGTTGACGCCGCGGGGCAGCTCGATCTGTCCGGCGGTGAACTGGGTGCCGGCTTCCGCGCCCTCGATCGAGATGGTGAGCTGCTCGGGAATCGACAGCGCCTCGGCCTCGATCTCGATGGTGTTGGCGTCCTGGGTGACCAGGGTGTCGGGACCCGCCTCGCCCTCGACGACGACGTTGACCTCGACGGTCACCTTCTCGCCGCGACGCACGATGATCAGGTCGGCGTGCTGGATGGTGCGCTTGATCGGGTGGATTTCGATCGCCTTGGTCAGCGCGAGCTGCTCCTTGCCGGCGATGTCCAGGGTCAGCACCGCGTTGGTGCCCGAGTGCCGCAGCACGGCCGCGAAGTCATGCCCGGGCAACTCGAGGTGCTGGGGGTCACTGCCGTGGCCGTAGAGCACGGCCGGAATCTTGCCTGCGCGGCGGGCCCGGCGGGACGCGCCCTTTCCGGTCTCGCTACGCACCGTGACGGCGAGTTGATTGACGGTAGCTTTAGCCATGTGTCGCTCCTGTGTGTAAGGCACGGCCAGGGATCGCGACAGAATGCCGGTCTCCGTCGATAACGGTGCTGGTCTGCTGGCCAGCCACCCTCGCCGTGACGCTTGGTCAGGTTATCCCACCCGCGCGAGCAGACGCAAAATCCCCCTGGAACGCGCGTTCCAGGGGGATTTTGCGTCTGCTCGGCCCAGGGTCAGAGCGGAAATTTGGTGCCGGTGAGCTGCTCGGACAGGTCCCAGAGCGCGGCGGCGGTTTCCCCGTCCTGGGCGGCGCGGCTGCGCCCGACGGGCTGGGTTCGGCCGGCGTAGCCGAATCGCGGGCCGATGAACGAGTTGCCGGGTACGTCCTGGGATGCGGCGTACAGCGTCTGGCGTGCGCCGAAGTCGGCGTCGGTGGCCATGATGCGGGTGGCCGTCGACATGATCGCGTCACTGAGCTTGCGCCCGGAGGCGCCCTGGAGGTTGGTGTGCGAGTAGCCGGGGTGAGCGGCCAGGGCGCGCAGCGGTGACCCGGCCTTGTCGAGACGCCGCTGGAGTTCGGTCGTGAACAGCAGGTTGGCCAGCTTGGACTGGCTGTAGGCCAGCCACGGCGAGTAGCGCCGGTTCTGGTAATTCAGGTCGGCCAGATCGATCCGCCCCGGCCAGTGCGCCATCGAAGACACCGTCACCACCCGGTCGCTGAGTTTGGGCAGCAATAGGTTGGTCAGCGCGAAGTGCCCCAGGTGGTTGGTGCCGATCTGGCTCTCGAAGCCGTCTTTGGTCAGCGCATAGGGGGCGGCCATGATGCCGGCGTTGTTGATCAGGACGTCGGCGCCGTCGACGCCTTCGGCGAACAACCGCACCGACGACAGGTCCTGCAGGTCGAGCGCCCTGACCTCTACCAGCCCGCGAATGTTGGCTGCGGCTTTCTCGCCCTTGGCCGTATCGCGCACGGCCATGATGATCTTGGCGCCGTGGCCGGCCAGCTCGCGCGCAGTCACCTCGCCGAGTCCGCTGTTGGCGCCGGTGATGACGACGGTGCGTCCGGCGAACGAGGGAAGGTCAGCCGCTGTCCAGTTGGTCATGATTCCTAGTCTGCGATGTCGAACTCCAAGGGGACGCTGAGGGGTCCGGTGATTCCCGTCATCGGCCGCCACGGTGCAGGGCCGGCCAGGCGTGGGTTCGGCATCCGGGCGGTGATCACTTTCAGCGCTTCCGTCAGCTCCAGCCGGGCGAGGTGTGCGCCGAGGCAGTAGTGCACGCCGCCGCCGAAGTTGAGGATCGGCGCCGCTGCTGCCCTGGTGATGTCGAGCCGCTCGGGGTCGTCGTACACCGCGGGGTCGCGGTTGGCGGAGGCGACGTTGGCGAAGACGATCGTGCCGGCCGGAAGGCGGACTCCGGCCAGCTCGACGTCTTCGCCGGCTTGGCGGACGACGCCGAAAATGATTGGCAGATAACGCATCAGCTCGTGAACGGCATCCGGCGCACGTTCTGGTCGTCGGGCCAGCAGCGCCCATTGGTCCGGGTGCCCGGCCAGTGATTGCACTGCCGCGGCCAACTGGTTGCGGGTGGTGTCCGTGCCGGCGCCGAGCAGGGTGGCACACAGCATGAGCAGCTCGTCGTGGGTCAGCCGGTCTCCGTCGTCTTCGGCCCGGATGAGATCGGAGATCAGGTCGTCGCTGAGCGACGCGCGCCGGCGGATGATCAGATCCTCGAGGTAGGCGTCCAGCTCGTTCCACGCCGCGAGGATCACCGGGGCGTCAGCAGCAGCGGTGGGCTCGAACAGTTTCTTGATGTCTTCGGTCCAGTCGGAGAACAGATGCCAGTCCTCGACGGGTGCGCCCAGCAGCGCGCAGATGATTGCCGTCGGATATCCCTTGGCGATATCGGTGACGACATCGCAGTGCCCGACGCCGGTGACGCGCTCAACCAGTTGGGTGATCACGTCGACGGTCAGGCAACGAAAGCGGTCGGCAGCCCGCGGTGAGAATGCTTTCGACACAAGTCGGCGCAGTCGGTGGTGCTCAACCCCGTCCATGCCAAGGATGTTGTTGACCGCCCGGTCCCACAGCGGACCGGAGGTGACACCGAATGCGCCGAGCCCCAAGCCTTCGGCGGTGGTGAACCGATTGTCGCGCAACACAGTTCGCACCAGTTCATTACTCAGCACCTCCGGTCCGTAGGGGCCGAGCGCAATCGGTGCTTGGGCGCGGGCGTTGGCGATGACACGGTGCGCTTCGCCCGGATCGGTGAGGTGGGCGTATGCGATGGTGGGGCACTCGGGTGCGGTCGTGATCGTCATGGCGTCGACTATCCGGCGATTGACGGCGCATTCCATCCGCCGCAGCGCGTAGTTCTGACCGGTTCATAGCGCAATTCCGCATCATCCGCGCTGACATCTGCGCGCTCTGGCGGATGTATTGCGGGAATCGCGGGCGCGATGCTGGCTACCATGAGCCAACACACGGAAATGCCGCCACTGACCTGGGATGAGTCGAGTGTGAGCGAATTGCTGCCGACAGGGACGGTGACGTTGCTGCTGGCCGACGTCGAGGGTTCGACTGCCTTGTGGGAGACCCGGCCCGAGGAGATGTCCGCGGCGCTGGGGCTGTTGAATCGGACAGTGGACGACGCTGTCGCCGCCTGTAACGGGGCGCGTCCGGTCGAGCAGGGCGAGGGTGACAGCTTCGTGGCCGCGTTCGCCCGCGCCTCCGATGCCGTGGCCTGTGCTCTGGCATTGCAGCGGGCGCCGCTGGCGCCGATCCGGATTCGGGTCGGGTTGCATACCGGTGAGATACAGCTGCGCGACGAAAGCAATTACGCGGGCCCGACGATCAACCGCACGGCCCGTATCCGCGACCTGGCGCACGGTGGTCAGACGGTGATGTCGGGGGTGACCGAAGCATTGGTGGCCGATCGGTTGCCCGAGGGCGTGTGGCTGACCGATTTGGGCAGCTTTCCGTTGCGCGGTGTGCCTCGCCCCGAGCGGGTGATGCAGATGTGCCATCCGGACTTGCGCAACGAGTTCCCGCCGCTGCGGGTGCGCAATGTCGCGACATCACACAACCTTCCGGCGCAGCTGACCAGTTTTGTCGGGCGCCAGACGCAGGTGTCGGAAATGCGGCAGTCGGTGATCAGCAACAGGCTGATGACCCTGACCGGTGCCGGGGGTGTCGGCAAGACTCGCCTGGCCGTCGAGGTCTCCTCGCTGCTGAGTGCCGAATTTCCGGACGGCATCTGGTATGTGGACCTGGCCCCGATCACCAACCCCGCCGTCGCGTCGCTGACTGTCGCGCGCACCCTCGGGCTGCCCGATCAACCGGGGCGCTCCACGACGGAGCTGCTGGTGCGGTTCCTCGGAGAGAAATCCATCTTGCTGGTGCTGGACAACTGCGAGCACCTTCTCGATGCGTGCGGAGCCTTGGTGGTCGAATTGCTCGGGCTCTGCCCGCAATTGACGATTCTTACCACCAGCCGTGAGCCGCTCGGGGTGCCGGGCGAGCTGACCTGGCGCGTACCGTCGCTATCGCTTGCCGACGAGGCCATCGAGCTGTTTGCCGACCGCGCTCGTCAGGCTCGTGCGGATTTCGTTGTCCATGAGAACAATACGGCGCTGGTGCGAGATATCTGCGAACGGCTCGACGGCGTGCCCCTGGCGATTGAGCTTGCCGCGGCACGCATCCGGGCGCTGTCGCTCCAGCAGATCGGCAACAGCCTGCATGACCGGTTCCGGTTGCTGACCGGCGGTGCGCGCACCGCGGTGCGACGACAGCAGACGCTGCGGGCATCGGTGGACTGGTCCCATGCGCTGCTGACGGAGCCGGAACGGGTGTTGTTTCGCCGGCTCGCCGTGTTCGCAGGGGGATTCGATCTCGAGGCCGCCCAGGCGATCGGTGCCAGCAGCGAGATGGAGGGCTACCAACTCCTGGACCAGCTCACCCTGCTGGTGGACAAGTCCCTGGTGGTGGCTGTCGATGCCGACACCGACCACGGAATGCGCTACTCGATGCTGGAGACGGTGCGCCAGTACGCGCAGGAAAAGCTCGGTGAGTCAGGCGAGGCCGAAAAGGCGCGCACCCGGCACCGGGACTACTACACCGCGACGGCAGCACAGTTGGCATCGCAGGGTCTGGCCGGTGTGGACCGACTGCTCGTCTGGGCGCAAGCCGAAAGTGACAATCTGCGAGCGGCATTCGCATGGAGCCTGGACAGCTCTGACCGAGAATCGGCATTGCGCCTGGCTTCCTCATTGCAGGAGTTCTGGCTGCGCACCGGAATCTTCCGCGAAGCGCTGGCGGCGTTCGACGCAGTCCTGACCGAGCGGCGGCCCGAGGAGATCGCACCGGGTGTCTGGGTGCGCGCCGTCGCCGACCAGTGCACGATCGCCGGTTGGGCTGGTGCCTACGGCCACACCGACCTGGCGCACGAGGCACTTGAGGTGGCGCGCCAACTCGATGATCGTGCGCTGATCGCCCGGGCGCTCGGTGCGTGCGGGATTGCGACTTTCTACAACGCCGAGGTCGCACAGGCCTACTTCACCGAATCGATCGACTTGGCTCGCGCCGCAGGCGAAGAATGGAGCCTCTTGCCGCTTTTCAGCTACCAGGCCACCGCTGCCGTTGTCGCCGGAGAACCATTGGCGGCAATCGCGGCAGCAGAAGCGGGACGTGATCTCGCCGACGCCCTGGGGGATGGATTCTTCTCCCGGAACAATCGAGCTTGGCTGGGTTGCGGCCTGTGGTTCCACGGAAAGCTGTTTCAGGCCAACGAGATTCTTCGCTCGCTGGTCGAAGAGGCCGAAGCGGCTGGCGACCCGTCCGCCACAGTCTTCGGGCAAGTGTGCCTCAGCGGGACACTTGCGTTCCGGGGGCAAGTGGCCGCCGCACGCGCCGCCGCGCACGCCGCACTGGCCGCGTCGGACAGTGTGGGTGGAATGACCGAAGACACGGTGAACGGGGCATTCGCTCACGTTGCCCTTGTCGAGGGTGACGCGGAGGCGGCCAAGCGGGCGGCCCAGGAAGCCTTGCGGCACAGCGTTCCAGACCGGGAAGCATTCACCCGCAGCGTCGCCCCGTTGTCCGAGGCGCTGCTGGGATGCGGTGACCTGGTCGCGGCACGGCGCTGGGCCGACGAGACGGTGCCTCTGGTTCCGGGTACTTTCAAAATCACCGCGTTGACCGTGCGCGCTTTCATCGCACTTGCCCAGAGCGAGCCCGAACAGGCCGAGCGCGACGTCCACGACGCGTTGACGGTAGCCGTCCGGACGCAGGGGTACATGAGGGTGCCCGACACCCTGGAATGCCTGGCCCGCCTCGCGTCCGGCGAGGGCAACGTCGCGTATGCGACTCGTCTGTTGGGCGCGGCGCAAGGAATTCGACAGCGCAACGGGTACACCCGCTTTCCGATGTATCAAGCCGGCTACGACGCCGTCGTCGCCGAAGTCCGTGACGCGCTGGGCGACAGCGCATTCGAGGGTGCGTGGGCCGAAGGGGAGGCACTGTCCATCGAAGAGGCGATCGCGTACGCCCAGCGGGGGCGCGGCGAACGCAAGCGCCCCGCGACGGGCTGGGGCGCGCTGACTCCGATGGAGCTCGACGTGGTGCAACTGGTTGCGGAAGGCCTGGGCAACAAGGACATCGGCGCACGATTGTTCATCTCGCCGCGGACCGTGCAGACGCACCTGACCCACGTCTACGCCAAGTTGGGTCTGGCGTCGCGGGTGCAATTGGTCCAAGAAGCCAGCCGACGCGCCTGAACCCCGCCGGGAATTGCGCGCTCTGGCGGATGTTATGCCCGGTACGTGCTGCGAGGCTGGCTACCATGAGCCAACACGTGGAGATGCCTGCGCTGAACTGGAGCGACTTGGGTTTGAGCGAGCTGCTACCGACTGGGACGGTGACGTTGCTACTGGCAGACGTCGAGGATTCGACACGCCTGTGGGAGACCCAGCCTGAGCAGATGACCGCCGCGCTGGCGTTGTTGAACCGGACGGTCGGCGACGCCGTAACTGCTCACGGTGGGGTGCGTCCGGTCGAGCAGGGTGAGGGTGACAGTTTCGTGGCCGCCTTCGCCCGCGCGTCGGATGCGGTGTGCTGTGCGCTGGCGTTGCAGCGGGCGCCGTTGGCGCCGATCCGAATTCGAATTGGGTTGCATACCGGAGAGATCCAGCTGCGCGACGAGGGTAACTATGCGGGCCCGACGATCAACCGGACCGCCCGTATCCGGGATTTGGCGCACGGTGGTCAGACGGTGCTGTCGGGGGTGACCGAGTCGCTGGTGATAGACCGGCTGCCGGATGGGGTCTGGGTTTCGGATCTGGGCAGCTATCCCTTGCGCGGTGTGCCGCGGCCGGAGCGGCTGGTGCAGTTGTGTCACCCGGACTTGCGCAAGCAGTTTCCGCCGCTGCGGGTGCGCACCGTTGTCGCGCCGCACCTTCCGGTTCAGTTGACGAGTTTCGTTGGACGGCACGCACAGGTGGCGGAACTTAGCGAACTCGTCAGCGCTAATCGGCTGGTGACGTTGACCGGAGCAGGGGGAGCGGGCAAGACGCGCCTTGCCGTGGAGCTTGGGGCACAGCTGGCTACCGAGTTCAGCGATGGGGTCTGGTACGTGGACCTGGCGCCAATCACCAATCCCGCCGTGGCGCCAGTCACGGTCGCACGAACTCTGGGATTGTCCGACCAGCCGGGACTGTCGGTCATGGACACGCTGCTGCGGTTCTTCGGAGACAGAAAAATTCTGCTGCTGGTGGACAATTGCGAGCACCTGCTCGATGCCTGCGGGACCATGATTATCGAACTGCTCGGGGCCTGCCTCCGGTTGACGATTCTGGCGACCAGTCGTGAGCCCCTCGCGGTGCCCGGTGAACTGAGCTGGCGCGTGCCCTCGTTGAATCTTGCTGACGAGGCTATCGAACTGTTTATTGATCGTGCTCGCCGCGCGCGGCCCGATTTCGCTGTGGGACAAGGCAACACCGAGCTGATCGCCGAAATCTGCGAGCGGCTGGATGGCATGCCCTTGGCGATTGAGCTTGCCGCGGCACGGGTCAGGGCGTTGTCGCTGCGCCAGATTTTAGACAGCTTGCACGACCGCTTCCGCCTGCTGACCGGTGGTGCGCGCACCGCGGTACGTCGCCAGCAGACGCTGCATGCGTCGGTGGATTGGTCGCACGCATTGCTCACCGAGCCGGAGCGGGTCTTGTTTCGGCGGCTCGCCGCATTCATAGGAGGATTCGATCTGGACGCTGCCCAGGCTGTGGGCGCCGAGAATGAGGTCGAGCGCTATCAGCTGTTGGATCTGTTGAGTCTGCTGGTGGACAAGTCTCTCGTCGTTGCATTCGACGACAGCAGGGAAACGAGCTCCGGCATTGGCGGCGGAATGCGGTACCGGTTGTTGGAGACGGTACGTCAATACGCGCTGGAAAAGCTGGGCTAATCCGGCGAGGCGGACCAGGTGCGTACCCGCCATCGCGACTATTTCACCGCGACGGCGGCCCGTCTGGACTCAACGGCCCGACCCTGGGATGAGCAACTGTCAGCGGAGGCCGAGGCGGAGATCGACAACTTACGGGCAGCATTTCAGTGGAGCCGGGAGAACTCCGACTTCGAGGCTGCCCTCTCCCTGGTGTCCTCGTTGATCCGGTTCTGGATAAGGCGCGGCCGGGTCCGGGAAGGACTCGCCGGATTCGACGCCATCTTGACCTGCGCGGACCAGGCCGAGATCGATCCGGCAATGTGGGCACGCGCGGTCGCCGACCACGCCATCCTCTCTAGCTGGGTAGCTCTACCGCCGGGCCTGAACTGGACCGCCGAGGCTCTCACGATTGCTCGTGAACTTGGGGATCAAGCATTGATTTGCCGAACCGCAATCGCGTGCGGGATCGTCGCCATCTATGAAGGCGCAGCGGCCGAACCCTACTTCACCGAAGCGGTCGAACTGGCCCGTGCCGCCGATGATCGGCAGAGCTTGTGTCAGGTGTTCACCTATATGGCTGCGTATGGCCATTTCACTGGCGATCCGATTGGGACATGCGACGCTGCCGCGGAAGGTCTGCGCCTCGCCGACGAGCTCGGCGATCGGGTGATCTCACAAATGGGCCGAACGTGGCTGGGCCTGGGTTTGTGGACGCTCGGCAGGCTGGCCGAGGCATGCGACGTTCTCAGCCCATTCGCTGACGAGCTGACCGTCGTCAACCCGTCCACCGGGCTGCTCGGTCAGATCGCGTATGGCATGGTGCTCGCCCACCGGGGACAGGCGGCCGAAGCCCACGCGATGGCGGAATCGGCACGCATGACCGTGGAGACGATCGGCGGATACTACGGGTGGACGATTCATGCGACGTTTGCGCACGCAGCCCTGGCAGCCGGCGATGCGCCGGCCGCACGGCGGGCGTGTGAGACGGGTTGGCAATCCGTCACGCCCCCAACCGAAGCCATCACCAGGGCGATCGCTCCGATGGCGGAGGCCGCGCTGGCCTGCGGTGACTTGACCGCGGCTCGCCGCTGGGCGGATGAAGCCGTCGGTATGGTCCCGGGCTGCCACCGAACGGTCGCGCTGACGGCACGCGCGCTGGTGGCGATCGCTCAAGACGAACCGGAGCAGGCAGAACGCGATGCTCAGGAAGCGCTGACGATCGCCGCGGGTAATCAGGGTTACGTTCGGGTGGCCGACACCCTGGAATGCCTGGCCCGACTCGCCGTGGACAGTGGCAATCATCCTTATGCGGCGCGCCTGTTGGGCGCGGCGGACGCATTCCGTCAGCATCTGGGACACGTCCGGTATCCGGTATATCAAGCCGGCTACGACGCCGCAGTCGAAAGACTGCGAGAAGCATTGGGAAATAACGATTTCGACGCCATGTGGGCGGAAGGGTCCGCTTTGCCCATCGAAGAAGCGATCGCCTATGCCCAACGCGGCCGCGGTGAGCGCAAACGACCCGCGGTTGGCTGGCGTTCGCTGACGCCGATGGAACTTGACGTGGTCCGTCTGGTAGGCGAAGGGTTGGGCAACAAAGAAATTGGCGCACGCCTGTTCATTTCGCCTCGTACTGTGCAGACTCACCTCACGCACGTCTACGCCAAACTCGGGATATCCTCCCGCGTGCAGCTTGTCCAAGAGTCCGGCCGCCGGCACAGCTCCTAGACTTCGGGATGTCGAAATTGCCGTGAGGGCTGTGAATCCAAGGCCCTGATCACGACCATGGCGGCAATCTCGCCGGGCGGCTGGCGCAGCCAACCGCCGCAAGGGGGGCTACTTCTTGGCGACGACGAACCCGCGAATGATCGCCTCGACGTCGTTGCTCTCCGCGACGGCCTGTTCGGCGAGGCTGGTGATGATCAGCTGCACGAGGTATCGCTGGTTGGCCGGCGCCGGTCCGGTGGGCATTACCACCCGGTTCCAGCTGCGCATCCGTGCGCCCTTGAGCTCATAGGTGCCCTGGACCATCGACGAGGGGAAGCCGTTGTAGTCGGCGGTCGAGGCGTCGAGTTGGTGGAAACTGTCCGGGAGGTCAGCGTTGGCGTGCTTGATCGCCTCGGTGGGATTGAATTCCCCGCGCAGCTTGAAGACCACCAGCATCGCCGCGGGATAGCTGTCGCCCTTGGAGATCATCACCGCTTTCGGGCTGGTTTTCGAGTCGACGGCGCGCGGTTTCCACCCCGGCGGTGTCGGGATCGAGACCACCAGGTCGGTCAGGTCGCTCGGCAACACCGGATCACCTTGAACGCCTTCGCCTTCCAGATATTTCGACAGCGGCACCGGAGGTTCGGTGGGTTTCGGTGAAGCGCTGGTCGCCGACGACGGAGTGGTCCAGATCGACTGGTAGTCAGCTGTTTTCGGGCCACAGGCGACGGTCAGCAGGGCCACCCCGACCGCCGCCAAACTTGCCTGGATCTGCTTGACAGTCACAGAATCTCGCGCACGGCATCGATCGGGCGGGCCAGCCGGGTGCCTTTCGCGGTGACCACAAACGGCCGCTCGATCAGAATCGGATGTTCGGCCATGGCATCCAGCAGCTCGTCATCGCCGGCGTCGGCGAGATTGAGTTCGGTATACAGCGATTCGCGTTTGCGTACCGCGGCGCGAACCTCGATGCCCGCGTCGCGGATCATCCGCACCAACTCGTCCCGGGAGGGCGGCGTCTTCAGGTACTGCACCACTTCGGGCTCAAAGCCATTGTCCCGCAACAGCTCCAGCGTCTTACGCGATGTGCTGCATTTGGGGTTGTGATAGATGACGGCCTCACCCATCTAGGCGTCCCCGTCGAACAGTCCTGTGACCGAACCGTTTTCGAAGACCGCACGGATGGTGCTGGCCAGCAGCGGTGCAATGGACAGCACGGTCAGTTGCGGGAAACGCTTCTCCTCACCGATGGGCAAGGTGTTGGTCACGATCACCTCGCGCGCACCGCAACCGGCCAGGCGCTCGGCCGCCGGGTCGGACAGCACACCGTGGGTGGCCGCGATGATCACATCCTTGGCGCCGTCGTTGTGCAACAGCTTCACCGCACCGGCGATCGTTCCACCGGTGTCGATCATGTCGTCGATCAGCACGCAGGTGCGCCCGGCCACCTCGCCGACCACCCGGTTGGACACCACCTGGTTGGGCACCCGGGGGTCTCGTGTCTTGTGGATGAAGGCCAGCGGTACGCCGCCGAGCGCGTCGGCCCACTTCTCGGCGATGCGCACCCGGCCGGAGTCGGGGGACACCACGACCATGTTGCCGTCGGGATAGTTGTCCCGAATGTAGCCGGTCAGCAGGTTCTGCCCCCGCATGTGGTCCACCGGCCCGTCGAAGAACCCCTGGATCTGATCGGTGTGCAGGTCGACCGTAACGATCCGGTCGGCTCCGGCCGTCTTGAGCAGATCGGCGACCAGCCGTGCGGAGATCGGTTCGCGGCCTCGGTGCTTTTTGTCCTGGCGGGCGTACGGGTAGAACGGCATGACCGCGGTGATCCGCTTGGCGCTGCCCCGCTTGAGCGCGTCGATCATGATCAGCTGCTCCATGAGCCACTGATTGACCGGCATCGGGCAGGACTGCAGCACGAACGCGTCGCAGCCGCGGACGGACTCCTGGAAGCGCACGAAGATCTCACCGTTGGCGAAATCCCGGGCCGTCTGCGCGGTGACGTGCACGTCGAGCTCTTTGGCGACCTGCTCGGCAAGCTCCGGGTGGGCCCGGCCGCTGAAGAGCATCAGATTTTTGCGGTTATCGGTCCAGTCGTGGCTCACCGGGCTGCCCTCGCCGTGTCGGGATCGAAAGAAAAGGAACGCCCCATCGTAGCCGGGTTGCCGGGAAACGAAATCACGGTGTCTCACCGGCTTCGGTGCTGCGGGCGGCCCGCTCGGCGGCCTCGGCCGCCGCCGTCCCGGGCCGCTTGCGCTGGACCCAGTTCTCGATGTTGCGCTGGGGACCGGCCGACACCGCCAGCGCACCGGGGGGGACGTCCTCACGCACCACGGTCCCGGCTCCGGTGTAGGCGCCGTCGCCGACGGTCACCGGGGCGACGAACATGGTGTCCGAGCCGGTGCGGACGTGCGACCCGATGGTGGTGCGGCTCTTGGTGGTGCCGTCGTAGTTGACGAACACGCTGGACGCGCCGATGTTGCTGTGTTCGCCGATGTCGGCGTCGCCCACGTAGGTCAGGTGGGGCACCTTGGTGCCGGTGCCGATAGTGGCGTTCTTGGTCTCGACGAACGCGCCCAGCTTCCCCTCGGCGCCCAGCACGGTCCCCGGGCGCAGGAAGGTGAAGGGCCCGACCGTGGCGTCGGCTCCGATGGTCGCCGAGCTGCCGTGGGTGCGGCACACGGTGGCGTTGTTGCCGATGGTGACGTCGGTCAGCGTGGAGTCGGGCCCGACGCTGCAGTGAGCGCCGATCTGGGTGCGTCCGAGCAATTGGGTGCCCGGGTGGATGACGGTGTCGCGGCCGATCGTCACGTCCACGTCTATCCAGGTGGTCGCCGGGTCGATCACGGTGATGCCGGCCAATTGGTGGGCGGCCACGATCCGCCGGTTGAGCTCGGCGCCCAGCTCGGCGAGCTGGACGCGGTTGTTGACGCCGGCGACCACCGCGCTGTCGTCGATGTGCCGGGCGCTGACGGTGTGGCCGTCGCGGCGCAGGATCGCGATGACGTCGGTGAGGTAGAGCTCCTGCTGGGCGTTGTTGGAACTCAGCCGGCCCAGTGCGGACCGCAAGGCTGCGATGTCGAAGGCGTAGACCCCGGTGTTGACCTCGCGGATGCTGCGCTGTGAGGGCGTCGCGTCGGTCTGCTCGACGATCGCCATAACCTCGTTGTCCTGGGTGCGCAGGATGCGGCCATAGCCGTGTGGATCGTCCAGTGTGGTGGTGAGCACGGTGACGGCAGCCCCGGCTGATCGGTGTGTATCGATCAGGTCGGCCAGGGTGTCGGCGTCCAGCAAGGGGGTGTCGCCTGCGGCTACGACGACGATGCCGGCGTAGTCCTCGGGCAGGGCGGACAGGCCGCACAGCACCGCGTGGCCGGTGCCCTGCGGTTTGTCCTGCAACGCGACGTCGATGGTGCGGCCCAGACTGTCGGCCAGTTCGGCGACCAGCGGCGAAATGCGCTGGTGATCGTGGCCCAGCACGACGACCAGATGCTGAGGTGCGAGCTTGGTCATCGCGTGCAGGGAGTGCGACAGCATGCTGCGCCCGCCGAGGGCGTGCAGCACTTTGGGGGTGTCAGACCGCATCCGGGTGCCGGGCCCGGCCGCCAGGACCAGAACCGCGGTGTCACCACGAAAACTCATCAACTCTCCTCAAGTCTCGCCCGGCGAGCGTGCGCGTTTGCACGCCGACACGCCGTCAAGAGTGGCATTTGGGGCACGCTCACGGCAAAAAGCGGTGAGAAGGGGCAGAAGCAAAGCTCCGTCGCCAGGACTCGAACCTGAACTATCTGAACCAAAATCAGAGGTGCTGCCGATTACACCACGACGGATCGCTCCTGAGACTTTAGTCTGCCGACGATGCCGGCCGCTTGCGGCCGGAGGAGGAGGCGGACGATTCAGCTTTAGTCTGCCGACGATGCCGGCCGCTTGCGGCCGGAGGAGGAGGCGGACGATTCAGCTTCAGTCTGCCGACGATGCCGGCCGCGCGAGTGTGCGTCCACTGCTCTGACAGTGCAGCCACGGCGGCGGAATCGCGGTTTCACCGCCGTGTACGCACACCCGAAACCGTCAGCGCACACTCGAGCGGTCAACGCGCGATACCCCGATACCCTGAGCACGTGGCTGAACCGGAAAAAGGCCCGTACAAGGAAGTACGGGCGCCGCGCGCCCGGATGACAGGCAGCGAGCGCCGGCGCCAGCTCATCGGCATCGCCAGGTCGCTGTTCGCCGAACGCGGATACGAGGGCACCTCCATCGAGGAGATAGCCCAGCGCGCCAACGTGTCCAAGCCCGTCGTCTACGAGCATTTCGGCGGCAAGGAAGGCCTTTACGCCGTCGTGGTCGACCGGGAGATGTCGGCGCTGCTGGACGGCATCACGTCGTCGCTGACCAACAACCGCTCCCGGGTGCGGGTCGAGCGGGTCGCGCTGGCGTTGCTCACCTACGTCGAGGAACGCACCGACGGCTTCCGCATCATGATCCGCGACTCGCCCGCCGCGATCAGCTCCGGCACCTATTCCAGCCTGCTCAACGACGCCGTCAGCCAGGTCAGCTCCATCCTCGCCGGTGACTTCGCCCGCCGCGGACTGGATCCTGATTTGGCGCCGCTGTACGCCCAGGCGCTGGTCGGCTCGGTGTCCATGACGGCCCAGTGGTGGCTGGATACGCGGGAACCCAAAAAGGAAGTTGTGGCGGCGCACCTGGTCAATTTGATGTGGAATGGCCTCACCCATCTGGAGGCCGACCCGCAACTGCAGGACGAGTAGCAAGAACTTCGCAAGCGTCTGCTGTTGTGATCGGTAGCAGCCGGAGCCGTGTGCACTTGTGCACCAGTGAACCCGAAGGAAAGGCTGATAATGCGTTCTCTGTTTCCCACGCTGTCCAACGCTCTGACCGGCCTCGCGATAACCCTGCTGGTTTCCGTGGGCTTGACCCTCTCGCCGCCCGCTCACGCCGAGCAAGGCGATTGCCCGCGTTTGCAGGCCTGCACCACCTGGTGTCCCGGTGACCCCAACCCGGCGGGACGGCCGGTGCCCTGGGACGGCAACGTCTGCCACGACTACTACTGGGACTCCTATGGGGTCCACGACGTGGGCACGGGAGCCTTCTACTCCTGGGCCACGATGCCCTGGTAGTCACCTGCCGGTACCTCGACGACGACGGCGGGCCGGGGGAAATGCTCGGCCGCGCACCCGTCGTCGAGGGCGTCCTCGATCACCGCGGCCAGTTTCCGGGCGTCACGGCAGCTGACGCCGCCGAGGCTGAGTTCGGTGAGGATGACGCCGTGGTGGTTGCGGACGTCGGCCATCACGGCGATCACCCGCCGAATCGCCTCGCCGTACTCGGCCGGGTCGATGACCTCCGAGCTGATCCGGCAGTGCAGCCCGACCAGCTCGAGAGTGCGATGCGCGAGAACCCACCGCACAGCGTGGGCGGCGTGATCGCCACCCACGGTGAACCCGAACTTCTGGTCACTGATTCCGGCGCCGCAATGCCCGTGGATGTCGACATCCGGGATCACCTGGATGAGTACGCGTTGTCGGCGGACCAGATTGGCCAGGTAGCCGACTTCCAGCGGGTCGTCGACAACGATGCGGCCCACCCCGGCGGCTACCGCGCCGCCTAGCTCGTCAAGCGACATCGCGCTGGCATGCATGATGACGCGGGCCGGGTCGATGCCGCCGGACAAGGCGACCGCCAGCTCGTCCGACGAGCAGACGTCGACGCCGAGCCCGTGCTCACGCACCCAGCGGGCCACCGCCCGGGCTGCTAGCGACTTTCCCGCGTAGACCATCTCGACGTGCCGCAATGCTTTGTGGTCGCGGCGGGCACGATGGCGGAAGTCAGCTTCGTCACAAATGGGGGCTGCCCGGCCGGCCGATGGCAGCATGTGCAGCAGTGTCATGCCTCCAAACTGCGCCTTTACCGGCCGGAATGGCGTTTTCCTTACGTTTCTTTGACGGAGCCGGGCCCAATATTGACGAATTGCTGCGCCCTAGAATGGTGCTCACCATGACCGCACCGGGGACTGCGAGCCCAGATACCCCGATCGCGGGGCTCGTCGAATTGGCGCTGACCGCGCCGACGTTCCAACAGCTCATCGAGCGCGCCTCCGATCGACCCGAACAATTGCCGCTGGTCGGACCGGCCGGCGCGCGTCTTTTCGTGGCCAGCGCGCTGGCCCGGCAGGGCGCGCTGCTGGTGGTCACCGCTACCGGTCGGGAAGCCGACGACCTGGCCGCCGAACTGCGCGGCGTGTTGGGCGATGCGGTCGCTGTCTTCCCGTCCTGGGAGACGCTGCCGCATGAGCGGCTCTCACCGGGGATCGACACCGTCGGCACCCGGATGATGGTGCTGCGCCGCCTTGCCCATCCCGATGACGCCCGGCTGGGCCCACCATTGCGGGTGGTGGTGACCGCGGTTCGTTCCCTGCTGCAGCCCATGGCGCCGCAACTGGGCCGCCAGGAACCGCTGACGCTGAGTGTCGGTGATGAGACGCCCTTCGAGGACGTCGCCCAACGGCTCGTCGATCTCGCCTATACCCGGGTTGACATGGTCGGACGGCGTGGGGAGTTCGCCGTGCGCGGCGGCATCCTGGACGTTTTCGCCCCGACCGCCGAACACCCGGTCCGCATCGAGTTCTGGGGCGACGAGATCACCGAGATGCGGATGTTCTCGGTCGCCGACCAGCGCTCGATTCCCGAGCTCGACGTCGACAGGCTGGTCGCCGTCGCATGTCGCGAACTGCTGCTCACCGACGACGTGCGGGCCCGTGCGGCCGATCTCGCCGGCCAGCATCCCGCGTCCGAGAACACGGTCACCGGCAGCATCATCGACATGCTGGCCAAACTCGCCGAGGGCATTCCGGTCGACGGCATGGAAGCGCTGCTGCCGGTGCTGCGCCCTGACGATCATGCGCTGCTGACCGATCAGCTGGCCGAGGGAACGCCGGTGCTGGTCTGCGACCCGGAAAAGGTCCGCACCCGCGCCGCCGACCTGATCAAGACGGGCCGGGAGTTCCTGGAAGCGTCGTGGTCGGTTGCGGCACTGGGCACCGATGCGCCGGTGGACGTCGAGCAGCTCGGCGGGTCGGGTTTCGCCGAACTCGACGAGGTGCAGGACGCGGCCCGCCGCCGCGGTCACCCGTGGTGGACGCTGAGCCAGCTTTCCGACGAGTCGGCGATCGAGCTCGACATCCGGTCCGCGCCGTCCGCCCGCGGACATCAGCACGACATCGACGGCATCTTCGCGATGCTGCGCGCGCACGTCGCGACCAGTGGATACGCGGCGATGGTGGCACCGGGCACCGGGACCGCGCACCGCATGGTGGAGCGGCTGGCCGAGGCCGACATACCCGCGGGCATGCTCGAGCCGGGCCAGACGCCCAAGCCCGGGGTCGTCGGCGTACTGCGCGGTCCGCTGCACGACGGCGTCGTGGTCCAGGGCGCCAACCTGGTCGTCATCACCGAAGCCGACCTGACCGGCAGCCGCGCCACCGCCACCGAGGGCAAGCGGCTGGCGGCCAAGCGGCGCAACACCGTCGACCCGCTGGCGCTGACCGCCGGCGACCTGGTGGTCCACGACCAGCACGGCATCGGCCGGTTCGTCGAAATGGTGGAACGCACGGTCGGCGGCGCCCGTCGCGAATACCTGGTGCTGGAATACGCCTCGTCCAAGAGGGGCGGTGGGTCCGACAAGCTCTATGTCCCGATGGACTCCCTGGACCAGCTGTCCCGCTACGTCGGTGGACAGGCGCCCGCGCTGAGCAAACTCGGCGGCAGCGACTGGACCAACACCAAGACCAAGGCCCGTCGCGCCGTGCGTGAGATCGCCGGCGAGCTGGTGGCGCTGTACGCCAAGCGCCAGGCCAGCCCCGGACACGCGTTCGCGCCGGACACGCCCTGGCAGGCCGAGATGGAGGACGCGTTCGGCTTCACCGAGACGATCGACCAGCTCACCGCGATCACCGAGGTCAAATCCGACATGGAGAAACCGATCCCGATGGACCGGGTGATCTGCGGTGACGTCGGCTACGGCAAGACGGAGATCGCGGTGCGGGCCGCGTTCAAGGCGGTCCAGGACGGCAAGCAGGTCGCGGTGCTGGTACCGACCACGCTGCTGGCCGACCAGCATCTGCAGACCTTCACCGACCGGATGGCCGGCTTCCCGGTGACGGTCAAAGGTCTGTCCCGCTTCACCGATCCTGCCGAATCGCGCAAGGTGATCGAGGGCATGGCCGACGGATCGGTCGACGTGGTGATCGGCACCCACCGGCTGCTGCAGACCGGGGTGCGCTGGAAGGACCTCGGTCTGGTGATCGTCGACGAGGAACAGCGCTTCGGGGTCGAGCACAAGGAACACATCAAGGCGCTGCGCAGCCACGTCGACGTGCTGACCATGAGCGCCACCCCGATCCCGCGCACCTTGGAGATGAGCCTGGCCGGCATCCGCGAGATGTCGACGATCCTGACCCCTCCCGAGGAGCGCTACCCGGTGCTGACTTATGTCGGCCCGCATGACGACAAGCAGATCGCCGCCGCCCTGCGACGGGAGCTGCTGCGCGACGGGCAGGCGTTCTACGTGCACAACCGGGTCAGCTCGATCGACCGGGCCGCGGCCCACGTCCGCGAGCTGGTGCCCGAGGCCCGCGTCGTGGTCGCCCATGGTCAGATGCCCGAGGAGCGGCTGGAGCGCACGGTGCAGGGCTTCTGGAACCGCGAGTACGACATCCTGGTGTGCACCACGATCGTGGAGACCGGGCTGGACATCTCCAACGCCAACACCCTGATCGTCGAACGCGCCGACACCTTCGGCCTCTCCCAGCTGCACCAGCTGCGCGGCCGGGTAGGCCGCAGCCGCGAGCGCGGCTATGCCTACTTCCTCTACCCGCAGCACACGCCATTGACCGAGACCGCCTACGACCGGCTGGCCACGATCGCGCAGAACAACGAGTTGGGCGCCGGCATGGCGGTGGCGCTCAAGGACCTCGAGATCCGGGGCGCGGGCAACGTGCTCGGCGTCGAGCAGTCCGGGCACGTCGCCGGGGTCGGGTTCGACCTGTACGTCCGGCTGGTGGGTGAGGCCGTCGAGGCGTACCGGGCCGCCGCCGACGGGCAGACCGTGACGACGCCCGAGGAGTCCAAGGATGTGCGCATCGACCTGCCGGTCGATGCGCACCTGCCGCCGGAGTACATCGCCAGCGACCGGCTCCGACTGGAGGGCTACCGCCGTCTGGCCTCGGCCACTTCCGACAGCGACATCGCGGCCGTGATTGACGAGCTGATCGACCGATACGGCCCGTTGCCCGAGCCCGCCGAACGGCTGGTGGCGGTCGCGCGGCTGCGGTTGCTGTGCAAGGCCTCCGGCATCACCGAGGTCAGTGCCGTGTCGGCGACTTCAACGGCGGTGGTGCGGCTGTCACCCTTGACATTGCCGGATTCCGCACAGGTCCGCCTGGCGCGGATGTACCCGGGTGGCCGTTACCGTGCTACGACGTCTACGGTGCAGGTTCCCATCCCGCGTGCGGGCGGTATCGGCGCCGGGCTCATCCGCGATGTCGAACTGGTCCAGATGGTTGCGGATTTGGTGACTGCGCTGGCCGGGAAACCGCAGCAAGATGTTGATATGACGAACTCGGCGAAGGAGCGGCAAGCCTGATGATTGTCGTCCTGGTCGACCCCCGCCGGCCGGCGCTGGTTCCGGTGGAGGCCATCGAGTTGCTTTCCGGCCCCGTCCAGTACACCGAGGAGATGCCGATCGCGGTGCCGTGGTCACTGCCTGACGCGCACCCGGCGTACACCGGTGAGGACGCGCCGGTGCTGTTGTCGTCGGATCCGAACCATCCGGCCGTCACCGCGCGGTTGGCGGCCGGCGCCCGGCTGATCGCGGCGCCGGAACGTCAACGCGGCGAGCGTTTGATCGACGCGGTCGCCATGATGGACAAACTCCGTACCGCAGGGCCGTGGGAAAGCGAGCAAACCCACGACTCGCTGCGCAGATACCTGCTGGAGGAGACCTACGAGCTGTTGGATGCGGTG
Organism: Mycobacterium gordonae; assembly: GCF_002101675.1. Taxonomy (GTDB): domain Bacteria; phylum Actinomycetota; class Actinomycetes; order Mycobacteriales; family Mycobacteriaceae; genus Mycobacterium; species Mycobacterium gordonae. The sequence continues at coordinate 6,492 of NZ_LQOY01000146.1, read as the reverse complement.
CACAGCGGCAACGTCGACTCGGTGCGCGAAGAACTCGGTGACCTGTTGCTGCAGGTGCTCTTTCACTCCCGCATCGCCGAGGATGCGGCGCTGCTGCCGTTCACCATCGACGACGTCGCCGACACGCTGATGCGCAAACTCGGCAATCGCGTACCGGGAGTGCTTGCCGGCGAGTCGATTTCGCTGCAGGATCAGCTGTCTCAGTGGGAAGAGGCCAAGGCCTCCGAGCGGTCGCAGAAGTCCAGGAATTCGGTGTTGGACGACGTCCACACCGGGCAACCCGCACTGGCGCTGGCGCAGAAAGTGATTCAGCGCGTGCGGCAGGCCGGCCTGCCCGCCGAGTTCATTCCCGCCGAGCTCACCACCATCACGCTGTCGGCGGATGTCGACGCGGAAAACACGCTGCGCGCAGCCGTATTGGATTTCGTCGAATCGGTGCGCGCGGTCGAGAAGGCGATTGCCGCCGCACGCCGCGGCGACAGTATCGCCGAAGAACTCGACATGACGCCGTTGGGCTTCGTGACCGAGGAGGAGTGGCGGGCACACTGGCCGTCCGAGTCGGACGTGAAAGAGCCCGAGCCCGAGCTCGAGCAGGAAGCGGAGCTCGCCAGCGACCCGGCCGAAGCGCCCAAGGAATCGCGACCTAAAAAGCGCAAGGGACGGCGCTGACACCGTTTTCGGCCAGGTTTGCGAGAACTCAGAGAAGCTCCACAAACAACGAGTTCGCACACCGATGCGCTGCGTAAGTTTGTGTGCTGTGCGGCTCGGCAAGCCAGGCACTCAGGCAACCCGTGGGACGATGTTGGGGGCCGAAACGGGTTAGGGGCCCCGATAGGGAGATCGACAGGGAGAGTTGTGTCGCCGAGACGCTGGTTGCGCGCGGTCGCCGTGATAGGGGCGACCGCGATGCTGTTGGCGTCAAGTTGTACGTGGCAGCTCAGTCTGTTTATCCCGGAGGGAGTGCCGCCGCCGGCGGGGGATCCGGTGCCGCCGGTGGATACGCACGCGATCGGTCGTCCCGCCGACCAGTTGCGGGAATGGGCCGAGGCCCGTGCTCCGGCGTTGGAGATGCCGGTCGTCGCGCTGGAGGCCTACGCCTACGCCGCGCGGGTTGCCGAGGTGGAAAACCCGAAGTGCCACATCGCCTGGACGACGCTGGCGGGCATCGGGCAGGTGGAGAGCCACAACGGCACCTACCGCGGCGCGACGGTAGCGCCCAATGGCGACGTCAGACCCCCGATCCGGGGTGTCCGCCTCGACGGCAGCGGCGGCAACCTGCGCATCGTGGACAACGGCGGTGACCTGCTCGACGGCGACAACGGTGTGGAGCGCGCAATGGGGCCGATGCAGTTCATCTCCGAGACTTGGCGGCTGTACGGGGTGGACGCCAACAACGACGGCACGGCCAGCCCGGACAACATCGACGACGCCGCCCTCTCGGCGGCTGGTTATTTGTGTTGGCGCGGAAAGGATCTCTCGACCCCGCGCGGCTGGATCAACGCGTTGCGGGCCTACAACAACTCCGGGGTGTACGCGCGGGCGGTGCGGGACTGGGCGACCGCCTATGCGGCGGGTCATCCGCTGTAGAAAGATGTACCGCCGGGGGCCGCAACAGAGCCAGAGCGCAAAGGAGAACCCAGTGCCGATTATCGAGCAGGTCGGAGCCCGCGAGATCCTTGACTCCCGCGGCAACCCGACCGTCGAGGTCGAGGTCGCGCTGATCGACGGAACATTCGCCCGCGCCGCGGTGCCGTCGGGCGCATCGACCGGCGAGCATGAGGCGGTCGAGCTGCGCGACGGCGGTGACCGGTATGGCGGCAAAGGCGTCAAGAAGGCCGTCCAAGCGGTGCTGGACGAGATCGGACCGGCGGTGATCGGGCTTAACGCCGACGACCAGCGCTTGGTCGACCAGGCGCTGGTGGACCTTGACGGCACACCCGACAAGTCCCGCCTGGGGGCCAACGCCATTCTGGGCATCTCACTGGCCGTCGCCAAGGCGGCGGCCGACTCGGCGGCGTTGCCGCTGTTCCGCTACATCGGCGGTCCGAACGCTCACATCCTGCCGGTGCCGATGATGAACATCGTCAACGGCGGCGCACACGCCGACACCGGCGTCGACGTACAGGAGTTCATGGTGGCGCCTATCGGGGCCCCCAGTTTCAGCGAGTCGCTGCGCTGGGGTGCCGAGGTGTACCACGCGCTGAAGTCCGTGCTGAAGAAGGAGGGGCTGTCCACCGGGCTGGGCGACGAGGGCGGCTTCGCTCCGGACGTGGCCGGCACCACCGCGGCACTCGATCTGATCAGCCGGGCCATCGAGTCGGCTGGCTTCAAGCCTGGTGTCGACGTCGCGCTGGCGCTCGATGTCGCTGCCACCGAGTTCTACACCGAAGGCACCGGATACAGCTTCGAGGGCTCGACCCGCACCGCCGAAGAGATGACGGAGTTCTACGCCGGGTTGCTCAACGCGTATCCGCTGGTGTCCATCGAAGACCCGCTGTCCGAAGACGATTGGGACGGCTGGGCCGCTCTCACGGCCGGTATCGGTGACCGGGTGCAGATTGTGGGCGACGATCTGTTCGTCACCAATCCCGAGCGCCTGGAAGAGGGTATCGAGCGTGGTGTGGCAAATGCGTTGCTGGTCAAGGTAAATCAGATCGGCACGCTGACCGAGACGCTGGATGCGGTCGCCCTGGCGCACCACAGCGGATATCGGACGATGATGAGTCACCGCAGCGGGGAGACGGAGGACACCACCATCGCCGACCTCGCGGTGGCGGTCGGCAGCGGCCAGATCAAGACGGGCGCCCCGGCACGCAGTGAGCGTGTCGCCAAGTACAACCAGTTGCTGCGGATCGAAGAGGCGCTGGGTGATGCGGCCCGCTACGCCGGTGACCTGGCGTTCCCACGGTACGCGGTGGACCCGAAGTAGCTTGTCCCCAAAGCCCGATCCGAAGCGGCGATCCCCGGCCTCCCGGCCGGGGAAGCCGGGTGATTCGGCTCCGGCGCGTCGCTCCACGGGTTCGTCGAAGCCGTTCGCCAAGCCGGTTTCCAAACCCGCGCAGACGGCGCCCGACGGGAGCCGGTCCACCGGCTCGTTGCATGAGCATGTGGTGGAGCCCATCAAGCGGTCTTTCACCGAATCCGTCGAGCAGCGGTCGGATCAGCGGCTGGGGTTTACCGCGCGGCGCGCCGCGATCCTCGCGGCGGTGGTGTGCGTTCTGACGCTGACGATCGCTGGGCCGGTGCGCACGTATTTCGCGCAGCGCACCGAGATGGCGCAATTGAGTGCGACCGAGGCCGCGTTGCGCCGCCAGATCGCTGAGCTGGAGCAACGTAAGGGACAGCTGGCTGACCCGGCGTACGTCGCGGCGCAGGCGCGTGAACGTCTCGGATTCGTCAAGCCCGGAGATATTCCATTCCAGGTTCAGCTTCCGCCGGGTGCGGCGGCGGCTCCGCAGCCGGGCGCGGAGGTGGGTGGCGCGGCCAGGAACGAGCCTTGGTACACGTCGCTGTGGCACACCATCGCCGACGCGCCGCATCTGCCACCCTCGGCCGGGCAGGCGCCCGAGCAGGCACCGCCCAGCCCGCCGGGCCCCGGTGGTTGATCCCGCTGACCTGGAGGCCGTGGCGCGGCAGCTGGGTCGCGAGCCCCGTGGTGTGCTCGAAATCGCCTACCGGTGCCTGGACGGTGAACCGGGTGTGGTGAAGACAGCGCCGAAATTGCCTGATGGAACGCCATTTCCGACGTTGTACTATCTGACGCACCCGGTGCTGACCGCGGCGGCAAGCCGGTTGGAGACGACGGGGCTGATGCGCGACATGACCGAAAGGTTGGGCCGCGAGCCGGATTTAGCCGCCTGGTATCGCCGGGCGCACCAGTCTTATCTCGCCGAGCGAGACGCTATCGAACCGCTGGGCACCACGTTCTCCGGCGGTGGCATGCCGGACCGAGTCAAATGCTTGCATGTGCTGATCGCGCATTCGCTGGCCAAGGGGCCCGGAGTCAATCCCTTCGGCGACGAGGCGCTTGCGCTGTTGGCCGCCGAGCCCGGTGCGGCGGCTAGTTTGATTGGGAGGCAATGGCTTTGACGCGACTCGCGGGTATCGATTGCGGTACCAATTCGATTCGGTTGCTGATTGCCGACGTCGAGGGGGAGCGGTTGTGCGACGTGCATCGGGAGATGCGAATCGTTCGGTTGGGTCAGGGTGTCGACGCGATAGGGGAGTTCGCGCCCGAGGCGATAGCCCGGACGCGGGCGGCGCTGGTTGATTACGCCGACCTGCTTCGCCTGCACGATGTCCAGCGGGTGCGGATGGTTGCCACCTCGGCGACGCGGGATGCGGCCAATCGTGATCTGTTCTTTGCGATGACGGCCGACGTGCTGGGGGCGGTGATCCCTGGCTCGGTTGCCGAGGTGATCACCGGCGACGAGGAGGCTGCGCTGTCTTTCCGTGGTGCGGTCGGCGAGTTGGATGGTGCGGGTGCGCCTTTCGTCGTGGTCGACCTGGGCGGGGGGTCGACGGAGATCGTGCTTGGCAAGGCCGCCGATGAGATCGTGGCGGGTTACTCGGCCGATATCGGGTGTGTGCGCTTGACCGAGCGGTGTCTGCACTCGGACCCGCCTTCGCCCGAGGAGGTGGCGGCAGCGCGCGCCGTCGTGCGTGAGCGGTTGGACGTCGCGTTGCGCACGGTGCCGGTGGCCGGGGCGCGCACCTGGGTCGGGCTGGCGGGGACGATGACGACGCTGTCGGCGCTGGCGCATGGTTTGACCCGCTATGACGCTGCTTTGATTCATCTTTCGCGGGTGCCGCTTGACGAGCTGGTGGAGGTGTGTGACCGGCTGATCGGCATGACCAGGGGGGAGCGGGCCGCGCTGGGGCCCATGCATGAGGGCCGCGTCGACGTCATCGGAGGCGGAGCGATCGTGGTCCAGGAGTTGGCGCGGGAATTGTGTTCGCGCGCCGGCATTTCGGAGTTGGTCGTCAGTGAGCACGACATCCTGGACGGCATCGTGCTGTCGATTGCCTGAGTCACAGGTGCCCCAGCAGTCTCTGGAAAAGTCGGCTATCTGTTTGCCCGCCTCGTAGCGACAAACGTGCACAGTGCCGCCGTTTGGGGCTCGCGTCACACGAGCCCCCATTGGTCTCCGGAAATGTCGGCTATCTGTTTGCCCGCCTCGTAGCGACAAACGTGCCAGTGCCGACCACGGTGAAGTGCGCATGGCAGTTCGGCATGCGACGGTGCAATCGTGGCCCCCGCCGTGTGTCTGAGTGGAATCGAACTGCGGTACGTGCTCACCTGGCAGCTGGCGCTGCACGGACCCGCGACGATCGCCGACATGATCGATGCATTGGAGTGGCACGGTTTCTGCGTGAAGGGCAGAGCATCAAAAGCCATCTCGGATGCGCTGCGGTGGGAAATCGCGCGAGGCAGGGTGCGCCGGCTCGGTCGGGGCAAGTACGGGCCGGGGGGCATGCCGCGCGCAACCGAATACCGCATCCACCAAAGAGTTTTGGCTTTGCGCGATAAGGCTTGGTTGTCGCGCAAAGGCGGGCAAACAGAAAACCGACTTCGCCAGGGGCTGGAGTGGGAGATATGACGCGCGAGAGCCAGGTGAGTGTGGCGAGCTTAAAGGACGAGTGTGCGGGGATTTGTCGCTATGAGGCGGGCAAACAGATAGCCGCCTGTTGCCTCATGTCGTTATGCCCGCGAAGGTAGTCGTTGCCTCATATGCCAGATGCCCACGAGAGTTGCTGGGTTGGGGTCCGGCCTTGGTGATGGTCAGGGTGAGTAGTTCGCTGAGTAGGGCTTGGGTTTGGCGTTGCAAGGCGGCGGGGTTGATGGCGAGGTCGGTGCGGGATAGGTCGGCTTTGGCCGTGGTGGGCAGGTTGGGGTGGGCGTGTGCACGACGGTGCAGGGTGGTTGCGGTGTCGTGTTCTTGGTGATTTTTGTGCCGGCGCGGACTTTGTGAACGAGTTTTTGTTGGGGGGTAGAAGTAGTTGCTCAGCTGTGAGTGCAACGCCCAGATCTTGTTGAGCAGTGCGACTTCTGCCGGTGTGTCGTAGCGGTGGTAGCCGACCAGGGTGCGCACGCTGGACCAGTTCTTCTGCTCGACGTGGCAGCCGTAGTTCTTGTTGCGCACTCGGGAGCGGGTGAAGGTGATCTGGTGTTTGTCACACCAGCTGAGCAGGTGGAAGTTGATGAACTCAGAGCCGTTATCAGAGTCGATGCCACGGATCGGAAATGGCATCGCCGCGTTGATTCAACTCATCAAGGATCTTGCCCTTCTCGGTCTTGCCCGCACACCTGTAGCGGACCGCGATCACCCTCGTCACAGCCATGCGCTGGTTCAACGTCAACTCCATCCTCAGGCGATAACCCAGACCCACCCCGCAACCCCGCACGCACGCCGTATGTCGGCGGACATGAAAAACTGCCCACTGGCGGACATGAAAGTGCCCAGTAGCGGCCAATAAGAACTGCCCACCGGC
>NZ_LQOY01000145.1 GCF_002101675.1 Mycobacterium gordonae | reverse complement strand
TGTTTCGTCTCAAGACATCTTTGACGGTTTGTTCTCAAGACACGCTTGACGTTTCGGCGTTGTTCGTGATCTTGTTCCCTCCGGTTTTGTCGGCGGCGGAGTGGGCGGGTTGTGGATCAGCAAGCGTTGGTGGAGTACCGGTATAGGGCGGTGTGTGAGGTGCTGGGCGGCTCGCCGATCGGCGAGGTAGCGCTGCGCTACGGCACGACGCGTCAATCGCTGGACTTTTGGCGGACGCGGTTCAAGGAAGAGGGCATGGCCGGCCTTATCGATCGGTCACGTCGGCCGCATACGAGTCCATCCAAGCTGTCTGCTGAGGTCGCGGCGCAGATATGCCAGATGCGTCGGCAGCATCCGCGTTGGGGCGCTCGTCGGATTAGTCATGAGTTGGGCCGGACGGGACTGGACCGGGTGCCGTCGCGGGCGACGGTGCATCGGGTGTTGGTCCGTAACGGGCTCATCAATCCGCAGGATCAGCACCGCAAACGGAAGTACAAACGCTGGCAGCGCGAAGCGCCGATGCATTTGTGGCAACTCGACATCGTTGGCGGTGTGCCTTTAGCCGACGGACGCGAATGCAAGCTGTTGACCGGCTTGGACGATCATTCCCGGTTTGTGGTGCTGGCCACGGTGTTGGCCACACCGTCGGCCCGTGAGGTCGCGGAGGGGTTCCTCGAGGCGATGCGCCGCTACGGCGTCCCTGCAGAAGTGTTGAGCGACAACGGCGGTCAGTTCACTGGCCGCTTCATCAAACCGCTACCGGTGGAGGTGTTATTCGAGAAGATCTGCCGCGAGAACGGCATCAAGCAGCGGCTGACCAAACCACGATCACCGACGACGACCGGCAAGATAGAACGCTTCCACAAGACATTGCGCACAGAGTTCCTCGATCACGTGGCGCCGTTCGAGTCAATCGCTGCCGCCCAGGAGGCCATCGACGCCTGGGTACACGGCTACAACCACCAGCGCCCACATCAAGGTCTGGACATGGCGGTCCCCGCAAGCCTGTTTCGGCCCAACGGCCCCACTCGTCTCGACCTCACCAACCAATCCGACCAGCCTCAGGATGCGACGCCGTCATCACTGATCATCGATGTGATCGAGCCGCCTCCTTCGCCGCCTCCGGCCGGCGCTGCGTTTGAGTTCGAAGTGCGCGTGCCGCCCAGCGGCGAAGTCTCGATCCGCTCCGGACGTCAGTCGGTCTCCGTCCATAAGAGCCTGGTGGGACGGACCCTGAGTGTCTGGGCCGACCTGCGCAGCATCCATATCAGCCTCGACGGAGAGATTCTGCGCACGGTCCGATCTCGGCTTCTACCCGAGGACTTAAGGCACCTGGCCATGCGCGGCGCACGACCAGCCGGCCCAGAACCCGATCGCCCAGCGTTACGCCGCGCCAACGGCACGGCCGTGATCCGGCCTGGGGAAACGGTCGAGATCGAGCGAACGGTCACCAAAGACGGTGTGGTATCCCTCGCCGGCGCGAGCCATTTGATCGGATTCGCCTGGGCGGGACGGCGCGTCACACTCCGGCTAGACGGGCACCTGATGCACGCCGTGATCGACAACGCTCTGATCGGCACCTGGCCGTGCCCCCTTGACACCGAGCAGCTCGGTCGCCTCAAAGGCGCACGACCACCAGCCACGCCGCTGCCACCACCGCCGCTGCCCGCGGGGTCCCTGCGGGCTCAACGCAAGGTCCACGACAGCGGCCGCATCATGGTCGCCGGCCAAAACATCAAACTCGGCCCCCGCCACCGCGGCAAAATCGTCACCGTCGTCATCGAGGACACCCACCTACGCATCCTGCACGGCGACGAAGAAATAGCCGTACGACCACGACGAAACCTCAAACCCATCACCCGGTTTCACGTCGCTGGCGCAGGAGCCAACCCCCAGAAGCCGTCAAGCATCTCCTGACGACAAAACGTCAAGAATGTCCTGAGTCCTTACAC
>NZ_LQOY01000144.1 GCF_002101675.1 Mycobacterium gordonae | reverse complement strand
TTCCCCGACGGACCACAACGGTATTTCGACACCATCTACAACGACGACTACTGCCGCAAGCACGGCCTGCTCGACCAATTTCCGCCCGAGGAGCCGGCCGTGATCGACCACCCTAACGACCAGGTCGTGCAGTCCTGGACCCGCTGCGCCACTGTGGTGGATCCGACCGGAGCGATGCAGTAATGGAGTTGCTGACCCAATTCCGCAGCTTCGATCGGCCCAGCCGGATGCTGATGATCAATCAGTTCGGCATCAACCTGGGTTTCTACATGTTGATGCCGTACCTGGCGGCCTACCTCGCCGGCCCACTGGGGCTGGCGGGGTGGGCCGTCGGGCTGGTCTTGGGTGTCCGCAACTTCTCCCAACAGGGCATGTTCATTGTCGGCGGCACGCTGGCTGACCGGATCGGCTACAAACCGTTGATCGTGGCCGGTTGTCTGCTCCGCACGGGCGGCTTCGCGTTGCTGATCTTCGCTCACTCGTTGCCGGTGGTGTTGATCGCCTCGGCTGCCACCGGCTTCGCTGGAGCGTTGTTCAATCCCGCGGTGCGCGCTTATCTCGCCGCCGATTCACGTGCGCGCCGTGTGGAAGCATTCGCGGTGTTCAACATCTTCTATCAGGCTGGAATTCTGCTGGGCCCGTTAGTTGGAGTGCTGCTGGTTGCTATCGACTTCCGCATCACCGCGGCAGGCGCGGCGGCGGTCTTTGCGGTGCTGACGGTGGCGCAATTGCTGGCGCTGCCGCAGCACAGCGCCGATGCCGCACCAGAGAAAACATCGATACTCGATGACTGGCGAGTCGTCCTGGGAAACCGGTCCTTTCTGTTGTTCGCCGCGGCGATGATCGGCTCCTACGTCTTGTCTTTCCAGGTCTATCTCGCCTTGCCGCTGCAGGCGGCGCTGTTGACCAAGCGCTATCAACCGCTGCTGGTGGCGGCGATCTTCGTCGTTTCAGGTGGGGTGGCGGTGGCCGGACAGCTGCGCATCACCCGCTGGTTCGCCGCGCGGTGGGGCCCGGGGCGCAGCCTGGCCATCGGGTTGGGTGTGCTGGCGGCCTCCTTCTTGCCGCTGGTGGCCATCCCCGACGACTCTCGACTCGGGATCGTCGCGGCTGCCGCCGCGCTGCTGGTGACCGCCGCCATGCTGGCTGTCGGTTCGGCCGCGGTCTTCCCGTTCGAAATGGATACGGTCATGGCTCTGGCTGAAGGCCGGCTGGTCGCTACGCATTACGGCTTCTACAACACCATCGTCGGAGTGGGAATCCTGGCCGGCAACCTGGCGACCGGTTGGGCCATGGGTGCAGCGCGGCAGGCAGGAGCCGGTGAACTGGTCTGGGCAGGGCTCTTCGTCATCGGTGTCCTCGCAGCTCTTGCTTTACACCTGCTCGACCGCAACCAGCATCTACAGACCCGTCCAGGCAATGAAGACGCAGCCGCATCTTCTGGCATCAGACAATGCTCCGACACTGTTCGGAAACGATCGTGAGCGCGCCGTTGCTTAGCTCCGCACTGGATGGGTAGCCCCTTTCAGCGAGTCATGAGCGCAGCGTATCGGGGTGCGTTATGACAACGGAATGCCCGTCGCCACGGCCGGTCCTCAAGGGTGTCGTAGTTGCGACGAATCCATCCCCCGGCAGCGGCACGCCAAACGAGAAGTCGACGAAGGAAGGTTGATGCAAACAATGCGAAATGACGTCCGACTCGATCGGCGCACGTTTGTGACCGCGTCGATTGCCGGCGCGGCCGGACTGGCGCTCGGGGCATGCGGGCGAAGCGATCGCGCACTCGACTTGCAGCAGGCCATTAATGCAGCGGAAAAAGCCCGCCCACACACGCGACGGACCGTCGCCGCCACACTGACCGCCCAACCGGTGTCCGTGGACCTCGGCGGTCCGGTCGCGAGAACACTGGCTTACGGCGACGTTCTGCCCGGCCCGCTGATCCGCGCCAATGTTGGGGACGAACTGGCCGTTACGGTCAGGAACCGGCTCGGCGACGCCACCTCGGTGCACTGGCACGGCATCGCGTTGCGCAACGACATGGACGGCGTTTTCCCTTCCACGCCCAATATCGGCGCCAACAGCGAGTTCACCTATCGGTTTTCCTCGCCGCATCCCGGCACCTATTGGGCTCACCCGCACGTGGGCCTGCAGACCGATTATGGGCTGTACCTGCCGGTGATCATTGATGACCCCGCAGAACCTGGCCGCTACGACGCTGAATGGATCGTCGTCCTCGACGACTGGACCGACGGCGTCGGTAGAAATCCTCAGCAGATATTTGATGAGCTCAAGAGCTCTCGAATGGCTCACGAACCCAGCCAGCAGGAGATGCCCGGGATGCCAGCGGTGGGAAGCAGTGCATTGCTGGGCGGCGACTCCGGCGACATCGCTTACCCGTACTATCTGATCAATGGCCGGGTCGCGGCGGCGCCGACCACCTTCGACGCGAAACCGGGTCAGCGCATACGCATTCGCATCATCAACGCCGGCGCCGACACCGCATTCCGCGTGGCGTTGGCAGGCCACGTCATGACGGTCACCCACACCGATGGTTTCCCGGTTGCGCCGACCGAGACCGACGCTTTGCTGGTCGGTATGGCCGAACGCTACGACGTCGTCGTCACCGTCAGCGACGGCGTCTTCCCGCTGGTAGCCATGCCTGAAGGCAAATCGGCGACACCCGGGCGCGCGCTGCTGAAGACCGCCGGCGGCAGCCCACCAGAGGTCAACTTCGCGCCTCCCGAGCTCAACGGCAGAATCGGCACCGTCGACACCTTCACCGCCCCATCGTCCGTCAGCTTGGGGTCAGCGGAATCAGAGGTGAACCTGGCCCTGGAACTCACCGGCTCCATGACGAAATACGACTGGTCCATTAACGGAAAGCCCTACCCCGACAGTCCGCCAGTAAGCGTCAAACAAAGCCAGCGCGCCACCCTGGCTTTCACCAACTCGACCATGATGTACCACCCCATGCACCTGCACGGTCACACCTTCCAGGTCATCAAATCCGACGGCAGCCTGGGCGCTCGCAAAGACACTGTCATCGTGCAGCCTCACCAGAAACTCAAGGCCGTGCTGATCGCCGACAACCCCGGCACCTGGATGATCCACTGCCATCACGGCTACCACCTGGAAGCCGGCATGATGACCGCCCTCAACTACACCGAATTCACGACCTGACACGGTTGACAACGCAGATGACGCCGCAAGTGCTTCTCCGGATAGCAATTCGCCGGTGTTCGACTTCGAGCTACCCGGTGTGCGGGGCAGACCGTTGTTCACGACGTCCGCCCCAGAGCAGGCACATCGAAATACGGTTGCTCTCCTACACCATTGCGATAACCTACACGCGACGGCCGCCAGTGATCGCAGACTCACTCAAATTATCGTTCTCATCGCTGCGAATCTGTGCAATTCGACGAGATCGCGCCCATCCGATGGTCCGCGCCAGCCGCAGATGATCAAGAAATTGTTTTTGTGATTAAGCCGAGGCCAGCTTGCCCCGCGGAGATACAATTTGGCTTCTCGATGCTCGAAAGACGAGAATGGAACACGCATGAGGATCAAAGTCTTAGTCGCAGCTATTGGGCTGCTGCTCGGAGTGGCGCCCGGTGTGGTCGCACCGCAAGCCAGGGCGGAATCTCCGATGATGGATGGGGTCTATCTCTACGCGGACGCCGACGGCGGTACGGGGACGTGGACTGTCAATACGACCTGCAGCCCGGACTGCATCGCTCACGTGACAACTGCGTTAGGGCGAAGTTTTGACGCCCCATTCATAGACGGCCGATATGTCAATTCACGGACCATCCCGGATGGTCTTGACTGTCCGCTATACCAAATGGCCGACAGCTTATGGGATCCCGGATCCCATCCGGTGAGCGTCGTACAGTGGTGGGACCCTATTACACTCAAGGGTGAAGTGCACTTTACGCCCGCGGGGCAAGTGGACTTCCCACACACCCCACCGAGCTGCTATATCGTTGAACACCACCAACTGTTCACCTTGACCAAAGCGGGCTAGACGGCGCCTCTTGCCCACGCATCGCGGGGCACGTCTGATCGGGCCTTGACCCCATGTGGTGGACACGGGATTTATGGTTACGCCGCTGTGGCAGCGTAGTGGTTGTGTGGTTGTTTTCGTAGGTGGCCGGACTGGAATGACGGCATCGGGAGTGGCGTCGTTTGGTGTTGTAGCGGGCCAGCCAGCGGAGACTTCGCGACGGCAGGACGCCGTGTTCGGCCAACATGTGCGGTCCTGCAGGATCTCGCGTTTGAGTGAGGCGTTGAAGGATTCGGCGAGCGCGTTATCGGCACTTGACCCCACCCATCGATTGGATGACACCACGATCATTGCAGAGTTTCGCGAAAGCCCTTGAGGTGTACTGACTTCCGTGATCCGCATGGAATGTCGGTGTTTCGTCTCAAGACATCTTTGACGGTTTGTTCTCAAGACACGCTTGACGTTTCGGCGTTGTTCGTGATCTTGTTC
>NZ_LQOY01000143.1 GCF_002101675.1 Mycobacterium gordonae | reverse complement strand
GCCCTGGCCACCCGCCGCGCCGACCCCACCAGTGCCGCCACCGGCCGACCCGGCCGCCCCGAAACCACCATGCCCGCCAACACCACCCACACCACCCACACCGCCACTGCCGGACTTCCCGGCCGCACCCGCCACCGACCCGGCCCCACCGGCACCGGCGCTACCTCCCTGCCCGCCGATACCGCCGGTCCCACCGATTCCGCCGGTCACCCCTTCCAAGGCGCTGTTATCGAGACCGGCGCTCCCGGTACCACCCTGGCCGCCCCCACCGGCGGCACCACCGACGCCGCCGTTAAGCCCTACCGCCCCTGACCCGCCGTTTCCGCCGTTGCCCCAGAGGAGACCGCCGGCTCCGCCGGCCTGCCCCGTGCCCGCCGCTCCGTCAACCCCGTTGCCGATCAAGGGCCGGCCGAGCAACGTCATCGTCGGCGCATTGATGAGTCCGAGGACCTGCTGCTCGATGACCTGCAAAGGCCCGACGTTGGCCGCCTCAGCCAGTCCGTACTTCGTCGCGCTCGCGGCCAGGGTCCGCACAAAATCTTCCTGCATCAACGAGATTTGCGTGCCAACCGCTTGGTACTCCCGCCCTAGAGCACCAAACAGCTCCGCAATCGCCGCCGACACCTCGTCGCCGGCTGCCGGCAGGACCTCGGCCGTGGCACCGAACGCGGCCATATTGGCCTGCCTGAGTCCCGCGCCCACCGCGGCCAGGTCACCAGCAGCCGCTCCCAAGAAATCCGTCGACGCAAAGACAAAGGACACCAGAACACCCCTTATTCACATGCAACAAAGCCTGAGCTGACAGGTGAATGGCCCACCTGTAGGGGCGGAATTTACCGAGTGTTGAGGCGTTGCGACATAGGTCACAAAATTGCTGAGACAAATCGTTCTCACGAGAGCCAAATCTGTCGCGCGAGGGGGGAATACCTCCGGTCGCAGCTATGGCCGGTTTGTCGTCGTCGGAGCCAGGACACAAGAGCACGCCACCAGACGGTGCTACACGATCTCGGCCCTAAGTGAATCGCCGGGCGGGACCGCGAGTGATCAGTTCGGCAGATCGAGTGTTCCCATCGGGCGGTTGTAGGCGGATTCCACCATCGGGCGCCACTGGAGTTCGTGGATCCTCTTGTTCTCGGCCGATTCCAAACGCCAGGTGACCATCGGCAGGTAATAGGTGGCGGGCGCCCCCAGAATGTAGGTGGCGTTTCCCTCGACGTAGGACTTGTTACCCGGATCGGTCAGACTCAGTTTGCTGTAGTCCAGGTGCGGACCCCTCAATTCGCCGGTGCCCCCGACGAAATTGGCTGCCACCCTGTTGAAACGCGCCACGGAATTGGCGAGGTCACCCGGACAATCCGCCCAGAAGTCGTATTGGCGGATCAGAACTTTGACCGTATACCGGGTGTCGGCCGGAAATCCCCTGCCGCCGTAGGCCGCGGTGCATCCACTGTTGGAAATGGTGGTGCACCCGCCGTACTTGGTCTCCGGGTCGCCGGTGAGGACGAACGTGACGCTGGTGGGGTCGATGTCGCTGGTCGGGCCGTAGCGGCGGAGCCAATCGTCTTCCACCTGCGCACCTTCGCTGTGACCGAGGACGATTTTGCGCCCGGGCGTGGAATGCAACAGCTGGTTGAGGATATCTGCACCCTGATGGACGAAGTACGCGTTGGGCAAATTGGTGTAGGGAACTTTGACTTTCACGTTCGGCGCGGCAAACAGTTCGCCGCGTAACCAGTTTGACGGCAGCGGGAAAAAGGCCGGATTAATGGTCAATACCGTCGCGGCGACGGGTTCGTCGGCTGCTTTAGCTTTGCCGGGCGCGAACGCGTTGGCAACGACTATCGATGCCAATGCAATCGACGCTAACAAACGCCTCACCGGTGCCACCCCATGCGGGCATATATATCATCGCCGACGTCAAAACCTTTGCCGTGATTGACGAATCGTGACGGGAATGACGCGGGGTCGCGATCTCGCGCGGGTAAGCGCGATGCGCAATTCGGCGGCCAGGTCCACGGTTTGGCCGACGCTGCGCGGGTGAACTCCCCTGTTGCGTTTCCAGCCGAACGAGAGGGGACCATCGTGTCCATGAGGGCGCACTGACCATGGCCGACATCATCGACCTCATCTATGCCGATCACGACTGGATCCGGCGCCAGTTCTTCCGGCTCGACGAAGCGGAATCCGACGATGATCTCGTGGCCATCTGGAACGTCCTCAGCACCCGCCTCGACGTGCATGCCGAGGCCGAGGAGGCGGTGTTCTACCCGGCACTGCTCAAGCACGGCGGCCATGACCATCCGAGCAATCCCGAGGGTGATCCGGAGGACGAAACCGAAGACGCGATCACCGATCACAACGCGATTCGCGACGCAGTCCGTCGGTCACGCCGGCTCAAGCCAGGCAGCGCCGAGTGGTTCGAAGCCGTCATCGACGCGCGCCGGGAGAACGGCAAACACCTGGACGAGGAAGAACGCGAGGCGATGCCGGACTTCATCAAGAGTGCCTCATTGGAGCTGCGCAATGAACTGGCCATGAAATGGTTGCGGTTCCACGCCGAACGCGATGCGACGCGAGGTGTCGACAATAGCGACAAAGACGCGGACGACTACATCGGCGAGCATTCCTGAGAAGCCCCGGCCGGGTGGCGGACTCGGACCGGCGGACAGCAGCAGCATCGGGATTGATGGTGCCCCGCTGCACATGGGGATTCTCAAGCGTGAAGGTTGGGCGCGGCCGATGCCTGGCGCGCAGCCATTGGCGACCTCAAATTCGTTGCGGTGCTTAGTGTTCGAAATCCGAACGACGCCGCGTTGCGATCTCGTCGCCGGGCGCTAGTCTTCCATCGGGCTGTTGAAGAATATCGTTCCGCCAGTGGGGCTGTAGGAGAAGTAAATGGGCATCTGCGTGAAGATGTAATTGCCGGTATTGAAGTCACCCGCCGTGACTTGTACGGCATCCGGTGTCGCACTGACGGTTTCGGTGTACAGCGTGGTATACCCCGTCTCCGTCGGCCCGGGAACGCGGACCGTAATGGTCGTCCCAGCGGGCAGGTACTCGCCCGCCGAATAGCCCGGGACGAGGGCTTCCGGGATGTCCCCGTCTACGCCGCCGCTGTCGACGTACGCGCCGCTGGTCGGCTGAAAAGGCCCACCGTTGACCGATATTTGAAATTGATTGGTGATCGGCGCTCCGGAGACCGCGGCGAAAGGATTCCCCGGATTGGGACCGAACACCATCTCCTCACCGGGTTGGTTGATGAGCACTCCCTGGCCGAGGATTCCGGGCAGCTGCTGTACGGCGCTGGTCTGGAAATGCGGCAGACTCGTCGTGTTGGCCCCGATGCCGAGAAGTCCTTCCGGCGTGTCCGGCACTCCGTTGACTGTTTCGGAGGTGATGACGCCGATGGTCATGGGTCTGGTGATGATTCCGTGGCCGAAGTTCAGCGACGTTGTATAGGTGTCGTAATGCACGACGGTTTCCTGTTCGGGCGTTCCGAACGTATATACGCCTGAGCCGGTGGACGGACCTAAAGACTCCAGATCCACATCTTCGAGCGGGATCAAGGTGGTGGTAGATCCGGTGTCCACGGATACCTGCACCATCTGTCCGTCACCGAAGGCGACGTACACCTTGGGCCGAGTGCCTTCCACTTCGAGCTCGATGGCGGCTTCACCACCGGCCTCACCGGTGGCCCCGGAATGACCTCCCAACAGGCTGCCGGGCCCACCCTGTCCCCCGGCGCCCAGCACGCCGCCGGTTCCGCCGGCTCCGCCGTTGCCCAAGAGCCACCCGCCGCGACCGCCGGCGCCGCCCGCGGCGAGTTCCCCGCCCATCCCGCCGGCACCGCCGTCACCGAAGAACAGCGCGCTGCCCCCGGCGCCGCCGGCAGCTGTCGGACCGCCCAGCCCGCCGACACCGCCATTGCCCCACAGCAGTCCGCCGCGGCCTCCGATGCCGCCGGGTGCACCCCACCCGCCGGCGCCGCCGATGCCACCGGTGCCGATCAGACCGGCCGCGCCACCGGCACCGCCGGGCGCTCCCTCGGCGGTGCTCTCCCCACCGATGCCGCCGTTGCCGAGCAGGAATCCGCCCGCCCCACCCGCCGTTCCCACGCCCTCGGCGTCCGTGATGCCGTCGATCCCGTTGCCGATCAGCGGTCGCCCCAACAGAGTGCTGGTCGGCGCATTGATCAGTGCGAGAACGTTTTGCTCGAAGGCCTGAAGGGGCGCCGCGTTGGCGGCCTCGGCGGCCGCATAAGCTCGCGCGCCGGCATTGAGGGTCTGGACGAATTGAGCGTGAAACGCCGCAACCTGCGTACTCAGCGCCTGGTACGTCGACGCCTGCTGAGAGAACAGCGCAGCGATAGCCGCCGACACCTCGTCGCCGGCGGCGGCGAGCAATCGCGTGGTCGGCGCGGCAGCGGCCGCATTGGCCGCGCTGACCGTCGACCCGAGCCTCGCCAAACTTGTTGCGGCATCCGTCACCAATTCTGGAGACGCAATAGCAAACGACATCGCCCACCTCCGGCAACCCGTGTCATCGAGTTGTCGCCCCCCGAGTGCGACATGGGGATGGTAGCGATTTTCCAGCGGTGAAGTGTGTCTTTGCCGAAAGCTTGGTCGGCGGTCGGTACGGCAGCACCACCTGCTGGTGCCCTGATCTGAGAGCCGCTATGACATTGCGCGGTACCTCAACGTCAGAATCATCCACGCCGCCACCGGCGAACTCCTCCGCCAGCTAACACTGGACCCCACCAGGGACTACCAACCCCGCGGCACCCCCACCGGCCGACCAAAGAAAAACCCCGAACCCTAAAACGAGGGTTCAGGCTATTCCGATGTCTTGAGACATCACACATGGCGGTGGCGGAGGGATTTGAACCCTCGGACGGTTTTAGCCGTCACACGCTTTCGAGGCGTGCTCCTTAGGCCGCTCGGACACGCCACCGCCGAGCAGCTTACCCAACCACCCGCCGCTCACCCCAATCGCTGCCGGGCGAAGAACTCTTCCAGGGGCGCGGCGCACTCCGCGGCCAGCACACCGCCGCGCACCTCGGGCCGATGGTTCAGCCGTCGATCCCGCACCACATCCCACAAAGAGCCGACCGCCCCGGTCTTGGGTTCCCAGGCGCCGAACACCAGCCGGGCCACCCGGGCCAGCACCAACGCCCCGGCGCACATGGTGCACGGTTCGACGGTGACCGCCAGCGTCGCGCCTTCCAGCCGCCATCCGTCGCCCAGCACGCGGGCGGCCGCCCGCAACGCCAGGATTTCCGCGTGGGCGGTGGGATCACCGTCGGCTTCCCGGGCATTGACCGCCTGCGCCAATAAGGTGCCGTCCGGTGCGGCCACGACGGCGCCGATCGGCACGTCCCGCGGACCGGCCGTCCCGGCGACCGCCAATGCGGCGCGAATCAGCTCCTCGTCGGAAACGATCACCGACCGAGACGGTCGATCACCGCCGAAAGCTGATCGGCAAAGCCCATCTCCCGCGCGATGCGCCCAAGCTGCTCGTCGGCATACAGGTCCGTCTCGTCGAGGATGACCCCCAACACCGCTTCGGGCAGCCCAATATCGGACAGCAAACCCAGGTCGCCTTCCTCGAACGGTTCGGCGTCCTCGAGGTCTTCGGGATCGATTTCGGCGTCCAGACTGTCCAGCACCTCGGCGGCGATGTCGTAATCCAAGGCGGCAGTCGCATCCGAGAGCAGCAACCGGGTTCCGGATGGTGCCGGACGCACGATCACAAAGAATTCATCGTCGACGTCCAACAACCCGAATACGGCGCCGGAACTGCGCAGCTCGCGCAGTTCGGTCTCGGCGGCCGACAAACTGGTCAGCGCTTTGGGGCCCAGCGGCGCACAGCGCCACTTGCCCTCTTCGCGCACGACCGCGACGCCGAAGCCGTCGGGGGTGTCCGTGGACGGGCCTGCTGCTGAAGCCCGTTGTGCTCCCATGGCCGCCTACGCTAGTCCCTGACCTGGCCGGTGGCCAGATGAAGCCATCCGGAGTGACCCATCGCCAGTCGAACTGTGCCAACCTATGGACTGTGGGGAAGACACCGGTATGTGTGCTGGGGTTGGGTTTGATCGGCGGTTCCATCATGCGGGCCGCTGCGGGGGCGGGCCGCGAGGTATTCGGCTACAACCGCTCAGTGGAGGGCGCCCATGGCGCCAGGGCGGACGGGTACGACTCTTCCCTCGACCTCAACGAGACACTGGACCGCGCCGCGAGCAGCGATGCCCTGATCGTGCTGGCCGTGCCCATGCCGGCCCTGCCCAACATGCTGGCCCACATCGCCGCGTCGGCCCCCGACTGTCCGCTGACCGACGTCACCAGCGTCAAGAAGGCGGTGCTCGACGAGGTTGTCGCCGCCGACCTGCTGCCGCGCTTCGTCGGGGGGCACCCGATGACCGGCACCGCGCACTCGGGCTGGACGGCCGGCCACGGGGGCTTGTTCAACCGCGCTCCCTGGGTGGTCAGCGTGGACGACCACGTCGACCCTCAGGTGTGGTCGATGGTGACCCAGCTGGCCCTGGACTGCGGAGCCCACGTGGTGCCCGCCCGTTCCGACGAGCACGACGCCGCGGCGGCCGCCATATCGCATCTGCCGCACCTGCTGGCCGAGGCGCTGGCCATCACCGCCGCCGAGGTGCCGCTGGCGTTCGCGCTGGCCGCCGGCTCGTTCCGGGACGCCACCCGGGTTGCGGGCACGGCGCCGGATCTGGTCCGCGCCATGTGCGAGGCCAACACCAGCCAACTGACGCCGGCCACCGACCGGATCATCGAACTGCTCAGCCGCGCCCGTCAGTCGCTGGCGCACAACGGCTCGGTAGCCGACCTGGTTGACGAGGGTCACGCGGCGCGCACGCGCTACGAGAGTTTCCCGCGCTCGGACATCGTCACCGTCGTCGTCGGGGCCGACGGGTGGCGTCAGCAGCTGGCGGCGGCCGGCCGGGCCGGCGGGGTGATCAGATCCGCTCTGCCAACCCTGGATAGTCGACGATGAAGCCGTCGGCGTCCACGACCACCGTCGTGTCGGCCACCGGTGAACGCAGTTTGATCGCGTCCAACCGTCCCTCGCTGGTGTAGCTCACGGTCGCCGCGTCGACCGTCATCTCTGGCACGTTCACGTAGACCATCGGCAGCACCACCGAATCCGCCCGCTCGTGGATGCCCAGACGCCGGATTGGCAGCGCGTTGAAGAACGGGCTGAACACCAGATCGACGTCCAAAGCGCCGTTGTAGGCCGAGCGTCGCTCCCCCTGGTGGTCGGTGATCAGCCACATGTTCTCTTCGTCACGGGCGATGGCCAGCTGACGTTCCCGCTCGGCCAGCGTGACGGTCAGCCCGAACCGTTTGGTGGCGCCCTTCTCGTCGGTCTGCAGTTCGTAGAAGGCACCGAAGGCAGGGTTGGTTGCGGTGGCCGCGGCCACGATGCGGCCGTTGGCCTTGATTCTCTTGCCGGACAGCTGGATTCGCACAGATTCCATGCGTGAAATGTCCTGCGCGCGCCAGGTCAGCATCTGCGGCCAGGCGCTAGGAGTCGGATCAGAGGGGGCTGCGGTCACGTCTCTACCGTAGGACGTGTTCGTCAACGGCGGCGGGTTTGTCCCCAACTGCCGCATCACAACCTCGATTGCGCCTGCTCAGCCGTCCACTGCCCGGCGCTGAAGCCCACACCGCCACCGCCATCGTCCCGTCCAGGACCAGCGCCAGCACCGCCACCATGAACGCCCCGACCAAGGCAATGTAAAACTGGCGCTCCTGAATCCCGTCGATCAGATAACGGCCCAGGCCGCCCAGACTCGCATAGGCCGCCACCGTCGCGGTCGCAACCACCTGCAGCGTCGCACTCCGCAGGCCGCCAAGGATCAGCGGCAACGCGTTGGGCACCTCCACCCGGAACAGCACCTGACGTTCGGCCATGCCAACGGCGCGCGCCGCGTCGACCACCAGCGGGTCGACGCTGGCGATCCCCGCATAGGTGCCCGCCAGCAAGGACGGTATGCCGAGCAGCATCAACGCCACGATGGGTGGCCCCAGTCCCAGCCCGTACAGCAGCACGCCCAGCAGCAGCACGCCCAGCGTCGGCAGCGCGCGCAGTCCGTTGACCGCGCCGACGACCAGCAGTTGACCGCGGCCGGTGTGCCCGATGATCAGCCCGACCGGGACGGCGATGACCGCCGATGCCAGGACGGCGAGCGCGGTGTACTCCAGGTGCTCGCAGGTGCGCGCCGCCAAGCCGGCGGGACCGGTCCAGTTGCTCGCGGTGGTCAGGAAGGACAGTGCCTGCGCGATGAAGTTCACCGGGCGCCGCCCACGATCGGGGACCGGATCCGGCGCCCGTGCTCCCACGGCGTGGCGAGCCGACCGAGAACGCTGATCAGGGTGTCGATGACGATGGCCAGCGTGAACATCGCGATGATGCCGGCAACGATCTGCTCGCTCTTGTTCATCTGGAAACCCGCGGTGAACCAGCTGCCCAGGCCGCCGATGCCGATTACCGAACCGACCGACACCATCGCGATATTGGTGACCACCACCACCCGCAGACCGGCGACCAGCACCGGGATCGACAGTGGCAGTTCGATTTTCAGCATCCTCGCCAGCGGGCCGTAGCCGATGGCGGTGGCGGCGTCACGCAGTGGTCCCGGGACCGCGTCCAAGGCTTCCAGGACCGCCCGGACCATCAGTGCGGTGGTGTAGGCACTGAGCGCGACGATCACGTTGGCCTCGTCGAGGATCCGGGTCCCGATGATCAGCGGCAGGACCACGAAGAGCGCCAGTGACGGGATGGTGAAGATCACGCTGGCCGTCGCTGTTGTCAACCGGCGCGGCAGCGGGGCCCGCTGCACCAGCAGACCGAGCGGCACCGCGATGGCCAGCCCGATCACCACCGGAATCAGCGACAGCCGCAGATGAACGACCGTCAGCGCCCACGCGGTGTCCAGGTGCGTCAACAGGTAATGCATCAGGCGCGCCGCTTGACTTGGGCGGCGGCCAGCACGTCGGTGGCCAGCACGCCCCCGATGACCTTCTTGGCCCGGTCCACGGCGACTCCCACCGACGACGGCGACGACAGCGCCGCGTCCAGCGCCTGACTCAGATTGCCGTCGACGTGGAACACCGACCCCACCGACATCATGGCCTCCGCCAGGGGTTGGCCGCCACGGTGCCGGCGCAGTCCGTCGGCGTCGATCCAGCCCGCCGCGGCGCCGTCGTCGTCGACCACCAGGGCCCAGCCGTCCGGTGGTGTGGCGGTGCCCAGGGCGGCGGCCGGGATGTTGGCGATCTCGTGCAGGGGCAGTCCGGCCGCGTCGATGAGTTGGAGCCATCGGTAGCCGCGGCCCAGGCCGATGAATCGGGCAACGAAATCGTTGGCCGGGCGCGCGAGCAGTTGTGCGGGTTCGTCGTATTGCTGTAAGACCCCACCCGATCCGAATACGGCGACACGGTCGGCAAGCCGAAGCGCCTCGTCGATATCGTGGGTGACGAACACGATGGTTTTGCGCAATTCGCTTTGCAGACGCAGTATTTCGTTCTGCAGCGTGTGGCGGACTACCGGGTCGACAGCGGAGAATGCCTCGTCCATCAACAAGATTGGCGGGTCTGCGGCCAGCGCCCGTGCGACGCCGACGCGCTGTTGCTCACCACCAGACAGCTGCGCGGGATAGCGCGACGCCAGCTTCGGATCGAGGCCGACACGCTCGAGTACCTGATAGGCGGCGGCGCGGGCGACCCGCCGAGACTGACCCCGCAGTATCGGTACCGTCGCCACATTGTCGATAACCCGTTGGTGCGGCATCAAACCGGCGCTCTGGATGACATAACCGATGCCGCGGCGCAACTGCACCGGGTGGACCGTAGACACGTCCCGGCCATCCACGGTGACGGTACCTGAGGTGGGGTCGACCATGCGGTTGATCATGCGCAGCGCGGTGGTCTTGCCGCACCCGGATGACCCTACAAAAACGGTCAACTTGCCTTGCGGCACGTGAAGATTCAGCCGATCGACGGCAGTCGTCCCGCCGGCAAAAACCTTGCTGACATTATCGAAGGTGATCACGTCACCGCTCGATCGGCTGGTCGAAACCGTGGGCGCGCACCCACTTTCGGGCCGCCTGGTCGGGGTCGACGCCCCCGTTTCCCGCGACTGCCGCGTTGAGTTCGGCGATGCCGCCGGTCGTCAGCTTGGCCGAGACCGCGTCCAGCACGTCCTTGAGGCGGTCCGACTTCTTCTGCGAATTTACCAGCGGCACAATGTTTCCAGCTAAAAAGTTGTGTTCGGGATCCTCGAGCGAGACCAGGCGGTCCTGCACGACGGCGGGTGAGGTGCTGAAGATGTTGGCGGCGGTTGCCGTCCCGTCCACCAGTGCCCGCACCGTCACCGGCCCGCCGCCGTCGTTGATCGTCATGAAATTCCCGGAGCCGATGTCGAGCCCGTACTTCTGCTTGAGGCCGATCAACCCGGACGGACGGGTCGCAAACGCTGACGGCGCGGCGAACCTCACCTCGGCGGAATGCGCTGCGAGATCGGCAATGGTCTTGAGGTTCCATTTGGCGGCGGTCGCCGCCGTGACCGTGACGGTGTCGGTGTCAGAAGCCGGCGACGGCGTCAGAATCGAGAGGTCGCCGGGCAGGCGCTGGTAGAGCTGCAACTCGACCGCATCGAGAACCGTGGCTTTGGAGTCCGGTTCGAAGTAGAGCAGCAGGTTGCCGATGTACTCCGGCACCAGGTCGATGGAGTGGTCTTTGAGCGCCGGGATGTACGTTTCCCGGCTGCCGATGCCCATCCGCCGCCCGACGTCGAAGCCGTTGGCATGCAGCACCTGCGCGTAGATCTCGGCGACGATCTGCGACTCCGGGAAGTCTCCGGATCCGACCACGATGGATTTCGGACCACCGGCTCCGGACCCGAACGGATCGGGGTTGCCACAGGCGGCCACCGGGTACCCGATCAACCACACCGCCACGGCGAGCGTCGCGCGCCGCAGCATTTTCACTCTGCCGAGACTACGTGGCCCTACCGCCGCGGCGCGTGAGGAGTTTTCTTGTGATTTGGTTTCAATCCGCGCCTGATGGAGAAAGATGAACGTATGACCAGCACCTCTCCTGGCTCGCTTCCGCCGGATGCGTCCCCGCCCGACCATTCGCCGTCCCGCAAGACGCCGCCGCCACATTCCCGTCCGCTACCAAAGGACAAGGCATCAGCGTTCACCCGGGCGGGTGCGCTGTGGTCGTCGCTGATCGTCGGCTTCCTGATCCTCATCCTGCTGCTGGTCTTCATCGCGCAGAACACCTCGGCGACCGCGTTCACCTTCCTGGGCTGGCACTGGACCCTGCCGCTGGGTGTGGCGATCCTGCTGGCCGCCGTCGTCGGCGGGCTGATCACCGTAGCCGTGGGTACCGCCCGAATAATTCAACTGCGCCGCGCGGCCAAGAAGAACCTGACCGCCGGATTCCGCTAGGCCAGTTTGGCGATCTCGCCGAGTCCGCGCGAGATCAGCGGCGCCACCACGTCGGTCGCATCGTCGGGCGGATCCTGTCCCTCAGCCTGCTCCGACATGCGGCGCCGGAAGTCGATGCCGGCCGCGATGATGGCCAGCTTGAAATACGCCAGCGCCATGTAGAACTCCCACTGGCCCAGGGGCTGCCCGGAGACCAGCGAATACCGGTCGGCCAGTTCGTCAGCCGAGGGCAGCAGCGGCGACGTCCAGGCGGCCTGGGTATCGATGATCAGATCCAGCGCCGGGTCGCGGTAGACGCACATCAGGGCCGCGTCGCTGATCGGATCACCCAGAGTCGAAAGTTCCCAATCGACGACGGCCCGCACGATGGTCGGGTCGTCGGCGTCCAAGATGGTGTTGTCGATCCGGTAGTCGCCGTGCACGATCGACGTCCGGCTCTGCTGCGGAATCGATTGCTGCAGCGCGGAATGCAGTCGCGCGACGTCATCGTCGCGGCGGTCTTCGGGTAGCCGCACCAGGTCCCACTGCGAGCCCCACCGGCGTACCTGGCGCTCCAGGTAGCCGTCGGGTTTGCCGAAGTCGGCCAGGCCCACTGCGGCGGGGTCGATGCTGTGCAAGTCGACGAGAACCCGGATCAGCGAATCGACGCAGCCGTCGATGGCGCGGCGGCCCAGCGATTCGAGCTGCGAGCGCCGGCGCACCACCTGACCCTCGACGAATTCGAGGATCTGAAACGGCGCACCCAGCACCGTGTCGTCCTTACACAGCGCGATTGCGCGCGCCACCGGCACAGCGGTGTCCTGCAGGGCGGCCACCACCTTGAACTCGCGGGCCATGTCGTGAGCCGACGGAGTCAGTCCATGCAGCGGCGGGCGGCGGACCACCCAGCTTGTCGCGTCGTCGTAGACGCGGAAGGTCAGGTTGGAGCGGCCGCCGGAGATGAACTCACCGCGCAACTCGCCCTGACGCGGGATGTCCAGTGAACGCAGGTACCCATCCAGCGCCGCCAGCTCGAGGCCGTCGAGTCGGTCCACCGAAGTCACCGCACTTGTTTACCATTCGCTCGTCAGCGCACGTTCCGGGGCAGCAGATCCCACACGTGCTCAGTCGCATTCACCGCCGCCACTGTCGCCTGCCCCGTTCGGGAGAACAGCAGCCGGGTCACCGACGCGTAGTCGATCGGAAACGACAGCAGCCGGGCCGTGCCCAGAATCTCGTGCAGCACCACGTTGATCACCCCGCCGTGGGTGAACGCGGCGATCGTCTCCTCGGGGTCGGCCGCGGCGACGAGGTCATCGATCGCGCCACGCACCCGAGCGCGGAAGGCGTCCTCGTCCACCGTGCTGGGCAGGTGCCCCTGCGCCATCCGGGCCCACTCATCCGGGAATTCGGTGCGGATCTGCTCGATCGGAATGTAGGACGTCAGGTCCCGGTCGTACTCCGCCAGCCGGTCCTCGACATCAATGGGCAGCGCGCAGGCCTGCGCGAGCGGCTCGGCGGTCTGTATCGCGCGGCGCTGCGGGCTACTCACCACCCGGGAGATGGGAAAACGGGCCAGCGCCTCCGGCAACCGCGCGACCTGCTGAAATCCGGTCTCGGACAGATCGGGATCGGATCCTTCTCCATGGTCGCTGCGAAGCGGCAACGCGTGGCGGACCAGAAGCAGTTGCATGCGCCAAGCCTTGCATGGCAGGTCTTAGCCCATCACTGCCGCGGCGGAGAATGCTATTCTCCGCGTAGAGAGTAGGGTGCGCTGACGATGGTGACTGCGAGCGGAACGCAACTCGACGCCGGCGTCCTGGGCCGCTGGCTGGACTCGACGAACACGCCGGGACAGGGCGAACATCCCGTCCTCGAACAGCTCAGCGGCGGTTCGCAGAACACCCTGTACCTCGTCCGGCGTGGACCGGAGCGGATGGTGCTGCGAATGCCCGGCCCGCGCGCCGACGCCGCGCGCATCGACGGCCTGCTGCGCGAGATCCGGCTGGTGCGGGCCCTGTCCGGCACGGATGTGCCTCATGCGGAGTTGATCGCCGCAGACGAGACCGGCTCGGTGTTGGGTATGCCGTTCTACGTGATGCGGGCGGTCGACGGGTGGAGCCCGATGGACGGCGGATGGCGGGCACCCTTCGACACCGACCTGACGGCCCGACGGGAGCTGGCATTCCAGCTCGTCGAGGGAGCCGCGAAACTGGGCCGGGTGGACTGGCGCGCCCAGGGCTTGGAAGGGTTCGGCCGCCCGGACGGCTTCCACGAACGCCAGGTCGACCGCTGGCTGGCCTTCCTGGACGCCTACAAGGTGCGAGAACTGCCCGGCCTGGAAGAGGCCGCGGACTGGCTGCGCCGCCACCGGCCCGGGCACTACCAGCCCGGCATCATGCATGGCGATTACCAGTTCGCGAACGTGATGTTCGCGCACGGGGCCCCGGCCCGGCTTGCCGCGATAGTGGACTGGGAGATGACGACGGTCGGCGACCCCCTGCTGGACCTGGCGTGGGCGCTACTGGGATATGACGGTGAGGAACCGCGTGTCGGCGGGTTCTACCTTGACATGGCCGGCATGCCGCGCCGCAGCGAGTTGCTCGCGCACTACGAGTCGATCAGCGGGCTCTCCACCGAGAACATCGACTATTACCTGGTGCTCGCGAACTGGAAGCTCGGCATAGTGCTGGAGAAGACCTACGCTGCAGGGGTGCGCACCGGGAAGGTCGACCCGAAGATCAAGGATGCGTTCGGCGCGATGATCCCCCAGCTCATCGCGACGGCCGCGGAATTGGCCCGGTCCTGAGATGGGTTACGCCGATCAGCTTTTCGACGTCACCGATCAGGTGGTGCTGATCACCGGCGGCAGCCGTGGACTGGGCCGGGAGATGGCATTCGGCCTGGCCCGCTGCGGCGCCGACGTCGTAATCGCCAGCCGCAGCATGGACAACTGTGTGGCCGTCGCCAAAGAGATCGAGGCCGAGACCGGGCGCACCGCCCTGCCCTATCAGGTGCATGTCGGCCGTTGGGACCAACTCGACGGGCTGGTCGAGGCGGCCTACGACGCGTTCGGCAAGATCGACACCCTGATCAACAACGCCGGCATGTCACCGCTCTACGGCAAGCTGTCTGAGGTCACTGAGAAGCTCTACGACTCGGTGTTCAATCTCAATCTCAAAGGGCCCTTCCGGCTTTCGGCGTTGGTCGGTGAACGGATGGTGGCCGCCGGACGCGGCTCGATCATCAACGTGAGTTCGGCGGGCTCATTGCGTCCGAGCCCGGACATCATCCCCTACGCGTCGGCCAAGGCCGGACTCAACGCCATGACCGAGGGTTTCGCGCGCGCGTTCGGACCTACCGTCCGGGTCAACACCTTGATGGCCGGGCCGTTCCTGACCGACGTCAGCAAGGCCTGGAATCTTGCAGAGCGCGAAACCGATATGTTCGGTCACCTGTCGCTCAAGCGCGCCGGGCACCCGTCCGAAATCGTCGGCGCCGCACTGTTTCTGGCGTCCGATGCATCCAGCTTCACCACCGGCTCGATCGTGCGGGCCGATGGCGGCATTCCCTAACAGTCAGGAGTGATTCGATGGCATGGGACTTCTCCACCGAGCCAGAATTTGAGAAGAAACTCGAGTGGGTGCGCGATTTTGTGCGCGAAGAGGTGGAACCGCTCGAGGTGCTGTTCCCCGGTTGCGAATTCCTGCCACTGAACGACGAGCGCCGCCGCATCGTCGATCCGCTCAAACAGCAGGTACGCGAACAGGGTCTGTGGGCACCGCATCTGGGCCCGGAACTCGGCGGGCAGGGTTTCGGCGCGGTGAAACTGACACTGATCAACGAGATTCTGGGCCGCAGCCCGTGGGCGCCGATCATCTTCGGGACCCAGGCACCCGACACCGGCAACGCAGAGATCCTGGCCCGCTTCGGCACCCAGGAACAGAAGGACCGGTACCTGGCCGGTCTGCTGTCCGGAGAGATCTTCTCCTGCTTCTCCATGACCGAGCCCCAGGGCGGCGCAGATCCGCGCGTCTTCACCACCCGTGCGGTCCGCGACGGCGACGACTGGGTGATCACCGGGCAGAAATTCTTCTCCTCCAACGCCTCTGTCGCTTCTTTCTTCATCGTGGTCGCCATCTCCGACCCGGACGTGCCGGTGCACTACGGTGCGTCGACCTTCCTGATTCCGGCCGGGACACCCGGCCTCACCATCGAGGCCAACCATCACCTGGTCGGCGCCGATCCGCACGAACCGGGCCATTCACTGGTGCGCTACAACGACGTCCGTGTGGGCGCTGACGCGCTGCTCGGGGAGCCGGGCCAGGGCTTCCTGATTCTGCAGACGCGGCTGGCGGGTGGGCGGCTGCACCACGCCATGCGCTCCATCGGTATGGCCCAGCGGGCCATCGAGATGATGTCGCGCCGGGCGAAAAGCCGCTTCACGCAAGGCAGTTCGCTGGCCGACAAGCAGCTGGTACAGGAGTTCATCGCCGACTCGCACACCGAGCTGATTCCGTTCCGGCTCACGGTGCTGCACGCCGCCTGGCTGATCGACCAGGGCGACGAACGCGCGGCTCGCGCCGAGATCGGCGTCTGCAAGATCCTGGCCTCCCAGGTGCTGAAATCCATTGCGCTACGGGCCATTCAGGTGCACGGCGCACTCGGGCTCAGTGACCAGCTGCCACTGGTCAACGTGTTGCTCGGTGGGATCGCGCTCGGTCTGGCCGACGGACCCACGGAGGCGCACAAGGTCAACCTGGCCCGGATGCTGCTCAAGAGCTACCAAGCCGAGGAAGGCGAATGGCCCAGTGAGATGCTCGACGTTCGCCGTGAGGCCGCCCGCAAGAAGTACGCGGGGCTGATCGATCGCGTTCCGGCGCTTCCCGATTAGCCGTGAGCGACCGGGTGTCCGCGGCCGTCGAGCGCGCCCTCGACGACCGGCAGCGCGGGGCCACCGAGGAGGTGGAACGCATCCTGGCCGCCGCCGTACGGGTGATGGAACGGGTCGCTCCCGAACCGCCCCGCGTCAGCGACATCGTGGCCGAGGCGGGTTCGTCGAACAAGGCGTTCTACCGTTATTTCGCCGGCAAGGACGACCTCATCCTGGCGGTGATGGAGCGCGGCATCGCGATCGTGGTGTCGTATTTGCAGCACCAGATGGCCAAGGCGCCCAGGCCGGAAGACCGGATCGCCCGCTGGATCGAGGGCACGCTGGCGCAAGTTGCCGATCCGCACCTGATCAGCATGAGCCGTGCCGTGGCCGGGCAGCTGTCGAACTGGCTTGCCGCAGACCGGGAAATGATGCGGCCGCTGCGGGAACTGCTCGTCGAGCCGGTAGCCGCCCTCGGCAGCACCGACATCGAGCGCGACGTCGAGGCCGTCTACGGTGGCACCGTCGCGATGATGCGACGGTATGTGGGTTCGGCCGACCGGCCGGGCCGCGAAGACATCGAGCACCTGGTGAAATTCTGCCTGCTCGGGCTGGGAGTCCGTTGATGCGCGCCATCGTCTGCAACGCTTACGGGCCGCCGGAGGATTTGGTGCTGGCCGAGGTTGCCGACCCGGTGCCCGCGCCCGGCCAGGTGCTGGTGCGAGTGCACGCGGCGGCGGTCAACTTTCCCGACGTGCTCTTCATCGCGGGTGAATATCAAGTCAAGATCCCGCCACCGTTCGTCCCGGGCAACGAGATCGCCGGCGAAGTGGTGGCCGTCGGCGCAGGGGCGACCACTCCCCCGGGCCAACGGGTCTTCGGCACTACCTTCGGGGCGTTCGCGGAGTTGGCGGTGCTGGATGCCGCAATGGCTGCACCGGTGCCCCACGGCGTCGACTTCGCCTCCGCCGCAGCCTTCGGGGTGACCTACCGCACGGCGTATCACGCGTTGCGCTCGGTAGCCCAAGTCGCACCCGGTGATTGGGTGGTGGTGCTGGGCGCGGCGGGCGGAGTCGGGCTGGCAGCCGTCGATTTGGCGGTAGCCATGGGGGCGCGAGTGCTGGCGGCGGCGTCCAGTTCGAAAAAGCTTGACCTGTGCCGTGAGCGCGGCGCTGAGGCCACCGTCGATTACGACGATGAGGACCTGAAGCTCCGCATCCGCGAGCTGACCGGCGACAGCGCGCGAGTCGTGCTGGACCCGGTCGGTGGATCCTATGCGGAGCCCGCGCTGCGGGGCCTGACCCGCGGAGGCATGTTCGTCACCCTCGGCTACGCGGCCGGATCCATACCGGCGATTCCGCTGAACCTGGTGATGCTCAAGAACATCACCATTCGCGGCATGGAGATCCGCACCTTCGCCGGTGACTATCCCGACGAGTGCGCCCGCGATATCGCCGAGCTGTCACAGATGTTCGCCGACGGAAAGATCCGGCCGTACATCGGCGCTCGATTCCCGCTGGCGGAAACCGCTGCGGCACTGCGCTTTGTGGCCGACCGCAAAGTGCTGGGCAAAGTCATCATCGACGTGGCCTGACCCGCGGGCGAGCAGACACAAAAGCCCCTGGGAGCGTGCGCTCCGAGGGGCTTTTGTGTCTGCTCGGCACCCTTAAGGCGTGACGATGTTGAAGTTGGGGTCGGGCTGATCGAGCACGGCCAACAGCGATTGCAGCGCGCTCTCCTCGCCCGACACTTCCAGGCCGGGTGAGCTGAAGTCGCCCATCGCCACACCCAGGAGCCGAAACTTGGTGTCCAACTTGACCGTAACGGTCGCGGTATCGGGATCGGCGGGGACCCGGCGCTGCACCAGGACGCCGTTGCGCAACGCCAGCCGGTAGTTGGCGTCCAGATCGGCGAAGGTGATGTCGATCGCAAGGTCCAGATCCCAGCTGCGCGGCCCGTTCACCCTGATGGCCAGGCCGTCGAAGATCTGCTCGGGCGTCAACTGGGCCAGCAGGGTGAGCGACGTCGCTTGAGTCGCCGTCCCGAAATTGCCGACGCGCAGCTCGGTGGCGCCGCTCATGAAGAAGTTGCGCCACGTCGCGTTCTCCGCGCCGTAGCCCAGTTGCTCCAGGGTGTCCGCATACAGCTCGCGAGCGGGTGCGTGCTGCTCGTCGGTGAAGACTGCGTGATCGAGTAGCGTTGCCGCCCAACGAAAATCGCCGGAGTCAAACGCGGCGCGGGCCAGTTCTACCACTCGGTCGATGCCGCCGAGGGCGGCGACGTATCGGGGGCCCAGCGCCTCGGGCGGGTGCGGCCACAGGCGGCCCGGGTTTCCGTCGAACCATCCCATGTAGCGCTGGTAGACGGCCTTGACGTTGTGGCTGACCGAGCCGTAGTACCCGCGTGCATGCCAGGCCCGATCCAATGCCGGCGGCATCTGGAACATTTCGGCGATCTCCACGCCGGTGAAGCCCTGGTTGAGCAGCCGCAACGTCTGGTCGTGCAGGTAGGCGTACAGGTCGCGCTGCAACGAAAGAAACTCGACGATGTGGTCGTGTCCCCAGGTGGGCCAGTGATGAGAAGCGAAAACCACGTCCGTGCGGTCGGCGAACGCGTCGATCGCCTCGGTGAGATAACCCGACCAGGCGTGCGGATCCCGCACCAGAGCCCCGCGCAGGGTCAGCAGGTTGTGCAGATTGTGGGTGGCGTTCTCGGCCATGCACAGCGCGCGGAATTGCGGGAAGTAGAAATGCATTTCCGCGGGAGCCTCGGTGCCGGGCGCCATCTGGAATTCGATCTGCACGCCGTCGATGGTGTGCGTCTCGCCCGTCTGCCGGATATCGATCGTCGGGACGATCAGCCCCACTTCACCGGTCGACGGCGTCTGGCCGAGCCCACAACCGACCTGCTCCTGCGGACCCCGGTCCAACAGCGTGCCGTACATGTAGGTCGCCCGACGGGTCATCGCCGGGCCGGCATAGACGTTCTCCTGGACCGCGTGCGCCGTGAAGCCCTCCGGCGCCAGCACCGACACCTTCCCGGCGTCCACGTCGGCCTGCGATGTCACGCCCAGTACGCCGCCGAAATGATCGACGTGGCTGTGGGTATAGATCACCGCGACGACGGGCCGGTCCCCACCTCGATGGGTGCGATAGAGCTCCAGTGCCGCGGCGGCCACCTCCGTGGACACCAG
Source organism: Mycobacterium gordonae (assembly GCF_002101675.1). Taxonomy (GTDB): domain Bacteria; phylum Actinomycetota; class Actinomycetes; order Mycobacteriales; family Mycobacteriaceae; genus Mycobacterium; species Mycobacterium gordonae. The sequence continues at coordinate 19,812 of NZ_LQOY01000143.1, read as the reverse complement.
CGGGTCGATGACGATGACTCCGGTGTCGCCCTCGATGAAGCTGATGTTGGAGATGTCGAATCCGCGCACCTGATAGATGCCGGGCACCACCTCGTAGAGGCCCTGCTTGGCGGCCAGCGTCGACTGCCGCCAGAGGCTGGGGTGCACCGAGGTGGGCGCCGGTCCGTCGAGGAACGCGTACACGTCGTTGTCCCACACCACGCGGCCGTCGGCCGCCTTGATGACGCACGGCGTCAGGGCTGCGATAAACCCGCGGTCAGCGTCGTCGAAATCCCTTGTGTCATCGAACGGTAGCGGATGCCGGCTATGTGCCGATTCGATCGTCTCGGTAGGAGGCTTGTGATCCACCGGCCCTACCTTGCCATTAATTCAGTCGTCCCGAGTCACAACTCGCGTGCAAAATCTTTTCGTTGGACCCTAGCCATTCCGTCGGGTGAAGTCGCATACTGCCGAGGCGGTCCGCAATGACGATGGACCGCTACCACAGGCAAAGGAGCACAGGTGAAGCGTGGGCTGACGGTCGCGGTGGCCGGAGCGGCCATTCTGGTCGCGGGTCTTTCCGGATGTTCGAGCAACAAGTCCAACACGAGTAGCGGGTCCTCGAGCGCGAGCGCATCGTCGAGTGCGGGCGGCGGCGCATCCGGCACGAAGGTGATCATCGACGGGCAGGACCAGCACGTGACCGGCACCACCGTGTGCACGACGGCGGCCGGCAACGTCAACATCGCGATCGGCGGGGCCGCGACGGGCATCGCCGCTGTGCTCACCGACGCCAATCCGCCGGAGGTGAAGTCGGTCGGCCTGGGCAACGTCAACGGCGTGACGCTGGCATACACGTCCGGCACCGGCCAGGGCAAGGCCGAGGCGACCAAGAACGGCAACGCCTACAAGATCACCGGCACGGCCACCGGGGTGGACATGGCCAACCCGATGTCCCCGGTGAACAAGCCCTTCGAAATCGACGTCACCTGCTCCTAATGTGACGAGGCGGGCGGTTGCCGGCCATCCGACCTGGTCGGGCCCGGCAACCGCACCGCAAACTCGGTGCGGCCGGGTCGGCTGTTCACCTGGATGGTTCCGCCGTGTGCTTTGACGACGGCGGACACGATCGCCAGCCCCAGCCCGGTGCTACCGCCCTTGCGCGAGCGGGAGCTGTCCCCGCGGGCGAACCGCTCGAACACCTCTGACTGCTGTGCGACCGGAATCCCCGGGCCGTTGTCGATGACCTGCAGCAGCGTGTGCGTCGGCTCGGTGCTCAGCCGGGTGGTGACCACGGTGCCCGGCGCCGTGTGAATGCGCGCGTTGGCCAGCAGATTGGCCATCACCTGACGCAGGCGCGCCTCGTCGCCAGTGGCCATCACCGGTTCGGGCGGCAGATCGAGTTCCCACTGATGATCCGGCCCGGCGACGTGTGCGTCGCTGACGGCGTCGACCGCCAGGCGGGACAGGTCGACCGGTTCACGTTCGAGCGGCCGACCGGAATCGAGCCGGGCCAGCAGCAGTAGGTCCTCGACCAGACGCGTGATTCGGTCGGTCTCGGATGCGACCCGGCTCATGGCGTGCGCGACGGCCTCGCGATCGTCACCCATGCGTTGAGCGAGTTCGGTGTAGCCGCGGATCGCCGCCAGCGGCGTACGCAGTTCGTGGCTCGCGTCGGCGACGAACTGGCGAACCCGCGTCTCGCTGGCCTGCCGGGTCGACAGTGCCGCGGAGATGTGATCGAGCATCCGGTTGAGGGCCGAACCGAGTTGGCCCACTTCGGTATACGGGTTCGCATCGGCTTCGGGCACCCGCACCGGCAGCTCGACCTCACCACGGTCCAACGGCAGGTCTGCCACTTTTGTCGCGGTCTGGGAAACCCGCTGCAATGGCGCCAGCGCGCGCCGGATGGTCACCACACCGGCAGCCGTCGCGGCGGCCATGGCGATCAGCGTCACGACGCCGAATATGGCCAGCATCCGGAACTCGGTGGCGTCGATGTTGGACATCGATAAGCCGGTCACGATCACGTCGGCCCGGTTGCGGCTCGGTGCGGCCACCACCCGGTAGCGGCCGAGCCCGTCGAGATTCAGCGTCACCGGCGAGCGGCTGCCGGCGATCTGTTCCAGTTGGTGCTGGGCGGTCGGCGTCAAAGCGGCGCGGGTGCCGCTGCTCGTCAGGTAACCGGCGTCGATCGTGCTGCCGTTGCTGACCACCGCCGCGACCATGCCGGCGGGCTGGCCTGGAGCATCCAGGAACCTGGGGCCGGGCCCCGTCTTCGGGAAGCGCGGCTCGCGGTGCCGAGGCGATTCGGGGTACAACAGCGAGGAGCGGTAGGACGTGCCGCTGAGTTGGCTGTCCAGTTGGGCGAGCAGGTGGTGGCGTAGCGCGAGTTCGGTTGCGGCGGTGATCCCCACACACACGACGGCGAGAATCGCGACCTGCCCGACGATGAGGCGCAGCCGAAGCGACCAGACCCGCGGGCTCCTAGCGCGCCGGCTTGAGGACATAGCCTGCGCCGCGCAGCGTATGAATCATGGGCTCGCGACCGTTGTCGATCTTCTTGCGCAGGTATGAGATGTAGAGTTCGACGATGTTGGACCGGCCGCCGAAATCGTAGCTCCATACCCGGTCCAGTATCTGCGCCTTGCTCAGCACCCGCTTGGCGTTGCGCATCATGAACCGCAGCAGTTCAAACTCGGTGGAAGTCAACGAAATCGGCTCGCCGGCCCGGGTCACCTCGTGGCTGTCTTCGTCGAGGACGAGATCGCCGACGACGAGTTGGGCGCCGCTGTCGACGGTGGTGACGCCGGTGCGGCGCAGCAGGGCGCGCAACCGCAACACCACTTCTTCGATGCTGAACGGTTTGGTGACGTAATCGTCTCCCCCGGCGGTCAATCCGGCGATGCGGTCTTCCACGGCGTCCTTGGCCGTCAGCAGCAGAACCGGCAGCCCGGGATTCTCCTGGCGTAACCGGTGCAGGACGTCCAGACCGCTCATGTCCGGCAGCATCACGTCCAGGACGACGACGTCGGGGCGCTCGGCGCGGGCCGCGGAGATGGCCGAGGAGCCGTCGCCGGCCGTGGCGATATTCCATCCCTCGTATCGCAGGGCCATCGACACCATCTCGGCCAGCACGGGTTCGTCGTCCACCACCAGCACGGTGACCGGTTGACCGTCGGCGCGGCACATGACCACGCGCTCAGTTCGGGGAGCCGCCACGGGTTCCAGTATCCGCACCCGACTGGGCCGAGGCTATGCCGTCCCTATGCGCCGGCTGTGAAACGAAAGGATCCCGTGGCCGCAGTGCGGTCACGGGACCTTCCCGGTGTGCCGTTGGTCAGTACCAGTTACGCCTACCGGCGACGGGACGGCCGACAGAGCCCATGGCCCACATGACCGCACCGACAACAAGCAGGACGACTCCAAGCACCGTCAACAAATGCACCCCGAAGACAAAACCGAGGATGAGCAACAGAGCACCGACGACAATCATGGCGACTTTCCTTTACCTAGCAGGGACATAACTGATTGATTGCATTGCACTGGGCTGGGGCAAGTTCGGCGCGTGGCAGTCTTTGACTTTGGGATTTACGCCCATGTAGTTCAATGGCCCCGCGATGACCGTCACTGCTACGGTTCCCAGTGAGGCACAACTGGTTTCCTCGCCCTTGAAGTAGTTTCGCTGCCAGGCTGCGAGGACTCCGATGAGCAGCCAGCCCAGAACAATTGCCCCGAGAATTCCGCGACCGCGATACATAGAGACCTCCATTGTTGCCCGAAACAATTCCCGTCCCAGCAGCGTTGCCCGTTGCACTCATGCCTAAACATAAAAACGGCACGGGTTGGCGCGGATTTAGCCTTGCGCGCCTTGGGCGGCCAGCCAGGAAGCGGCACGCCTATTCGAGGCGCGGGACAACCACGCGTCCTGAACCAGCTCGGTCAATTCGGTGAGGCCGATCTCGGCCAGCCGGCTGGCGCGCACCAGCACCGAGGGGTGCCCGTCGAAATGGGAAGTGCTGAAGAACGGCGATGCCGGGTCCTGGGTCAGCGCGAGCTTGTCGCTTTCGGACTCCACCCACAACATGATCACGTCGGCCCAGCGCTCACCGCTGTCGGGATCGGCGCAATCCGGCTGGGGCGTGCGGAAGAACACAAACGACTTGCCACCCACCTGATAAATGGAATTGCCCTTGGGCCCCTCGAGCCGCTTGACGTGTGGCATGGCAGCGGCGATCCGATGCACGTCGCCGACCGTGGCGGGTCGATCAGCCATACCGGCGAGGATACCGGGCCGGACGTGACGGTCCCCCTCTGTAGCATGGGCAACCGGTAAACGGTTGCAGCGGAGGGGGATACGGCACGGTGACTGATACCTTGTTCGCCGACGTCTCGGAATACCAAGTGCCGGTTAATGACTCATATCCGTACCAGGTGCTATCCATTCGTGTCAGCGACGGCACCTACCGGGACCATAATTTCGCCCGCAACTATGCCTGGATGCGCGGCGCAATCGACAGCGGCCGGTTGACATTCGGCATCGTCTACACCTACGTCCGCCCCAATTGGCAGGCTAACGCCGACACCGTACGTTCGATGATCGACGCCGAGGGCGGTCTGCATCCGCGGGTGGCGTTGATGCTCGATGTCGAATCCGGCGGGAACCCACCGGGTGACGGGTCGAGCTGGATCAATCAGTTGTATTGGAATTTGGCTGATTATGCGGGCTCGGCGGCGCGAATCATCGGATACGCCAACGCTTATGACTTTTACAACATGTGGCGGGTGCGCCCGCCCGGACTTCGGGTGGTCGCGGCCGGATACGGGTCCAATCCGAATCTTCCCGGACAGGTCGCCCATCAATACACCGACGGCAACGGCTACAGCCCGAATCTGCCGCAGGGCGCGCCGCCGTTCGGCCGCTGTGACATGAACTCCGCCAATGGACTCACCCCGCAACAATTCGCCGCCGCGTGCGGCATCGCACCGAGCGAAGGATGGCTGATGGCACTTTCCGACGACGAACAGACCGAACTGTTGAACAAGGTCCGCGACATCTGGGACCAGTTACGCGGGCCCGACGGCGCAGGCTGGCCTCAGCTCGGGCAGAACAGCCAAGGTCAGAATCTGACTCCGGTGGATGCCATCGCGGCGATCAAGAAGGACCTGGAGCGACCGCAGCCATCTCAGGCGTCCACCCGCGACTGAGCGACGACGTGGGTTACCCGATCAGGTCGCTCCCGGTTATCCGGCGGCACCGTCGGGACCAACAGGACCGACCGGTCCGCGACCCCCGTAGATGGCTCCGCCGCGGCCTCCCAGACCGCCCGCACCGCCGGGCCCGGGGCCGGTCGCGCCGCTGAGCCCGCCGGTTCCACCGGACCCGCCCGCTCCGCCGGTGCCCAGCAGTCCGGCGGCACCGCCGGCGCCGCCTCCCCCGCCGACCCCGCCGGAAGCGGCCTTCAACGTACCGGCGGCGCTGCTGTAGGTGGCGGGTCCGCCGATTCCACCGGCTCCGCCCGCCCCGCCGTGGCCATACAACCAACCACCGCCGCCACCGGCTCCACCCTCACCGCCGAGTCCGGCAACTTGAGAGCTTGCTGGGTAGGACACCGAACTACCGCCGGTAATCTCTATCGATGACCCGCCGGGCATGGTGAAAATGTTGGCCGGTCCGGCGAATCCGCCGGCCCCGCCGCCACCACCCGCGCCGCCCGAACCGAGCAGTCCCGCTGCTCCCCCAGCACCGCCGTGTCCGCCGACACCCGAGGTCGCCGTCGCGGCGATGATGGTGGTGCCGTCGTCCAGGTACGGGTTGCCGGCGTTGCCGCCCACGCCACCGGTTCCGCCGTTCCCGTACAACCAGCCACCGTGCCCACCGGCGCCGCCGGCGCCACCGCTGCCAATCGCCTGCGACCCCGCGATATTCACCCCCGTACTGCCGCCGAGGCCGCCGGCACCGCCGACGCCACCGTTACCGAGCAGCCCGGCCGCGCCGCCGGCACCTCCAGCCCCGCCGCTGCCCGGCGCTGCGGCCCCGGTTCCGGCAGCGCCGGCCCCGCCGTGCCCGCCGGCACCGCCGTTGCCGTACAGCCACCCGCCACGCCCGCCTTCGCCACCGGCTGCATTGATGCCCCCGGAGCCACCGCGGCCGCCGTTGCCGATCAGTCCGGCCGAGCCGCCTGCGCCACCGGCGAAGCCGGCCTCGCTCGGCGAATACCCGTTGCCGCCGTTGCCGTACAGCAACCCGCCCGGGGTGCCGTTCGGACTGGTCGCCGTGCCGTCGGCGCCATCACCGATCAGGGGTCGGCCGAAGAGCGTCCGGCTCGGCTGGTTGATCAGGTCGAGTGCCTGCTGCATGGCGCCGGCGTTGGCCGCTTCGGCCGCCGCATAAGCCTCGGATCCCGACCCGACCAACTGCACGAACTGCTGGTGGAAGGCGCCCACCTGAGCGCTCAAGGCCTGGTAATGCCGCGCATGCCCGGCGAACAGTGCGGTAACCGCGGCCGACACGTCATCAGCGCCGGCGGCCAGTAACGCGGTCGTCGGCCCCGACGCGGCGTTGTTGGCCGCGGACAGCGCCGAGCCGATGCTGCGCAGGTCCGTCACGGCCGAGTTCAGGATCTCCGGCAGCACCACGAGATATGCCATGGGCGCACGATAATCCGGTCACCCCCGGTTTGCCGGGAAATACTGTCAGATCTCCTATTTCGGCCGTTGCGCGGATACGAACAGCGTCGGGGGCATGGCAACCTCGGCGCCGTCGGCGACATCGCGCCCATAACGGTCCATCAGTCCGGGAAAGTCCACCGCGGAGGCTTCCCAGCCACGATCGCGCAACCAGTCGGGCAGGGCGGTGCGTTCCTCGGCGTACCAGAGGTCTTCGACGGCGGGCATGTCGGCGTCCGTGAGTTGAGCGGCCACCGCGCGCATGCGCTGCATCTCCTCGCGCTGGCGCCGCACCAAATCGGGGTCGATGAAGCCCTCGCCCGGGACATTGGAGGCCAACCAGCTGCCCGGCGCGCTGAGCGCGTCGATCCGCTCGAACAGCAAGTCCTGGGCCTGGGCGGGCAGGTAGCGGACCAACCCCTCGGCGGACCAGGCCGACGGCCGGCCGGGGTCGAACCCGGCCTCCTGCAACGCTTTTGGCCAGTCCTGCCGCAGATCGATCGGGACATTGACCAGTCGCGCTGTCGGTGTGGCGCCGTGTCGGTCCAGGGTGGCGGTCTTGAACTCCAGCACCTTGGGCTGGTCCAGTTCGTAGACCACGGTGCCGTCCGGCCACGGCAGCCGCCACGCCCGGGCGTCCAGGCCGGCGGCCAGGATCACCACCTGCCGGACGCCGGAGCCGGCGGCCCGCAGGAAGTACTCGTCGAAGAACGCCGTCCTGGTGGCCATGAAGTCCACCAGCATCTGGGCCCGAGCCCGCACCTGCGGGTCAATCTCGGACGCCTGGGCCAGCAACTTGGGATCGGCGTAGATGCTCCACATGCCGTCACCGACGGCGTCCAGGAAAACCCGTGCGAACGGGTCGCGGATCAGCGGGTTGTCGCTCTCGGTTTCGGCGGCGCGGGCCGCGGCCACACCGAGTGCGGTGGACCCGACACTCTGGGTGATCTCCCACGAGTCGTTGTCAGTGCGCGGCATGCCGGGCTCCCTCGCCAGAAGTAGTGAGTTTCGCAAACTATTCTTCCCGCCGCTGGGGCCGCGCGCCGCTCGCCTACCCTTTTTCCCAGAGGGTCTACAGGTTGCAAGGGAGCAGCATGACACGCACGCCGCAGGAAGTTTTCGCCCATCACGGCAAGGCACTCGTCACCGGGGACCTCGACGAAATCGTCGCCGACTACGCCGACGACTCGGTCGTGATCACCTCAGCCGGAGTCGCGCGAGGTCGCGACGAGATCCGCCAGGTGTTCGTCAAACTGCTCGACGATCTGCCCCAGGCGGACTGGGATTTGAAGTCGCAGATCTTCGCCGGTGATGTGCTGTTCCTCGAGTGGGCGGCGGCGGCCGCCGGCGCCCGGGCCGACGACGGCGTGGACACGTTCGTGTTCCGGGACGGCATGATCTGGGCGCAAACCGTGCGGTACACCGTGCGTGCCAACGCATGACAGCAATGGATACGGACGCCCTGGACGCGGTCGCCCGGTGGATGACTGAGCAGGGCCTGGGAGAGGGTCCGCTGCAGGACGTGACCGCGGTGACCGGCGGCACGCAGAACGTCATGCTGCGCTTCACCCGGTCGGGCCGGCCCTACGTACTGCGGCGTGGTCCGCGACACCTGCGCCCCCGCACCAACAGCGTGATCCTGCGGGAAACACGCGTGCTGGCCGCCCTGGCCGGATCCGACGTGCCGCACCCGCGGTTGATCGCGACCTGCGAAGACACCGGCGTGCTCGGTGACGCGGTGTTCTACCTGATGGAGCCGATAGACGGGTTCAACGCCGGGGAAGGCCTGCCGCCACTGCACGCCGGCAACCCCGAGGTGCGGTACGGCATGGGACTGTCGATGGCCGACGCGCTGGCCAGACTCGGGGCCGTCGACCACGTCGCCGTCGGGCTGGCGGACTTCGGCAAGCCCGACGGCTTCTTGGAACGCCAAGTGCCGCGCTGGCTTTCGGAGCTGGAGTCCTACCAGGAGTACGACGGCTATCCCGGTCCCGACATCCCCGGCATCGTCGAGGTATCGGGCTGGCTGGAGCGCCACCGGCCGACACAGTGGACGCCGGGCATCATGCACGGCGACTACCACGCCGCCAACGTGATGTTCTCCCGCACCGGCCCCGACGTGGTGGCGATCGTGGACTGGGAGATGTGCACCATCGGCGACCCGCTACTGGACTTGGGCTGGCTGCTGGCAACCTGGCGACAGGACGACGGGTCGAGCGTGTTCAGCCACGCGCTGGGCGGCACCGACGGCTTGGCCAGCACAGACGACCTGCTGGAACGCTATGCCGCCAACACTTCTCGCGATCTGTCGAACATCGCGTGGTACACGGTGCTGGCCTGCTTCAAGCTCGGCATCGTCATCGAGGGCACGCTGGCTCGCGCGTGTGCGGGCAAGGCCGAGAAGGCGGTCGGCGATCAGCTGCACGCGGCGACGGTGCATCTGTTCGAGCGGGCGTTGGGGATGATCGAGACGCGGGCTTAGCGGGCTTGGCGGGCTTAGCGGGGTTGGCGGGCTTAGCGGGCGTGGAGGTCGCTGGCGTTGCCCCTGCCGCCGGGTCGGCCGGCCCCGAAGGACCTGTTGGGCCGTTTGGCGCCGGCCGCGACGACCCCGGGTCCACCGGCGGTGGCTCTCCCCGCGATCGGTGTTGCGCCCGCGGGTCCCATGGCGTTCGCCCGGACGCTGCCGCCGGTGGCGACCCGGTTGGGCGCCCCGGACGCCCCGGCACTGCCGCGACTGGCGGAGAGCAATCCCACTGGCCTGCCCGCGCGCACGGTGGCCGCTGGGGTGTCGCAGTAGTTGGCCGGTGCGCGAACCGGTGCGGTGGCCGGCGCGGCGGGCTGTAGGGGCTTCGCGTTGGCCGCCTCGGTGTCGGCGTATCCGCCGGAGGCGGTGTTCATCGCCTGGACGAACTGGTCATGCAGCCTGGCCGCCTGCGCCCCCATCGCCTGGTACTGCTGGGCATGCGCCCCGAACACCGTCGCCATGGCCGCGGAGACGTCGTCGGCTCCGGCCGCCAGCACGGTGGTCGTGGGCAGGGCCGCCGCGGCGTTGGCGGCGTTGAGTGTCGAACCGATACCGGCCAAATCCGTCGCCGCATCCATCAGCAATTGCGGCTGTGTAAACAAGAACGACATGACGGCATCTCTCCGTGTATTCGGCGTCGGGAATTCAGAGATACTAATGGTTCATCGCTGCTAGACACCGAATCGTTATTGCAACGTTATAGATGTGGGGCCGCATGTAAAATGGCTTTACACGCCGTCACAGGGCCAACAAAAAATCCCCGACTATCAGCCGGGGAGATCTCACAGAGCGCGCCCGAAGGGATTCGAACCCCTAACCTTCTGGCGTATTGGTGCCTTCGCCTGAGTCTGCCAGAGTTCGCCACAGTCGTTGTACCGCAATATACTTGGCGAACTATCGTCCATTCGGGTACATGCGATGCCACCACGATTTCTAGGCGTTTGTATCAGGAAAGTGGAGACCAATCAGGTTTGTCAGTGCCTCTCGGTACAGTTCGCCGACATGAGCACAGACATCAGCATTCAGACGACCACGTTCGGCGGTTCCGGCCAGCCGTCGCACTACCTCCCCGGCCCTCGCCCCCATGATCTCCCGATCTCAGCCGGGGTTTGGGACGTCGCCAAGAACTACGGCAAGGACTCCGCTGCCGTCGTCGCGGCCCTGTACGAAGCAGTCAAGAAGCTCGAAGCCGAGCAGCTCGGCGTCCAGATATGAGCGGCCTAGACGAGCACGTGATCCAGTGGTGGGACCGCCTCAACAACGACCAGCGATCACGAGTTCAGCAGGCCGCCGAGAACCACCGACTCGACGCGGCCGGCGTCAAAGCATTGATCGACACCCGCTGCCCCATCGGGCCGGTAGGTACCAAGTGGGAAGCAGACCCGGAGTACGCCTGGACATGGCCCGAGTCGCTCCGACAATTCGTGCTCGACCAGAAATAGCCGCAAGCAGAGGGTGCGGGCCGGGTGCAGGTACACGCTCGGGCTTCCAACCCGTCATGGCGTGTCCTTCGCCGACGAAAGGCTCGACGTTGACACCCGGCCCGACCCTGCCTAAGCCCCCCTACGTCCCCGACTTCTGGAACCTGCTGGCATCGAACGGGACCACCTTGCCGTCCCTGGTCGACTCGGCCGAGGTCTGCTTAGATACACGCAACCGCATGATTTCGGCTTTCGCCCGCTCTAGTGCAGGGTTCAGGTTCGCCCGCAGCTGGGGCATCTCCTCGAACGTCTCAGCTAGCAACCTGTACCGAATCTCAGCTTCAGCAAGCGCATCACCCGCCGACATCGCACCGTTTAACGTCCTGTGCTTAGCCATCCTTGGGCCGCCGCCTTCCAGTCAGGGGGGGTAGGGGGGTGACACACACACCGGCCTATGCCTCTGAGGCGCGCGGAGGGCAGAGGTGGGGTGTGAGTCCCCCTGGGGGCTAGGTGATGGTCAGTCCGGTGCCTCCGGTGAGTCCGGTGCCGTCGCCGGTTAGTGCGCCGCCTGCCGGGGTGGTGACGACGTAGTTGCCCGCCGACCCGGTGACGGTCCAGTCGGCTGCGTCGTGGCCGTCGTCGAGCGCGGCGAGCGCGGCTTTGACGGTGGCGGCCGATGCGTTGTACGCGATCGTGCTGGTGGCGCGGCCGCGCCAGGTCAGGGTGGCGTTGCCGCTCGTGGCTCCGCCGAAGCTGACGGTGTAGGCGTGGGTGACGTCGTCGAGGTAGAACAGTCCGATCCGGTTGGGCCGCACGATTTTCGCGCCGAATCGCCAGGTGCAGCGGATCAGGACGCTATCGGAGGAGAAGGCGGCTTGGTCGGACACGGCGACGGTGACCGGGCCGACCGCGGACACGATGGCGGTGCGGTCGATGATGATGCCGGTTCCGGAGGGGACGGCCGGGTCGACGAGCACGGGCAGATTGAATAAGAACCGTTGTGCCTCGGTGGTTCCCGCGCCGAGCAACGAGGTGTTGGCAGTGTCGCCGGTCTTGAGCTTCTGCAGTGCTGCCCAGGCGTCCGGGGCAGTCAGGATGTGCGTCGGTGCGCTGTAGTTCCCTGCGAGCACTGCCAGCCCGTCAACGAGGGCGTCGAGGTCGTCAGCGACGGTGCCGCAGTCGACCAGGCCGGGGATGTGGATCAGCCCGGCGGGCGGGGTGACGGCGGGGCTGACCGGCGCAGGCTGCGCGACGTAGGCCGTGTTCGCGGCGCGGGTGACCGCACGGGACACGCTGACCGATAACTGTTCTGAGACGTTGACGTGGCTGTACTGCTCGCGGGACAGGCGGACGAGCTGGGCGATCTTGCCGGTGAAGACGGTGCACTGGGCCAGGTTTGGTGTGGCCTCGCTGATGGTTTGACCCTCCGGAACGAACCCGGCGTCATCATCGTCGACGTACACGCAGTGGACGGCGACGGCGTCGCCTTCGACATCGCCTGCGACGGTGGAGGTTTGCAGGATCAGCGCCTCGGGAACCGCGTCGCCGGGTGCGACCTCGGTGACGTCGGGGGACCATCCGGAGGCGGACAGGGTAGTGGTGATGGTGGCCATGAGAGTTACTCGCTTTCGAGGTTTCTCGGCCGAACGGAACGGGGCCGCAGCCGAGGACGGTTTAGGTCTCGGATGCGGCCCGCGCTGTTCCGGGGAGTGCCCCCACCAGGGGCGGCTCTGCTGGTCAGTCTACCGCTTGAATGCGTCGTTCCACGAGCTGGACTTGTCGCCGGATTGCACGGTGGTGCCTTCGCGCGGCACGACCGGTCCGCGGCGCAGCTTCGCTTGTGGATCCTCGAGTCCGAGTTGTTGTCGGGCGTCCTGCGCAGCTGCGAGTACGCGGTCGGGGTCGACGGTGCCGCCTTCGCCGATGAGACTTGTCAGCTCGACCCCGACTGTCCATAGGGCGGCGGGTTTGGTGATGTGCTGGGCGGCGAGGCGTTCCACTTCCGCGCGTTGCATGGCTTCCACGGTCTGCCGCAACGTATCCCGTTCCGCCTCAGCGGCCCTGAGCTGCTCTCGGTAACGGCGGTCGCGGCGGCTCAGGCCGGTGTCGTCGTCGCGCCCCGATTCCGTCGGCACGTCGATGGCCTGGTCTTCCGTAGCTTGTTCGGCGCGGATGACGTCAGCGGCGGCCTGGTAGTCCTCGGCTGTCGGTTCGGCGATGTCATGGTTATCGGTCATTTGGTTGTCCTTTCTGGTTGGTGAATCGGTTGACTGAAATCGCGCGCGGAGTAGGGTTTTCCGTCTCCGCTGCTGATGCTGGCTGCCGAGCGATCGACGCACGGAACGCGGCGGACGCGGCCGTCCGAGCGCGTGCACCATTGCCCCTGCTGCGCTCCGCAATTGGTGCATGCCACGGACAGGCTGCCGGTATCGCTGTACGCCGCCCAGATCGCCCGGCCCGGCTTCACGACGCGGTCTCCTCAGCCTGGATCTGCCAGATAGTTTCCGATCCGGTACTGGGAATGGACCTGATGCGACCCGAGTCGGTGGCCGCGTGGCGCAGTGAGGTCCACGAGTAGCCGGCGGCCTCACCTGCTTTGCGGAACGTGTCCTTGTTGACCACGGTGATGCCGTCGCGGTCCAGACCGTCGATGTAGTTTGCTGTCCAGTCGGCGGCGCTGACTAGTTTGGTGGCGGGCCGGCCGCCGGTGATTGACCAGGTAGCCGTGCCGCCTTTCCGATCGAGGGTGTGTACGTCCGGGTGGTTGGATGCGGCCTGCCGGATCAGGCCCTTGGCGTAGCCCTGGGCCATGCCTGCCTCGATTGCAGCAAACGCGGTTGTGGTGGTGTGCCCGGCTGCTTGGAGGTCAGCAATGTAGCTGTTGAACCACTGCGGACACGACACCTTCGGCTCGTCGGTTTCGTGCGACCTGCGGGAATCGAGGTCTGTCACCGTCGCAGGGTGGTCATGGGTGACCGCGGTGGTCACGCTTTCTGACCTGCTATTTTGATGGGTGACCGCGGTGGTCATGGGTGACCTGGGTGACCAATATATGAAGGCTCGGCCGTTGTACTCGCCATCCCGGCGCGACACTACCGCCTCGGCTTCCAGCAAATTAATTGCCTGATCGAAGAGGTCGCGCTTCTCCTTGCGACCTAGTCGGCGCCGTAGATCACCTTCACTGATCTCCCCATCTCGTTCCAGCATCCGCACGATGCTGCGCTTGACGGTCTCCAGGCGGCTAGCGTCGTAGAAGTCCTCACCAGTCGCTCGGGATATCGCCCGGTCCCTAACCTTTGCTCGGGCCGCTTGGCGGTCGTACTCCATGACCGCACATCGGGTGGCGTCGGAATTGGCCATGATGACCTCCGACAGCTGCCAGTCGGCCGCGCCTATGACCGACCGGTGATCGAGGATCGCGAGCGCGGCAGCGACCTTGAGCCGGGTCAGCGTGCGGTGCCCGTCGATCGCCTCGCCGATCCCGCGACCGTTGGCCAGCAGTCCGGCGTTGATGTCGGCGCGGATTTCCGGTGGGCCGTACTGCATCAGCACCCGGTCCCCTGACAATGCCCAGGACGGCAGCGCCGTGTCCAGTACGCCATCCGGGACGGGTCCGGGCTCGTCGGGCATGTCCGGATCGGTTACCGATCCCCACAGCATCCGTTGAGGCGTTCCGCCCGACACGTCGTCCATTAGGACGGCGGTGTGGCCGAACTGCGCGCTGATCGACAGGCACAGCCGGTAGGAGTCCGCGGGCACCGATCTTGTCGTGACCGCGGATGCACCCTTGCTGCCCAATCGATCACCGGTCAGCGCAGCCTTGAGTGCGGCCCTGGTGTTGTTGCCCTGGCCGGCGACGAGGGCTGTCAAATGGTCGATCTCGCTCACGGTGATGAGCGCGCGGGTGATCCGGTCCTCGGGGTTCTTCTGCTCCTTGAACAATTCGGCGATGCCCTGCCCGGAGCCAAGACCTTCCTCGTGGATGTCGGCGGGCCACACCACGCGGCTGAGCTTGTCGGTGACGCCCTTGCCGGCGCCTGACCGGCCGACGAGGACGATGCCCATGTTCAAACAGGCTGGGGCCGGGGGGCCGGGGAGCATCACGTGCTCGCCGGTGGTGGCGATCGCGCGGAGCAGGACGGCGTACAGCAGTGCCCAGGGCGCGACATAGCTGGCACGCGCCCACTGGTAGATCAGCTTGAGTTGGTCAGTGGCTGACCAGAACTCGTCGTTGTTCAAGATGCCTTCCTCGGTATGTAGGCAGTGCCGCGGCCGCGGTGAACGCGTCGGGCGGTAGCGGACCAGTCTGCAGCGCAGGAGATTTGGCGGCTGGCGTCGGCCGTCTGCTCCTGACGGGTGTCGTGGTTAAGTGCTTCACGGACACCGCCGAGGATGAGAGCCAACATTTTGCGGGCGTCGTCATCGGGCATTCCGCACCATTGTGGGGTTCCGGGAATCGGGAGATGACTGTCGATCGATATGTGGTGCTGTTGCGCGATTTGCGTTGCATAGGTGAAAGTTTCGTACCAACTCACCTGTTGGGAAGGTGGGAAACCGGCCCGAAGGCCGGCCCCCTCGTCGGTGTAGGTCATCAGCGGACGGACCTAACCTTGGCGTGCTGTGCAGTGTCGAGCGCGGCAATCAGTGAGTCGATGGTGCGCAGGTCGACCTTCTTCGGATAGCCGACTTTGTCGGTCAATAGATCGCCTAGAAACCGCGTCAATCTGGTGGCTAGTTCTTCTCGCCGCTGTCGCAGAAGTTCCAGGTGCCATACCCGTAGGCAGTCCACGCAGTCGCGTTCCTCCCACCACAGGCCGGTCGCCTCGTCCTCGTACTCCTGTTCCCGGACTTCCCGCGGTCGGATCTGACCGTCGTCGTCGTGCTGCTCGTTCTTGCCCTTCGAGGCGGGACCACCCGATGGGTCGCGGTGAATCGTGATCTGCTCCCCGCACAACGCCTTGACGGTGCGCAGACCGGCATCCCAAGCTGCTTGGGCGTCACGGTTGTAGTGGTAGTGGTTCAGCTCGGGATTGCGGGGGAAGCCCTGCCGGTACTTTGCGGCTACTTCGCCGAGCTGTTTCGCGGTGAAGCGACTGTGTGAGTTGCCGGTCGCTACCCGCTGCATCATCTCGGCGTGATCGCGGTGCGGGTCGCCTTCTGGGTGGATCAAGGCGTGGGTGGTGATCCTGCCACACTCTTCGCACTTGAGGTCGCCGGTCTCGCGGTGCCAGTCCAGATCGATCGGCCCCGCGAGCCAGTAGTTCTCTCGACGGTGGTTGCGAGGGCGTCGGCAGTCCCGCAGACTCCCGCACACGCAGCACAGCGCCTGCATAAAGGTGGTGGTCATCGGTTCACCGCCTCGGCGGCTTCAAGGGTGTTGGTGGCTTTGTCGAGCGCGATCGCGGCAAGCCGAAGGTGGCTCAGCGCGGCGACGATGTCTACGACCGCGAACAGCGGTGCACTCGGCGGGAGCTGCTGAAGGATCTCGTTGCCGTCGTGTCGGATGATATCGATCCGGTTGACCAGCACGTCAAACTGATGAGCCGCGGTCGTTGGCGGGGTGTACGTCTGGCAGAAGCTGCACACGTCGCCACTGTCGACGCGCACCGTGCAGTGTCGGCATTCATGGGATACCGGCGTAGGGCCGGGAATGGGTACAATCATCGGTGAACTTCCTCTCTCCGTTTCCTGTTGGGTGGTTGGTTCGGAAGCCCTCGGAGTTGCACCTCCGGGGGCTTCACTGATTTCGGTGGACATATCAGGCAGCGCCTTCGAGCTTCGAGATGTACTCGGCGATCTGCTTGTCGGTGCTGAACCGGCGCTTGCCGATCCGCACCGACGCAAGATCTTTTGACTGCCACAGCGCGAATACTGTGCTTCGGCCGACGGATAGCTTCGCTGCGACGGCCCTCCAATCGTTCACTCCGGTACCTCCTAGATTTGGTTCCGTTCGCCGACATCCGTGTCGGTATAGAGAACGTAGCACAGGTTGGTGCTGGATTGGTGCAACAATGTCGTTGTGGAGAACATTCGAACGGGTGACGAGTGGCAGCGGGACTTAGCGAAGCGGGTGGGGTCCGCCGTAGCGGACAGGCGGAAGGAACTCGGCATGACCGCGCAGCAGTTGGCCCAGAGGTGCGGCGAGATTGGACTCCCAATTCATCGCACGACCATCACGAAAATTGAGAATGGACGGCCACGTTTTGACCTTGGCGAACTCATGGTCTTGGCCGATGCATTGAACACGGCCCCGCTGGTGCTTCTGTACCCCGGCCCCTATGGCGACTCTGCCGACCTTCGGGTGGAGGTTCTTCCGGGACAGAAAGTAGCTCCACAAGTCGCGGCGGCCTGGTTTTCGGGGCGTCTGCGTGGTGTCCTCCGCGAGGAATACTCAAGGCACACTGCGTCTTTGCTTGCAGCTATGCGGCGCGAAGGGGCGCACGGACTGCGGGAGATTCGCGAACAGGTTAGCCAGCTAAGCGAGATGATCGACCGGGCCATCGATAACGGCGTCGGCGGGGACGGCCGTGCCTAGGCAGCGACTTGCGCCAGGTGACCACGGTCGCATCACTGAATGGTCTCGCGGTGGAACGTATTTCGCGTCCACCTATGTAAGGGATGCTGACGGCAAGCGTCGCCGGGTCGAGCGTTCAAGCGCCAAGTCCGCAGAGGATGCGCGGCGCATCTTGCAGCGGCACCTGTCGGTGCGGCGCGCACCGCTTTCGGGGCAGTTGTTGACCGAGCGAACGACGTTGGCCGAGTTGTTTGAGCTGTGGATCGAATCGAAGGGCATCGTTGATGGTGTTTCCGATCAGACGGTCACTCAGTACCGGCAGGTGTGGGCAAAGCACGGTGCCGACCAGCTCGGCGCGCTGCGGGTCGCAGAGCTGGGTACGGGCCGTGCGAACGCTCGACTCCAGGAGATGGGTGCCACGACGCAGGCGAAGCGGCTGCAGATGATCTTGGCCGGCATGTACGGGATGGTTGTGCGTCACGAGGTCCTGTCGGTCAATCCGCTGCGAGAAACCCAGACGGTCAAGACGACCCGGAAGGCTGCCCGGGCAGCGACGCCCGCCGAGTTCGAGCGGGTGCGCACCGCCGTCCGGTCGTACGTGGAACGGACGGGCCCGGGGCCGCGGCGAGGTCGCCTGCTGCCGGCGTTCGTCGACTTGCTGGCGGCCACCGGCGCGCGACCCAACGAGGTCTTGGCGCTGCGTTGGACCGACGTCGACCTTCTGGCGGATCCTCCGACTGTCACGATCGCGGGAACCCTGGTCGATCACGGCCGCATCGCCGGCAGGCCGCTGCACCGCCAGGATGAGCGTAAGGGTGGTGCTCCGCCGCACACGGTGGTGCTACCCCGGTTCGGGGTTGAGGTGCTAACCGGACTGGTTGCCGAGTCGGGCATGGACGGCCCTGTCTTCACAAGCCGAGAGGGCACGTGGGTGAGCCTGGCCAACATGCGGCGGACACTGCGGGCGGCGCTCCCGGAGGATCTGGCGTGGATCACGCCGCATTCGTTCCGGCGCACAGTGGCCTCAGTCGTCCGGGACGCAATGGGCCCGGCGCTTGCTCAGCAGCAGCTTTCTCACGCGAAGCTAGCCACGACCGAGGCGCACTACTTGCAGCGGCAGACCCGCGGCCCGGACGTGCGGGCGGTGCTGGACAAATTCGCTGGTCAGGAAAGTGGAGACTGAAAGTATCAGGAAAGTATCGGCTGCGGGCGTGTCGCCCCGGGGTCTTGGGCCTGTTTCCGCTGGCAGAGAGCGCGCCCGAAGGGATTCGAACCCCTAACCTTCTGATCCGTAGTCAGATGCTCTATCCGTTGAGCTACGGGCGCCGGTCTTCAGTTGTGGTCTAGCAGGTGTTGCGTGGCGGAGGCGAGAGGATTTGAACCTCCGGTTCCCTTTGAGGGGAACAACTCATTAGCAGTGAGCCCCATTCGGCCGCTCTGGCACGCCTCCATGGCCTTCCAAAGGGTACCCGACCCCGGATACCGAAGCCGCCGGAGGCATAGCGTACACAGCCGCAACATATGCTGTCGAAGTGACCGCCCGCCTGCGGCCCGCGCTGGCCGGGCTGCCCGTCTACGTTCCCGGCAAGACCGTGCCCGGCGCCATCAAGCTGGCGAGCAACGAAACCGTTTTCGGACCGCTGCCCAGCGTCCGGGCCGCGATCCAGAACGCGACCGACCTGATCAACCGCTACCCGGACAACGGCTGCGTGCGGCTGAAAGTCGCGTTGGCCGAACACCTGGGTGGCGGCTTCACGCCCGCGCACGTCGCAGTCGGCTGCGGTTCGGTCAGCCTGTGTCAGCAACTCGTGCAGATCACCGCTTCCGGGGGCGACGAAGTGATCTTCGGGTGGCGCAGCTTCGAGCTGTACGCGCCGCAGGTCCAGGTCGCCGGCGCCACCGCGGTCCAGATACCGCTGCGCGACCACACCTACGACCTCGACGCGATGCTGGACGCGGTCACCGACCGCACCCGGCTGATCTTCGTCTGCAACCCCAACAATCCGACTTCGACCGTCGTTGATCCCGAGGCTTTGACCCGCTTCGTCGACGCCGTACCGCCGGACATCCTCATCGTCATCGACGAGGCCTACGTCGAGTACGTCCGCGACGGCATGGCGCCCGACAGCCTGGGCCTGGTCCGCGCCCACGACAACGTCGTGGTGCTGCGCACCTTTTCCAAGGCGTACGGCCTGGCGGGCCTGCGGATCGGGTACGCCGTGGGGCATCCCCAGGTGATCACCGCACTCGACAAGGTCTATGTCCCGTTCACCGCGACGAGCGTCTCGCAGGCAGCCGCCATCGCGTCGCTGCAGGCTGCCGACGAACTGCTGGAACGCACCGACGCGGTGGTCGCCGAACGCGGTCGCGTCAGCGCGGCGTTGCGCGAGGCCGGTTTCGAGCTGCCGGCGTCACAGGCCAACTTCGTCTGGTTGCCGTTGGGCCCTCGCACCAGCGACTTCGTCGAGCAGGCCGCCGACGCGTTGATCGTGGTGCGGCAGTACGGCGCCGACGGCGTCCGCGTCACGATCGGCGCACCGGAAGAGAACGACGCCCTCCTGACGTTCGCCCGCGGCTGGATCTGACGGCGCCGGCACGCCGAACGTGAACTGAGCGCGATTTTTCGGCCTCAATGTCAAGTGGTTAGTGCAACGCGGTTAGGCGGCTTGATCGAGCAGGGCTGCTAAGCGTTGGGCGGGGGTGTC
>NZ_LQOY01000142.1 GCF_002101675.1 Mycobacterium gordonae | reverse complement strand
GGGCTTGGTTGGTGCCGCCGGCCCCACCGTTACCGCCATGCCCGCCGTGCCCGCCATTCGCACCGGCTCCGATCACTTGGCCAGGGGGCAGAGTTCCGCCGTACCCGCCTGCCCCGCCGGCCCCTCCAGCTCCGCCGGAACCGCCGAACAGGGAAAACAGCTGCCGGTTGGCCCCGCCGGTCCCTCCGTTCCCACCCTGCCCGCCACCCCCGAACGGTCCGGTGATGCCATTGCCGCCGGCCCCTCCTGCTCCGGCTGGACCACCGCCGAGCCACCCGTTGGCCCCTCCTGCCCCACCGTTTCCGCCTGCGGTGCTGGAGATGGGTTTGCCGTTTCCGCCCGCCCCGCCGTCACCACCGTGGCCCCACAGCCCCGCCGATCCGCCGTTCCCACCGGCCTTCCCGAGCGCGCCGGACCCCCCGTTGCCGCCGTTGCCTATCAGCCACCCGCCGTCGCCGCCGCTTTGCCCGGTTCCCGGCGCCCCGTCGGCTCCGTTGCCGAACAGCGGGCGCCCCGTCAGCATCTTGACCGGGTCGTAATTGAACAACCCGGTGGCTTGGATTTGACCGACGATGCTCGTCAGCGGGTCCGCGACGGCCGCCGCACTGGCCGCCTCCGCGGTGGCATACGCCCCCGCTCCCGACGTCAACGCCTGGACGAATTGCTCATGAAACAGCGCCGCCTGCGCGCTGAGCGCCT
Source organism: Mycobacterium gordonae (assembly GCF_002101675.1). GTDB lineage: Bacteria > Actinomycetota > Actinomycetes > Mycobacteriales > Mycobacteriaceae > Mycobacterium > Mycobacterium gordonae. The sequence goes on along the minus strand of NZ_LQOY01000142.1, from coordinate 23,309 downwards.
GGTACTGCTGGCCGTAGGCGCCGAACAACGCGGAGACCGCAGCCGAAACCTCGTCCGCACCCGCCGCCAGTACCGACGTCGTCGAGCCCGACGCCGCCGCGGTGGCAGCCTGAAGCTCCGAGCCCAAACTGGCCAAATTCTGCGCAGCCGCACCAACGAACTCTGGTGCCACGCTCACAAACGACATGGTGTCCAACCCCTCAGCCCCACAAAAACCACATACGGCAAACGCCTGCTGGCGTCGGTCATGCAATGTTGCGGTTTCCCACCGCGCGTGCGGCAGGGGCCGAAATACCCAATCGGTGGTGGCGCTCGGTGGCTACGGAACCTCTAGCGGGGTGGGATTTCTGCCGACGGGCAGCCACCATGCCGCGACGCTATAGCGGCAAGCGGTGAGAACAAAAGAGAGAGTGGTCAAATTTGTGGAGCTAAGGGGACTCGAACCCCTCTCCTGACCAGGCAAAATACAAGTTTACCTGGCGTTTTGTTCCGTTTCGTTCCATTTCGGTCCCGCTCGTTACCTGCGGTTATGGTTTCGGGTCTTGACGGCGTCAAGAGCGTCTTGGCCCAAGGTGCGAGCTTTGCCTGAAGCTGGTCCGGTATTACCAGCGCCTCCGACCGCTCCACGGAACCGAAGCTGCGTTAGCTTATTGCCCGGAGCTGACAAACCGCCTCAGGCGCATTGTATCCACGGAGCGAACCGGAGATTCGTGGACCGAAAGTTCGTTTCCGCCGGGCCAATTAGTTTCGGGCAAACGGACTAAACCGGCGCAGTTGGCAGCGCGGCGACGATACGATCGGCCGCCTAAGAGAATCGTTAAGGCGCCAAACTGCTACGGCCGGGGGGTATCGGGGTGTCATTCGTGTTTGTATCGCCGGATTTGCTGGCGACCGCAACGACGGAGTTGACCGGGATCGGCTCGACGATCAACGAAGCATCTCGAGCAGCGGCCTTCGCGACAACGCAGCCCCTTGCCGCCGCAGCCGACGAGGTATCGACGGCAGTCGCGACACTGTTCGGTCTGCACGGGCAGGAGTATCAGGTGCTCAGCCGTCAAGCCGAGGCCTTCCATGGACAGTTTGTGCAGCTACTCAGCGGGGCTTCTGGGGCGTACGGGACCGCGGAGGCTGCAAACGCGAACCCCCTGCTCGCGCTGCTCAACGCGCCCACCGAGGCGTTGCTGGGACGTCCGTTAATCGGTGACGGCACCGATGGCGTGGCGGGAACGGGCCAGAACGGCGGGGCCGGCGGGATCCTGTTCGGCAACGGCGGAAACGGCGGATCAGGTGCGGCCGGTCAGACAGGAGGGCGAGGCGGCGACGCAGGTCTGTTCGGCAACGGTGGGACCGGCGGCGCTGGCGGAACCGGAACGCTCGGCGCTTCTGGGGGTTCTTTCACCGGCGCATCCGGCGGTACCGGTGGTGTTGGCGGTGCCGGTGGCGCAGGCGGCGCGGGCGGCTGGTTGTTCGGTAACGGCGGCATTGGCGGACAGGGCGGCCAGGGTGGTACCGGGGGTACCGGTGGCACAGGCAGTAACGGTGGGATTGGAGTGGCCGGCGTATCTAATGGCATCGGCGGCGACGGAGGTGACGGTGGCGCCGGCGGTTCAGGGGGTGCCGGTGGGGTCGGCGGGGCAGGGGGTCGCGCCTCATCATTGTTCGGTCAGAACGGGGTGAGCGGCACCAATGGAATTGGTGGCACTGGCGGCAACGGCGGGGAAGGTGGCCACGGTGGCACTGGTGCCGCAGACAACGGGTTGGGCGCCGGCACGGGTGGCCACGGTGGTACCGGCGGCGCCGCTGGAACTGGTGGCGATGGCACAGGTGCCTCGGGCACCGGCGGGACCGGAGGTACAGGAGGCGACGGCGGGGCCGGCATGCAGACCGGTACACCTGCTGGCTCGGCGGCCGTCGGTGGATCCGGGACCCCGGGCGGCCACGGCGGCCATGGCGGCGACGGCGGTGCTGGCAACGGCGGCATCAACGGCGACGGCGGGACAGGTGGCCGTGGTGGCGACGGTGGTCAAGGCAGTGCCGGTTCCGCCAACACCGGCACCGGTCTCGGCACTGGCGGCAACGGCGGTGACGGCGGCGCCGGTGGTAGCGGCGGCGATGGAGGAAACACGGGTACCGGCGGAACGGGTGGCACAAACGGCACCGGCGGCGCCGGCGGCCAAGCCGGAGGCGGCGGCAAGGGCGGCACCGGCGCCGACGACACCGGGACGGGCGCAGGTACCGGAGGCGATGGTGGACGTGGGGGTACCGGCGGAATGGGTGGCGTCGCCGGTCACGGCGGAACGGGAGGCACTGCCGGAACAGACGCTGTAGGCGGACAAGGCGGACAAGGCGCCCAAGGCGGTAACGGCACACAGGGTGCCCCTGGCACAAGCACTAACGGCAATGGAGGCCAAGGAACCGCCGGCGGCCACGGCGGCCATGGCGGAGCGGGCGGCTCCGGTCTCGGTTCAGCCAACGGCGGCCATGGCGGAGTCGGCGGCACTGGCGGTACCGGAGGCGACGGTGGTGCGAGCGCCCTCGGCCCCATCTCCACCCCAGGAAACGGAGGCGCGGGCGGTACTGGCGGTATCGGCGGCACCGGTGGCGACGGCGGCGCAGCACTCGGGACAGGCAGCACAGGTAGGAACGGGGACGGCGGCGTCGGCGGCACCGGCGGGAATGGAAGCAAAGGCGCTGACTCCACCGGAACCTTCGTCGGCAGAGGCGGCATGGGCGGCGCCGCCGGCAATGGCGGTGCTGGCGGCATCGGCAACGGCACAGGCAATGGCGGAATGGGTGGAACAGCGGGAACCGCCGGGACAGGTGGGAAGGGCGCAGATAATGGCTCTTACGGAGGTTTCGGCGGTGAAGGTGGATTCGGCGGAGTCGGCGGTGCCGGTGGCGCGGCCACAGGTTCAGGCAACGGCGGAGATGGCGGAGCCGGCAGCATGGGTGGCCGAGGTGGTGACGGCGCAACCGGAGGAAACTCCGACTTCTTCACTTCAAGCACGCTCGCCAGCGGTGGTTTCGGCGGGAACGGCGGAGTCGGAGGCTACGGCGGTACAGGCGGCGCCGCCCTGGGATCTGGCCACGGCGGCAATGGCGGAGCCGCCGGAAATGGGGGCCAAGGCGGCAACGGAGGCGCCGGCGGCAGCAGCATCTCCGGAAACACTCCGGGCGGCAGAGGTGGAACGCCAGGCATTGGCGGCGCAGGCGGCAACGGCGGTGACGGCGGCTCTTCGGTGAGCGGCGCAGGCGGTAACGGAGCCAGGGGCGGAATTGGCGGCCCCCCAGGAACCCCGGGCGCCGGAGGGGCCGGCCTTCCCGTGGGTCCGACGGGGTTCCCGTCGGGTAGCGGCATTTCGGGCAACACGGGACATGGCGGCAGCGGTACGCCACCCGGCCAGCCTTAACTCTGGCAGCCTGCGCGACTTAGCCGCCTAAAGCCCTGGTGCCGACTATCACTCGGTGGGAGGCAGCCACCTCTCGAAGTATCAGGAAGACATTCCCGACTTAAGGCGATTTCCAGCCCTCACCTGGTATGGCCGCCAGGCACCATCGAGCTCGCCTCGCTGAAGCTCCCCGACCGAGAGCGTGGCTGACGGATTTACAGTCCGCTTTTCCCGGTGTTCGCCATCCCGAAGCTGCGTTGACTGTTCAAGCAACCGGCAGGTCAGCTTGTTGGTTCTGTTGGCTAATGAAGCTGTACTGCGGACGGTTGGCGATCCGTCCTTTGGCGAGCACGATTGATTTTGCACCACCCCAAGCGGCCCTCCGGTATCAGCACGCCGCCCAAGGCCGGAATCGCGAAATCGCTGCTCTGCTCAGCAAACGACCGACGGCCGTTGACGTTTTCAGACGTTGTTGGCGAGTCTTGCGTATAGTTGTCACCAGCCCGCTCCCACGAGCGGGAGGCTTTCACGAGAGCTGCGCCGTCATTTAGTAGGACGTCCGCCCCGGCGCTGGGCGCCGTGACAGCCTGAGGGCAGGTGCCTCCGTCCTGGGGCTAGCCGCTTCCACAGTGTTTTGACCTGTGGAGGTTTGGCATGCCAAACAGCAAATTCTGTTCCTCACCCGAGCGAGAACACCGCTTCGCTCGGATCAACGCCGCCGCCGCCTACCTGGACGTGCACCCGGCCACGATCCGAAAGTTGATCGACGACGGCAAGATCCATGGCTACCGCAACGGGCAGCGATTGCTGCGGGTTGATTTGAATGAGCTGGACGCTCTCATGGCCGGGGAGGCGTGAGCCAGTGGTCAAGGTCGCCGAACCATCCTGCCGCCGTCGCTGGACGTCGATAAAGACGATAACCCGAGAGCGTCTGGTGATCGCCGTCATGGGCGAGACGGGAGAACCCCAGCGCAGGATCGAAATTATCCCAGCGCCGCTGCCCGCCCGCCGGCGTCGTGCCACGCCAGTCCCCACACCCACTCCGGCGCCCCAGCCGACCACGGAGCCCGAACGTGTACCAGCTCATCGGTGATCTGCAGGCGCAGCTTGAGGATCTGCTACGCCGGGACGTGAAGTACGACCTCACCCGGGAAGAGGGCGCGGCCGTGCTGGACCTCTGCGACGATTTCGCTGCCTGTTACGTGGCCTATGACGACGTGTACCGCTGGGCCAACGTGCTGTGGGCGGCACACACCTACCTGATGCCGTGCTGGTACTACACTCCGCGACTGCTGTTCATCAGCCCTGAGTCGGGCTGTGGCAAGACGCGGGCGATGACGGTGACCGAGCACCTGGTGCCCAATGCGAAGCGATCCGACAGGATGACGGCGGCGGCGGCTACCTACTCCATCGAGAAACAGCGCAGGATCAACGGCAGTCAGCCGGCGCTGCTTCTGGATGAGATGGACACACGGTTCGGTGAGGGCCGCAGCGATGAGGACATGCGTCAGATCATCGACTCTGGATTCGAGCGGGGCGGCGCCGTCACGAAGACTGTCCGGGTCGATGGGAGGTACGAGGCGTCCGACTTCGTGGTCTACGGCCCGATGGCTATCGCCGGGAAGATGGACATCAACCAGGTGCCCTCCACGATCCGGACCCGGTCCATCGTGATCCAGATGCAGAAGCGGGCGGCCGAGGAGAAGGTGAAGCGGTGGAACAAACGCCGCAGCCCGAAAGAGGCTGAGCCGCTTCGCAATGCCCTAGCCTGCTGGACGGAGCTCATCGCTGAGGAGGCTGCGAATTACGAGCCCGAGATGCCCGAGGGCGTTGAGGACCGTGATGCCGACCTGTGGGAGCCGGTGGTCGTCATCGGCGATCTGGCCGGTGGTCAGTGGCGGGATCGGGCACGTGTAGCGGCTGTAACAGGTGTAGCGGGTTTGGCCAAGGCACCCAGCGAGCGAGTGCTGCTGCTCAACGACCTCAAGCCGGTGTACGCCAAGCACCACTGGATCGACCTCTACACCGCGGAGATCCTCGCCGGTCTGGTCGAGGTGGATGAGCGATGGGCCAAGCTCACCGGCGTCAAACTGCGGAACGAGCTGCACACCTTCGGGGTAGCACCCGAGCAGTTCCGCCGCGGCGGCAAGAACGGCGAGAACGCCAGGGGCTATCGCTACGCCCCCTTCCCCAACCTGTGGCGGCGCTATCCGCTGCCGAAGCCCGTTACACCCATTACACCTCAAACACCTGATCAGGAGCAGGCCAAATGACCGACGAGCACCCCTTCGGCAACGAGGTCGGCGAGTTGGTGGATGTCGTCTACGCGCTGAGAACCTTCGTGATCCGGGGCGGCCAACCGCAGTCGGTGGTGATGGATGCCGGTCACTGGGACGAGCAAGGTCAATGCACGGCGACCTGCCTCGCCCCGACCGAAGAAGGTGTCCCACCCCACGAGGCTCCCGGCGAACACTGCAGGTGCGGCATCTACGGCACCTTCACCCTGCGGACCCTGCGCCGGCAGTACGGAGCCCAGGCCCGGTGGATCGTGGCGGTGATCCAGTGCGAGGGCAGTGGGTCACGTGGTCCGAAAGGCATAAGGGCCGCCAGGGCCACGGTGGTGGCGTTCTGGTGCCCCCAGCCCGAGAAGGACGACGAGGACCACGAGGACGACATCGCCGTGTGCTTGGAGCGGTTCCCGCATGCCCGCCAGTACCACAGCGACCTTGCCATGGCGCTGGCTTACCGACTGGGCGCGTAGGTATCCGGGCCGGCCGGCTCCACGACGACCAACCGCCGCATCACCGCTAGCGTCAGCGACCCCACCCTTACCGCAAGGGCCGCGTGGGTTTTGGGTGACGATGCCGGGAACCGCGGCAACCGGTGTTTCTGGTGGGAAATGATAAGGCGAGATGGCATCACTGACGAGGCCCGCGAAGGTCAAAAGTCTCTCCCGCGGGGCGCCTGACAGGCGCACCATAGGCATATGAAGACAGCGATCCTCGCCATCGTGATTGCGGTGCTACTACCAGCAGCTACCGCACAAGCCGATAGCGCTGACGACCAATATCTGCAACTCCTCGCAACACACGGGGTAGCAGGCCCACCGGATCAATTGATTGCGGATGGCCACCAAGCCTGTGATGCGTACGGCCAGGGCGGCTTCGGGATCGGCGTCAGCCCGCGTCAGATCGCGCTGATCAATCTCAATAACACCCTGCAGGCACAGGGACTTTCACCACATGACATGAGCCAATTGGTGCTCGATGCAACCCGAGCGTACTGCCCGCAATATGCGCCGCCGCAGTGACGGAGTGATGGTCTCAGATCCGATCTGAAATCGGTATGAATTCCTCTCCACGCCATTTCGACGGCAATGCCACCGGCCGACCAAGCCCTCATTCATCTGGCCGTAGACCTGGGTATGTCCCTCAGCGAACTCAGCGAGTTGCGGCGCAAAGACAATGATTTCGCTGACGGGGACGTGCGCTGAGGCCGTGGTGAAGGGCTGGCATGTCGCAGTCGCGATAAGGGAACCGACCGGTTGTTCGTAGGATCCGAGTATGCCGCTGAGCGAAGGGGACGTTTTCGCCGGCTACCGGATCGTGCGCCTACTCGGGTCGGGAGGGATGGGCGAGGTCTATCTTGCCGAGCATCCGCGCCTGCCACGCAGGGACGCGCTCAAAGTCCTCGCGGCCGAAATTTCAGCCGACGCTGACTTTCGGGCACGCTTTAACCGTGAGGCCGACCTGGCCTCCACCCTGTGGCACCCCAACATCGTGGGCGTACATGACCGCGGCGAACAAGATGGTCAGCTATGGATCTCGATGGACTACGTGAACGGCTCCGATGCTGCGCATCTGCTGAGTGAACAGTTTTCGCAGGGTATGCCGCCCCATGAAGTCAGCAAGATCATCACCGCCATCGGCAGTGCTCTTGACTACGCCCATGAATGCGGACTGCTGCACCGTGACGTCAAGCCGGCTAACATCATGATCACCGCCAATAATCAGCGAATCGTGCTAGCAGACTTCGGGATCGCGCGCAGTCTCGACGACATCAGCGGCCTGACGGCGACAAATTTCACCGTCGGCACCGTGGCCTACGCCGCACCAGAACAGCTGACAGGTGAGGAACTCGACGGGCGGGCCGACCAGTATGCGTTGGCTGCCACGGCCTACCACCTGCTGGCAGGCAGGCCACTGTTTCACCATTCCAATGCGGCCGTCGTCATCGGCCGACACCTCACATCGACGCCTCCCGAATTGGCACAAACCCATCCGGAGCTTCGCGCGCTGGATTCCGTCTTGGCGGTCGCCTTGGCTAAACGACCCGATCACCGGTTTGTGAGCTGCACAGAGTTCGCCCGGGCCTTCGCGCTGGCCAGGGTCTCTGGAGCCGGCCCTAGAAGCGACACGCACGACCCGGCAATGCTGGCGACCAAGCCCACCACAGTGGTGTCAGGAACGAACCCAACCGAGGCTGACGCTGACAACCAAGCACCGTCAACGGGTAAGCCCAAGAGTGCGTCCCGGCCGGCCTCGACACCGAAGGAGAAGGTGGACACGGATCGACCCGGAACAAACTTGCCGATAAGCCAGCCGCCGCAGCCACGCGCAAAGTCGCCGAAGCCGTCGCCGGGCAGGACGAGTGCCGGGAACGTGTCCCGACCGGCCTCGTCGCCGAAGGGGAAGGTTGGTGCGGATCGGACCGGAACAAGCCAGCCGAAAAACCAGCCGCCGCGGCCGCGCGGAAAGGCGACGAAGCCGTTGGTGCGCAATGAGAGTGCACAGGAGACGGATAACCGTCCGCGTCGGCAGCGTGACAAACCCGGCCAGATTGCTCTTGCTATCGCGATCGCCGCACTCGTGATCACCGGAGGCGTTTTGGCTGAGCGATGGGTGTCCGCTGATGCGGAGTCGGCTGCGAAGCGATCACCCACGGAATCGACACCATCCTGGTCGCAACCGGGGCCAACAACCCCGCTGTCAACGCGAACAATTACCTCAACTACGACCACCACCACGCTCAGTGTCGCCGTCAACACCATTGACGCCGCCGATTACGAGTTATCCCAATATCCCGGGTACTACGAATGGATCTACACATCCGCACCGATTACGCGCAAATGCATCATCTTTCCACGCCACGACAGTCAAGTCCCCGGCGGCGTGGAATGCTCTGTCCCATTTCCTCCGGACACCCCCCACGTCAGCATGCCCCCCTTCGAAGGCGTCCCCGATCACGTCAGCCTCGTCCCCCCGGACGGACCGAAGAACACCATCTCAGAAGGTTGGCCGCCCGGGGGAAAGGTGTTGCCGCCCATGAGCCGAATTGAAGTTGGCGACTACTCTTGCACATCGCTGCCCAAAGGCGGAATCGACTGCAGTGGCCCCACCGGCGGATTCCGATTCGAAGACGGCACGCTCACCAAACGCAGCACCCGCTGAGCTGAGCGTCAAACGCATTGGATGTCCTTGTCGGAAGGCCGTGTTGGCTCAAGTTGTTGGGGAGTTTAATCACTCTACGGTCTTGGTGGCCGAGCCGGCAGTAGCTTCACCACGCGTTTGGATACGTCGTCGGTGACATAGATGTTGCCGGCGGCGTCACCGCCACTCCGGGCACCAGGGATCTGGCTCTGCCTCCGTCGCTTGTGCCAAGGATCGAGGCGCACTTGCGCGAGCACGTGCACCCGGGGCGCGAGTTTTGGTCAGTTCGGGATGCGGACCGTCATCTGCCGCCATCGGTGGTGCACCAGATGTTCGTGAGCGCTCGCGCCATGGCTGGGCGACCAGACCTGCGGATGACGGACCTGCCGCGCTCTGGGGTCAAGCTAACAGCGGTCGACAAGCCAGCGTGACACCCGGCCCGACCGCTGGGTCGCGAGTGGACGCAATCGGGTAGAGCGCACCCGCTCCGAAGCTAGCTTTAGCCGTCGGCGCGTCGTAACCGGTGCTTGGCCGCGTCGTCGGCGAGTCCATCGCGGTCTACGCCATCGGGCTGCTGTTCCGCCTGTGGGTCGTCGCGGCCGGGCACCATGGTGGCCTGAGGGTACCCATCGGTGACAGCGGGGATGACCTGCGTCTTGTCCATGTCAGTCGGTCGTGCTGCTTCGCGGGTGACAGACGGAACCTGCGTCCTGTCGCGCTCGGCGGAGGCGTCTACCCCCGAGCGTGGTGGCGCTGACTCGGGGCGCGGGTGCTGTCTCATCTGCCGAAGTTGACGCATGGTGGACTCCACCCGGCGTACCGCGTGGTTGCGGGCCTCGTCGATCAATCGCGCCTCGGCCTCACGCCGCGTCGCATACTCCTTTCCTGCGCGGCTGATGGCTCGTAGATCGTCGTTTGCAGAAGTTGCGATCCGCTGAAGGTCGACCTTCAGATACTCCGCAAGCGTCGCAGTCTCCCGGTGCCCGGGCGATAACTCGGCAGGCCACAGGCCACCGATCACCCACGGTGTGCAATCAGGTGGAGCGCTGAAAGTGGGCACCGATAGCGATTCCTGGGTCGCTCTCCGCAGCCGCTGACGCGGCGAAAGCCGACCGAACATCCCCACCGGGTAAGAGTAACTGCACCTGTCCTCATGCCACGGTCCAGCGCATTTCCAGCCGAGGTTTCCCTTTTTCAGCAGCGCTCGTTCTGGGCGAATTCAGGTTAAGGGCGATTGACCACTTCCAGAGCGATCTCATCGGCCGCTCTCGATCACCACGCGACCGCAAGGGGAACATAGCCGGGGTTCGGTCCTATGCGCCACCGGAGGTAATGCACCATAGGATCATGGGCATCTCTCACGCGAACGATGCGCGGACCACCGCAGCAGGGACCCTGGTCAGCATCGGCTACGAGGGCAAGACCGTTGGCGACCTCGTCGCGCAGCTGATCGAGCAGGACGTCCGGGTCCTCGTAGACGTACGATTCACGCCACTCAGTCGCAAGCCCGGGCTGTCGAAGACGAAACTCGCCGCTGCTCTCCACGCCGCGGGTATCGATTACGTGCACCATCGCGCCCTGGGTAATCCGAAGGACAACCGCGCCGGGTTTCGTGCGGGTCAGCCCAAGTCCATTGACCGCTACCGCGAGGTGCTCGACACCGTAGCTGCAACCGAGGCTCTCAAACACGTCTGCGAGCTCTTGGACGGTGGCGCTGTCGCGCTGCTGTGCTTCGAACAGGACCATGCTGAGTGCCACCGGAACGTCGTCGTCGATCGCGTCCTCAACACCCGCCCCAACGCCGCCGTAGTGCACGTCTAAAACAAGGTGTCCTCGATCTTTGGGTACCAGACTCCAAGCACCGAGAACGATCGGCGACGACGATTCTGGTTTCCAACGTAGAAGTGGAAGTCCCGGTCTGGCGACAGCATCTCGTCGCGCCACTTTGTCAGTAGCGCTTCCCTTGCACCGGCGTCGCCATATTCTTTCAGCCACCGTCTGCCTGCCTGTCCAGCTTCCCAGTCGAGCACCTTTTGGTCGTGCCCTTTGCAGTTCGCCGAGGCGCAGCGGTACCGGAACCGGACCGCGTACGGAGCAGGCTCCAATGGCGTCAGCGAAGTGCCAAACAGGTCGGGCACTGACGCGTTGTTGATCTTCGCCTGCTCCTCGGCGGTCCAGGGTTCGCCGTCGACCACGATTGCCGAGACATCAACTGGTTTGATGAGGCCGAGAGACGGTGAGGGCTTTCCCATTCCGCCAATTGGGTTTGCGTCGAGAAGCTCGCACATCGTGGTAGCGCCGATAAGACCGTCGAGGATCATCCTCCGCCGTTGCCAATTGCTGCTGGTATCCAACCGCTCCACGTGCACTAGCTCGTCCTGGCGCGGTCTGAACGATTCGGGTCGGTTGTCGTTGGCCTGGTGATATGTGCCGTTGACCCGGATGATCTCGTACTTCTTGAACTGGCTGTCGAAGTCGGCGTTGCGGAACTTCACCGGGTAAAGGCGGATCCACTCGGGCTGGCCGCGGTCGAGTCGGACGCCTGCCACGCAGACGGTCTCGCCGTAGGTTTCGCTCGGGTTGGGGTAGGTCTTGACGGTGATCATGACCTCCGCGGTGTCCTCGCCCGGCCGCGGCGGCTTCACCCGAGCCGCGCCGGGACCGTCTCCCTCGTCGCTCTTCCATCGGGGTAGATTAAGGGCCACGTCAGCTAACATCCTCACGCCCGCTTGGCGGTGTCGCGGATGTACTGCTCGATCCGGGAAGTCAGTGACTGCATCCCAAGCGCCTTGGCGTAGAGCGCGGCGGGCGTCTTCAGCTCCTCGACCTGCTCGGGCGCCAGCTGCCACTTCTTCTGCGCGTTGGCGTCAATGATCGTCGCGGCGTACTCGACGCTGAACGCCGACTTCACCGCTGCCTCGATGATCGAACGCTGCATGCCGGGCAGCTTCTGGACCCATCGCTCCACTTCCCGGACGTACGGCGGGAACTGCTCGTAGATCAGGATCTTGTTCTGGGTCTGGTACCACGCGATCCCGTAGGGCTCGATCTCCTGGTCGGTGAATTCCACCTGAGGCGTTACCACTTTCAGAGTTGGCGTGGCCGGCTGGTCGCCGTCCGCGCTGCGTTCCGGCGCTGGCTTCTTCTGGGGCTGTGATCCGCCGGCGCACTCCGCCGAACTCTTCGGATCCCGCTTCGGCAGCGCGTCGCCGACCTCGGTGCCCACCCCGGTCTCGACGCCGCCGCTACGCTTGACGCGCACCGGGCTTAGATTCTTGAACCACTCCGGGTCCAGCGCCTTGGCCAGCTCAGTGTCGAGAACGGTGGGGTTTACCGTGACCTCCGAGAGAAGATCGTCGATCTCCGCGGGCATGTGCTCGGCGAAATAGGCGCCCAGCGTCTTCCACGGGATCGTCTTGCGGCTATCACCGGGCAGGATCACCCCTGAGCGGGCGGTGTCCTGCTCGGCGCCGGTCACCTCGATGAGCAAAACCACCCGGCTCTGCACCGAGGGATAGATCACCCCGAAGTCGCCGAGATAGTGACGCGAGTAGTCGAACACCTCGTTGCCCACTAGCAGGCCAACGCCGCCGGGCAGCACCTCGCGGGCCGAGCGCCGGTTCTGCTCGTCTGAGGGGGGCGGCAGGATCCACCACCGCATCACCCCGGACATCGCGGCGACCCCGGCGAACTCGACGTCGCCGCAGTCCTCGCCGTGGGTGTTGAGGTACTCCGCCATCGGGACGACTCGGCGCAGCTGGGCTCGGTCGGCGTGGGACCCACAGTGCTCGACGAACACTGTCACGTCGCGCTCGCCGAGGCGAAAGTAGCGCCGCGACAGGAACTTGTGGACCTGGTAGCTGGTCGAATTGTCCCAGGTGTTGTGCCGGCCGTAGCCGTGCAGGACCACTGCGGTGCCGCTGGATTCGCCGTCGAGGCGGGCCAGGACGGACGTGTCGGGCAGGTACTGCTCGATCTTGATGGGGAAGCCCTCCGCGTCGGTGGAGTCCCACACCCGCACGCCGTACTGGCCCCGCTCCTTATGCAGGATCACCGCGGTCTCGGTGCCGTCGGCGGTGCGGCAGGCGAACTCTACTCCGGCGGGGTTGGCCGGGAGCGATGCAATGCGCGCGCCGACGCCGTAGTTGGCCGCGGTGGTTCCGCAGTGCAGGTGTGACATCCGGTCGATGAGTTGCTCGCCGGTCATGCCGCTGCCGTTGTCGGTGATCCGGGCAAAATTACGGGTGCCAGCGGCGAAGCCGTCCACCACCACGCGGGTCGCGCCGGCCTCGATGCCGTTCTGCACGAACTCGCGGAACATCTGCATGGGGTCCATGCCGCGGGCCTCGCGCTCGATCCACAGGGCGGTGCCTTGTGGATCGTTTACCAAAGATCTCATCTATGTCCTTTCCCGGCCTGGCGGCCGTTGGTAGTGGGGTGTGCGTGGTGGTTAGCGGCGGCGACGCTGCTTCTTCTGCTTCCCGGACGCGTTGCGGGCCGCCGCGCGACGGTGGGCCTTGTTGAGGATCTCCATGGCCGCCGCGACCACAGCGGGGTCGCCCATAGCGGCCTCTAGATCGGATTGGCGTACAAACCCGACGTCGTTGCACACCAGGCCACCGACGACGTAGAGCAAGCGTGCGTCTTCCGTCAGGTCGGCATCCAGCACACCCTCGCCCTCGATCATCCGCATGATGTGGCGGCGCCGTTCCAGGCTCAAATTCGCCTTAAAACCCCCTTCGTGATCAGCAGTTTCGGTGTCCTTCGCGTTGGTCGGGAGGTTGGGACCCGGCGCGGCTCCGCGGCGGCCCGACTTGGTCGGTGCGAGGTAGCCGCGTCGGCGCGCCAGAGCGATCCAGTCACGAATGGTTGCCTCGGGGCGGTCGAAGATCTCCGCCATACGGTTGAGAGAACCACGGCCCCGGCCCGCCTCCCAGATGTAAGCCTCGGCGACCTCGATCAGCAGCTCGTCGCTGAGCTCGGGCCGCCCGCGGCGGCGCGCTCCGATCGCCGACGACTTCTCAAGCGCTCGCCGCTGTTCCTCGGTCAGCTCGTCGGCGGCCATATTGCGCCCCGCCTCCCCGGGTGGGGGAATGAGTTGGACACCTTCGGTGCGCCACGATTCGTCGGCGAGGCGGCGCTGGGTCCGGGCAAGGATCTCGCCGATCGGAATGCGCCGCAGGACGTCGGAGGTGATCAGTGCTGGCGGGTCCTTGCTGTCGAACTGCTCGGGAGTCTCCGGCGGCACGTAGTGGTCGAATCCGTCGGTGTAGCCCCAGTCCGGGCGAAACAGTTCTAGTTCGGCGACCTCAAGGCCCTGGCCGCGGTTGACCAGGACGGCGTACACGGTCACGGGAAGCTGTTCGCTGTGATAGACGACATCGCACACATATCCTGGCCCGCGTGGCTTCTCCTTGACGTAGGTCTCAAGGCGATCACTGGGCCAGTCCTCGTCCGAGTCGAGATCCTCTGGGGTCGCCACGTCGTCCTCCCGGGGGCCGAAGCCCATGTCGAAGAACGATCCCTTGGTGAGGTCCAAGAGCTGGCGGGTCCGGCTGCGGCTATAGGACAGATCACGGATGGAGAGGTCAGGGTCGTGGATGAAGTCGACCGGATCGTTCTCAGTCATGAGCCCAGATTAAGTCAGTAGGTCCGCTAGAAAGCGGGGAAAACCTGCCGAGTTACCCGGCGGAATAAGTCAGCGCAAACCACCAGGCGCGGCCCGGCTCGTTCACCCGCGCCGCCGCTGGTTCACCCGCACCGCCCCGTCGAAATCCCATCAGCACCATGCTTTCGTGGTTGAATCTCCGGGGGGGTTTCTTCGTCAGATCACTCACTTGATCACGCGACAATCGTGGTCACGAACCGCGCAGAAGCATCGGCCGTTTCCGGACGAACGCGCCGGAGAGCCTAGCGGTCTAAAAGCACTCTCCGCTGTGCGTCAGAAAGCAATGTGGGCACGCCTGCTGCGAATCCCGGGATTGTGGCGCGTCGCCGGCGCCGAGATGCACACTGCCCAAGGGCGTGTGTTTGACGGCGGGGTCGAGCTGTCGTAGCTGATTCAATCGGGTCATGATGTGCTGAAGCAGCTCAGGAGTCAGCCGGTAGTTTAGAAGCTCCCGGTAGATCGCGGCCTGGTTCACAGCGTCGGACGGTGCGGGTACAAGCTCGTCATCCAGGACAAGACCTACGAGCCTGCGGATATAGGCGATGCTTTCGGCGCGACATGGCTCACCGGCGGCGCCGGCCTCCTTCGACATTTCCGCGTCGGTGAGCCCGCGCTTCATCCCGCTAAGCACCTTGGCGTAGCGCGTTCGTTGGTGGGCGAGCAGGATCCGTTCGATTTCGGCGGCGAAGGGCGGACGTGCATTCGTCTGCCTCGACGTCAGATCACCCGGCGGATGAGGGCTCGAGTTGCTTGCCGCCGGGCGGCAATTGGTTGTTGATGGCGTCTGGGCTGAAGGTCCGGCCGCCACAGGCGCGGGCTGCGTCGCGCAGGCGCGGGTGTGTCCGACTTCGAGGAAGGCTTGGGTGGCAGCGATGCCGACTACGACCTCGTTACGCGCGGCGCGGTCAACCTCCAAATGCATGCCAAGCTCAACAATCCTGCCATCGCGCGGATGCCAGCGCCGATTCGGATTGGTCCGTCCCAGGATTGCGTCGAGCGAGTCTATAGTCTGCTTCCAGAGGTTCAGCCAGTTCCTGCGAGCACCAACCACAAACGACAGTTCCAGCCTGACGGGGCCTGCCGGAATCTCTGACTCGCCCGCGACCGCGGCGTAGATCTGCTCCTTGAACGCTACCGACGATGCCGACGCTGTTGTTGTCGCGACCAGCACGCCTGTCGACGGCGGCGCAACCTCCCTGGCAGCGTCGATGCGCACAAACGACTGCTCGCTGGTCTCCTTTGTGCACCACACCGACACCAGGCCAGGGTCCCTCAGGTGGTAGGCGAGTGGGTACGCAAAGTTGTCGAGGTCAGATGCGTCGAGTAGGTCTCGGGTGGCCGGAAGCCCAACGTCAAGTCGGAGCGACCATGGGCCGTCGATGCGTGCGGCAGCGAGAAGCGCTTCGGTGTCATCCAGATACGCCCGCAGTCGAACTTGGTCTGGATCGCCGGCCTTGTTCCACGAAGCCAGCCGTGGCGCCACCCTGAGTTGGAGGGCGTTGTTTTCGGGACGGGCAAACCAGCGCATCGCCATAAGTTAACGCGGCGCTCCGACAAACCGTCGGATCTGCGCCGCCCGGCACTCGAGACGCCCCCCTTGGGGGCAGCAGTAACGCCGGCCTGCGTAGGCAGGGGGAGGCGCCCCCGTCGGGGGCAAGCAGTAATGCGCGGCCCGCTGAGTGTGGTGCCCCCATTGGGGGCAACCAGCCGCGAGCAGGTGGTTAGTCGACCCCCGGCGGGGGCAGTGCGTGTTTCACATCGGGCAAGTTATGGCGCCAATCGCCCAATCGCCGCTCGAAAGTCACTGTTCGGCCACGCGTCTGGCAACACTGCAGTCACCTGTTGAAGCGCCAACGCCCCACTAATCCCAAGCTTGCGCGCTCCGTAAAGTGCGGCCACCGTGGGTGTCCGACTCTGACAGGCCACACAATGCAGGAGCACCTTGCGGCCTTCGCCGCGCAGTTGCTCGATGACGCGCACCGTGTCAGTCAGCACAAAATCCAAGTTGGAGTTGGCGTCCGGGCCGACGATGTCGATTAATCGGATGTCGATCTGCTCGACGCCCGGTGGCAAGTCCTCGTCTTTTACCCGGCACAAAGAAACCACAGCCTCTACACCCGGCGGAACACTCTGCAACGCTGAAACATCTCCGAGCCAGACCCCATCATCGTGGGGATGCCGAACCGGTGTCATCCCGGATGGCGCGTAGCCGAAAGGCTTGTCCGCCTTCACAATCCTGGTGGCTAGCGTAACGAGATCGCGGCTTCGCATCCCAGGCCAGCCGTGCAGCACCCGACGCCAGTCTGCCGGAATCGCTGAGGCCCCATAGACAGCGCCGAGCAAACCGCCTGCGATAGCCGCGACGGTGTCAGTGTCTCTCCCACCCCGCACTGCAGCGTCGAGCGCCTGGCGCAGGTGGTCAGCGCGGAAAACGCCTCCTGCCGGGTCATCCTGAGGAACAGGGGTTGTCGCAATGGCGCACCACGCTGCCTGTAGGGCTTCGACCACCCAGCCGTTGTTGGTGAAGTCCGACGAGGTCGACGACTCGGCGCCTTTGAGTCGCGAGTCCCAAAGATCGCGGCGCAATTCGTCGATGTGCTGCAGGCCAATTCGAGCGTCTAACTCACCACAAAGGACGGCATGCCTAATCGCGGAGCACCACAAGACGGAAGCGTCACCGGCCTCGGGGTCATAGTGCGTCAATTCGCTGACGGCACGGGCCGCTTCGACCAGTGCCGCCTCGTCGTCGAGGTAAGCCAGCGCTACCGGTGCAGTCCGCATTAATGAGCCGTTACCGGCGGTACGACCCGTCTGCTCATGCAGCCGGGCGGACTCTTCGCGTGCTGTGGCCGCTGAGATCACTTGTCGGCCTGCTTGACTGAGCACTGAGCGGGTCTGGATGCCCACATCTTTGGCACGTTGGGACCACTCGTGCCATCGCGTCACGACGGCATCGAGCGCTTTTTCTGTGCGCAGATCCATGCCCGTGGCGGCTACCTCGGCGATTGCGATGGCCATCGAGGTGTCGTCGGTCCATTCGCCGGGTGCCCAGCCGAACCCGCCGCCTCCAACCATGGCTACTTCAAGGCCTGGACCACGTGGCGGGCCGAACTCATACGGCGCACCCAACGCATCACCGGCGGCGGTCGCTAGCAGTACGCCGCAGGCGCGGTCGAGCTGAGCGTTTGTCAATTTCATAAGCGCAGTTTCCTTTCTCCCACCGACAAGGGCAGTGAGGTCAAGATCCGACGACTCAGGCATATAAGACCGGACGGTGGACCAATGACGGCTTGCGCCGTTCCCCTCGGCTGTGCCGCTCGAGTCGGCCTAGGTGTCGGGTAACGGCGGATCGTCGCTGAATTCAGCTGCCCTGTAAGCAATGTCAACCCACGGAGGCAGACCAACAGCCGCACGCAGAATGTTGACTGCGCGCAAAGGGTCGTCCTTCGGCAGCACGTAATAGCGGTTTACGTTCGACATCGCTATTCACCTACACCCCAACCTCTTCAGAGAAGTAGCGGTACATGGTGGCGCGGCTGACGCCCAGGTACTTCGCGATGTCGCGAGCCGTATGGCCCTCATCTCTCATCCTCATGGCCGTGGCGACGTGGTTCGGGTCGATGACCTTCCTACGCCGCCCGAACTTCATGCCCTTGGCAAGCGACATCTCGCGTTTGAGAGCGGTGCGTTCCTTGACCAATTCGCGTTCGTATTCGGCAAGCGCCCCCAGAACCCCGATCATCATGCGGCCAGCAGCAGTCGACGAGTCAATGCCGTCGGTGGTCGAGATCAGCGTTACGCCGCGGTCTGTCAATGCCTTGACTGTCTCCAACACGTGAAGGAGATTGCGGCCAAGCCGGTCTAGCTTCCAGACCACGACGCTGTCGCCCTCGCGCACATAGTCCAGCAGCGCACCAAGACCAGGCCGGTCATCCCGAGCACCAGACATAGTGTCGGAGAAAGTCTTCGACACACCAGCCGCTGCGAGCGCCGAGGTCTGTTGTTCCAACGTTTGGGCTACTGTGCTGACACGGACGTACCCCACACGCGTGCCACCATTATCGCTGCAGCTTTGCTGAGCACCTTCGAATTTGGTCATCACCTTAAAAAACAAGTTTGACGCGGAGTGTATTCCAATCCAGGACGCTCGATCTTGTCACTTCTGTCGGCGGCACGTGAGATCTGACCCCGGCGCTGCCGCCGGGGGGTCAATTTTCAGCCGCCGCCGACAGCGGCCAGCCGCCTTCTTCTGGTCATCAGAGACTCGCTAGAAGGTTGTCGCTATTGGCGGCGTGCGTTCGTTTCTTGGCTCGCAACAGCCTTTGTGCGAAGTCCATACAAGATATTACGAACCCGAATGTTGGTAGACGCGCACCCACCCATTCACCGCTGCGAGCTGCGCAGGGGCCGCCACAACTGTTCCTGCCATGTCTCAAAGCTGCTCACCGCTGTTACCTTGAGGACTGCCGCCGCCAGTACATCGCTGTGGTTTGCGAACTGAGGGAGCTTGGAAGCTAAATTCGATTCGAATCCCTCGGTCGCTTCCTACTGCTTAGGATGCACCTCATGCCACTGAGCGCGGGGGAAACCTTCGCGGGTTACACCATCCTGCAAATGCTGGGTTCTGGCGGCATGGCCGAGGTCTATCTCGGTCAGCATCCTAGGCTGCCACGGCGCGACGCCTTGAAAGTCATGTCCGCGGCAATAACAACGGACAACGAATTCCGTGAAAGATTCCACCGCGAGGCAAACTTGGCCGCGACGCTGTGGCACCCGAACATCGTCGGCGTACATGATCGCGGCGAGTTTGAAGGCCAGCTGTGGATTTCGATGGACTACGTCGACGGCACCGACGCCGGGCGACTGGTGAAAAGCCGCCACCCGGCCGGTATGCCGATGCAGGACGTCTGCGCCATAGTCACCGCTGTTGCTGACGCACTGGACTACGCCCACAAACGCGGACTGTTGCATCGCGATGTCAAACCCGCCAATATCTTGCTCAGCGAGCCCGAGGACGGTGGGCCACGCATCCTGTTGGCCGACTTCGGTATTGCACGGCCACTCGGCGACATAAGTGGACTTACCGCAACCAACTTCACCGTAGGCACACTGGCCTACGCCGCGCCCGAGCAGTTGATGGGTGCAGACATCGATGGTCGCGCCGACCAGTACGCGTTGGCTGCCACAGCTTTTCACCTTCTCACCGGTGCTCCGCCGTTTGAGCATCCCAACCCAATTGCGGTCATCGGCCAACATTTGAATGCCACCCCCCCTGCACTTAGCGACCGGCGCCCAGACTTAGCGCACCTCAACCACGTTTTTGCCACAGCTCTGGCCAAAGATCCCACCCACCGTTTCGGTCGGTGCCAAGCCTTCGCGAAAGCCCTCAGCGCTAGGGTCGCCACAGAGACGGACAAAGACACGGATTACAGCAAAGAGCTCAGTGCCACCGTCGCTGCGCATCTCGGGGAATCGCCCACATTAGCCGTAATTCGGGAACCGGACGGCGCATCCGCACGGTCGGGGCCAAACAGCTGGAAGGGAGCGAAACGAACTCTGCCGCGACCTACCCCGCGGTCGCCATCAGACAATGACCCGCGCTCGTCGGCCGTGAAGCAGAAGCGGCGCGTGCGTTCACGGGTCTTCCTCGGGACGGCAGTAATGGTGGTGGTCGCCGTCATCGGCGTCATTGGCTACCTGATCGCTCCGAAGGAGCGCAGGGGCGCGCCTTCATATTCCGCGACAAGTCCTGGGACATCGTCATGGCTGGTCTGCGACACGGTGACCGCGACTCCGATCGGGGAGGCGCCATCCCCGGTGGTGGTGACGGTAATCGATGGCACCCCAGATCTGTCGGATCGTCGGCGCGTACTCGACGGCTCTGACGCGGTGGTGCTGAGCCACGGTGGCGATGGGTGGGTTGTCCGGGAGGGACGCCGGTCACGCATTGATGCGGCGAACCTGGCAGTGCTGTTGCCTTTGGGCTTGACGCCTGAAGAGGTCAAGCAGGCGCGGCCGATGAGCCGCGCACTCTATGATGCCTTGCCGGTGGGGCCGGAACTGGTAGTGCCAGAGGTGCCTGATGCTGGCAGTCCGGCGAAGTTCTCCGGAGCGCCGGCGCCAGTAGGAGCCGTGCTCGTCACACCGCAAATTAGTGGTGCCCGAGAATATTCGTTGGTCTTGTCCGATGGCGTGCAAACCATTACGCCGACCGTGGCGCAAATCATGCAGAACGCGGCCACGCCGGGAGGCAGTTCGCCAGTGGTGGTGGCGCCTGCGACGTTGGCCAAGATGCCGGTGGTCCAGGCGTTAGATCTGTCGGCCTATCCCGACAGTCCGCTCAACGTGGTCAAGGTGGAGCAAAACCCCACTACTTGCTGGTGGTGGGAAAGGCCCTCCGGCAAGAGTAGGGCTCGCGTGCAGGTGGTGTCGGGGTCCACTGTTCCGGTGCGTGACACGAAGAAGGTGGTATCGCTTGCGAAGACGGATAACTCCGGCGACGAAGCCGACCGCGTCTATTTCGGCTCCGAGTATGCCAACTTCGTCGCGGTCACCGGCAATAATCCGGGCGCGGTGACGACTGAATCGCTATGGTGGCTTTCTAATTCCGGTGTGCGATCCGGCGTTGACGACACCCGCGAGGCTCGTACGGCCCTGGGATTAACTTCTACACCCAGCCCAGCGCCCTGGGTGGCGTTGCGACTACTAGCACCCGGCCCTATGCTCACACGCGCGGGTGCACCACCCACGACCTTAGCACCAGGCAACGCGCTCAGTCCGCCCAACATCGATCCCGGCGCTCTACCGCCCGATGGCCCGCCGGCGCCTGCGGAGCCTATGCGGCAGTTTGCGTACTGCACCGAAGTTGGAGTTTTGCCGGGCACCGACTTTCGTGTGCAGCCGAAATACATGGAAATGCTCAACTTGGCTGAAGCATGGGCTTTTGGCCGCGGGGGCGGAGTAAAGGTTGCCGTCATTGACACTGGGGTCAGTCCCCACCCAAGATTCCCGCACCTGGTTGGCGGTGGTGACTATGCGATGGCAGGCGGTGATGGGCTGTCCGACTGCGACGCCCATGGCACGATAGTGGCGTCGATGATTGCCGCAGCACCGGCACTACCACCGCAACGAGGTCTGGACGCTTTCAGCGGGGTGGCTCCAGATATGGATTTAATTTCGATTCGCCAATCTAGCCAGGCGTTCGGCCCAAGGGATTCACCCACCGGCGGCCCCGATCCACGGGCCCGCGCGACAATCGACGATGTCGAGACCATGGCGCGGGCGATCGTGCACGCCGCCAACATGGGCGCTTCGGTGATCAACATCTCCAATGTGTTGTGCATGAGCGTGCGCAACATCGCCGATCAGCGCTCGCTCGGCGCGGCGGTTCGCTACGCCGCCGTCGATAAGAACGTCGTCATCGTTGCGGCTGCCGGCGACACCAGTAAGAAGGACTGCAAGCAGAACCCGACCTTCGACCCGGTGCAGCCCGGCGATCGCCGCGACTGGAGCGGGTTGACAACCGTGGTTACGCCGTCCTGGTTGAACGACTACGTCCTGACGGTAGGCGCGGTAGATTCCACCGGGGCGCCACTGACCAACATGAGTGTGGCCGGGCCGTGGGTGTCGATCGCCGCACCAGGCACTGACGTCGTCGGCTTATCCCCGCGGGACCAGAATCTGATCAATGCGGTTGATGGTCCAGACAACTCATTGCTGCTACCAGCCGGCACCAGCTTCGCGACCGCGATCGTCTCCGGAGTAGCGGGACTGGTGCGTGCCACGTATCCGCAGCTGTCGTCGCACCAGATAATCAACCGGTTGATCCGCACCGCGAGACCACCTGCTGGTGGGGTGAACAACCAGATTGGCTATGGTGTCATCGACCCAGTCGCAGCGCTGACCTGGGATGTGCCCGACCCCGGCCGTTAAACATCCCCTGGAAAAGGCGGACAGGCCCCAAGTTTGGTTGACTCCTGACCTGTGAGGATTCGTCCTTGCTGGACGGATTTCATGAGGGGAGTTTCCTCTCTCCCTCCGACAAGAGGGTGTCCAAGATGCGACGACTACGGCATTAAGACCAAACGATGGCCCCGCAGCGGCTGTAGCCGTTCCTCTCGGCAGTGCCGGCCGAGTCGGGCTAGGTGCCTGGTAACGTGATCGTCGCTCAATTCCATTGCGGTGTAACCGATTTCGATGAAACAGTACGAGGCCCGCAGCGGCACGCAGAATGTTGGCTGCACGTAGTGGGTCGTCCTTCGGCGGGACGTAGTAGCGGTTTCCCTTCGCATCGCCATTCGCCTACACTGCAACCTCTTCAGAGAAGTAGCGGTAGACGGTGGCGCGGCTGACGCCCAGGTACTTCACAATGTCGCGAGCGGAGTGACCATCATCGCGCATCTGTTTGGCCGTAGCTAGACGATTTTTGTTGGTCTGCCTGTACTCCAGTCTTTGGCCTCCAGCAGGCGCGTCAAACGGTCCACCGGTACTCCCTTCCGACCCCTGCGTGAACGCTGAGCAACGCGTCTGCCTCTCCTTGCCCACCCCGACGTTGAGCAAGTACTCGAAAAGGCGAAATTAGATACTTCCTAAAAACGCGACGCCACAGCCGTAACCTGATGACTGGCCCTGTTGGGTTCATAGGTGGGATTAGGCGGAATCATGAAGAAATACTTTGGTAAAGCCTTCGCGGTAGCGCACGCATGCGGAAGTGCAGCAAGAAGGAAACGACTGTTTGTTGGCGGTCTGTCGGCGGACATGAAAAACTGCCCACTGGCGGACATGAAAGTGCCCAGTAGCGGCCAATAAGAACTGCCCACCGGC
>NZ_LQOY01000141.1 GCF_002101675.1 Mycobacterium gordonae | reverse complement strand
CGTCGAATCTGCTGGTGGGCTCGTTTGAGACGCCGGCGATCACGTTGCCGTCGGTGAGTGTGCCGTCGGGGGCGACGTTGGCCCCGCTCGTCCTGACGGCGTTCGAGACGCCGGCGATTACGTTGCCGTCGCTGAGCATTCCGGCGGGGGCGACGTTGGCGCCGCTCATCCTGGGTGCGTTTGAGACGCCGGCGATCACGTTGCCGTCGGTGAGTGTGCCGTCGGGGGCGACGCTGGCGAATCTGCTGGTGGGCTCGTTTGAGACGCCGGCGATCACGTTGCCGTCGGTGAGTGTGCCGTCGGGGGCGACGCTGGCGAATCTGCTGGTCGGCCCGTTTGAGACACCCGCGATCACCATCCCGCCGATCACCATCGCAGCGGGCCAGACGCCTGCCGGCGTGAGTGTCGGGGGATTCAGCCTGCCTGAGATCGTTACTCCGCCGATAGTCGTGCCACCCATCGGTCTGCCGCAAATCACTATTCCGCCCATTGAAACGCCTGATGTGGAAATTACCGGCTGGAATCTGCCGTCGGTCACCATTCCGCGGATCCTCATTCCCGAAATAAGGCTGCCGGATATCTTGGTCACGGAGAATTCTCAGTCTGGCAATTCTGGCGAACAAGCGATCATTCGCATAAATACTAACAACCTCCCCGATGGCATCATCAACCTCATATCGGGCGGTCCTATAACGTTGGGCAGTCAATATCAGGGCTACATCGACCCATTCAACTTCCCGAGCATTCAGATCGGCTCGATGGACCTGCCCACAATCCGTATCAGCAACAACGGCGGCGACTACGTCATCCCATCCATCAGCTTGTCCAGCTTCACCATTCCGTCACTGACGATCAATGCCATCGAAGTCGCCCCTTTCGACTTGCCGCAGTTGAGCTGGCCGCAGTTTGGCACGCCGCAGGTGTCCATTCCGCCGATTTCGGTCGCGGATTTCTTGCTGCCGCAGTTGAGTTGGCCGGCGTTCAATACGGCGGAGCTGACGATTCCACCGTTCTCGGTCGCGGATTTCTTGCTGCCGCAGTTGAGTTGGCCGGCGTTCAATACGGCGGAGTTGACCATTCCACCGTTCTCGGTCGCGGATTTCTTGCTGCCGCAGTTGAGTTGGCCGGCGTTCGAGACCGCGGAGTTGACGATTCCGCCGATTTCGATCGCCGATTTCCTGCTGCCGCAGTTGAGTTGGCCGGCGTTCGAGACCGCGGAGTTGACGATTCCGCCGATTTCGATCGCGGACTTCCTGCTGCCGCAGTTGAGTTGGCCGGCGTTCGAGACCGCGGAGTTGACGATTCCGCCGATCGGGCTGGGCTCCTTGATCCTTCCGCAGCTCAGTACGCTGCCGTTCGCCCTGCCACAGGTGGGTATTCCACCGATCTCACTCGGCGCGTTCAACCTACCGTTGATCAACTCGTCAGCGTTCGAACTGCCGGAGATCGTGATTGCGCCCATCGAGATCGGCGAGTTCGTCCTGCCGCAGATCAGTTGGCCGGAGTTCCAGACACCGCCGTTGGTCATCCCGCCGATCGGTATCGGCGCCTTCGACCTGCCGGAGATCAAGATTCCCAGCATCTTCCTGCCCAGCCAGAAGCTGTTCGAGTTCCAGATCCCGCCGACGCCGGGCTACGGCAACACCACCGACGCCAGCCTCACCACGTCCGGCTTCTTCAACACCGGCGGCGCCAACAACTCGGGCTTCTTCAACAACGGCACAGGTGTGTCGGGCTTCTTCAGCGGCAACCCGTTGGGTCTAATCGGAGTGTCGGGTTACAACGTGTTTGGTGAGGGCTCCTCGGGAGTCTCCGTGCTGGGCAGCGGAGTGTCCGGACTGGGCAACATCGGTACGCTGCCGGCCAACGTGAGCAGCTTCGTGTCCGGCCTGCAGAGCATCGGTTCCAACCTGGCCGGGATCTTCCTGCAGAACTACTGATCCGTTTTGTGCGCCGTCAGCAGGTAGGCGGGCATCTTCGCGCGGCCCTTCTCGTCGCGGTCGTACTGCGGAAACTCGACAGGTGGGCCGGGCAGCCGCGGCGGGATCACGGGGGCGTTGACGTGGATGAAGGCCGGCCGTATCTCGTCGATCTCCCAGTACTTGCTCACTGCGGCGCGCAACTCGGCCTCGCTTACTTCGTTGGGCTTCGTTTCCAACTCGGCGGGGAAGGCGCCCTTGGCGAATACCAACACGAACAATCGGGCGCCTGGGGCGGCCGCTTGATGCACTGACCTCAAGTATCCGTCGCGCCCCTCGATGGGCAGTGAGTGGAACAGGGTGCTGTCCAGCACGGTGGAAAAGCGCCCGTCGTGGCCGGTGAAGGTCGTGATGTCGGCCTGTTCGAAGCTGGCGGTGGTCAGGCCGCGTTCCCGGGCGGCCTGGGTGGCCGCCGCGACAGCGGTGGGCGTGATATCGACGCCGAGCACGGTGTAGCCCGCGGCGGCGAGGGCGAGCGACAACTCCGCGTACCCGCATCCGGCATCGAGGACGTCGCTGCGAACCTTGGCGTCGGCGATCACGCCCGCCAATTCGGGCTGCGGCTCGCCGATGTTCCACGGCGGCGGACCTTCGAAGACGCCCCCTTGCTGGTAGGCCTGCTCCCAGTCCATCACTTCGTCGCCCATGGCTCCCAACCTACGCGGGCTCAGACGGGCCAGGTGTGCACCGGTTCGTTGGAGTGCATGTGCTCGCAGTAGCGGCGCAGCATTTCGGCCAGGGCCCGGGGCCGGGTCATGCCGGCGTCTTCCAGGGCGCCGACGGTGGCTACCTGCCAGCTTGCGCCATTCCGCCCGGACCGGGCCCGCCCCTCGATGACACCGAGAAAACGGTCGCGTACTTCGACGTCGACACCCCACCGCCGCAGACCCTCATCGGCCATCGGTAACAGCATGTCCAGCACCAGCTTTCGGCTGCTCACCTCGCCGGCACCTGGCCAGTGCAGCTGCGCCTCGATGCCTTGGCGGGCGGCCTCCAGGAAATTCCGGTGTGCCACCGGGAAACTCAGCTGGGACCACACCGGCTGTTCGGACTCGGACATGGTGCGCAGCATGCCGTAGTAGAAGGCTGAATTCGCAAGCATGTCAACAACGGTGGGTCCGGCCGGCAACACCCGGTTCTCCAGGCGCAGCTGCGGGCGGCCCTCGGCGACGTCGTAAACCGGCCGGTTCCAGCGGTAGACGGTGCCGTTGTGCAGACGCAGTTCGGAGAGCCGGGGCGTGCGCCCGGCCGTCAGTTCCGCCACGGGATCCTCGTCGGACAATTCCGGCAGCAGCGACGGAAAATACCGGATGTTCTCCTTGAACAGGTCCACGGCCGAGGTGATCCAGCGCTCACCGAACCACACCCGTGGCCGAACGCCCTGTGTCTTCAGCTCTTCCGGCCGGGTGTCGGTGGACTGCGCGAACAGCTCGATGCGCGTTTCGGCCCACAGTTGGTGGCCGAAGAAGTAGGGCGAGTTCGCGGCCAGTGCCAGTTGCGGGCCGGCCAATACCTGGGCGGCGTTCCAGTTGGCGGCGAAGTCATCCGGAGCCATCTGCAAGTGCAATTGCATGCTGGTGCAAGCCGATTCGGGTGCGATGGTGGCTGCCTGCCAGCTCAGCGGCTCTGGGCCTGAAATGTTGATGGGAATGTCCTCGCCGCGTGCTTCGACGATCGATTCGTTGAGCGCTGTGTACCGGTTCGACTCGCTCATCCAGCCTTCGGACAGATGTTTGGGCATCAGGGTGGGCAGGATGCCGATCATGACGATGTGCGAACCGCTGGCGTTGGCCTTGAGCTCGGCGTCGTTGAGGCTCGCCCTCACCTCTTTTTCCAGGTCTAGGGTGGTGTGTCCGGGCAGCGGCCGGGGTGGCACGTTGAATTCGATGTTGTAGGCGCCTAATTCGGTCTGGTAGGCGGGATCGGCGATGGCGTCCAGCACGAATCGGTTCGACATGGCCGGCTGATATTCACCGTCGACAAGGTTGCACTCGATCTCCATGCCGGTGAGCGGCCGCTCCGAATCGAAGCGACCCCGGGCGAGCATCGTCTCGAAAACGTCCAGACACAGCCGCACTTTGCGCCGGTACTCCCGCCGTTGTGCGCGGTCATACGTGGTGCGCTTGACCTCTTCGCCCACCAGACCGATGCAACAGGTTTCCCGGGCCGCGCGCAACCCGGCCCGCCACTGCGCCATCATGTACCTGCAGTGTCCAATGTCACCCTAGGAGAGGCCGAGTTGGCCGAGTCGCCGGAATTCATCGCAGCCATCGACCAGGGCACCACCAGTACCCGCTGCATGATCTTCGATCACGGCGGCGCCGAGGTGGCCCGTCATCAACTCGAGCACGACCAGATACTGCCGCGGGCCGGCTGGGTCGAGCACAACCCCGTCGAGATCTGGGAGCGCACCGCATCGGTGCTGATGTCGGTGCTGAACGCCAGCAATATCTCTGCGAATGACATTGCCGCACTCGGCATCACCAACCAGCGGGAGACGACGCTGGTGTGGAACCGAAAAACCGGGAGGCCCTACTACAACGCGATCGTCTGGCAGGACACCCGGACCGATCGCATCGCCTCCGCGCTCGACCGGGACGGCCGGGGCGACGTGATCCGCCGCAAGGCGGGTCTGCCGCCGGCGACCTACTTCTCGGGCGGCAAGCTGCAGTGGATCTTGGAGAATGTCGACGGTGTGCGAGCGGCCGCCGAGCAGGGCGACGCGCTGTTCGGCACCCCCGACACCTGGGTGTTGTGGAATCTGACCGGGGGACCGCGTGGCGGTGTGCACGTCACCGACGTGACCAACGCCAGCCGCACCATGCTGATGAACCTCGAGACGCTGGACTGGGACGACGAACTGCTGTCGTTCTTCTCCATCCCGCGCGAGATGTTGCCGAAAATCGAGCCGTCGTCGCCGCTGCAGCCCTACGGCGTCACGTCGGACACCGGCCCCATCGGCGGCGAGGTGCCGATCACCGGTGTGCTCGGCGACCAGCATGCGGCGATGGTCGGCCAGGTGTGTCTGGACGCCGGAGAGGCCAAAAACACCTACGGCACGGGCAACTTCCTGTTGCTCAACACCGGCGAGACGATCGTGCGGTCCGAGAACGGCCTGCTCACGACGGTGTGTTACCAGTTCGGGGACGCCAAACCGGTGTACGCGCTGGAAGGCTCGATCGCGGTGACGGGTTCGGCGGTGCAGTGGCTGCGTGACCAGCTGGGCATCATCAGCGGCGCCTCACAGAGCGAGTCGCTGGCCCGGCAGGTCCCCGACAACGGCGGGGTGTACTTCGTCCCGGCGTTCTCCGGGTTGTTCGCGCCCTACTGGCGATCCGACGCGCGTGGCGCGATCGTCGGGCTGTCGCGCTTCAACACCAACGCTCACCTGGCCCGCGCCACGCTGGAGGCGATCTGCTACCAGAGCCGCGACGTGGTGGACGCCATGGAAGCCGATTCCGGCGTGCGCCTGGAGATCTTGAAGGTCGACGGCGGGATCACCGGGAATGATCTGTGCATGCAGATCCAGGCCGACGTGCTGGGTGTGGATGTGGTGCGGCCGGAGGTCGCCGAAACCACCGCGCTCGGTGCCGCCTACGCGGCGGGCCTGGCGGTCGGCTTCTGGGCCGACCCGTCCGAACTGCGTGCCAATTGGCGGGAAGACAAGCGCTGGACGCCCAACTGGGACGACGACCAGCGCGCCGCGGGGTACGCGGGCTGGCGCAAGGCGGTGCAGCGGACCCTGGACTGGGTGGATGTGTCCTGAGGTGACGTCTGTGAGTTCGGAACTGGTGCCTACGGCTCACTCTCGTCGGCGTGGTAGAGCTCCAGGCCCAGCTTCTTGCCCTTTTCGGTGGGGGCCAGCCAGCACATCGTGACCCAGTTCCATCGGTCGTCGAAGTGGGTGACGTAAGCCTCTTCGATTTGGCCATGGCGGCGTCCAGCGGCAGATCCCACCCTTGCAGACGCGGCACATCTACCAGCCTCTCGCGTGGACGTCCTCAGTCCTCGCCGAGGATGCCGTAGATCTCCCGGCGTGCGTTGTTGAGCACGTCGACGATGCGTTGCTGCTGCTCAGCGCTGGCGGCGTGGGCTGACTGCGCGACCGCGCCGAACAACTGGCGAGCCGCTGTCCGCAGGGTGATGTGCCCGGGGTCTACCCCTTCAGCGATCTCGTCCCACGGTGGACTGTCCACCTTCGCCGCCGCCGCACGACCGTCGTCGGTCAGCTCGAACAGCTTCTTGCTGCCGTCGGTTTCGCTGGCCGTGATCAAACCTTCGTCGTCGAGTAGCTGCAGAGTCGGGTACACCGAACCGGGGCTGGGCTTCCAGAGTCCGTTGCTGCGTTCGGCGATCTGCTGGATCATTTCGTAGCCGTGCATGGGCCGCTCGTTCAACAGCACGAGGATGGCGGCCCGCACGTCACCGCGACGGCTGCGCCCGCCTCGGCGTCCTGCCCGGCCACCCGGGCCGAATCCGAAGCCAGGGCCGAAGCCGGCGCCGAACGCGGGACCGAACCCGGGGCCGAAACCCATTGGCCCGTCGTGGCCGCCGGCCTGCTCGCGCAAGTTCTCCAGCAATTGTCGCCGGGCCTGTCGCCTGGCGCCGGGGCCGAAGCCGAAACCGGGACGTGGGCCGAAGGGCCCGCTAGGTGGGGTGAAGAGCGTGTTCATGTTTGTGGTCCTTCTCGTCTACGGAGGCGTCGGACGACGCACCGGCGGGTGTATCGCTACGTATCACGATATATCGCTAACTATCGGTTAGCAACCCGCTCTGTCAGCCTCTCGCGCTGACGCTGACGATTTGCAGCGAATGTGCGAGTGGCGGTCTGCAATTCTGCAGGCTCGGTGACGCGTCCTCGCAAACCGCCCCGCTCGCCATCGCAAACATTGCTCGTTTGCCCACCCCCAACGCCGGGTAGCACCTCACGGGTGAACGGCAATAACCGCTACCGGACGGTGACCGGTCCGGGCAGCGCCACAGATCCGACGCAACAGGGTGATGAGGGCGACCGGTCCCGGTCGCGGGTCAACTGGGTTTTGGCCCTGTTGACGGTGCCGGGTGCGGCCATCGTGATGCTGTTCGCGCTCGGGGCCGTCATGAGCACCGACTCGTGCACTGAGACGCGATGCCCGAACCTCGCCGGCGGAATCGGCTTCGACGTCTTCTTCTACGGTCCGCCGCTGGTGGCTCTGTTGGTGATCATCGTCTCGGTGTTCACCGCCAAGCGGCACTTGGGTGTCGCGGTCCCGCTGGTCGGGTTGGCGTTGTTGGTGACCGATGTCGCAGTCTTGGCGGCATCCGTGGCCCAGTACTAGGTCGGTAGTGAGAAACCGCCGGACTCGGGGCGCGGCGCCGCTTCCTGAGGCGAACTCTGCTGCTGCGGCGGCGAGCCCTGCTGCGGCGGCGGCCAACCCTGCGGTGGCGGCGGCCAACCCTGCTGTTGAGGCCAGCCCTGCTGCTGCGGCCAGCCCGCCGCCGGTGCTGGGCGCAGCCGAGCCAACTCCCGGCGGTGTCGTTCGGCGAGGACCGCGGCCAGAATCAGCTGTGGTGGCACGCCCGGCGGAGGCGGGGGCGCGATCCGGGACACCACGTCATTCGCAATCCGGTAGGCCATCTGACTACGCAGTGCTGGGTCGAGTTGATGCGCCCGCGAGAGAAACTGACGGGCCACCTCGGCCTGTCCGGAGGTCAGCCCGGAGAGCTGCAACGAGGCCGCCCATCCGGCAAGTGCCGGTGGCATCACCGGTGGTGGCCCGATTCGGGGCCCGCGTTCGCTGACCACGACGGTGCCGGCGAACATGTCGCCGACCCGCTTGGCCTTGGGTGAGAGCACGCTGCAGATCACTGCGGGACTCCCGAGCAGCATCCAGATCTCCACCACCGCGGCCAGGGCCCGAAACAGCGCTTGGCGGAATCGTTCTGGCCCGCCGTCGTCGGAAACCACTCGCAGACCCATCACTATCTTGCCCACCGAGCGACCCCGGGTCGCCGTCTCGATCCCAACCGGATAACCGACCATCGCCAGCACCGTGAAGATGATCAGGAACGCGACGGTCAGCGCCTCATCGAACTGCGCGAGGGAAGCGGCCCACAGCATCATGCCCAGGATGTAGGCGATGAATATCACGGTGATGTCGATGATCGCGCTGATCGCGCGCACCGGTAACTGGGCTATCTGGACGTCGAGCACCACGGCGTCCCCGGTCACCACCTCCGACATACCTCGAAACGCTACAGGCTGGGTAGGCTGCCCAAGTGGACGTCGACGCGTTCCTGCTCACCCATCGCGGCACCTGGGACCGGCTCGACCAGTTGATCAAGAAGCGCCGTTCCCTTACCGGTGCCGAGATCGACGAACTTGTCGAGCTTTATCAGCGTGTGTCCACCCACCTGTCGATCCTGCGGTCGGTGTCGTCGGATTCGCTGATCACCGGCCGGCTATCCAGCCTGGTTGCCCGCGCCCGGTCTGCGGTCACCGGTGCGCACGCCCCGCTGAGCAGCACCTTCGTCCGGTTCTGGACGGTGTCGTTCCCGGTGGTCGCCTACCGCTCCTGGCGGTGGTGGTCGGCGACGGCGGTCGCGTTCGTCGCGGTGGTGGTGGTGATGGCGTTCTGGGTGGCCGGCAGCCCCGAGGTGCAGTCCGTCGTCGGAACGCCGGCCGATATAGATCAACTGATCAACCACGATGTCGAGTCCTATTACAGCGAGCATCCGGCCGCGGCGTTCGCCCTGCAGGTGTGGGTGAACAACTCGTGGGTGGCCGCTAAGTGCATCGCGATGGCGGTCGTGCTCGGAGTACCGATACCGCTCATCCTGTTCCAGAACGCGGCCAATGTAGGGGTGATAGCCGGTCTGATGTTCCCGGCCGGCAAGGGCGGCTTCCTGCTGGGATTGCTACTGCCGCATGGGCTGCTGGAGCTGACGGCGGTGTTTCTGGCCGGTGCGGTCGGCATGCGGCTGGGATGGTCGGTGATTTCGCCGGGTGATCGGCCACGTGGCCAGGTGCTGGCTGAAGAGGGACGCGGCGTGGTGTCGGTGGCCGTGGGACTGGTTGCTGTGCTGCTGGTTTCGGGGTTGATCGAAGCGATGGTCACGCCGTCGCCGTTGCCCACGTTTGCGCGGATCGGCATCGGTGTCCTCGCCGAGGTGGCGTTCCTGTCCTACATCATCTATTTCGGCCGGCGCGGTGTGGCTGCCGGCGAAACCGGCGATATCGAGGAGGCCCCCGACTACGTCCCCACCAGTTGAGCGCGCCGATCTAGAGCTGGCCGGTGGCCTTCATCGCCAGGTAGCGGTCGGCGAGCCCCGGTGCTATGTCAGTCGGTGGCGCGTCGACGACCTCCACCCCGCTGCGACGTAGCCGGGAGGCAATGTCTCGCCGTTCGTTGCGGGACCGCTCGGCTGCCGCCGCGTCATACACCGCGGCGGCGTCACTGCGGCCGGCAGCCAAATCATCGACGCGGGGGTCGGATACCGCGGCGACCAGCACATGGTGTTTGGCCGACAACTGCGGCAGCATCGGCAGCAGTCCCTCGTCGAGGGCGGTCGAGTTCAGGTCGGTGAGCAACACCACCAGCGAGCGCCGCCGGGTGCGCCGCAGAATAGCGGCAACCATTGCCCGCCAATCAGATTCGACGAGTGCGGGTTGCAGCGGGGCCATCGCGTCCACCAGCTGGGCGAGCAGTTCGGTGCGCGAGGCACCGAAGACGGCGGTGCGGGTCACCCGGTCATGGGCGAGAAAGTCGACGTGATCGCCGGCGCGAGATGCCAACGCCGCCAACAGCAGCGCCGCGTCCATCGCCCAGTCCAACCGGGGCCAGCCGGCCGGGTCGGCGGCCGTCGGGTCTACGCCCACCCGGCCCGCCGCCATGCGTCCGGTGTCCAGCACGATCACCACCCGCCGGTCCCGTTCGGGACGCCAGGTGCGGACCATCACGTCAGTGCGGCGGGCGCTGGCCCGCCAGTCGATGGAGCGGACGTCGTCACCGACGACATACTCACGCAGCGAATCGAATTCGGTGCCCTGCCCGCGGATCAGGGTGGGCAGCAATCCGTCGATCTCCCGTAGCTTGGCCAGCCTGGACGGCAGGTGTTTACGGGACAGGAAGGGTGGCAGCACCCGCACCTGGCCGGGCACCGGCTGGGAACTCTGCCGGCCCGCGAAACCGAGCGGCCCGATCGAGCGGGCCGTCACTACCGCGGCGCGTTGGTCGCCTCGCCGAACCGGCCGCAACCGCGTCTGCACCTGCTGGCGCTGCCCGGGCGCGATAAGCAGCCGGTGGGTCCTCGGCTCGCCACGCGCGCTAGGCGCCCAAGCATCCCGCACCTGGCCGCGGAATCGGCGCCGGCCGTCGTTCTGGATCAGCAGACCCGCATCCACCGGCTGACCCAACCGGGCCGAACTGTCCGGGGATCGGGTGAAGCGCAGCCGGCGGGTGCTGGCGGCCCATGCCACGTCGATGCTCACTATGACGGCCAGCACTGCCAACAGGATCACGAATGCCCTTGCCGGCCATGGTGATACCGCGATTGGCAGTACGCAGAGGAGCGCGAAGAGCCCCGTCCGGCCGGTGAGTATCACTAGCGTGGCACCGGAACCGAGGCCAGGATGCCGTCGAGCACGCCGTCGGGAGTCGCGCCCTCCAGCTCGGCCTCCGGACGCAGCATGATCCGGTGCCGCAGCGTCGGACGGGCCATGGCCTTCACGTCGTCGGGCGTCACGTAATTGCGGCCCGACAGCCAGGCCCA
The DNA here is from genome assembly GCF_002101675.1 of Mycobacterium gordonae. Classification (GTDB taxonomy): domain Bacteria; phylum Actinomycetota; class Actinomycetes; order Mycobacteriales; family Mycobacteriaceae; genus Mycobacterium; species Mycobacterium gordonae. Next base: position 3,587 of record NZ_LQOY01000141.1, on the reverse strand, counting down.
TGACCGGGCGGTACCGAGCAGCGCGGTGGCCCCACGCGGCGACACCCCCAGCTGCAGGGCCGGGGAATTACGGGTCGCGCCGACGATGTCGACGATGTAGCCGAGCACCTCATCGGCGATCAACACCTGGCGCACCGCCTCGCGTCCGGCGGCCAGCTCGGCTGGCCCGGCGACGGGTTTGATCGCGGACAGGTCGCGCGGATCGAAGCCGTGAGCGTGTCGGCCAAGGATCGCGATCTCGGCCTCGCGCGGGGGTAGCGAGACGTTGAGCTTGAGCAGGAAACGGTCGAGCTGGGCCTCGGGCAGTTGGTAGGTGCCTTCGTACTCGATCGGGTTCTGGGTGGCGGCGACGATGAACGGGTCGGGCAGCGGTTTCGGCTCGCCCTCCACGCTGACCTGACGTTCCTCCATCGCCTCCAGTAGCGCGGCCTGTGTCTTGGGCGGCGTCCGGTTGATTTCGTCGGCCAGCAACAGGTTGGTGAACACCGGCCCTGGCCGGAAAGCGAACTCGGCGGTGTGGGTGTCGTAGACCAGCGAGCCGGTGACGTCGCCGGGCATCAGGTCCGGGGTGAACTGGACCCGCTTGAACTCGAGCTGCAGCGCCGCGGCCAGGGCGCGCACCATCAGCGTCTTAGCGACACCGGGAACACCTTCCAACAGGACGTGACCACGGCACAGCAATGCGATCACCAGGCCGCTGACGACACCTTCCTGTCCGACGACGGCTTTGCCGATCTCGGCGCGCAATCCCAGCAGTGCCTGACGGGCGGAATCCGGTTCTGTCACGAGTGGGTGACCTGCCTTTCGATGTCGTCGAGCGCGCGGGCTAGGTGGAGTAGGTCGGAGTCATTGGCCGGCGGTGGGCCGAACAGGTGGTAGTGCACGGAGTCGGGGTCGGCGCCACTGCGCTGTGCCACCGTCATCACCACCGCAGACGGCGCCGCGTTGGGCCCCAGGCCCAGCCGGGGGACCAGGCGTTGCAGCGTCGCGGTGCGCAGCGCTTCGGCGGCGCGGTCGCGGGCCCGGCGCGAACGGTATAGGCGGCCGCGGCCTTCCACCGTCTCGGAGGCGCGCACCACCACCGGAAGTTCTTCGGCAACCAGTGGACCGATGCGGCGGCCCTTCCACAGTGCTACCAGAATCACCACCAGCCATAGCTGCCACACCATCCACGTCACGTTCTCCGGAATCAGGTCCATGATGGAGCCGGGCGCCGACGTGTGCCCCTCCACGTGTTGCGGGGCGAACCAGATGAGCCGGGACCGGGTGCCGGCCAGATTCATCGCGAGGGCGGCGTTGCCCTCTTCCAGGAGTCCGTCGTTCTGCATGAAGTGGCTGGTGCCGACCACCGTGACGGTGCGGCTACCGTCGCGGTAGCTGACCAGTGCCCCGCCGTAGCAGCTGACCAGGTCCAGGTCACCTCTGGCCCGGTAGGCGTCACTGGGCCCGAGATTCACCGTGCCGGCCCGATTTGCTTCTCGCAGCGGGCAATCCGGTTCGGTATTGAAGTTGCTGGCAGCACCGATGCGTAGCTCCGGCGTGAGTGCCGCACGGGTACGTGAGGTGGGGTCGACCAGCAGGAGATCCCCGGGGGCAGCGGCCAGCTTGTGCAGCAACTCGTTGTCGGTCAGATACTGCGACTGCGCCACCAGCAGCAGGGTGTCCGACCGGGCCGCGCTCTGCGCCTCGGCGACTGTGTTGGCGACCACCACCTCGACGCCTGCCTCGCGCAGCAGGGTCACCAGGGCGTGCGCGCCGGCCGGGCTGGTGGCCTCGGGGTCCATGGTGCCGCCGGGTCGCGGCGCGGTCAGATATGTGGTGATCGACGCGACGATCGCCAGTGCTGCCAGCGTGAGCAACACCCCGCGCCAGGGGCGTCGCTGCTGCAGGGTGCCGGTCGGCGCACCGGGACGAGTGGACGTCACCGGACCTTCGCCCAGGAGTCCTGCGCCGCGGGCTGCGCCACGGCGGTCGATGCGGCGGACCGGGACCGAAGATGGTCGTCCAGGTCGGCGATCATCTGATAGGCGGCCTGGGTGCCCGGGCGCTCGCCGTAGGTGACATCGTTGAAAGCGGTTGCTGCTTGCGACAACTCGGCCGCCAGATGGGGAAGCGCTTCGCCGGCGTCGTGAGCCAGCTCGTTGGCGGTACGGCCCGGAACCTGGGTGAGTACGTTCGTCTCCTCCAGTTCACGGGCCACCGCGCGCAGCCGATGCCTGATCGCGGCTGCCCAGTTGCCTTCGGCGGCAAAGGCTTCAGCGGTAGCACGATGCTGTGCGGCGCTCAGTTGGCCGGCGTCGAACAATTGGTAGTCGCCACCGCGGTTGGTGCGCATGGTGCGCCGCGCGATGCGGACCGCGACGAACACGGCGACGGCCACCACAATCAGCAGCACAGTGACAGTGAACCATCCACCCGATATGTGCGACGTTTTGAGCAACAGCTTGAGCAGGAACTCGTTGATCTTGTCGATGATCGCGTCGGTCAGCGTCTGCCTGGGATAGATCGGTTTGTTCAGCTCGCGCTGCGCAAGGTCATGCGCGGCATCGCGGTCGATGTCGATGGCGGGCACTGTTGATTCCTTAGAAGGGCCGGGTCAGCCAGAGGTTGTCGGTGGACTCCACTGCGGCCGGCCCGCCGGCAGCGCCGGTTTGCAGCACCAGGTCGAACGCCTCGGCGCGGATCCGCCGGTCGGTGTACAGGAGAACGACGACGCCGGCGACGAACGGCGTGGTGACGATCTGGCTGATGCCGCCTCCGATGGACGAAAGTGCGGTGCCGACCAACAGCGTTGTGGTGCTTGACGCGCCCATCAGCAGGATCTGGCCCACAATACTGAACGGCGCCGATATCGCGCCGCCGACGATGCCCACCACCATGGCAGCCAGCAGGCGGATGCCCAGGACCCGCCAGAAGCCGTTGCGCACCAACCGGAAAGATCGCGTGATCGCGTCGAAGACCGGCAGCCGCTCCAGCACGATCAGCACCGGTGCGAACATCAGCACGGTGTAGGCATAGGCCAGCAGTGCCACCACCAGCAACAGCAGCGGGAAGCCGAGCAACACCGCCACACCGGCATTGGAGGCCACGCCCACGCCGATCAGGATCACCACGACCAGCCCGATGATCACGGCCAAACCGACGGCCTCCAGCAACGCCAGGCCGAGCAGGGCCAGCAGTCGACCGCGGACCTTGGCCCACGCTTCGCCGATGGTGATCGGCGAACCGAACACCGCGCGCCCGACGATGACGGTGAGCATTCCGCTGAGCAGGATGCTGCCGAGCCAACTGATCAGGGCGCTGCCGCCCAGCGACGCCGTCCAGGCCCCGAGGGCTCCGAGGCTGGGCTCGGACTCGTCGGTCTCGAGTGAGTTCGCGGCGGCCAGCGGGCCGATGGCGGCGAGCAAGGAAATGACCTGCATGACCACAACGACCATCGCGGTGAGGCCCAAGGTCGGCTTCGGATTGGCCCGGATGTAGCCGACAGCACCGTTGAATATGTCGCTCAGGGTGAGCGGTCGCAGCGGGATGATGCCGGGTTTCGCGGCGCCCGGGATGAGCGGGGGGCCGTAGCCCGGGGGTGGGGG
>NZ_LQOY01000140.1 GCF_002101675.1 Mycobacterium gordonae | reverse complement strand
GATGCTGAGCTACCACGGTGGGGCTTCGGCGGCTGCCGCGGCGCTGACCCCGTTCACCAAGATTCCGCTCGGGCAGTTGGCCGGCGCGGGCGGCTTCGTCAACGCCGCGGCGACGGAACTCGCCGGGGCGGCAAGCACTTTCAACAAGGGCGGCGCCAGGGCCGTGCTGGGTGCGGTGAATGTGAGGCTGGGCGGCCTGCTGGGCGGTTTCGACGTCAGCGGGTTGCTGAGCAGTCTGCGTCTGGGTACCGGAAACCTCGCCAACTTGAACCTGCACAACCTGGGGCTGGGTGAGGTCGGCGCCGGTGCGGCGGCAGCCGGGAACTGGGGGTCCTACGGTCGCCATTTCTCGCCCCGTTCCTCGGGGCAGTTCGGCGGCTCGGGCATACAGGCGTTATTCCAGGCACTGTCCGGTGGGGGCCTGAGCAGCGGCGCCCTCAGCACCGGCAGCCTGACCAGCCTGCTGAGTAGCCCGGCGGTGAGCAGCCTGTTGAGCAGCCCGGCCATCAGCAACGTGCTCAGCGGGGTGAATTTGTCGGTCAAGTTGAACGGTCTGCTGCCGGTGAACCCGGCCGCCGCGACGGCCGCCGTCACCGACGCCTTCGGTAACACCGGCACCGGCAATATCGGGTTCGGCAATACCGGTGATAACAACATCGGGTTCGGTAACACCGGTAACGGCAATGTCGGCATCGGCAACTCCGGCTTTGACCTGCGCGGCATTCTGAATTCCGGGGTCGGCAATTCTGGGTTGTTCAATACCGGTAGCTACAACACCGGTATCGGCAATTCCGGCATCGGCAATACCGGGTTGTTCAACCCGGGCAACGTCAACACCGGTATCGGGAACCGCGGCAGCTACAACACCGGAAGCTTCAACGAGGGCAGCTTCAACAGCGGTGATTTCAACAGCGGGGACACCAACACCGGCTGGTTCAACACCGGCGACCTCAACACCGGCATCGGCAATTCCGGTGACGTCAACACCGGTATCGGCAACTCCGGGGACATGAACAACGGGATGTTC
>NZ_LQOY01000139.1 GCF_002101675.1 Mycobacterium gordonae | reverse complement strand
CTCGAGAAACGGGGTGGGGGCAATGCGGGGAGTTTGAACATCGGGTGGGGGAATACCGGTGTGGGCAATATCGGGTTCGGCAACTCCGGCAGCAATAATGTCGGGATCGGGTTGACCGGTACGGGGCAGGTGGGGTTGGGGGCGTTGAATTCGGGGTCGGGGAATGTGGGGTTGTTCAACTCCGGGTCGGGGAATATCGGGTTCTTCAATTCGGGGACGGGCAATGTCGGGATCGGCAACTCGGGGTCGTTGAACAGTGGGATCGCCAATTCCGGGACGGCGAACACCGGGGTGTTCAACTCCGGGGTGTTCAACACCGGGTGGGCCAATGCCGGCGGCTACAACACCGGCGGGTTCAACCCCGGGGACTTCAACTCCGGGTCGTTCAACCCCGGTGATGTCAACACCGGGGATTTCAACACCGGGGACACCAACACCGGGTGGGCCAACACCGGCAACCTTGACACCGGGGCGTTCATCTCGGGAGACCAGAGCAACGGGCTGCTGTGGCGCGGTGACCGCCAGGGCCTGATCCAAGCCGACTACACCCTGACCATCCCCGACATCCCGATCACCCTGGGCGGCGGCGGCATCCTCAACATCCCCATCACCGGCAGCATCACCGGACTCACCGTCAACCCCTTCAGCGTTCACGGAGTCGGCGGCGGCGGCATCCCGCTGGTGGGCCACCTAACTCTGCTCGGGCAGACCTCCAACATCACTATCGGCATCGACCTTCCCGATCCGGTAGGGCGCATCGGAGTTGACGTCCCGGGCCTGCCGATCAGGCTGGAAATCGGCATCGACAACAACTACCTGCAGCCCATCACCACTCCGACGATCCGGATAAACACCATCGCGTTCAACAACGTGGTGGTGGGTGGTGTGGGGACGCCGTTGACGGTGAATGTGGGTGGCAGCACGGGGCCGGTGGTGGTGCAGTTGTTGCATGTGGCGGCGGCGCCGGGGTTGGGGAATGCGACGGTGGCGCCGTCGTCAGGGTTCTTTAATTCCGGTGCGGGTGGGGTGTCGGGGTTCGGGAATATCGGGCAGGTGGTGTCGGGGTTCGGCAATGTCGGGTCGATGGGCTCGGGTGTGCAGAACGTGGGTGTGTGGGTGTCGGGGGTGTCGAACCTGGGTGGGTCGTTGTCGGGGATCAGTAATTCCGCCTCGGTGGGGGTCTCGGGTGTGTTGGGGGCTGTGTTGGCCAGTGTGGG
>NZ_LQOY01000138.1 GCF_002101675.1 Mycobacterium gordonae | reverse complement strand
CACCGCCTCCCCCGCCGGCCCTCCAGTGCGACGAAGCCGCCTGGGCCGGGTCGGTCCACAGGAACGCGTCACGGCGGGCATCGACTGGCCAGGGGATCGCGAGCCCGGTGTTGCCGGTGCCGAGTTAGGTGCCGGCGATACCGTCTTGGCCGCGGGCTCCGGTTGCGCCGATTTGTCCGTCGGGGGCGCGGGGGCCGGGACTGTCGTTGAGGTAGGTGATGCCGCCGTGACCGGCAGCGCCGCCGTCGCCGCCGTCGCCTCCGAGGCCGGCGGCTCCTCCGGCGCCGTTGGTGCCGGCGTGTCCGTAGGCGCCGCCTGCGCCCGCGGCGCCGCCGTTGCCCCCGTCACCCCCGACGCCGCCGGTGCCGCCAATGCCACCATCACCGCCAACGCCGGCGTAGCCGAGGCCGAGGATGGAGTTGACGCCGCCGTCGCCGCCGGTGCCTCCGGTGCCTCCGGTGGCTCCGGTGCCGCCTGTTCCGCCGTTGCCGCCTAATCCGCCGTTGCCGCCGTTGCCATGGAGGCCGCCGGCACCGCCGGCACCGCCGGCGCCGCCGGTGCCTCCGGGACTGCCGGTGGTACCGATGCCGCCGGTCCCGCCGGTGCCGCCGGTGCCGCCGGCAGTGGAAGTTTGGCCGCGGCCGGGCAGGCCGCCGTTGCCTCCGGTGCCGCCGCCTGTTCCGCCGTCGCCGCCGTTGCCGCCGTTGCCGCCGACCAGATCCGACCAGCCGCCGCGGCCACCGTCGCCGCCGGTGGCGCCCAAGATGCCGCCTGCTCCGCCGTTGCCCCCTTGGCCGCCGGTGACAGTGCCAAAGCCACCGTTTCCGCCGGTGCCGCCGTTTCCGCCGTCGCCGCCGTTTCCGCCGGCGCCGCCGGCGCCGCCGAAGGAGCCGAAAGTGCCTGATACAAAGCCGCCGTAGCCGGCGCCGCCGGTGCCGCCTGTTTCCCCGTAGGAGGTGCCGTTGGCGCCGGCGCCGCCGTTGAAGGTGTCGATGGTCGCGTTGGTTCCGGAGGCGGCGATTTTGGGTGGGCCGTTGTAGCCGGTGGGATTGGTGGTGGTACCGGCGGCGGCACCGTGGCCGCCGTTACCGCCCGCTCCGCCGTTGCCGTAGTCACCGCCGGTGCCGCCGGCGCCGCCGTTGCCGCCATGAGCGCCGGGGCTGGTGAAGGTGTAACCGTCGCCACCACGCCCACCATTGCCGCTGGGGGTAGTCGGGGTGAGACCGTTTTGGCGGAAGACGGTCGAAGGGGTGCCGTCCCCGTTGAGGCCCCCGACCCC
>NZ_LQOY01000137.1 GCF_002101675.1 Mycobacterium gordonae | reverse complement strand
AATTCGGGTATGAGTTGCGGCACCCGTGCGGACTGGGCGGAGGCGTTGGGTGCGCTTCGCGGGTCGGTGTCGCGGTTGTTGGAACTCGGTGCGGACATGCTGAGCACCCCGGAGTTGATGACGACGCTCGGCGAAATGGAGGTGCAGTGCCGGCGTCTGCCGGTGGCCGGCAACGTGTTGATCAATCGGCTTGCCGCCCAGGCGACTCCGGCCGAGTTGGGCGGAACCCTGGGCCAGGCGCTGGCCGATGTGCTGCGGGTGGTCAAGGACGAGGCGGACCGGCGCATCGGCGACGCCGCCGAGCTGGGACCGCGCCGCGCGCTGACCGGGCAACCGTTGGCCCCGGTGCTGTCTGCCACTGCCGCCGCACAACGGCGCGGCCTGATCGGGGCCGGGCACATCAAGGTGATCCGCACCTTCTTCAAGAAGCTGCCCACCACCATCGATGCGGCCTGGCGCGACTACGCCGAAGCCGATTTGGCCGGCAAAGCCGCCGCCGGCTGTCGCCCCGATGAAGTCGCCGACTACGCCAAGCTGCTGCAGAACTACCTGATGCCCGACGGCGACGGCCCCGACGAACCTCAACGGGCCCGCAAACGCGGCATCACCCTCGGCGCCCAACAACCCGACGGGATGTCGGAGATCCGCGGCCTGATCACCCCCGAATTCCGTGCCACCCTGGAACCGGTGGTGGCCAAACTCGGCGCCCCGGGCATGTGCAACCCTGCTGACGAGCAGCCCGTCACCGCGGGCAAAGCACCCGCCGACGCCGTTGACCGCGACACCCGCAACCACGCCCAACGCAGCCACGACGCGATCGCGGCCGGGCTGCGGATGCTGCTGGGCTCCACCGCCTTAGGCCGCCACCACGGGCTACCCACGTCAATCGTCGTCACCACCACCCTGGCCGAACTCGAAGCCGGCGCCGGACGCGGCCTGACCGCCGGAGGCACCCTGCTGCCCATGTCCGACGTCCTGCGGCTGGCCGCCCCGGCGCATCACTACCTCGCCATCTTCGACAAAGACAAAACCCTGGCCCTCTACCACGGCAAACGCCTGGCCTCCCCCGAACAACGCCTGATCCTGCTGGCCAAAGACCGCGGCTGCACCCGACCCGGCTGCACCGTGCCCGGCTACTGGACCCAGGTGCACCACCTCGAGGGATGGATAGCCAAGCGCCGCACCCACATCGACGAACTGACCCTGGCCTGCGGACCCGACAACAGACTGGTCGAACTCCACAAATACCGCACCCGCCACAACAACTACGGCATCACCGAATGGCGCCCACCC
>NZ_LQOY01000136.1 GCF_002101675.1 Mycobacterium gordonae | reverse complement strand
ACCTGGCTTGCCGGTCCCTTCGAAGGCGGATCCGCCGGCCCCGCCGTGCCCGCCGGCTCCGCCTGACGCACCTACACCGCCGATTCCGCCGGTCCCGCCGCCGGTGAACAACCCGCCGGTTCCGCCGCTGCCGCCCGCCCCGCCGATTCCGGTGACGTCCCTCGCGAACCCGCCGGAGCCGCCGACCCCTGCGGATCCCATCAGCAAGCCGGCGTTGCCGCCGCCCCCGCCCGTTCCGGCGGTCAGGTTGGCGTTGTGGGCGAGGCCGCCGGAGCCGCCGGCCCCACCGCTGCCGAACAGCATGGCGTCCCCGCCGCGGCCACCGGCGCCACCGTTGACGAACACGCCCGCTCCACCCGCTCCGCCCGCTCCGCCGTTGCCGATCAGCCCGGCGGGCCCGCCGGCACCACCTGGCTTGCCGGTCCCTTCGAAGGCGGATCCGCCGGCCCCGCCGTTGCCGATCAACCATCCGCCGGGTCCACCGGGCGCCCCGGTGCCGGGTGCGCCGTTGGCGCCGTTGCCGATCAACGGCCGTCCGGTCAGCGACACGAAGGGCGCATTGATCTGGTCGAGCAGGCTTTGTAGAGGTGTGACGGCGGCGGCCTCGGCACCGGCGTACGAGCCCGCGCCCGTGGTCAGGGCTGCTACGAACTCGCTGTGAAACGCCGCAGCCTGTGCGCTGAGCGCCCGGTATTGCTGGCCTTGCTCGGAAACCAGCGCAGCGATCGCCGCCGACACTTCATCGCCAGCCGCGGCCGACACCTGCGTTATCGAACTCACCGCCGCTGCGTGGGCTGAGCTGAGCGCCCTTTCGATACTTGCCAGATTCGTTGCCGCCGCAGCCATCAGCTCGGGCGCCGCGATCAGATAAGACATGTCGACTCATTCCGCTAACAGGTGTTCGCAGACTCACCATCCTTCGAACGGAAGAGAGACGTGTACGTAGTCGACTACCTAATTCTGATGGCGGTGCTATGCCATACGGACTTATCGCCTCGCTACCCCGACGACGCCCGCACAAACCCAATCGACTTCGCCGGCCCAGAACGCCCCGCGTCACCCAGCGGCGCCAGCCCCGCCGCGCTGAACAGCTCGGCGAGATCGGACGTGATCGTGTTCCACCGGTTCGCCCACAAGTGCGCCGCCACGTCCGTGTGCTCACCGGGGTACGTCAATCCGGCAATGTCCATATCGAGCCCCAGCTCGCGCCACGAGTCGGTCATCCGCTGCGCCGCCTGCTGATCAGCGACAGACCTCCCGGCCACCTGGCCGTAGTCGGCGGCCAGCCAGCTGCCCGAGTCGCTGAGACCAATGATGTCGTCCAGCAACCGGACTTCGGCTTCCTGCGGCAGGAAGCCGATCAGCAAGCCTTCGGCCAGCCAGGCCGTCGGCTGCTCCACGTCGAATCCGGCTGCCAATAGAGCCGCCGGCCACTCGTCGCGCAGATCGATGCCGACGGTGCGGTGTTCTACGTCGGCGGTGACACCGAGCGCCCGCAGCGTCGACGTCTTGAACTCGATCACTTCGGGCTGGTCGATCTCGAACACCCTGCTGCGGCCAGGCCACGGCAGCCGGTAAGGGCGGCAATCCAGCCCGGAGGCTAGGATGACGAACTGCTGCACGCCCATGCTGCCGGCCTCGGCGAAAAAGTCGTCGAAGTATTTTGCCCGGGCGGCGAATGTGTCGATCATCCTTGGGAAGCCCAGGTTCCCGGCGGCGTCAACGTCGTCGAGCTCACCCGCCGCAAGCCGCACAAACAGCTCCACTCCGACGGCTCGCACCAGAGGCTCGGCGAACGGGTCGTTGACGATGATGTGGTGGCGTCTGCTGGCCGCCGCCCGCGCGGCCGCGACCATGGTGGCGGTGGCTCCCACACTGTTGGCCAGGTCCCAGCTGTCGTCATCGGCGCGTGCCATGGACTAACCGTAAGCCCGGTCCCTGGAAGTCCGCTGAAGTCGCTTAACGTTCGGGTATGGCACCGGAACCCGCAGTCACCCTGGAAACCGTCGAGGACGACATCGCCTGCATCACGCTGAACCGGCCCAAGTTGTTGAACGCTATTGACGGATCGCTGATCAACGGCGTCGACGACGCGCTGAACACGTTGAGCCGCGGCGGTTTTCGCGCCGCGATCCTGACCGGCGCCGGACGCGGGTTCTGCGCCGGGGCCGACCTGAGTGGTACCGGCCAGGCCTGGACCGACGTCAAACCCGCCACGCCGCCGTTCAAGGTCACCTACGACGCCCAGGTGCGGCTGGCCGAGCTGTTCGTCCGGATGTACGAGCTGCCCATCCCGGTGATCGCCGCGGTCAACGGCGTCGCCGTCGGCGGAGGCCTGGCGTTCGCGCTGCACTCCGACATTCGGATCGCCTCCGGAAACGCGCGATTCGGCTCGGTATTCATCAAAGCGGGCTTCTCGTCGATGGATATGGGCACCAGCTACCTGCTGCCCAAGATCGTCGGCGCCGGGGTTGCACGCGAACTGATGCTGACGGGCCGCATCATCGACGCCGAGGAGGCCTACCGGATCAGCCTGGTGCATGAAGTGGTGGAACCCGACGATCTGATGGGCGCGGCGCTGTCCAAGGCCCGCGAGATCACCGCGAACAACGCATTCGGGGTGTGGCAGACCAAGATCGGCCTTAATGCGGCACTGGACGCCCCGAGTCTGCGGCACGCCATCGAGATCGAGAACCGCACCCAGATCCTCACCGGGTTCACCAACAATCCTGCCGAAGCCGCCAAGGCGCATCGGGAGAAGCGGGCACCGAAGTGGGATCCGCTGTGAGCGTTAAACTTTCGACATCACCTTGTCGGCGTACTTTTCCAGGTGCCCGATCTTGACGTCCAGCGGTTCGAGGTCTGGTCCCTTGATGTAGGGCCAGCGGAAGCCGACGATGACGTCGGTGACGCCCTTGTCCTCCAAGCGCTTGATGCCGTCGACGGTGTAGGCGTCCGCCGAGATGACGTGGATCTCGAACGGGCCGCTCTTTCCCTCTTCCTCGCGAAAGTGCTTGACGCGCCCGATAAGCCGGTCGAGCTCGGCCGGGTCGCTGCCACCGCCGTGCATCCAGCCGTCCAGACGCGCGGCGCGGCGTAACGCTGCGTCGGCGTGGCCGCCCACCAGGATCGGGATCGGCTGCGACGGCGCCGGACTCATCTTCGTCTTGGGAATGTCGTAGAACTCGCCGTGGAATTCGAAGTAGTCACCGGTGGTGAGACCGCGCACGATCTCAATGCATTCGTCCATTCGCTTGCCCCGCTTGGCAAACGGCAGACCCATCAGCTCGTAGTCTTCCGGCCACGGGCTGGTGCCCACGCCCAGACCCACCCGATTGCCGATCAGCGCGGCCAGCGAACCGGCCTGCTTGGCCGTCAGTGCCGGGTGCCGAACCGGCAACTTCAGGACGAAGAAGTTGAACCGCAACGTCGTCGTCACCGCACCCAAAGCCGCTGTCAGAACGAAGGTTTCGATCATTTCCTTGCCGTCGAGGAATTCGCGGTTCCCGTCGGGTGTATACGGATACTTGGAGTCCGATTCGTACGGATAGGCGAGGCTGTCGGCGATGGTCATGCTGTGATACCCGGCCGTCTCGGCTGCTTTGGCCAGCGGGATGTAGAAAGCTGGGTCGGTCATCGACTCGGCGTAGCTGAACCGCACGTCATGTCTGCTTTCGTCGAAGGGGTGCGTCCCTCGACACTAGAACGTGGCTTTCTAGAGCTGGTTCTCCGGCCCGATGACCGCCCACACCGTCTTGCCCGAGGAGGTCGGCGTGCTACCCCAGGCCCGGGACAAGGCCTCGACAATGGCCAGCCCGGAGACATCGATGCCCTTCGACGGTGACGACAGGCGCAACGCCGGTGCCCCGCTGGCGTCGGACACCGCGATGGTCGCGGTCTGGCCTTCGCATTCGATGCGCATCACCGGGTCGCTACCGGTGTGTTCCAGCACGTTCTCGATGAACACGTTGACCACCACCAGCGCCACCGGGATCAGCCCCGGCTTGTGCCAGTTGGTGAGCCACTCGCGGACCAGCTGGCGGGACTCCCGCAGGCTGGTCAGGTTGGCGGGCAACTTAGCCTGCGCGTGCTGCAGCTTGCGGCGGCCGAGCTTCGCGACGCCCTTCAGCGCCGCTTTCTCGGTCGGGTAGACCGGCATGAAGCGCGCGACGCCGCTGCGGGTGATGGCGTCGCGGGCCGCGCGGTTCGAAGAGACCAGGATGATCGGCACATCGGGCCGGGTGTCCAGCTGCCAGCGCGCACTCACAAAGGCCGACCACGCCGCCTCGTCGGGAACTTGAAGAGCGCTGACGTCGACGACGACGGCGGCAGGGACATCGATCATGGCTTTGGTGATGCTGTCCCGCAGTTCCGGGGAGTTGTTGGCGTCAAGCAACCCTTCGGCCGTCAGCACGACCACCGAATCCTCGGTCCGCGAGGCTACAGCCAGCGCGTTGGAGGACTTGGCGACCGCGCTCATCGGGACGCCAGTCCGAACGTGTCGTTCGATTCCATGTCCCGCTCCTCGGACTTGTACCCCGTCGCAATTGCCAACCAAGAACGTCTATCTTCGGCCAAGTAAGCCGTTTTGCGAAAGTGCGGCGGCACCGGCGCGACCCGGTATAGGTTCGCGGGCCCGCGACGCTCCAGCCGTCACAACGCCGAACATGCTGTTCTCGCCGTCCTGTCGCCTGCCGCAGCACGCACCACAAGAGGGGACTACCCACTACGTGCCTGCGGTCAACCTCCAATAGGAGGCGGACCTAGCCTAACCGCTTGACGACGGGTGCCGATGCGGCAATTTCAGCCGTCAGCCGTGGCCGGCGTACGGCGGCGCGCCGATGCCCGCCACCGAGTGGGTGCCCCAGGGAGTCCGCTCCACGATGCGAGCGGGCGCGCTGCGGCGGCCCACGGCCAACGTTCCGACCCGCTCCCGCGGTAGTTCGGCAACGTCGAACACGGTCCCTTGCCAGTGGTAACTGCCGTCGAGCGGGTCCAGGTGGCCCGTCAGTCGCACCCGGACCGGATGGCGCGTGCCGCCGATCTCGAGCGTCGCCTCACCGTCATAGGTGTCTTCGTAGTCCGGCGCATGCGCCGACAGGTCAAACGCCGATGCCGCCGGCGGTGGCGGGGCGGGCGCGAGCGGCGCGCGTTCGTTGTATACCTGCTGGCTGCTGTGGCGCACCTCGATGCGGCGGCTCCGGCTGCGCTGCATCAGCACCACACACTCTGCGACATAGCGGGCCTGAGCAGCCACGTCGGGACCGGCGACGAAGAAGTAATTGGGGAACCCACGCACGGCCACGCCGAAGAACGGCTCCATACCGTCGACCCAGGCTTGCCGCAGGGTCAGCCCACCGGCGCCGGCCAGCGGCGGGTCGTGCTCGATGCTGAAACCGGTGCCGTAGATGATCGTGTCGACGGGGTGTTCGACGCCGTCGACGGTGCGGATGCCCGTGGCGGTGATCGATTCGATCGGCGGCGCCACTTGCGGTCCACGATCGGTCCGGCGGAGCAACCGGCGCTTGACTCGGGTGGGCCACAGCTCGATGTCGATGATCGGTCTGCGCGGCGTGTGCGGGAAAACGGTTACCGCTGTGGCTGATTCGACAAGCCGGCTTAGCCGGTGCCCGGCGAAAGAGTCGGTACCGACGACCGCGATGCGCTTACCGGCCGGGTTGAAGTTCTCGTCCCACTGCGCCGCATGGAACGAATCGCCGCGAAAAGCGTTGTGGCCGTGCAGGTTCGGAATCCACGGCGTCGCGGGCACCGGCTGTGTGGCGACCACGACGCGAGCCCGGACGACCACGTCATCGGTGTGTAGCGCCCAGCTGTCGGCGTCGTCGTCGAACACCGCACGGTGCACCCCGTCGCGCATCTCGACGTCCCCGACACCGGCTGCTTCCAGGGCGGCCTGCACGCTGCGGCCACGCGATTGCGCGCCGACGATCACGACCGCATGCGGAGTCCTCACAGAAACCTGCTGCGCTTCCAGCCCCGTCGCGCGATCCGGCCCATCAGGCCCACTTCGGTCAAAAACTCTGCCAGGGGCGCGAATCCGGCGACCTGAATCTCGCGGCGGTGCTCGCTGGTGCGTGCGGCGCGCCGGGCTCGTATCGGGTCCAGGCCGGTGCGCGCATACGGCACCGGGTTACTGAACAGATAGTTGAAGAAGTATCCGCCGAGTCCGTTGATGTTGGCCATGAACCAACGATTGAACCTGGGCATTTCGGCCACCCGCTTGCGCGCACCGTCACGCGCGAACTGAATGTGGCGGGCCTCTTCGGTGACGTGAATCCGCATCAGCCGCTGAATGATCGGCTGCAACTGCGGGTCGTCCATCATCTGCCGTTGCAACGAGTCAAAGATCTCCTCGCCGATCAGCGCGGCTACCCACAGCATCGAACCGCGCTGGAACGCCAGCGGCAACGCGTTGATGATGAAACGGTGAAACCGCCGCGGCTGCACGGGCTTTGCGCCGATCCGCTCGATCGCCTTACCGAACATGACCATGTGCCGGGTTTCATCGCCCAGCTCGGTCAGCTTGTAGTGCGTCGACCGGCTGGTGGGATCTTCGTGGAGGATGGTGCGCAACAACGACTGGTTGAGCATGTTCTCGAACCAGATGCCGGCCGAGAGAGTGTTCACCAATTCCTGGCGGGACAGCTCGATCTGTTGTTCGCGGGTCATCTCGTCCCACATCGGCGTGCCGTACAACGACACCAGCCGGGGCGGAAGGAAGAACTTGTCCGGGTCCAGTGGGGCATCCCAGTCGATATCCACGACAGGTTCGTAGGACTTCTTGACCGAGCCTTTGAGCAGACGCTCGGAGAACTCTTCACGACTGGGCCCACCCGGGCGCACCGCAGTGGTCATCGTTGACCGTCCCTTCGATCGCGTACCTCTGACGTTAGGCAGATCACAGGTGTTAGTCAATACCCTTGGTACCGGGTACCGTCGGTCTCAGGTAGAAATGCCCGGCTCTCAATTAGCTTGGGCGACATGACCCGTCACATCCACGTCATCGGTGTCGGCGCGGGCGACCCCGACTATGTGACCGTTCAGGCGATCAACGCGCTCAACAACACGCAGGTGTTCTTCGCCATGGACAAGGGCGAGGCGAAAAGTGATCTGGTCGCGTTGCGCCAGCACATCTGTGCGCGGTTCATCCGCGAGCCGGGCTACCGGTTCGTCGAACTGGCCGACCCCCAGCGCTCCGCGGGGGGCGACTATCGCAAGGCGGTGTCCGACTGGCATGCCGCGCGGGCCCGGATCTGGGCGCGTGCCATCACCGAAGAACTCGGGCCCGACGGTGTGGGCGCCTTCCTGGCCTGGGGCGATCCGTCGCTGTACGACAGCACGCTGCGCATCCTCGAAGCGGTGGCCGGCGAGGTCGACTTCACCTACGACGTCATCCCCGGAATTACCGCGATCCAGGCATTGACCGCCCGGCACCGTATTCCGCTCAACGACATCGGCGCGCCGGTGCTGATCACCACCGGCAGGCAATTGCGCGCGGGCGGCCTGTCGGGTGCGGCCGTGGTGATGCTCGACGCCGACTGCTCGTTCCAGGCTTGCCCGCCCGAGACCCGGATCTGGTGGGGCGCCTACCTCGGGACCGCTGACGAACTGCTGATGGCCGGCACCGTCGGGGCGGTCGGCGCCGACATCGCGGCAAAGCGTGCGCAGGCCCGCGCGCGACACGGCTGGATCATGGACACCTACCTGCTGCGGCAGGGCGACTGATCGAAAGCGAGCTCTATCAGGAGTTTTGGCCTTCTAGCGCCTTATTGCACAGTTGTCGAAGAGTTTGGAAACATGTACTGCTGTGGCTACGTCGTGGGTTTTTGCAACACCGGAATATGTGGCGGCGGCGGCCGGCGACCTGTCTGCGATCGCGTCGACGATCAGCTCGGCGAATTCGGCGGCCGCCCTGCCGACCTCGGCGATCCTGGCGGCCGGCGCCGACGAGATCTCGGCGGCCATAGCGTCCCTGTTCGGCTCGCATGCCCAGGCATATCAACTGGTCAGCGCGCAGGCCGCGGCTTTTCACCAGCAGTTCGTCGCCTTGATGAGCGCGGGCGCAAGCCAGTACGCCGCCGCGGAAGCCCTCAACGCGACACCGCTGCAGGCGTTGGCGGCCGCGGCCACCGCCGACCCGTTCGTCGCGCTCACCGGCCGTCCCCTGATCGGCAACGGCGCCGACGCCACCACGCCGGGAGGCAACGGCGGCGACGGAGGCTGGCTGTTCGGTAACGGTGGCAACGGTGCTGCCGGCGCCCCGGGCCAGAACGGCGGCAGCGGCGGATCCGCGGCTTTCTTCGGCAATGGCGGCAACGGCGGCGTCGGCGGGGCGGGCGTGACCCCCGGCGGCTCAGGGCTGCCCGGCGGCAATGCCGGCAGCGGCGGCAACGGCGGCAACGGCGGCTGGATCTGGGGCACTGGCGGAAGCGGCGCGACAGGCGGGTTGGGCGGCAGCGCGACGATCCCGTTCGGCGCCCAGGCCGTGGGTCAGAACGGCGGCAACGGCGGCAACGGTGGAATTGGAGGCCGCGGCGGGCTGCTGTTCGGCGATGGTGGGACCGGCGGAGCCGGCGGCGGTGGTGGACAGGGCACCAGCAGCATTGGCGTCAACCCCGGATTCGGTACCGAGGGCGCCGGCGGGTTCGGTGGCAACGGCGGCAATGGCGGTCAGGCCGGGTGGCTGTACGGCAACGGCGGCACTGGCGGCAATAGTGGCGACGGCGGCGGGTACATCAACCAGCCCGCCTACGGCGGCGCCAACGGCGGTTCGTCCGGGACCGGCGGCACTGGAGGCAACGCCGGTTTGTTCGGTCACGGCGGTGCGGGAGGTCACGGCGGTTCGGGCGCCAACGGGTTGTCCGGTACCGACAGCGGTGGCGACGGAGGTGGCGGCGGCTGGGGCGGCGAGGGCGGCACCGGCGGTCTGATCTGGGGTGACGGCGGGCTCGGCGGCAACGGCGGCAACGGCGCAAGCGGCGGCAACATGGGGGATGCGTTCATCCTCAACACCGCAGGCAATGGCGGGGCCGGCGGCTGGGGCGGCGCCGGTGGCGAAGCCGGCATATTCGGCAGCGGGGGCAGCGGAGGCAATGGCGGCAACGGCGGCGTCGCCGGCCAGGGCAACGTCGCGCAACCGAACCCGCACGTCGCTTACGGATTTGCGGGTCAAGGTGGCAACGCCGGTCAGGGCGCCGACGCCAAACTTTTCGGCAACGGCGGTAACGGCGGTCAAGCCGGCAATGCGGCTGTCAGCCCGGATCCCGACAAGGGGCAGGCGGGCGGAATGGGCGGCTTCGGCGGTGACGGCGGCTTGATCTTCGGAAACGGCGGCAATGGCGGCGACGGCGGTCTGAACGGCGTCGTCGGCGGTGGCGGCGGTGGGGGAGGCAGCGCCACCTTCATCGGCAACGGCGGCAACGGCGGAAACACGCACGGCCCGGGCGACCCCGGTTTCGGCGGCGACGGCGGGATTCTGGGCGCTGCCGGGACCCCCGGCGTGACCCTCTGACCTCAGCCGGGCGGTACTGCCCCGAAAAGAACGTGCGCTCCGGGTATCCATTCCCACGCTACGATTCAGTACCACGTGCTAAACACGTGATGAGTACTTCGTCACACCGGTCGGGAAGGATCGCCGAATGTCGTATGTGTTCGCCAGTCCAGAGTGGGTTGCAGCAGCGGCCTCGGATTTGGCGAGCATCGGCTCCACGATCAACTCGGCCAGCGCGGCGGCGGCAGCGCCCACGTCGGCGGTGATGGCGGCCGGAGCTGACGACGTCTCGGCCGTGATTGCGGCCCTGTTCGGCGCGCATGCCCAGGCCTACCAGCAGCTGAGCGCGCAGGCGGCGATGTTCCACGAGCAATTCGTCCAACTCATGAGCGCCGGGGCCAATCTCTACGCGGGTGCCGAGGCGGCGAACGCGACGCCGATGCAGCAGGGCGCTGCTCCCTCCAACGACGTGGCAATGGCCACCGCAGCCGCGGCACAGTCGATGAACACCGGCGCAGTCAACCGTATCGGTGCCGCCGTGGGCGCGGCCCGAAGCGGCGCCTCGTTGTTCGGCGCCCGCGCCGCGGCTCTGGCCCCGGCTGGCGGGTCGGCAGGACTCTTCGGCAATGGGGGCGGCGGCGCGGTCGGCGCCCTCGGGAGTCAGGCCGGCGTAACGCCGGCCGCCGACGTCGCGGCCGCGGAGGCTGCTCCGGCACAAGCTTTCGCGCCCGGCTTCTTCGGCCCCGGCGCCGGTTTCGCCGCCGCGAATGCTCAACCCGCCAAGGCCGGTAGCGAAAGCCACCCGGCCAGTCCCGCCCACGTGCCGCACGCCGAACCTGCGGCCGTGGTCGCCGAGGGCGAGCGGAGCGGCTGGCTACATGGCGAAGGCGCTTCCCTCGCCGGTCACACCCTGCGCGGAGCAGACAGCTTCTTCGCCCCCGACGGACGCGGCGTCGGGCTGTTCGGCCACAGCGCGGCCGGCGGCAGGGGTGCGCTGGGTGAGGCCGGCATCGCCGCCCCGGCCTAGTCTCTGACTTCGGCGAATCCCGGATCGCGCCGCGGCCAAAGCGCTACCATCGCCTCTCACGCGGAAGTCGGTTGACATCTGATCGGGAAGAGGTTGCCGCATGTCGTTTGTGTACGCGTCGACGGAGTGGGTCGCTGCGGCGGCAACGGATTTGGCGAGCATCGGGTCCTCGATCAACCAAGCGAGTGCTACAGCGGCGGCGCCGACGTCTGCGGTGCTGGCAGCCGGCGCCGACGAAGTGTCCGCGGCGGTAGCGGCCATGTTCGGTGCTCATGCGCAGACCTACCAAGCGCTGAGCGCACAGGCGGCATCCTTCCATCAACAGTTCGTGCAGTTGCTGAACGCCGGTGCCGGCGCCTACGCCAGCGCCGAAGCGGCGAATGCGGCGCCGATCCAGCAGGCGCTGAACCTGATCAACGCTCCCACCCAGGCGGTGTTGGGGCGTCCCCTGATCGGCAACGGTGCCGACGGGATCGACGGGACCGGCGGCAATGGTGGAGCGGGCGGACTGCTGTTCGGCAACGGTGGACGGGGAGGTTCTGGCGGGGTCGGTCAGAACGGCGGAGCCGGCGGCGCGGCGGGGCTTTTCGGTAACGGTGGCGCCGGCGGCGCGGGTGGGGCGGGTG
>NZ_LQOY01000135.1 GCF_002101675.1 Mycobacterium gordonae | reverse complement strand
CCTGAGAGGCAGCCGGCCGCCGACTGACAAAATCCGCCGCCGCACGCAGCAGGCGCTCACGATTCATCGAGACATCCTTCCGCGTTGGGGGCTCATTACACTGACGGCTACTCCGGGGGGAGTCGAGGAACGGAGGGAATTGCCCGTCGGTGGCTGCACCATGCCCACCAACCCCCCGGACAGAATGTGGTTGTCGTCAGCGCCTGCACGCCCCGTCCAGCAGGAGGCCGGTAATCATGTCCGTGAAGTCGCGTGGGGCGGCTCGCCCAGTTCTGATGGACCAGCCGGCTCCGGCGATGAGGCAATAAAACGCTTCGGTCAGCCAGGTGGACGTCAGGTCGGGCCGAAACTCGCCGTCTCGTTGACCGCGCAGGAATAGTCCCCTGATTTCGGCGTCGATTTCAGCCCAGCCCTGCATCAAGTCGCCGCTGTCGAATTCCTGGCTATGGGTGTAGAGCAGGGCGACATATCCGGAGACCGGTTCGCAGGCCGCGACCAAGCGCTGCAGGGCCTGTGCGGCGGGGCCTTGGTTGGAGCGGGCATTGGCGAGCGCCTCGCGCATCTTGGAGAGCGCGAGCTGTTGCAGCGCTTCCTCTAACGCGGCCCGCCCGGCGAAGTAGCGATGCAGGGTAGCGCGGCTTATTCCGATAGCTGCGGCGATCTCGTCCTGAGTTGCCTCCGGTCGCCTACCCAGGAACGCGGCAGCGGATCCCAAGAGGCGCTCGTGGTCTGTCGGCGCAGATCGATGGTCTTTTATGAGAGACACGAACGTCCACTTGAAGAGTTGGTATCTGCCATTCTTAACCTAAGCGGGCTGTGGTTGATCGGGTTCAGTGCTCCTTCAAGATGAATTACCTCGGCGTGTGCGTCGTAGGCGCGCGTCCACACGCTAGCGCGACGCCAGACGTTGTGTATGCACTTTTAATTGATTCGCAAGGACATCATTTAAAGCGATAACAGTTGTCGTCCACGCGGAGGCTGTGTCACTTAACGCGACGTTGAGTCAAGCGTTTGTCCCCCTTTTCGGCCTCGAAGCCCAGCCGATCCCTGCTCAGCATGCGGTGCCTGAATCGATGGTGCAGGCGCAGGCAGCACCCGGCGGTGCGCGGAGTGGCGGTGCGTTGGGTAGCCGGGAGGCGCAGCCGAAGACGCGCCATGCGTACAAACCCCACGCAGTAGCAGGTCGGTGATCATGGCCGGGAAGTCACGCGAGGCGGCTCGTCCAGACCGGATGGACCAGCCGGCTCCGGCCACCAGGTTGTAAAACGCTTCGGTCAACCAGGTCGCAGTCAGGTCCGGCCGGAATTCACCGTCTCGTTGGCCGCGCAAGAACAATTCCTTTATCGCAGCGTCGATTTCGGCCCACCCTTGTCTCAACTCCTCGATGTCGAACTCCTGGCTGTGGGTGTACAACAGGGTGAGGTATCCGGACACGGGCTCACAGGCGGCGACCAGCCGCTGCAGCGCGTGCGCGGCCGGCCCTTCGTGCCAGCGCACACTCTCGAACGCCGAGCGCACCTGGGACAGCGCAAGTTGCTCCAGTGCTTCGATCAGCGCGGCGCGCCCTGCGAAGTAGCGATGCAGGGTCGCGCGACTGATTCCGATTGCAGCGGCGATCTCGTCCTGCGTCGCGTTGGGTCGCCGGCCCAGGAAGGCCGCAGCGGCTCGGAGGAGGCGGTCTTGATCCATTGCCATGTCTTTCTCGAGGGTGTTTTCCGCGTGGGCTGATCAGGAAGATGCCGAGATCATTGCTGAGATGTCGCCAACAATCGTTTGGCCGGCGACCACGAATACCATCGTTTGAAGTAGACCCACCCCAGCGAGCATGGCTACGTCGGCTGCGAGCGGATATCCCACTGCATTGACCAACCCCATTGGGTCGCCATTTAGCGCTTGCTGAATGCCATCGAGGTAGAGATCGATGTTGTAGGACACCGCGGTGGTGACGATCGCATTGGCGAAGTCAGCGGTGGGCAGCAAGGTCGAATAACTGGTTGCGGCTACCTTCGTGACCGTCTGGCTGAGATTTCTGTTGGCCGCTTGCACGCCGTCGATGAAGTCGTTCAGCGACGCCATGGGTGTGCCGGGCCAGGCACCCGTTAAGTTCTGCCCCGCAACGTGACTCGCTGTGGGGCTCGACAGATCTGTTTGCCACGGCAGGTCAAGATGGGTTATGCCGTGGCCGAAGTCGACCCACCCCTGCTGGGTTCCGGCGGCGAGCGCGTCGGCAATCTGTAGCGGACTGGCCTCCGGGAAGAGCCCGAAAGGGGTGGCAACGTTGGGCGGCGAGGTTGAGTACCCGTAGTTCGGGTCTCCGTAGCCGAGGTTAACGATCACTCTCAAGTTCGGTTGGACCAGATCGGCCAGCGGGTTTCCCAGAACTGGCATCGCGCGCAGCGGCTCCAGTAACGGAAGGTTCTGCGTTGGGATGATGTAATACTCGGTCATCGTCGGACCGACCGTGTTCGTGAGCTGAATCGCCGAATCAAGTTGTGCCGGTGTAAGTGCGAGGTAGTCGCTGTGCACGTAGTAGATGCCGGCGAGGGCGTTGAGGGTGGAGAGGACGTTGATCGGATACCGCGGGAAGTCGGCGACGCCGTCGTATTCGATGGTGTAGATCTTCGTGGGGTAGAGGTTGTCTGGCGTAGGACCCGTGGCCGTGACGCCGAGGCTGGGAAAGGAAATTCCGGGAAACCGCGTGGCCACCCCGCCGTTGGGGTTATTGGGGTTGCCAATGAGCGTGAACGCCAACTGGTCTGGGCTGGGCGGGTTAACCGACGCGGCAAGGTTGGCCATCGTCAACGATGAGATCGTGGCACTCTGGGAAAAACCGAAAACCGCGACATTGTTACCGGCCGCAATCTGGTTTCGGATCGCACTTTCGAGAATGATCACGCCCTGGGCCACCGACACGTCGAAGGTCAGATTCTTGACCGCTACAACCGGGTAGAGCCCCTCCGGTGTGAATAGTGGCTGTGCGGGCACGCCGGGAAAGCTGCGGCTGATGTAGAGGTCGTTGGCCAGCTGCACATACCGTGGCGGGGGGATCGGAATGCCGCTGCCACCCATGACAAGCCCCACAGTCTGTGCCACGGGCGCACTTGCGGGAACAGCGTTTTCCAACGCGCTGGCCACGGCACCAACGGAGATTGCCGGATTGGGCGCCGAGAGGCTCCACGCCGCCCGCACCGATCCCAGCGAGCTCTGCAACTGCTCTTGCCAGGGCGCCAACTGCGCCACGACTGCCGACGTTCCGGCGTGGTAGGACGCCATCGCGGACACATCTTGGGCCCACATCTCCTCATATGAGGACTCCACGGCGGCGATCGCCGTGGTGTGCTGCCCGAATAGGTTGGTTGCGACCAGCGCATCGACCTGCGCACGATTCGCCGCCACCGCTGCCGGATGCACGCTGGCGGCCAGCGCCGCTTCAAACTCTTCCGCGGCTGCCCGTGCGAGGCCGGCTACATCTTGAGCTTGAGCGGCAGACGCACTCAGCCATTCAAGATAGGGTGCCGCCGCTCTCGTCATCGCCACGGACGCCGGGCCTTGCCAGTTAGCGCACGTCAAATCTGACGTAAGCGATCCGAACGACGTTGCGGCGCTGTGCAACTCGTCGCCGAGAACGTCCCATGCGGCCGCTGCAGCCAGCATCGACGTCGACCCGGTACCGCTAAAAACCCGCGTCGAATTCACCTCGGGCGGCAGCATTGAATAATGCGGCAAGGTCACTGCATTTTCCTTCGTTACTTGTACGAATTCGTAAACGACTGTATTCGTCGGCGCGATGGCGAAACACCGCTACTAGAGCAGCGATAGAAAATGCTCCAAAATAGAGCCACAGTTAGCTGACACTGTGCGTATGAAATTGAAGCAGGTGGTCAACCGAAGCTGTCACCAAAATGACGGCCAGCACCTTACGCAACGCCCGAGCTCTGAACAACTTACGTCCGTTGTTCAACGACATTATCCCGTCCTTTTATCTCAAAAGCTGTATCAGAGTGGTGCACGTGCGAATGTTATCGATCGCCTGGTAACTGAGGTAGCCCTTTTCCGGGCTCGGCCGCAAGTCGAGACCTTCCTGTCCTCGGTGTGACGCGGGCGTCTCATCGCGGACAAGTCCGCCCAATGCCCAGCTTGAGACCCTGCCGTCACCTGCGGGACGCTGATGTCTCGCACGCGACAACTGCTTTCCGATCTGCGAAATAACCTGCATATTCGCCTGAATCATGGTTACCATCGCGGCCTGGCAATGGGCCCAAACTGCCGACTATGCCCAGTCCATGAACGCCATGTCGGCGCGGTCTGCCAGTAAGACGTGCAACATCATTTATTCGGAGGCAGTAGTAATGGCAATGCGGCCATTATGCGCATGACTGTGTGAACCGGAAATACGTGTCACCGGGTCGCCGAGGCAACTGCGACACGCTAAGAGAGGTTGAGGCTGTGAATTTTTCAGTGTTGCCGCCGGAGATTAACTCGGCCTTGCTACTCGCCGGGCCGGGATCGCAGCCGATGTCGGCGGCCGCTGTTGCTTGGGCGGACTTAGCGGAGGAATTAAGCTCGGCCGCGGATTCCTTCAGTGCCATAACGACGGGGTTGGTCGACGGCGCATGGCAGGGACCGTCCGCGATGGCGATGGCGGGCGCGGCAGCTCCATTCGCACGGTGGCTGTCGGCGACGGCGGCCCAAGCCCACATGGCCTCCGCTCAGGCAGCGGCCGTGGTGGCCGAGTTTGAAGCGGTTCGATCCGCAATCGTCCAGCCGGCGCTCGTGGCGGCGAACCGTTCCGGCTTCGTCTCATTGGTGCTGTCGAACATCTTCGGGCAGAACGCTCCTGCGATCGCGGCGACGGAAGCCGCGTACGAAGAGATGTGGGCGCTCGATGTGTCGGCCATGACCTCCTACCACGCGGGAGCGTCGGCAATTGTCGCCGCTATGACTCCGTTCAACGCGCCACTGGCACCGCTGGCCGGCATCTCGTCCCAAGTGGCGTCCGCGCTCGGGAGCGCAGCTCCCGCGGCGGCTGAAACGCTTGCGGTGAACCTGGGCATCGCCAACGTCGGCAGCGGTAATGTCGGCAACGCCAACAACGGCTTTGGCAATATCGGGGGCGGCAACTTCGGGAGCGCTAATTTCGGCTGGGCGAACCGGGGCGCGAACAACTTCGGCGCCGGCAACGCCGGCTCTGCCAACCGGGGTTTCAGCAACCTCGGCGCCCTGAACACGGGCTTTGCCAACATCGGCCTCGGAAACATCGGTTTCGGGAATACCGGCAATGGCAATATCGGAATTGGGCTCATCGGCAACAACCAGGTCGGCATCGGCGGATTGAACTCCGGCCTCGGAAACCTCGGCCTATTCAACTCCGGCAACGGCAACATCGGTTTCTTCAACTCGGGTAACGGCAACTTCGGCATCGGAAACTCAGGAGATTCCGGGGCCGGCTTCTTCAACTCCGGACGGGGCAATACTGGCTTCTTCAACTCGGGGTCGTTCAATACCGGCATGTTCAACGGCGGTAACGCCAACACGGGCAACCTGAACACCGGCAGCTACAACATGGGGAACCTCAACCCCGGTTCCTCCAACAGTGGCGGCTTGAACGTGGGTACGGCTAACACCGGATGGTTCAACGCCGGCAACGTCAACACGGGCGCCTTCAACTTCGGCAATCTGAATAATGGTCTGTTCAATACCGGAGACATGAACAATGGGGTGTTCTATCGCGGAGTAGGCCAGGGCAGCCTTTCGTTCGCCATCACGACACCGGACATCACACTGCCGCCGTTGATCATTCCTCCAACGACTTTCGCCGGCTTTGATTTGCCGACCCTAGCGCTTCCCGCGGTGACCTTTCCGTCGTTGAGTATTCCGGCGGGGACGGCGTTGGGTGCGTTTGACCTGCCGACGTTGTCGGTGCCGTCGTTGACGATTCCGTCGGTGTCGATTCCGGCGGGGACGGCGCTGGGTGCGTTTGATTTGCCGTCGTTGTCGGTGCCGTCGTTGACGATTCCGTCGGTGTCGATTCCGGCGGGGACGGC
>NZ_LQOY01000134.1 GCF_002101675.1 Mycobacterium gordonae | reverse complement strand
TGAACCATCCCGCGTTTGATGCGCACCTCCTTCCTTGGGAAGGTGCATGTCATGCCGAGCAAGTACGACCCGGAGACCCGAGCGAAGGCGGTCCGTCTGGTGCGCGAGCACCGGGAGGACTATCCGAGCGAGTGGGCGGCGATTACCGCGGTGTCCAAACGGTTGGGGATGAACGCCGAGACGCTGCGTAATTGGATTCGCCAGCAACAGGTCGATGACGGTGATCGAGACGGGGTCTCTTCGGAGGCGGCTGCGGAGATCCGGGCGTTGAAACGGCGTAACGCCGAGCTGGAGCAGACTATCGAAATCCTCAAGGCGGCAACGTCTTTCTTCGTGCGGGAGAGCGACCCGCGCAACCGCCGCTGACCGCTACGGTCTGCGAGTTCATCGCCGCCCACCGGGACCGTTTCGGGGTCGCTCCGATCTGCCGCGTGCTCACCGAGCACGACGTGCCGATCGCCCCGCGGACATTTCATGCCTGGGCGGTGCGGGCGCCCTCGAAACGGGCCCTGTGGGACGCCACGATCACCGAGATCCTAGCCGGCTACTACGAGCCTGATGAGCACGGACGCCGCAGGCCCGAGTCGCTGTACGGGTCGCTGAAGATGTGGGCCCATCTGCAGCGTGAGGGCATCCCGGTGGCCAAGTCCACCGTGGAACGCCTGATGCGCAAGAACGGCTGGCAAGGCGTGCGCCGCCAGAAGAGGGTCCGCACCACGATCCCCGACCCGGAGGCGGTGCGACCGCCGGACCTGGTGGACCGCCAGTTCGGGGTGGCCGCACCCAACGTGCTGCTCGTGGCCGACTTCACCTACGTCAAGCTCGTCACCGGCGTGTTCGTCTACGTCGCGTTCGTCATCGACGCCTACGCCGGGTCGATCGTGGGCTGGGAAGCCTCGGCGTCCAAGCACACCCGCTTCGTCGAATCCGCGCTGCGTCAGGCCGCTGCACTGCGTGCCCGCCAAGGCCATCCCGTCGACGGCGCAATCCATCACAGCGACGCCGGCTCGCAGTACACGAGTGTGAGATTCGGTGAGACACTGAGCCTTTCGGGAATTCGCCCGTCCGTGGGCAGTGTTGGGGATGCCTTCGACAACGCGCTGGCTGAGACGACCATCGGCCTGTACAAGAACGAATGTGTCCGGGCGGATTCCCCGTTTCGCCGCGGCCCACTGAACACCGTGGGCGACGTCGAATACATCACCGCCGACTACGTCGCCTGGTACAACCAGCAGCGCCTGATGCACCGCCTCGGACGCATTCCGCCGGCCGAAGCCGAAGCCCGCTACTATTCCCAACTCGTGACCGGTAGACCGGCCGGATCACAGAAACCTGAGGGTGCATGAAACCCGGGACGGTTCAGG
>NZ_LQOY01000133.1 GCF_002101675.1 Mycobacterium gordonae | reverse complement strand
CCGCCGAGCAGGCCATTGGCCCCTCCTGCCCCGCCGCGTCCGCCTGATCCGCCGAAGAAGGGGAGGCCGGACCCGCCGGCCCCGCCGTCACCGCCGTGGCCCCATAAGCCCGCCGATCCGCCGTTCCCGCCGGCCTGCCCGGTGAAGGCCTTGCCCGAGCCCCCATTGCCCCCGTTGCCGATCAGCCACCCGCCGTTGCCGCCGTTCTGCCCGGTTCCCGGCGCCCCGTCCGCGCCGTTGCCGAACAGCGGGCGACCCGTCAACATCTTGACCGGGTCGTAATTGAAGACCCCCGTGGCCTGGATCTGACCGACCAGGCTCGTCAGCGGGTCCGCGACGGCCGCCGCATTGGCCGCCTCCGCGGTCGCATACGCCCCCGCTCCGGATGTCAGCGCCTGGACGAACTGCTCATGGAACACGGCCGCGTTCGTGCTGAGCGCCTGGTACTGCTGGCCGTAGGCGCCGAATAACACAGAGACCGCAGCCGAGACCTCGTCCGCTCCCGCCGCCAGTACCACCGTCGTCGAGCCCGACGCTGCCGCCTTGGCAGCCTGGAGCGCCGAGCCGACGTTGGCCAAATCCCCGGCAGCCGCACTAATTAACTCGGGTGCCACGGTCACAAACGACATCGTGTCCTACCTCCACATCAGCGCCACAGGAAACCGATACAGCACTAGGGCGTGGTGCCCTGCTGGAAGATGCCGGCGAGGTTGTGGCCGATGTTCTCCACGCCCGACACAAAGTTGTACGAAGCCCCGATGCCCAGTTCGCCGACGTTGGCGATGCCGGATACGGCGTTGCCGAGGTTGGAGAATCCCGAGGAAAGTTGGCCCGTGACGTTGAAGCCCGAGGTGCCGAAGTTCAAGAACGGGAACGGGTTCGTGTTCTGGTAGCCCGAGACGAAGCTGCCGGTGTTGAAGAAGCCGGAGCTGCCACCGGCGCCCGTGTTGAAGAATCCGGACGAGGGGGCGGCGGTGGTGTTGAAGAAGCCCGGCGCCGCCGGGATGTTGATCTGGGCGACCGTGACGGGCGCCGTCGTGACGCTCGGGACGTCAATGGCGGGCGCGTCGAAGGGGAAGATGTTGGCACTCGGAATCACCACCGTCGGCGTCAAGGGGCCGGGGGGGATAGTGATGGTCGGCGTGTCGAATCCGCCCAAGTTGATGGGTGGGACAGTAAATGGTTTCGTTGAAATAACCGGAGTGTCGTAGCCCCCAGGCGCTCCTATTGTGATGATCGGGGCGTTGAATGAAGTCAAACCGATCGTTGGCAGGTTAAAAGCGGAAATGAACCCATTGGAACCAAATTGAGTTATCTCGTTACCGCTGGAATTCATTGAATAGTACTTGATCGGAACCCCTGGATCACCGATGAGGATCGGTGGAATAAAAACGTTAGTGAGATTGATATAGGTGCCGAGGCCGTCCAATTTCCCGAATGTCTGGGCCGGGTCGCCACCGACTTCGAAGTTGGCGGCAAGGGGAAGATACATCGACGGCAGCTTGACGAAGGGCAGGTTGAACTGACCAATGGATATCGTGGGTGCCGTGAAACCGCCCACGGTGACCGGTGGTGTGGAGAACTGTGGAATATGTACACTCGGCAGGTTTATGCCGGGAATAGTGATCGACGGTGCCGCGAACCCATTTATATGGAATGAGGGTATCGTGAACTGGGAATTGTTGATGATCGACGGGATGACAATCTTCGGCGCGAAGAAGCCGCCAATGTGAGCGGACGGGATATGTATCGGAGGCAAGGTGAGGGCGGGTATCCCGATCTGGACGTGCAAACTGCCCTGGAAATTGCCGGTGTAGAACATCCCGTTGTTGAAATTGCCGCTGTTGAGGAAGCCGTTGTTGAAGTGGCCGGCGTTCAAAGCGCCGGTGTTGACGTTGCCTACGTTGTAGGTGCCGGTGTTGAAGCTGCCGATGTTGAAGTCACCGGTGTTCACCCAGCCGGGGTTGAAGGAGCCGGTGTTGTAACTGCCGGCGTTGAAGGCGCCGGTGTTGACAGCACCCGAATTGAAGATTCCCGTGTTGAGGTTCCCGGCGTTAAATAACCCGGTGCTGGCCAAGCCCGAGTTCGCGATGCCCGTGCTGAAGTCTCCCGAGTTGAAGAAACCGAAGCTGCCCTTGCCCGAGTTGAAGAATCCCACACTTCCGTCACCGGAATTGAACAAGCCAAAACTATTGGCGCCCGAGTTCAGCTGGATGCCGATCTGGTTGTTGCCCGTCAGCCCGATGCCGATGTTGTTGTTGCCCTTGTTGGCGATGCCGATGTTGGAGTTGCCGAGGTTGGCGATACCCTGGTTGTTGCTGCCCAGGTTGCCGAACAGGAAGTTGCGGCTGCCGATATTGGCCGAGCCGACGTTGCCCTCACCGATGTTCCCGGATCCGAGGTTGGAATTACCAAGGTTTGCGTTGCCGATATTTCCGAAGCCGAAGTTCCCCATGCCGATGTTGTTCATGCCGTTGTTTGCCAGGCCGATGGCAAAGTCAATCGACCTGGTGGTCGCGGCAGGTGCGGCCGCGGCGGTAGCGGCCGCCGGCGATCCGGCCATCGGCAGCAAGGCAGCAACAGCACTCGAGGCGTCGGCGTAATAGCCGACCATCGCGGCCACGTCCTGGGCCCACATCTCGGCGTAATCGGCCTCGACAGCCGCGATGGCCGGGAAGTTCAGACCGAACAGGTTCGTCCGCGCGAGCGATGACATCACCAAACGGTTCAGCGCGATCAGGTCAGGGTGAACCGTCGCCGCCTGCACCGTGTCGAACGCGGCCACCATGGTGCGCGCGGCTGCGGCTGTCTGATCGGCTTGCGCGGAAACCGCACTGAGCCAGCCGACGTACGGCGCAGCGGCCTCCATCATCGCCTGCGATGCCGCGCCCTGGTAGGACGCGCTGGTCAGTGCTGACGTCACTCCGTTGAAAGACGTTGCTGCCGAGCTTAATTCCGCAGCCAGACTGTCCCAGGCCTGCGCCGCGCCGAGCATCGGCTCGGACCCTGCGCCCCCGAATATCTGGGCCGAGTTGATCTCCGGTGGCAACACTAGGAAGCTCATCGCCTCAAACCTTCCTTCTCCCAGCACTTTCGGCGTGCAGCTCGCTGCAAGACCGCACCGAGCTTCCTCAGGGTTTCGCGATCGACCCCCGTGGTAAAGGGGTCGAAATACCCAATCAGCGGGGGTGGTGAGGGCTCGGGTCGAGTCGTGCGCGCGTTGCCGGCCGGCCGGGGTGGGTATTTGTGACGACGCGCTTGCCCGACAAACACAGCTCAACGGCCATGAGGGCAAACACATTGCCCCGCACAGAGTTCCAGGCTTGCCGAGGGAGCAAGCCCGGCGTCAGACAGTCTGCAGTGGCGAGGCGTTGACGGCCTCCGCGGCGGCATACGCGCCTCCGGAAGCATGAAGAATTTGCACGAACTTGTCGTGGAACGCTGCCGCCTGGCCGCTCACCTGTCGGTACGCCTGGGCGTGCCCGCAAAACAAGGTCGCGATGAAGGCCGACACCTCGTCGGCTCCCGCGGCTGCGACTTCAGTGATCGGGGCCGCGACGGCCCAGTTGGCGGTGTGAAGCTCCGAACCGATACGAAGCAGGTCTGCGGCGGCCGCAGTCAACGCAGCGGGCGCTGTAACGACGAACATCCGAAGCCACCTCACAATTCACGGGTTCACAGCGCTCACCAGAATGTCGCCCCTGCAACTCGTGAGAAAGGGGCCGAAATACCCAATCTTTAAGGCGTGGCGGCTCATCGAGCCAGGTGCAGACTCGCGGCCCCGGCGCGTGGGTATTTCTGCCCAACTTGCTTGTCCAGCAAGCCCAATTCAATTGCCAGCAGCGTCAACTGCGGACGACGTCGGCGCCCGGTCTTGTCGCGGATCCGATCCAGGTGGGATCGCACGGTCCGCAGCGAGATGACCAGGCTCTGCGCGATTTGCTGATCTGTCTTGCCGTGGGCGAGCAAAGCCAAGAGTTCCAACTCGCGCCGGCTGAGCGTGCGGGCGGGCTGGGCTGCTTCCGTCGACGCGGCCGCCGGCGCCGACCTGGCGGCCCCGGCGAGCCCGTTGCGGTAGCCCGCCGCGATCGCGCGGTAGCCCGCCGCCGCGGCGGCGTCGGCGGCCTCCCGGTACAGCGCGACGGCGCCCCTCGAATCACCGCGGTAGGCGGCGAGATCGGCCGCCGCACCCACCGCCAATGGGTGGCGGTCCGGACCGAGGGCGGCGCTCACACACTGCTCGGCCTCGGCTTCGGACCCGGCTGCCAGCAACGCGGGCACCACGATGCGCGCGACGAAGGGGTCGCTGGCCAGTACGGGCACCCGCTCCAGCAGGGTTCTCGCCGCATTGGCAGCGGCGGCAGGGTCCCCTCCCCGCGCCACGGCCAGTTCGACCCGGCTAGGGCCGCAGATGCGGTGCCACCACCCGTCGCGCGGCCCGAGGTCTTCCAGCAGCGCCTCGGCTTCGTGCAGCCGGCCCTGCTGCAGCCGCACCCACGCCAAGAGCTCCCGCCCGAGGAAGGACGACAACCCGGCGGGAACACCTTCACAGGCGTCGAGCACAGCCAGGGCGGCCGCCTCACATTGGTCGATGTCGCCCAGGAACCGGCTCTGTACCGCCTCGACGAGCAGAGCCAGCACCTCGGGGCCCGGGTCCAGGGTGCGGGCGTTGTTGCGGATCAGGTCGACCACCGCTGACAACTCGCCGGCCCGCATCGCCAAAGCCTTCTGGAAAACGCTGATGATGATTCCGGCGCCGAATTCTTCGGGCAACCTCAGCCGCATCGCCTCCGCGATCCCGCGGTCGATCACCGCCACACCCTCGTCGCGGCGCCCGAGCTCGCACAGCGCCGCACCACGGTAGATCAACGCCGCGGCGCGGGCATGCTTGGCATCGGACTCCTCGGCCAGCGCCAGCGCGCGATCGGCACAGGCCAGACCGGCCGCACCTTCGAGGTTGGAGTCGTGCCACATCGCCAGGCGCGCGTACAGCAAGGCCAGATCCGGACCCGGCAGCGAGGTTTCGAGTAACAGACGCGCCCGCTCGAATACATCCAGAGCGGCCTGATGCTCACCGAGGGCCAGTTGCACCGAACCCAGGACGATGAGAAGCTTTGCCATCAACGCATTTTCGGCTTCTCCCAGCAGTTCCACACCCTCTTGCAGCGGGGCGATCGCGGCCGCGGGATCTCCACTGGCGAGCAGCATGCGACCGCGCTCGCACAACAGATTCCCGCGCTCGACCGGGTCGACGACGTTGACGAGCGCGTGGTCATACAGCGTCGCCGCCTCGGCAAATGCTCCCGTCCGCGAGGTCAGCTCAGCCGCCTGGGCGCACAGGGGCGCGGCGTCGGCCGCACGCCCGGCGGCCAGCAGGTGACGGCTCCGCTCGATCACCGGCGCCGGCGGTATTGTCGCCGCGAGCGCGTCAGCAGCCCGGCTGTGCAAGGCGGTGGCTTCCCAGACCGGCACCGCGGCGCGCACGGCCTCATAGGTGAGAGCGTGCCGAAACCGGAGCCGGCCGCGGTGGGCCGGGTCGGTTTCCACCAGCCGCGCGCGCGTCGCTTCCCTCAGGGCAGCCCACACCACCTGGGGGCGCAGCCCGGTCAGCCCCGACAGCAACCCGGGATCGAAGGTGCTTCCCAGCACCGCCGCAGCCGTCACGACGCGCTGATAGTCGGGCTCCAGGCGATCGAGTCGCTGCACAATGCCGCCCGCCAGGGTGCTGGGCAGATGAAGCCCGGACAGCTCCGAACACTGCCATCCCTCGTCACGCCGGAATACATGCCCTGACCTGATCGCCGCTTCGAGCAACTCCTCGACCGCGTATGGCACACCCTCGCTGCGGTGCACCAGCATGTCGACCAACTTGCTGCTGACCCGTTCGACGTCGAGCCGGGCGCACACCAGACGCCGGACATCATGCCGGGTCAACCGCGACAAACGGAGCACGCCGGCCAGGTCGCCGCGCCGCCACCCATCGAGCATCATGCGCGCAGGGTGGGTCGCACCACCCTCATCGGATCGGTCGGTCACCACCAACAGCAACGGAAGCCTGCGGGTGCGCCGGGCAACGAAGTCGATCAGGGCGCGCGTCGACGCATCGGCCCAATGCACATCCTCGACCACCAGCAGCGCACCCGACCGGGCCGCCACGGTGCGCAGCACCGTCACCACGCCCTCGAAGAGCTGCAGCCGGACCGGCGCACCGAAAAGATCGTCCCGCGAGGGCAACCCGTCGGACAGTTCCGGGACGATCGCGCCCACCGCGCCGGCCGCCGGCCCGAGCCGCTCTCGAAACTCCGCCACATCGGCGGTAGCCAGATAGCTGGCGATTGCCTCGCAGAAGGGCAGAAACGGCAACGCAAGCTCCCGGCACCCACCCCACAGCGCGGCACAGCCACGCTCCTCGGCCCGGCGGCTGAGTTCGCGGGCCAGCCGCGTCTTGCCCATACCGGCATCGCCGGTCACCACCCGCACCCGCCCCGTTCCGCGTCGGGCATCTTCGAGTGCTTCCTCCAGCGCCGCAAGGTCTGCGTCCCTTGCGATCAGCGGGTTCACCAGATCCCGCCAGACATGCCGCTCCGGCTCAGAATCGCATTCGTGTTGCATGCCCGGTCCCTTCGTTGCACTTCCCGTGCGCAGTGCGGGTTGGGCAAGTCTTGACACCCCTGGCGGGCTACCGATCCCAACATGGCGGTGTTGGGACTAGCTGTCCGGCCATCGGGGCGGGATTTACGCCCTCCCAGGCCCTTTCTCATCAGGCTTGCCCAACCGCCCGGCCAGCCAGGGCAACGTCACCGCGAACGCTGCCGCCGCCGACGGCCAGTCATGTTTGCCCGGCAGCGCCGTCACCTCGCACGAAATGCCCTCAGCTCGACCCGCCGCACACAGCGACTCCGCCGCGTCCTGCCCGACGCCGTCGCGATCCGCTGATGTCCCGGGAACAGCGAAGAGGCCCGACAGGTCGGCGTACGGGCCGTGCCGGCTCATCACCGTCCTCGGGTCGAAGCGCCAGTACGCCTCGGCGTCACCGCCGAAGAGCCGGTCGATGGTCTGTTCCCGCGTGCCGGCATTCGGGCCGATGTCGCCGCCGATGTCTACGAACGCACTGAAGGTCTCGGGATGCATGACCGCCAGAGTGACCGCGCAGGTACCACCGGAGGAGAACCCGACGACACCCCACTTCCGTTGTCCGTCAACGCCGAACAGTGCGCCGACCGCCGGAACCACTTCCTGGGTCAGGTGCGCTGCGGCGTTCCCGCGCGGTCCGTCGACGCACTCGGTGTCGACGGCGAATCCGCCGGTGGCGTCGGCGAATACGGCGATCGGCGCAATGCCGTCGTGCGCCGCGGCATACGCATCGAGAGCACTTGTGGCATCGCCGACGCGAATCCAGTCCGCCGGTGTGCCGAATTCGCCCCCGATCATCAGGATCGCCGGAAGCTGCGCTCCGCTGAACCACGCCGGAGGCAGGTAAACCCACTCGCGACGGTGTGAAAACCCGGACACCCGACTCCCCGTGGTCACCGCCACCAATTTCCCGTGTTGCACCGCAACGTTTTTGCGCTGCATCCGGTAGGCGGTTCCGATGTGGACCTGATCCCGCAACGGCCTGTCGGTCAGCTGGCTCCATGCGGCGTCGACGGTGGGAAAGTAGCCCAGCCAGCCGTTGATCGTCAGACCGGCGCTGAGCAAGCAGAACGAGACCGCGAACACCGAGGCATTGCGTCGCCACCCGTTCGCACCGGGCCACCCGGCGATCAGGACCGCGGCGGCCAGCCCGAAGAGGAAGACCCACAGCCAAAGTTGCCACGGCGCCGGCTCACTTGCGATACCGAGCGTTTCGTAAGTCCAATGCGCCGCCGCGACACTCGCCGCTCCCACAATCACGCCCGCCACAACCAGCCGCCGGCGCCGACCGATGGCATAGAGCAGCGCCGCGATGGTGACCAATTGCACCACCGCGGGCACAATTCCGTGCATCAGCGAGGTCGACAGACCGGAAGTTTTACCCGCAGCCAGGTGCCGAAAACGTGGCGCGCAGCACCACAGAGTTGACGATGGTCTTTTCGGCTCCGGCGCCGCTGTTTATCATGATGCCGACTGCCGGTAACAGGTTTTCATCGGCACTTCTTGGGAAGTTGATATCTGTAGCGGGCGTGGCTCCTGGAGGGGGACGTGACGTCGATGTTCGACACTAGGCAGCGAGTGGCATGGCAGCGTTGAGAACCGGCGAGGGATTGCCCGACGTCGTCGTCACCGGGGTGGCGTCCACAACGGCACTTGCGCCGGATGCCGAGGAAACCTGGCAGCAATTGCTGCAGGGCAGCAGTGGTATTCGCAAACTGGACAAGGAGTTCGTCGAGGAGTTCGACTCGCCGGTGCGGATCGGGGGTGAGCTGCGCGAAGACCTGGACGAGCAATTCGGCCGCGTCGAGCTGCGCCGATTGGCGTTCATGCAGAAATTGTCCGCGGTGGTGAGCCGGCGGCTGTGGGAGCAGGCCGGCTCGCCCGAGGTCGACACCAATCGGTTGATGGTGTCGGTCGGCCTGGGCCTGGGCAGCACCGAGGACATCCCCCTGTGGCACAACATCTGGAAGGTCAAGGGCCTGCGCGCGATCTCGCCGATCTCGGTGCAGAAGCACATGCCCAACGCCCCCGCCGCCGCCATCGGGCTCGACCGCGAGGCCAAGGCGGGCGTGGAGACGTCGGTGATGGCCGACGCGTCGGGCACCGCGGCCATTGCCCAGGCCTGGCAGAGCATCGTCCTGGGCGAGGCCGACATGGCGATCTGCGGCGGCGTCGAGACCGTGATCGAGGCGGTGCCCCTCGCCACCTTCTGGCGCCTGGGCATGCTCTCGACCAACAACGACGACCCGACCGGCGCCTGCCGTCCGTTCGACAGACACCGTGACGGCATGGTGTTGAGCGAAGGTGGCGCGATGTTGCTGGTGGAAACCGAGGAGCACGCGAAAGCACGGGGCGCGCCGATCCTGGCCCGGTTGATGGGCGCTGCTGTCACGTCCGACGGATGCGACGCCGTGATGCCGGACCCTGCGGGCGAACGCGCCGGTGCCGCCATCACCCGTGCCGTGTATCTGGCCGGCCTGAACCCCGCGGACATCGACCTGATCAATGCGCACGCGGCCGGAACGACGTTCGGAGACGCGGCCGAGGCCCGCGCCATCCGTCGGGCCCTGGGTGACCACGCACCGGCGGTGTACGCGCCCAAGGCCGCGCTGGGCAATTCACTGGGCGCCGCCGGCGCGGTCGAGTCGGTGCTGACCGTGCAGGCTCTGCGCGACCAAATCGTCCCGCCCACACTGAATTTCGGTGAGTCCGATCCCGATATCGAGCTCGACGTGGTCGCCGGTGAGCCGCGCCGCGGCCACTACCGCTACGCCGTCAAGCAGTCGTTGGGACTCGGCGGAAACAACGTTGCCCTGGTGTTCGGCGCGGCGTAAGCGCCGAGAATCAGCTGCGCACCTCGACGTCGTCGATCCGCGTGACGTCCTTGTCTCCCGGACCGTGCGCGCGCCCGATGTGTGCTTCGGAACGCATGCGCTGCACCATGTGCGGGTAGTGCAGCTCGAAAGCCGGCCGCTCCGAACGGATCCGGGGCAATTCGGTGAAATTGTGCCGCGGCGGCGGGCAACTCGTCGCCCACTCCAGTGAATTGCCGTAACCCCACGGGTCGTCGACGGTCACCACTTCACCGTAACGCCAGCTCTTGAACACGTTCCACACGAACGGGAACATCGACAAACCCAGGATGAGGGCGCCGACGGTGGAGACGATATTGAGCGGCTGGAAGTTGTCGGTCGGCAGATAGTCGGCATAGCGCCGCGGCATGCCCGCGTCGCCCAGCCAGTGCTGGACCAGGAACGTGACGTGGAATCCGATGAACGTCAGCCAGAAGTGCAGTTTGCCCAAGCGCTCGTCGAGCAGCCGGCCGGTCATCTTCGGGAACCAGAAGTAGACGCCGGCGTACGTGGCGAAAACGATGGTTCCGAACAGCACGTAGTGGAAGTGGGCGACCACGAAATAGGAATCGGTGACATGGAAGTCCAGCGGCGGGCTGGCCAGCATCACACCGGTCAGCCCACCGAGCAGGAAGGTGAGCAAGAACCCGACCGAGAAGAGCATCGGCGTCTCAAAAGTCAACTGGCCCTTCCACATTGTGCCGATCCAGTTGAAGAACTTGATGCCCGTCGGAACCGCGATCAGATACGTCATGAACGAGAAGAACGGCAGCAGGACGGCTCCCGTGGCGAACATGTGGTGCGCCCACACCGCGACCGACAGGCCGCCGATCGACAACGTTGCGTAAACCAGTGTGGTGTAACCGAAGACGGGCTTCCGAGAGAACACCGGGATGACCTCGGTGATGATGCCGAAGAACGGCAGCGCGATGATGTAGACCTCTGGGTGGCCGAAGAACCAGAACAGGTGTTGCCACAACAGGGCTCCGCCGTTGGCCGGGTCGTAGATGTGCGCGCCCAGGTGGCGGTCGGCGGCGAGGCCGAAGAGGGCGGCCGTCAGCAGCGGGAACGCGATGAGCACCAGCACCGACGTCACCAGGATGTTCCAGGTGAAGATCGGCATCCGGAACATCGTCATGCCCGGTGCACGCATGCACACCACGGTGGTGATCATGTTGACCGCGCCCAGGATGGTGCCCAGGCCGGCGACGATCAGACCCGTGACCCACAGGTCGGCACCGGGGCCCGGCGAGTGGACCGCGTCGCTGAGCGGGGTGTAGGCGGTCCAGCCGAACTCTGCCGCCCCGCCGGGCGTGACGAAGCCCGCCAGCACGATCAGCCCGCCGAACAGGAACAGCCAGAACGAGAAGGCGTTGAGCCGCGGGAAGGCCACGTCCGGTGCGCCGATCTGCAGCGGCAGCACCAGGTTGGCGAAGCCGAACACGATCGGCGTGGCGTACAGCAGCAGCATGATCGTGCCGTGCATGGTGAACAGCTGGTTGTACTGCTCGTTCGACAGGAACTGCAAGCCGGGCGCCGCCAACTCGGAGCGCATCATCAGTGCCATGAGTCCGCCGATGAAGAACATCACGAAGCAGGTGACCACGTACATGATGCCGATCAGTTTGTGATCGGTGGTGGTGACGAGCTTGTAGACCAGATTGCCCGTGGGGCCGAGCCGGGCCGGGAAGGGGCGCCGTGCGGTGAGTGGGGCAGCCTGGGGCTCCGCGAGAGACATGGCGGTGCGGATTTCCTGCTTTTACCGCTTCAAACCTCACCGGCTGGTTTGAACGAGAACGCAGTGGTTAGGCGGAGCGGGTGACCACAATCGATCTCTACCTCGATCCGGTATGTCCGTTCTCCTGGGTGACGTCCCGTTGGCTGCTCGATGCGGCCGAACGCACAACACGGCCGGTCACGCTGCGCCAGATGAGCCTGGCGGTCCTCAATGAGGGCGAAGACGCCGACGCCGCGCATCAGCGGATGTTCGAACGGTCCCGACGGTTGGGCCGCGTCTTTGCGGCGGTCACCGATCGGCACGGGCCGCAGGCCTTCGCCCGGCTCTACGAGCCGATCGGTACCCGGCTGCACGATCAGAAAGACCAGGTCACACCCGAGGTCGTCGCCGATGTCCTTGAGGATTTGGGATTCGAGAAATCGCTGTCGGAGGCCCTCGACGATCCCGAATACGACGAGGCGGTCAGCCGGGCGCACGCAGCGAGCCAGGACGCCCTCGGCGACAAGGCCGGCAGCCCGATCATCGCGATCGACGGCCGTGCGTTCTTCGGCCCCGTCCTGACCGGGCTGCCCGATCCCGACGACGGCGTCGTGCTGCTCGACGCCCTAGTGAGCGCTAGCGGCGTTCGGGAGTTCGCCGTCCTGCAGCGCCCGCACGGGTAGACACACCGGGGTGGGCATCTGCAAGTACTCCCCGGAACCCCAATCTGACACTTATTATTCGTCCGGTGTTCATCGGCGAAGATCAGCGGGCGCAGTGGCGCGCTCAGGCGCCCCGCCTCGGGGCGGTGGCCGCCGTCGCGATGATCGCCGCCGTGCTGGTCGCGCTGCAGATCACGGCGACCGCCGCAGGGTTCGTGGGCCCGTTGCGCAGCCTGGCCGGCGACTACGTCGGAACCCCCACCTCGGTGACGGTGCCCTGGGTGGGTCTCGGCGTGGCGATGGTCGGGCTGTCGCAACGGCATCGGGTGTGGTCGTTGTCGCTGGCCGCGGGGCTCGATGTCATCTTCGCCGCGGTGCGGCTGGCGCGCGGCGGTGCCTGGACGCTCGGCAACGGGCCGCTGATCGTGCTGACCGGATTGGCGGTGATCGTCGGCTGGCGGCGCTGGGCCAGGGCCGAACGCACCACGGCGTTGCGGGGAGTGGCGTTCGGCCTGTTGCTCGTCATCGCGACCAAAGTCGGCGATGCCTGGTTGCGCATCACCGCGATGGTCCGGCCGGTGGTGCTGGACGAGTACGCCCTGTTGGCCGATCACGCGCTGGCACAACCGTCCTGGCTGTTGGGCCGGCTCGTCCATGCCGGCGGGCCATTCCTCAGCGCCGCGTTCCACTGGGTGTACATCGAGTTGCCCGTCGCGGCCATGGTGGTTGCCGTCTACCAGCTGCGCAATGTCAGCACCGGCGGCTGGCCGCGTCACTTCCTGATACCGACGTTCCTGGTGCTGGGCCTGATCGGGCCGCTGATCTACGTGTTCTTCCCACTGGTGGGCCCGGACTTCGCGTTCGGAAGTGCGGGCAAGGGATTCGAAGTCGGTGATTTCTGGCCGCATGCCGTGCCACGAATCAATCTGTCGCCCAGGGCAATTGCCTTCGACGGATCCACCCCGCGCAATTGCATGCCGTCAATGCACACCGCGTGGGCGCTGGCGGTGTTCCTGCACTCCCGCGGCGGACCCCGCTGGCTGCGGATGGGCGGCGCGTTGTGGCTGGTGTGCACCGTGGCGGCGACCCTGGGCTTCGGGTACCACTACGGCGTCGACCTGCTGGCGGGCGGGGTGCTGTGCCTGACGGTGGAGTCGGCGTTACGGGAGCCGGTGCGTGACCGGATCTGGTACCGGGTCGCGATGACCGCTTTCGGTGCGGCGTTCCTGGCGGCGCTGTTGGTGTGCTGCCGCTACTTCGCCCAGGAGATGGCGCGCTACTCGGTGCCCTTCGGGGTGGTCATCATCGGCACGCTGGTGGTCTTCAGCGCCGCCTTCTATGTGACGTATTTCGCCCGGCCGGCCGAACCGGCGACGGACAGAAGTTTGCCGGTTCCCGGCGTGTTCGTGGGCCAGGGGTCGTAAATGGACGAGTCACCAGCCCCCAGACCGCCCGCCGGCGACTGGCTGAGCACCCCGTACCTGAAGTTCACCCGCGAAGGCGCGTTCGGCGTCTGCACGCTGGACCGCCCGGAAGCGCGCAACGCGATGACGCCGGCGATGTACTTCGGCATCATGTACGCGGTCAACCACGTCGGCGCCGACCCCGATCTGGCGGGCCTGCTCATCACCGGCACCGGGGACGTGTTCGCGCC
The DNA here is from genome assembly GCF_002101675.1 of Mycobacterium gordonae. Lineage (GTDB taxonomy): Bacteria > Actinomycetota > Actinomycetes > Mycobacteriales > Mycobacteriaceae > Mycobacterium > Mycobacterium gordonae. The sequence continues at coordinate 32,109 of NZ_LQOY01000133.1, read as the reverse complement.
CGGCGGTGACATGGGCGGCGGCGGCAGCGACAACTGGCTGACGTTCGGCGCGGCGCTCGGCATGGACGCTCTGCCGTTCGACACCCTGCGGCAATCCGCCAAGCCGGTGGTCGCCGCGGTCAACGGACTGTGTCAGGGCGGGGGACTGCAGATCGCGCTGTGCGCCGACATGGCGGTGGTCAGCGACCGCGCCACGTTCCGGGTGCCCGAGCTCTACCGCGGGATCGCCGACACCTACTACAGCCAGATGCTCGCCCGGCTCATCGGCCCGGTCCGGACCCGGGATCTGATGTTCACCGGGCGCACCCTGACCGCCGCCGAGGCGCTGGACTGGGGGATGGTGGCGCGCGTCGTCCCGCACGACGAATTGGCCGATGCGGCAAGGGAAGTGCTGGCCCAGTGCTGCCGCACCGCGCCCGGCGCCCGCGCCGTGATCAAGTCCAGCCTGGACAACTACCTCGGCCTGTACGACCGGATCGGCATGCGGTCCAGCCTCGGCGCCCCCGAATCGATCGAAGGCTTCCTGGCCTTCAAGGAACGCCGGTCGCCGGCGTGGGTGCACCCGCAACTGCGGATCGAGGGACGGCTGTGAGCCTCGACGACTTGTTCGGGCTCACCGCCAGGGCCAAGCGGAGACACTCAGCCGAGATCGGCGCGGCCGTATTGTTTTTCGCCTCACCTTCGGCCCGCCCGATCACCAACCAGGTGCTGGCCGTCGACGGCAGATTTTCGGTGAGCTGAGGGTCTGGCGCCCGGCCTCGGCAAGGGGTGGAATAGGCGTGTGATGCGACTCAACGGTGTGGACGCCCTGATGCTGTACACCGAGACGCCCGAAATTCACATGCACACGCTGAAGATCGGCATCCTCGACGTGTCGAACATGGGGCAGGAGTTCAACTTTGAGCTGTTCCGCGCGGTCGGCTATCAGCGCCTGATGGCGCTGGAGCCGCTGCGCTACCAGCTGCTGGACATTCCACTGAAATTGCACCACCCCATGTGGGTGGTCAACGACGACATCGACCTCGACTATCACGTTCGCCGTGCCCGGGTGCCGGCGCCGGGCGGGCGCCGCGAGCTCGACGAGCTGATCGGCCAGATCGCGAGCACCCCGCTGCGCCGCGACCACCCGTTGTGGGAGATGTACGTCGCCGAGGGGCTGGCCGACAATCGGATCGCCATCATCCACAAGGTCCACCACGTGCTGGCCGACGGGATGGCTTCGGCGAACCAGATGGCGCAGGCGCTGTCGCCGCACCAGCCCGAACCGCGGCGGCTGCCGCATGAGGAACCCACCCGCTCCCACCTGATCAAGGCCGCCGCCCGGGACCATGTCGGGCTCCTCCGTAAACTGCCACGTCTGGTCAACGAGACGGCCTCCGGAGTGTCCCGGGTGCGGCGCAGATCCAAGGAGCGCGGCACACACCCCGACCTCGCCCGCAATTTCGCCCCGCCGCCGTGCTTCATCAACCATCGGGTCACTTCCGCGCGCCGGTTCGCCACGGCGCCGCTCGCCTTGGCCGACGTCAAGGAGACCAGCAAGCATCTCGGCGTCACGCTCAACGACGTCGTGCTGGCCACGGTGGCCGGGGCGCTGCGCCGACTGCTGCTGCGCTACGACGGGCACGCCGATGTTCCGCTGATCGCCGGGGTTCCGGTGAGTTACAACCCGTCACCAGAGCGCTTGGCGGGCAACGAGTTCACCTACATGACGCCGTCCTTGCCGGTGCACGTCGAGGACCCGATGCAGCGAGTACGGCTGACGGCGATGGCCACCCGCATCGCGAAGGAGAACCACCAGTTGCTCGGCCCGACTGTGCTGCCCGCCTGGATGTCCTATCTGCCGACGGCATTGGCGCCGCCGATCTTTCGGACGACGGCCCGCCGGATGGAGTCGGCAAACGTCATGAACCTGGTCGTCTCGAACGTGCCGGGGCCGCGTGAACGCGGCTGCATCGAAGGGGCGACACTCACCGAGATCTATTCCGTCGGGCCGGTCGTCGCCGGCAGTGGCATGAACATCACCGTGTGGAGTTACGTTGACCAATTGGCCCTCTCCGTGCTGACCGATGACCTCACCCTCAAAGATCCACACGAGGCCACCGATGCGCTGATCGACTCCTTCCGTGAACTGCGCAGCGCCGCCGGGCTTTCCGGCGGTCTCACTCCTGTCGCTGCGGCCCTGCCCCTGGCCGCGGCACTGAGTTGACGCCAATGCGACGACAGGGCTGGCGCAGGCACATCGCCATTCGGCTGATCGTGGCAGGAGCCGTCGGCGCCGCGGCAGTGGTGCTGTTCGTGGCCACCGCGGGATGGGCCTACGCACCAAGCGTGGGCTGGATGGCCGCGGCGCTGGTGTATCTGGTGTGGACGTGGATCGTCGTGTTGCCGATGGACGCCGAGCGCACCCGCGAACACGTGGTGCCCGAGGATCCGCCGACCGGCTGGGTGATTGACGTGGCGATCCTGTCGGCGAGTGTGGCGAGTCTGGCCGGGGTGGCGCATCTGCTCACCGCCAGCTCCAGGGCGGGGGTGGAGAAGAATATCGCCGCGGGAACCGGGGTGGTCTGTATCGCCGTCGCGTGGTGCGTCGTCCATACCGTGTTCAGCATCCGCTACGCCGACGTCTATTACTCGAACTCCGCCGGCGGCATCGACTTCGGCGGTACGGAGAACCCCCGGTTCCTGGATTTCTTCTACCTCGGATTCACCATCGGAATGACCTACCAGGTTTCCGACACCACGCTGCAGACCGGCCGAATGCGCCGCATCGCGCTGTGCCAGGCGCTGCTGTCCTACATCTTTGGGGCGGTTATTCTGGCCGTCACAATCAATCTGGTTGTTGGACTAAGTAATTCATGAAAGGAACGCTTATGGCCCGGCACTCGGGCAATGCCGACCAGCGCGCGCATCAACAGGCTCGCAAGGCCCGGGTCATCGAGCACATGCAGAGTGAGAACGTGCAGGACTGGGATCGCACGATGGCGACCTTCAGCCACCCCCGCTACGAACTTCCGGACGGCACGGTATTCGACGGCACCGACGAGGTGATGCGGTACTGGGTCGACGGCCGCGCGGTGGTGCCCGACCAGACCAACGAGCTGATCGAACTCACCCACCTCGACGACGGGCAGGTTCAGATCGAGTTCTGGCTGCGTGGCACCCCGACCACGGCGACAGAGCCGTTCGAGGTCCGGCTGTGGGCCGTCTTCGGCTTCGACGACTCCGATCTGATCACCGGTGAACGCGTTTTCGTCCAGCCGCCGACGGCTGAGCAGCTCGCGCGATGATGTTTCTGAAATCCATCTGACGGGAACGAGGACGTGTGCCGAATAGTGAGGAGTCAAGGGGTCCGATCCGCAGCCTGATCCCGGCCCGCATCGACCGCCTGCCCTGGTCCCCGTTCCACACCCGCATGGTGGTGGCGCTCGGCGTGGCCTGGATCCTCGACGGCCTGGAGATCACCGTGGCGAGCGCGGTGGCCGAGACGCTGACCGAACCGCAGACCCTTCATCTGTCGTCGGCCGCCGTCGGGTTCGTCGCCACCGTCTATCTGGCCGGGGAGGTGGCGGGGGCGCTGTTCTTCGGGCGCCTGTCGGACAAGCTGGGCCGCCGCAACCTGTTCATGATCACGCTGGGGGTGTACCTGCTGGGCAGCGCACTCACCGCCGCCACGCTCGGCAACAACCCGGCCTGGATCGCCTTTCTCTACCTCACCCGCTTCATCGCGGGGATGGGCATCGGCGGGGAGTACGCCGCCATCAACTCCGCGATCGACGAACTGATTCCGGCGCGCTTCCGCGGCCGCGTGGACATCGCGGTCAACGGCACTTACTGGGCCGGTGCGGTCCTGGGCACGTTGGGCACCTTCGTCTTCCTGCGGGCGATCGACCTGAGCCTGGGCTGGCGCCTGGCCTTCCTGCTCGGCCCGGTGCTGGCACTGGTGATTTTGCTGGTGCGGCGCAATCTGCCGGAAAGCCCGCGCTGGCAGGTCATGAACGGCCGCACCGACGACGCCGAGCGCACCATCAGCCACATCGAGGACGAGGTGCGGGCCACCGGAGCCACCCTGCCGCCGGTCGACGAATCCACCGCCATCGAGCTGCGGCCCGCCCAGGAGATCGGCTACGTCGCGTTGACTCGCGTGCTGTTCCGCGACTACCCGAGCCGTGCCGTGCTGGGCGCCGCGCTGATGATCAGCCAGTCGTTCCTGTACAACGCGATCTTCTTCACATACACCCTGGTGCTGGGCAAGTTCTACGGTGTTCCGTCCGCCTCGACGCCGCTGTATCTCATCGCGTTCGCCGTGGGCAACCTGCTGGGACCGCTGACCATCGGACATTTCTTCGACACCATCGGCCGGCGCAAGATGATCGCCGGAACCTACCTGCTGTCGGGGCTGCTGCTGGCGCTGAGCGCGGCCCTGTTCCAGGCGGGCGTACTCAACGCGATCACTCAAACCATCGCCTGGTGCGTCATCTTCTACATCGCTTCGGCCGGGGCCAGCGCGGCCTACCTCACCGTCAGCGAGATCTTTCCGCTCGAGGTTCGTGCCAAGGCGATCGCGGTGTTCTTTGCCATCGCCCAATGTTTCGGTGCGCTGGGGCCGGTCATCTACGGCGCGCTGATCGGTGACGGCTCCCGGCCGCTGCTGCTTTTTCTGGGATATCTGCTGGGCGCGGCGGTGATGATCGCCGGTGGCCTGGTCGCCTGGTTCCTCGCCGTCGACGCCGAAGGAAAGTCCCTTGAAGATATCGCCACACCGCTGGCGGCCAGGTGACGTCATACTGTGTGTCCACGGTCGAGACGACTGAAGAGGGACGCCGGTGGTCTTCCGCGCAGACCAGGAGATAGGCCGCGATCTCGCCGCTGTCGACTGGGCAGCTACTCCGCTTGGGCCAGTTGAAGATTGGCCGCAGAGCCTGCGCACCGCCGTCGACATCCTGCTGTCCTCCCAGTTCTCCATGTGGATGGGGTGGGGGCCGGAGCTAACCTTCTTCTGCAATGCGGCCTACCGCCGGGACACCCTCGGCCGCAAGTATCCGTGGGCACTGGGCCGGCCGGCCAGCGAAGTGTGGGCCGAGATCTGGGCGGATATCGCCCCGCGGGCCGAACGCGTCCTGACCGAGGGTGAAGCGACCTGGGACGAGGCACTGCGGCTGATACTGGGCCGGTCCGGCTATCCGGAGGAGACCTACCACACCTTCTCCTACAGCCCGCTGCGCGATGACGACGCCCGGGTCGTCGGTCTGCTCTGCGTGGTCAGCGAGGACACCGAACGGGTGATCGCCCAACGGCGCATGGCGACCCTGCGCGATCTGGGGTCGGACCCCAGTGTCATTCGCACGGAACGCCAGATGCTGGACTTCGCCGCGGACCAGCTCGACAAGAATCCCTACGATCTCCCTTTCACTCTGACCTACCTGTTCGGCGAGCAGGGCAGCGCACAGCTCGCCGGGGTGAGCGGCATCGCGCTCGGCCACCCGGCGGCCCCGCAAACCCTGCCGGTCGGTGTCGACTCGCTGTGGCCGGTGGACAAAGCGGCGGACGGCGAATGCGAGCTGATCGAACTCGACGGCGCCGCAATGGAACTGCCCACCGGCGCGTGGCCCGACCCGCCCAAGCAGGCGCTGGCGGTGCCGTTGCGGCAGCAGGGTGGCCCGCCGGTCGGATTCCTGGTCGCGGGGCTCAACCGGTATCGCGAACTCGACGACGGCTACCGCGGCTTCGTCGAACTGGTGGCGGGGTATCTGGCGACCGGGGTGAGCAGCGCGCGCAGCTATCAGGCCCAGCAGCAGCGCGCCGAGGAGCTCGCCGAACTGGACCGCGCGAAAACCACCTTCTTCTCCAACATCAGCCACGAGTTCCGTACCCCGCTCACCTTGATCCTAGGGCCGATCGACGAATTACGCAGCCGCACAGACGGATTCGGCGCGCGCGCTCGTCAGGAGCTGGAGTTGGTGCACCGCAACGCGTTACGGCTGGCCAAGTTGGTCAACACACTGCTGGACTTTTCGCGCATCGAGGCGGGCCGGATGCGGGCCCGGTTCGAGCCGGTCGATTTGGCCTCCGTCACCGCCGAACTGGCCAGCGTGTTCCGCTCCGCGATCAACCAGGCCGGACTGACGTTCACGGTGGACTGTCCACCGCTTGACGAACCGGTGTACGTCGACCGCGAAATGTGGGAAAAGGTGATGTTGAACCTGCTCTCGAATGCGTTGAAGTTCACCTTCGACGGCGCGATCACCGTGCGGGTGGCTCGCGACGACGGACAGGCGGTGGTCACGGTCTCCGACACCGGGGTCGGGATCTCCGCGGCCGAAATGCCGCGGCTGTTCGAACGTTTCCATCGCATCGAGACCATGCGGGCGCGGTCCACCGAGGGCAGCGGTATCGGTCTGGCCCTGGTGCTGGAACTGGTCGGCTTGCACGGCGGCAGCATCGCGGCCGACAGCACCGAGGGTGCGGGCACCACCTTCACCATCCGGTTGCCCTTCGGCGCCGGCCACCTGCCGGCCGACGAACTGGCCGAGCCGCAGGACACCAGCCGGGCCGCCGGACCGGCATCCGAGCCGTACGTGCAGGAGGCCCTGCGGTGGCTGCCGGGGGAGTCCGGGATGACGGCGCCCGTGCTGGCGCCATTACCCGCCCAAGGCGGCGGCACGGGCTTGCGGGCGCGGGTGCTGGTCGCCGACGACAACGTCGACATGCGCGACTATCTGACGAACCTGCTGGGAGCCGCCGGTTACGCGGTCACCGGCGTGGGGGACGGGCGGCAGGCGCTGGAGGCCATCCGTGCCCAGGTCCCCGATCTGGTGATCAGCGATGTGATGATGCCCGGGCTGCATGGGCTGCAGCTGCTGTCCGCACTGCGCGCCGACCCGCGCACCGCGGCGTTGCCGGTGCTGCTGCTCTCGGCCCGGGCCGGACAGGAGGCGTCCATCGAGGGTCTGTTGGCCGGGGCGGACGACTACCTGGTCAAGCCCTTCGTCGCCGCAGAACTACTGGCCCGGGTGCGCGCCAACGTCGAGTTGGCGCGGATGCGCAATTATCACGCCCGGTGGCGCACCGCACTGGTGGACTCCCTGCAGGAAGCCTTCTTCGTCATCGACGAGGACGGCTCCGTCATCGAGATGAACGCCGCTTTCGCCGACATCCTCGGCTACGGTGCCGAGGGGCTCCCGTATCGGACACCCCACTCCTGGTGGCCGGACCCCGACGTCGATCTCGCGGCGCGCCGGCTGGTCGAGGACGAATTCGCCAAGGCGCTCAACCAATCTCAGGGTGGCCTGGTCATCCCGGTCACCCACCGCGACGGGCACCGGCTGTGGATCGCGGTCACCTTCAACCACGCGCACGATCCCGACTCCGGGCGCCGGGTCATGGTCGGCGCGTTCCGCGACGTCACGGCTGAGCACTATGCCGTGCAGAGCCAGAGCGCCCTGGCTGAGCTCAACGCGCAACTGGTACAAGCCGATACGCTCACCGACGCGCTGCAAGGGGCCGCCGAAGTGCTGCGCGGAGTGTGGCAGGCCCGGCGGGTGCTGGCCGTGACCTTCGCCAATGGCCCGGCCACCGAACTACCACCGCACGTGGTCTGCGCCGGGGAGCCGGCCGAGTGGGCCGACCTGTCCCGGCAACAACGGGAGCAGATCGAGTCGCTTCGGGAAACGGACCTGCTCAGCACCGTGACCGTCGATGCGGGTGCGGCCGGTATCGCCTCGCAGCATCCCCGGGGGCTCCTGGTCATCTGGGTTGAACTGTCCGAACACCGGCGGTTCACCCGGGAGGATCAGACGTTGCTCGCGGTGCTGGCCGGCCGGCTGGGTCAGGGGCTCCAACGGGTCTTCCAGCTGGACGAGCAACGGGAAACCGCTGTGGCGCTTCAGCATGCGATGCTGGGCCCGGCGAGGCTGCCCGACGGTTTCGCGGTGCGCTATCTGCCCGCCAGCCACCCGTTGCAGGTGGGCGGCGACTGGTACGACGTCGTCGACCTCGGCCAGGACCGCGTCGCGTTGATCGTCGGCGACTGCGTCGGTCACGGTCTGGCGGCGGCTACCGTGATGGGCCAGCTGCGCAGCGCCTGCCGCGCGCTGCTGCTCGAGCGACCCAACCCCGGCGCCGTACTCACCGCCCTGGACCGCTTCGCCGCGCGCCTGCCCGGCGCCCGTTGTACGACGGCGTTCTGCGCGGTGCTCACTATGGAGACCGGTGAACTGGTCTATTCCAGCGCGGGCCATCCGCCACCGATCATGGTGTATGCGGACGGCACGACGGAGCTGCTGGGCGGTGAACACGGGCTTCCGCTGGCGCTGCGCCCCAATTGGCAGCGGCCGGAGGGCCGGGTCACCATGCCCCCACGCGCGACGCTGTTGCTCTACACCGACGGTCTGGTGGAACGACGCGGGCATTCGCTGGACGACGGCATGACGCGGGCGGCCGGCCTGGTGCAAAGTGGGCGGTCGCAGGCTTTGGAAGACGTGGCCGACCGGCTGATGTCCCAGCTGGAGCCCGGCGGGGGGTATCCCGACGACGTGGCCATGTTGCTCTACCGGCAGCCGGCGCCGTTCTCCCTGGAGTTCCCCGCCGACGTCAGCAACCTCGCCGGCAGCCGAAATGCTTTGCGCGGCTGGCTCAACCGGGCCGGTATCGAGCCCGACCAGGTCCAGGACGTGCTCATCGCGACGGGTGAAGCCGTGGCCAACGCGATCGAGCACGGACACCGCGATCAGCGGGTGGGCACCGTGTCGCTGCGCGCGACCGCGATCGTCGACCGGCTGCAGGTGACCGTCACCGACACCGGTGCCTGGAAGACGCCGAACCAGGTCGCCGAATTCAGCCGCGGGCGCGGCATTTCTCTGATGCGAGTCCTGATGGAAGACTGCAGCATTCAGTCCAGCGAAGCCGGCACGACAGTTTCCATGCAGGCAAGGATCACGTAATGGCCACACCGCTCACCTTGAACACTGACCGCGACGCCGACGGGAGCAACCGCGTGACGGCGGTGGGCGAGATCGACCTGAGCAACATCGAGGTGTTCAAGCGGGCGCTTTCCGACGCGAACGCGGGTACCCGCGATCCGATCACCATCGATCTCAGTGCGGTCAGATATGTCGACAGCGCCGGCATCAACGCGTTGTTCGATCAGGCCGACGCGGTGGACACGCTGCACGTGATCGTGCACCCGTTGCTCATTCGCGTGCTCGCGGTCAGCGGGTTCAGCAAAATCGCAAACGTCGAGGCGGCGACCGAGCCGCCGGGCGTGGGCGGCTGAGTCTTGCGATCACAGTGACTTTTTGGGCGGTGCGGGCGCGCGCACTCTGCTAACTTCTCGCGCATGTACTCGACGGTCGGTGCGGTCGGACTCCGCGTCGTCGCGTGCTGTTGTCGCTGACTCGTCATCCCAGTTGTCAGCGCCCGGAAGGTCTTTCGCATGTTCATCGCCAGTCGCTGGCGTCAGGTCGTCGGCCTGACGCTGACAGTCGGTGTCATCGCGGCGTGCCACGGCGGCGCCAGCGACGCCGTGGACGGCGGCGGCTTGCGGGACGTCGACACCAACATCACGCTGGTCGCCTACTCGGTACCGGAGCCTGGGTGGACCAAGGTGATTGCCGCGTTCAACGCCTCCGAGGAAGGCCGCAGCGTCCAGGTGATCACCTCCTACGGAGCCTCCGGTGACCAGTCCCGCGGGGTGGTGGCGGGCAAACCCGCCGACATCGTCAACTTCTCGGTGCAACCCGACATCACCCGACTGGTCAAGGCCGGCAAGGTCGCGCCGGATTGGGATACCGAAGCGTCCAAAGGCATCCCGTTCGGGTCGGTGGTGACGCTGGTGGTGCGCAAGGGCAACCCAAAACACATCCGGGATTGGGATGACCTGCTGCAGCCCGGCGTGGAGATCATCACGCCCAGCCCGCTGAGCTCGGGCGGGGCGAAGTGGAATCTGTTGGCCCCGTACGCGGTCAAGAGCGGCGGTGGCCGCAACCGGCAGGCCGGTGTGGACTTCATCACGAATCTGGTCCGTGATCACGTCAAGCTGCGCCCGGGATCGGGCCGGATCGCCACCGACGTGTTCATCGAAGGCAGCGGCGACGTCTTGATCAGCTATGAGAACGAGGCCATTGCCTTCGAACGCCAGGGCCATCCGGTGGAGCACATCAACCCGCCGCAGACCTTCAAGATCGAGAACCCGGTCGCGGTGGTGGCGACCAGCCCGAACCTGGAAGCCGCCGTCATGTTCAAGAATTTCCAGTACACCGCTGTGGCGCAGCGGCTTTGGGCCGAGGCGGGATTCCGTCCCATCGATCCGGCCGTCGCCGCGGAATTCCGCAACCAGTTTCCGACGCCGGTGAAACTCTGGACCGTCACCGATCTCGGTGGGTGGGGCAGTGTCGATCCCCAGTTGTTCGACCGCAGGACCGGCGCCATCACCAAGGTCTACCTGGAGGCGACGGGATGACGGCCGCGGTGGCGACCACCCCGGGCCAGGCGGCGCCCGCGGCGCCCAAGGTCGTCGTCCCGGAGGCCCCGGGCAGCACCGCACTGCGGGTCGGCGTGGTGACGCTGTGGCTGTCGGTGATCGTGCTGCTGCCGCTGGCCGCGATCGCCTGGCAGGCCGTCGGCAGTGGCTGGCAGCACTTCTGGCTGGCGGTGACCTCGCATGCCGCGCTGGAGTCGTTCAAGGTGACGCTGATCATCTCGGTGGTGGTCACCGTCTTGGACGTGGTGTTCGGGGTGCTGGTGGCCTGGATGCTGGTCCGCGACGAATTCGCCTGGAAGGGCCTCCTGGACGCCGTCATCGACCTGCCGTTCGCCCTGCCGACCATCGTCACCAGCCTGGTCATGCTGGCGCTCTACGGTCCGAGCAGCCCGATCGGTTTGCACCTGCAGCACACTCCGCCGGGCGTGGCGATGGCACTGGGGTTCGTCACCTTGCCGTTCGTGGTGCGTGCCGTCCAGCCGGTGCTGCGGGAGATCGACCGCGAGGTCGAAGAGGCCGCCGCATCGCTGGGCGCCGGCGGACGGAAGGTCTTCACCTCCATTGTGCTGCCGTCCCTGCTGCCGGCGGTGCTTTCCGGCGCGGGACTTGCGTTTTCCCGCTGCATCGGTGAGTTCGGTTCCGTGGTGACGATCGGTGGTGCCGTGCCCGGCAGCACCGAAGTCTCGTCGCAGTGGATCCGGTCGTTGATCGAGAACGACGACCGGCCAGCGGCGGCCGCGATATCGATTGTGCTGCTGTCGGTTTCGTTCAGCGTGTTGTTCGTGCTGCGGATCATCGGCGGGCGCACGGCCAGACGCGAGGAGCGCGCCAAGTGAGCGCGGTCGCCCCGGCTGCCTGGACGCGGTACCTGATCCGCTATCTGGCCTCGGGCTACATCATCGTGATGCTGATCGTGCCGGTGTCGCTGATCTTGTGGCGGACCTTCCGCCCAGGCTTCCACCAGTTCTACATCTGGATCACCACGCCCGCCGCGATCTCGGCTCTGCAGCTGTCGCTGCTGGTCTTGGCCATCGTGGTGCCGCTGAACGTGCTGTTCGGTGTCCCGGCGGCACTATTGTTGGCCCGCAACCATTTTCGCGGCAAAGGAGTGCTGCAGTCCATCATCGACCTGCCGTTCGCGGTGTCACCGATCATCGTCGGCGTGGCGCTGATCTCGGCGTGGGGATCGGCCGGTGCGCTGGGGTTCATCGAACGGGACACCGGCGTGCGGATCATCTTCGGCGTTCCGCGCATCGTGCTGGCCAGCATCTTCGTCACCCTGCCGTTCGTGGTGCGCGAGGTGAAACTGGTGCTCACCCGAGGACCGAGCAGGAGCAAGCGGCGGCGACGCTGGGTTCGAGTTGGTGGCAGACGTTCTTGCGCATCACCCTGCCGTCGATCCGGTGGGGCCTGGCCTACGGCGTGGTGCTGACCGTGGCGCGCACGCTCGGCGAGTTCGGCGGCGTCATCAAGGTGTCGTCCAATCTGCCGGGCCGCACGCAGACCCTCACGCTGCTGGTCAACGACCGGTACAACCGCGGGCACGTCTATGGCGCCTACGCACTGCCGTCGCTGATGATGGCCGCGGCCATCGCCTATTTGATCGTCAAGGTGATCCTGCACCTGCGCCGGGCCCGGAAGGCCGGCTGAACTGCATGTCCAGACTGCGCAGGTAGGTCTGCAACCCGGCGTCTTGCACGGGGATCAGATGCGCCGGTGCGCCGGATTCGTTGTAGTGCGCGTGCCACATGCCCGGCGGCGTCGTGAAGGCTCCGCCGGCTTGCCAGTCCACCCGAATCGGGTCGGCGATCCGGCCGCCGGCATCCAGCCGGGTGCCCAGGAGTGTGTAGCACCCCGGCTGAGCGTCCAGGATCAGGTCGAGCGCGACCGACTGGTGCCGGTGCGGGCGCTGCTCCTGGCCGGGCGGCAGCACGCCGAACATCGCCCACAACACATGCGTCAGCGTCAGGGTCTGCTCCTGCTCGGCGTTGGCCAGCAGCACGCTGACCCGGTTCTTGTCGTTGGCGTCCGGTCGGGAAGCGATGTGCTCGAGCTCGGCGACCACGTCCGCGCCGCGATATTTGGTCGGGCGGAACCGGGGTTCGGACGCCCGGACGCCGAGCTGGCGAAGCAGTGGCTCGTCATGCACCCAGTACATGGCCGCGTCGTCGTCGGCGTGGAACTCCGCCCTGGTGGCTGCGGGCAAGGTCAGGAAATCACCCTTTTCCCAGCGCATCGGCCGGCCGTCGACCACCACCGTGCCGCGCCCGCAGAGCACGAAGTACAGCTGCGACGTGGCGTTCGGGCAGGTGTCGATGTGCTCGCCCGCGCGAATCCGCAGGAAGTTCGCCAGCAGCGCCGGACTGGTGGCAGCGCCGTTGCCGATGCCGAGATCGGCGGACAGGTCCAGCGGAACCACGCCGGTGGGCTTGTCGAGGTAGATGTCGGGGCTGAACTGGGCGATCGGCACCCGGGGCGTGTGGCCGGATCCGATGGGATCGGCGGCCTGGGTGTACTCGAAATATCGGGCGTCGCGAGTCCATGTCGACATGTCCAGGGTGGCGGCCATGTCTATATCGTATCTATCTTGTATCTAAGCTGCAAGCCGTTAGAGTTTGCGATACCACTCGGCAGCAGGGAGGGCCATGACGTCGGAGGCCGCCAACGGTCGCGCCGCGGCCAAGGACCGCGCGCTCGACTACGTCAAGGCCAAGGTGCTGACCGGGGAATTCCCGGGTGGGGAACTGATCAGCGAGGGCGAGGTCGCCACCGCACTGGGCATGTCGCGCACCCCGGTCCGGGAGGCTTTCCTGCAATTGGAGGCCGCGGGGCTGTTGCGGCTGTACCCCAAGCGCGGAGCCCTCGTGGTTCCGGTCTCACCGGATGAGGTGCGGGCCGTGCTGGAGGCCAGGATGGTGCTGGAAGAGTTCGCCGTGCGAGCGGTCATCCAGCGCGGTCCCGACGCGTGCGCGGCTGTCTACGAACGGCTCTCGGCCCAGGTGCAGCGTCAGCGCGAGGCCGCGGCGGCCTCCCGGCTGCACGAATTCCTGGACTCCGACCGTGCCTTTCACAACGTCACGCTGGAAGCGGCGGGCAATGCCATTCTGGCCGGCTTCTACTCGAGCCTGCGCGACCGGCAGATGCGGATGATCGGCGAATCGGCACGCAACCCGCAGCGTCTGGCCACCATCATCGAGGAGCACGAACGCATCGCCCGGGCGCTGCGCGACACCGACGCCGACGCGGCGCGAGCGGCGGTGCGGGCACACCTGGCGGGCACCATGCGGGCGCTGGGCTTGGCCGTTGCGGGGGAGCTGGGACTCTAGCCGAAGCCTCCGCGGTCAGACTGGCCCGCTCAGGTCACTGATGGTTTGAATCTCGCTGTCTCGGTATGGTTTTCCATCCGGCTTGACCAGGTCCTGAAACCAGGTCTCGGGAGCCGTCGGGTACGGATGATCCCATGAGTCCCAGGGCAGGTAGGTCTGGGTCTTCCCGGCGACGAATCCCCAGTTGATTGCACCTACGTTGTAGCGCTTAGCAATTGGCAATATTGCCTCGACGGTGTTGCCGAGCGTCCGGGCCAGGTACTCGGTGCAGATGATCGGCCGCCCCAGCGGGGAGAGTTCGGCGATCCGAGCCTCAAAAGCCGCTGGTTTGTCATAGGAGTGAAATGTGATCACATCGGAATTGTCCAGTTGTATGTTGGCGATCGTGCTGCGGCGCTGAGGATTTCCCCATTCGCCTTGCCACACGGCACTGGTCAATGGCTGACTCGGATCCACCGAACGTGCCCACCCGAACACCAATGAGAGCAGGTCGGCGACCCGCTCCTGCTTGTCTTTCCGCTCGACCTTGCGGTATGCGCGTGCTGGATTGTCGGGCTCATTCCACACGTCCCAAGCCAAAATTCGATCGTCGTTGCGGAATTGCGTCAACACTCCAGTCACATAGTCACGCAGCGTGCGGCGGTAGTCGAGGTCGTCGAGGTGTTCAGCCCCCGGACTTTGCACCCAACCGGAGTTGTGGACGCCGGGCGTCGGCGCGCGCTGCGGACCCAGTTTCGGAAACGGATCCCAACAGGAGTCGAAGAAGACAAACATCGGCTTGATGCGATGCTTCGCCGCGATGGAGACAAATTCCGCGAGACGCATTCGGAAGCCCCAGGGATTCTGCGCCCAGAGCTGATCGTGCAGGAATACCCGCACCGTGTTGAGCTTGTGCGACTGGGCCCAGCCGAGCTCGACATCGATGCGGTGTGGGTCGAAGGTGTCGGCCTGAAACATCTCGAGCTGGTTTATGGCGTTCGAGGTGATGTAGTTGGCGCCGACGGGCCAGGGTTGAGCTTGATACCAGCGGTTGGCTCGATCAGGCGACCACCGGCTTTGCTCTGCGGCGGCGCCGGGCACGCCCGTCAGTGTAGGCCCCGCCGCCAGTAGCGCAGGTAGCTTCAGCACCGTTCGACGACGCACGTAGTGACCATAATTCGCCGGGTGAGCTGATTGCGCGGCTTTGCGCCAATGCTTCCGGATCGCTCACTGGAGCGCCGCGGCGCCCGCGGCAGCCCGGGTTCGGGTGATCGCCGGCCGCGCGAACCCGGCGTCACACGCCGCCCGGCGCACCGCGTCGCCGACCATATCCGCCCGGCCGATCGGCACCAGGGCGATCACGCAGCCCCCGAACCCACCGCCGGTCATCCGGGCGCCCAAAGCGCCCGCATCGACGGCGGCGTCGACAATCAGGTCGATGTGCGCGGTGGTGATCTCGAAATCGTCGCGCATCGACGCGTGCGATGCGCTCATGATCCGGCCGGCTTGGGAGAAATCCGAATCACCGAGTGCGGCAACAAAGTCAAGCACCCGGCGGTTCTCGGTCAGCACATGACGGGCACGACGGGCAGCGACCGGGTCGGTCACCGCAGCCAAGACCGAAGGCGGGCGATCCTGAACCTCGCGCAGTGATGACACCTCGAGATCGGCAGCCGCTTTCTCGCACGATGCGCGTCGGGCGGCGTACTCTCCGCCGGCATGACGGTGGCGTGCTCGGGAGTCGAGCAGCAGCAGTGCAACGCCGGCAGCGTCCGGGTCGAATGCGACGGGCGTGACGGTGACGCTGCGAAAATCGATCAGCAGCGCCGTGGCCGGTTCACCGAACAGCGATGCCAGCTGGTCAAGCAAACCCGTTGGCGCACTGACATAGTCGTTTTCTGCGCGCTGCGCAAGCCGGGCCTGTTCGATGCGTTCGATACGTGCATCGGTGGCCGACGCGATCGCGCCCAGCACCGCGCACTCCAACGCGGCCGACGAAGACAGGCCCGAACCGATCGGCACTTCGCTGGTGATCGACATCGCGCCGCCGGGCACCGGGTGGCCGGCTTCACGCAGCGCCCAGACCACCCCGGCGATGTAGCCGGCCCAGCCCGCTATGTAGCTGTCGGGGTCACCGGGTGCGGTGCCCAGCGGAATGCGCACGGAGCCGTCCGCGCGATCGCTGCTGACGGTAATCGCTTCGCTGTGGTTGGGGGTGAAAGTGGCCGTCGTGCGCAGCGGTAGCGCGATCGGCAGTGCAAAGCCGAGGTTGTAATCGGTGTGCTCCCCGATCAGGTTGATCCGCCCGGGTGCGGCGAACCGGACCGTCATCCGAGTTCCCGTAGCCGCTGGGCCACGCTTTCCGGCGTGACGTCGCTGATGAATGCCCCCATCGCAGACTCGGAGCCCGCCAAGTATTTGAGCTTGGTGGCGCTACGCCGGATTGACATCAACTCGACGTGGAAATAGCCGTCGGCCTGGGTGTCGGTCACGGCGAACTGATGCAGGGCCGAAATGTAGGGCAACGGACCACAACTGGGTGCATACATGCGGTCGAACCGCCCCAGCACATCGAGGTAGACCTGCGCGAACCCGTCCAGTTCGTGGTCTTCGAGATCGACCAGATTGCGCACGAACCGGTTCGGGTAGATGTGCACCTCGACCGGCCAGCGCGCCGCGAACGGCACAAAGGCGGTGAAGTGCTCGGTGCGTGCCACCACGCGACTGCCGTCGGCGACCTCGCGCGCTAGCAGGTCGGCAAAGAGGTTGCCGCCGTAGCGCATACGATGCTCGCGCGCCTGCCCCAGCATCGCAGTGAACCGCGGCGTCAGAAAGGGATAGCCGTAGATCTGGCCGTGCGGATGGGTCAGCGTCACCCCAATTTCCTCGCCCCGGTTCTCGAAACAGAACACCTGCTCGATGCCCGGTTCGGCCATCAGGTCAGCAGTGCGGTGGCGCCACGCGTCGACGACCAACCGGGCATGGGCCGGCGCCAAATTCGCGAACGACCCGGCGTGTTCGCTGGAAAAGCAGATCACCTCGCACCGGCCGTGGCCCGGCGCGGACACAAAGCCGCCACCGGCAGGCAACGGGATCGAGGGGGAGGTGCCGGACAGGCTCGGAAACCGGTTCTCGAAAACGACAACGTCATAGTCGGGGGCGGGCACCTCGCTGGTCAGTCCAGTCGGACCTGGACACAGTGGGCACTGGTCGGCAGGCGGCTTGTAGGTGCGGTCTTGACGCAGCGCGGCGACGATAACCCACTGGCCGGTTGACTGGTCGAACCGCAACTCCGACTGGTCCGGGTCTTGCTTGGGCAACGGCCGGCGATCCGGAACCGGCGCTGGACGGTGCCCGGGCAACGCGAAGAACAGCAGGTCACGGCCATCGGTCAGCTTTGCCCGCGTCGGCGATTCCACGACATTGAAGATTAGCGTGGCCGCTGCGAACGTAGATCAGGTAGCGGCCACCACGGTGCCCGCACAGCCAGAGCGGCTCGCACCTCACCCGGCTGGCGCGACGAAGGCGCCCGCCCTGGCTGATTCGCCAATTCCGTTGTGCGCTATCCCGTTAAGGGGAGGGAATGCAGATGGCAGGGCAGCGGCGTCCACCAGGTGGACACCACCATGGCGCCAGCCGGGAAGAGCCGGTATGAGATTCTGGGCCGCATGCCGAAACTGCGGGGCCGACGGGTGGCCATCACCGGTGGGGCGCAGGGCATCGGCCGGGCGATCGGCGAGGCGCTGATCGCCGCCGGCGCCACCGTGGCCCTGGGCGATGTCCAGGAAGCCGCCGTCCGGCAGACCGCCACCGAGATCGGGGCGACTGGCTCTCACCTCGACGTCACCGATCCGGCGAGCTTTGAGACATTCCTCGACCGGGCGACCGGCGATCTCGGCGGGCTCGATGTCCTGGTCAACAACGCGGGCATCATGCCGATCGGGCCGTTCCTGCAGGAGAGCCGCAGCGTCACCCGGCGCACGATCGAGATCGACGTGCTGGGCGTGCTGACCGGCACCCGGTTGGCCGGCGCCCGCTTCGCCGAACGCGGATCGGGCCACATCGTCAACATCGCCTCGGTGATGGGCACGCTGGCATCGCCGAACGCGGCCACCTACTGCGCGTCCAAATACGCCGTCGTCGGCTTCAGCGAGGCGCTGCGTCAGGAGTGGCGGGGCAGTGGTGTCCAGATCTCGGCGATCTGCCCGGGGTTCGTCCGCACCGAGTTGATCGCCGGGATGTCCGCACCCGGCCCGCTGGAGCGCTTTCTGGTGGTCAACCCCGAGGACGTCGCCACCGCCGTGGTCGCCGAACTGGCCAAGGGGGCGTCGCGCACCGTCTTCGTCCCCAAGCTGGTGGGGCTGGTGTCGCGCGGTAGCGCCACCCTGCCGGCGGGCCTCGTCGACGCGGCCTTCCGGGCGTCGGGTGGGAACAAGGTCACCGCGGAGCTGGACCGCGAACAGCGCGCCGCCTACCAGGCGCGCATCGAGAATCAGGAGTAAGCGTGGGGGACAACGACACTCGCATCGAGCTGACCGGTCTGGCCGGCGTGCCGGAAAGCGCGCTCAGCCAGGCGCTGGTGGCGACGCTGCCAACCAACCAAGCGCCCGCGCCGTGGGAGTGCCGCTGCTCGGCGCTGCTATGGCTGGGCCGCGGCGGTCGCGCCGCCGCCTCGGTGCTGCCGTCGGCGCTGGCCGGTAGCCCGGCGCTGGTCACCCTCGGCGCCTTCGTCCGCTACACCGACACCCCGGTCGGCGCGTATGACGAGGTGCTCGGCATTGTCGGTTCGCGGACCGGTCTGCGCCCCTGGGGCAACGTGGCCTTCATGTCGGTGGATTCACAGACCAGCCTGGTCGGCGGCCGCACCAACTGGGCGATGCCCAAGACGCTGGCCCGCTTCGACGGTGAGCTGGCCGACGGGCAACTCATCACCGGCAGCAGCAGCGACGAGCCGTCCTGGACGGTGAGCGCGACCCCTCGGATCAAGGGGCCGTCCCTTCCGCTGAAAGTCAAGGGCAATGCGCGCCAGCAATTCGCCGACGGCCGGGTGGGTGACTCGCTGCTGACGTTCAACGGCCGGATCCGGCCTGCCCTGGTGACCGTCGGCGTGTCGTCGTCGGGTCCGCTGCCGACGTGGCTGCGTCCCGGACTGCATCTGGGTGCGTTCGTCGAAGAGGCGACGTTCACCCTGGGTGAGCCGACCTTCCGGGGCTAGGTGATGACCGAGAGCTTGATCCGCATCTTCGACGCCCACGGTGGGCTGGACTACTGGCGTTCCCTGGCGGCTGTCGAACTCAAGATGTCGGCGTCCGGCTTCCTTTTCAACGCTAAACATGTTGCCCCGCAACGCCACGTCAGACTGACCATCAGCACTCGCAGGCCGGAGGTCGTGCTGCACGACTACCCCGAGACAGGGAAGCGGGCTGTGCTGCATGGCTCGGACCGCATCGAGATCTGCGATCCGGGCGGCGCCGTCATTGAGTACCGTTCGCGCCCACGAGACTCGTTCGGACTTGGCCGACGCACACTTTATTGGGACGCAATGGATTTCGCGTACTTCTCGGGGTACGCCATGTGGAATTACATTAATCTGCCGTTCCTGATCACCGAACCGGGTTTCACCGTGGAGGAGTCACCGGCCGCGGACGGCACGACCCGGCTGACGGTCGGTTTCCCGCCCGGATTGCCCACTCACTGCCCGACCCAGGTGTTGTACTTCGACGCCACGGGGAGGCTGACTCGGCATGACTACACCGCGCAGGTCGTCGGCTCCTGGGCCAGGGCAGCACACCTATGCGGGAATTATCAGCGGTTCGGCCAGTTGTGGCTGCCTACTCGCCGACGGGTATACCCCAAGGGCCCGCTCAACCGCCCGCTGCCGGCACCCACCTTGGTCGCCATCGACATCCACGACGCCCGGCCGCTGCTCTGTGTGGACACATGAGTCGAGAGCTATTCCAGCTCGCCGTATTCGTCGAACCAGTGCGCGAGCTTGCCACGCCGGCTGACCGCGCGGAGTCTGGCTTCGGCCGCGGCGCGGGTCTTGCTGGTGGTGATGATCAGTAGCTCGTCGCCGCTTTCGATGCGGGTGTCGGGCTCCGGGACGAAGGTGTGGCCGTCGCGGATGATCAGGGTGATGACGGCCGGGTCCGGTAGGCGCAGTTCCAAAATGGTGACGTTGTGCAGGCGTGACGGCCGCTGCACCGTCATGGTCAGCAGTTCGGCGTCGAGCATGTCCAAGGGGGCGGCTTCCACTTGAATCTCGCGGGTGGCCTCGCGGGAGATCAGGCCCAGCATGTGGGCGATCGGCCGCAGACTCGGACCCTGGATCAGGGTGAAGACCACGACCAGCACGAACACGATGTTCAGGAGCCGGGAGCTGTCCGGGACGCCTGCCACGATCGGGAATGTCGCCAGCACGATCGGCACCGCACCACGCAGCCCCGCCCACGACAGAAACGCCTGGTCGCGCCAGGGCACCCGGAACCAGATCAGCGTTCCGACCACCGACAGCGGCCGCGCGACCAGCAGCAGCACCAGCCCGATCACGATCGCCGAGATCACGTCGACGGCCAATTCACTCGGGTCGACCAGCAGCCCGAGCAGCACGAACAGGCCGATCTGGGCCAGCCAGCCGACCCCTTCGGCGAAGGAGCGGGTCGCCGAGCGGTGCGGTAGCCCCGAGTTCGCCAACACCACGGCGGCCAGGTAGGCGGCGATGAATCCGCTGGTGTGGGCATCCCCGGCCGCGGCGAATGCGACCAGACCCAGCCCGAACGTCGCGATCGGGTACAGCCCGGAAGCCGGCAACGCGATACGTCGCAGCCCGAACGCCCCGAGATAGCCGATGACCAAGCCGATCGCGGAGCCACCGGCCAGTTCATAGATCAAGTCGGTGAAGGCGTGCTCGGGTTTGAACACGAACGGCACCACGCTGAACATGAGCACCAGGATCACGCCGGGGGCGTCGTTGAAGCCCGATTCGGCTTCCAGTAGTCCCGCGAGGCGGCGGGGCAAGGGCAGTACACGCAACACCGAGAACACCGCCGCGGCGTCGGTGGAGGCGATGATGGCCCCGAGTAGGAGAGCCAGCTGCCAGTCGAAGCCCAGCAGCAGACGCGCGCCCACCGCGGTGATGACCGTGCTGATGATCACACCGACGGTGCCCAGGGTGACCGCCGGTGCCAGCACCTTGCGGATGTCGCTGAAGCGCGTGGTCAAGCCGCCTTCGACGAGGATGACCGCCAGGGCCGCGGTGCCGACATTGCGGGCCAGGATCACGTCGTCGAACTGCAGGCCCAGGCCGTCCTCGCCGATCGCGACACCGACCAGCAGGAACAGCAACAGACTGGGAAAACCCACGACCGTGGCCACACGCGTGCCGACGATGCTGGCCAGCAGCACCAGTCCGCCGATGGACACGGTGAGGTACAGCTCTTCAAGGGTCATTGGGTTGTCAGTATTTCAGCCTGCCGCCGGGGCAGCGCGCGCTGCACATAGGCAAAGATGGTCATGTGACCAAGCGGAAGTTGCGGATCGGGATTGCCGGAGCCGGTAATGTCGGCCGCTCGGTCGCCCAGGAGTTGCTCGACGCCGGCCACAAGGTGCTGCTGATCGAGCGGCAGCGACGGAACTTTCAGCCGCAGAAGGTGCCGGAGGCGGATTGGTTCAACGCCGACGCGTGTGAGATGTCGGCGTTGCAGGAAGCCGGCGCCCAGACCTGCGACGTGGTGATCGCGGCTACCGGCGACGACAAGGCCAACCTGGTGGTGGGACTGCTGGCCAAGTCGGAGTTCGGCGTGCCCCGGGTGGTGGCCCGGATCAACGACGTCCGCAACGAGTGGCTGTTCGGGCAGGCGTGGGGGATCGACGTGTCGGTCTCGACGCCGGGTGCGATGGTCGCCGGAATCGAGGGCGCCATCGACGTCGGTCACCTGGTGCGGCTGATGGGACTTCGCGAAGGCCGGATGGCCTTGACGAAACTCACTCTGCCCGAAGACAACCCGTTGGTCGGACAATCTGTCGGTGGGCTCGGACTACCGGCGAACACCGCATTGGTCACCGTAATCCGCGGCGGCACCGTCATAGTCCCGCAAGCCGACGATGTGCTGGAAGCGCGCGACGAAGTGCTCTTCGTCGCTGACAACGCCCGGGAGGGTGCCCTCAGAGCTGCCATCAACAGGATCCGGATCTCCGGCACACTGCCGCGCTCCCGGGCGTGAATTTCAGGCCCAGAGCGGCGCCAGCGCGTCGGCTATGGCCGCAGGATCCTGGTCCTCCGTGTTGCAGCTGACAGCCAGGGACTTGCGTCGGTCCTTGCTGATGTGGAACGCCGTGACGAATCCTGCCCAGCGACCGTCGTGATCGAGCATGCCGTTGGCGCGCAGGTAAATTCCGGCGCCGTAGCGATCCCCACCACCGGGCTCGGTCGGCATGGCCCCGGCCAACTGCTCTTCGAGTAATTTGGGGCCGCCCAACTTGCCGGTTCGGTAGTTGTCCGCCCACCGCACCAGTTGAGACGGACTGGTCATGACGCCGCCGTCGCCGATCTGTTCCCAGGGGGAGTCGGGCACGGCGTTGCCGTGTTCGTAGGGCGTCGCCCGATCGCGAGCGCTGCCGGCGAGGTCCAAGGACATGGCCAGATCCAGCGGTTGGAAGATGTTCGCACTGAGGAACTGTGGCAGCGACTGCCCGGATACTCGCTGGACGACCTCGCCGAGCAGCATGTAGTTCGAGTTGGAGTAATCGAAACGGGATCCGGGCTCGAACTCCAATGCCGGCACCGTCGTCAGCACCTGCACGGCTTGCGCCTATCCCGCTTGCTTGGTGCATCAGTTGCGCGATGCTGACGGTTGCGGCCCATGGCGGCAACTCGTGCACGTGGGCAGACAGCGGGTCGTCGAGTGACAGCTTGCCCCCGTCCGCCAGTAGCAGGGTCGCGGTGGCGGTGAATTGCTTGGAAACAGAAGCGATATCGAACCGGGTGTCCGGGTTGATCTTGGTCCCGTTCGCCATATTGGCCATGCCCCGAACGCCGGTCCATACCACTTTGCCGTCGATACCCACCGCAGCCGAGCAGCCCGGCTGGTCGGCCTTGATGCGGCTGTCCAGCACGTCCTGACTGCGCGCGTCGATAGCGGATTCGGCCGTCGTGGACTCCGGCGGGGGTCCTGCGGCGCCCCGGGTGCCGTCCTCGTCGTCGCAGGCACTGAGTAGCAGCGCAACCGCGACGATGGGCCTTGACTGCCCCGGCAATCGGCCATAACTTGCCGCACATGTCTGTTGCGCTGCTGCGGGAGATGTTCGAGCGGATGGTGGTCGCCAAGAACGGCGACCTGATCGAGCATTACTACGACCCCAACTTCGTGATGTGCTCGGACGGGCTGACGCAAGGCTTCGCCGACTTTCGCGACAGCCACCGCAAGCTGTACGCCACGCCCATCGCATACTCGGTGGAATACGACGAGCAGGCCTGGGTGGAAGCGGCGGACCGGATCGCCGGGCGGGTCTGGATCACCACGTCACGGCCCGGCGAAGAGCCGACCCGAATCGAGGTGGTGCTGATCGCCACCTACCGCGACGGGCGGATCCACCGAATATGGGAGACCACCTGGCCGAGCTGGCGCGGCGTCGGCGCGCTGGAAAGCTATTGAGCCACAACCGCGGTCAGGGTTTGGGCAGGCGTTGCATGAGTTCGGCGGCGGCGTGGCGGCCGCTGAGCAGGGCGCCGTGGACGGTGGCGGGGTTGTCGGCTCCGACGGCCTCACCGGCCAGGTAGAGCCGGTCGCCGATCGGTTCCTGCAGCCGGCGCCGGTCGTCCAGGCCCGAGCCTGGTGCGTGGTAGGAATAGGAGCCCAGCGCGTAGGGATCGGTGGTCCAGCTCGACGACCGCACCTCGACGACGTCACTGCCGAAAAGTTGCCGGGCGATGGGCCGTGCGCCGGCGACCAAATCGGCTGGGGCCGTGGACTCTACGCTGCGGCCGCGGGACCCGGGGTTGAACGCCAGCACCATCGGGCCGGCGGCGGCGGGCAGCGTGAACCACTGCGCCCACAAGCCTTTCTCGGAGCCCAGGTACTCATAGAATGCGTTCTCGGTGTCCCACGTCCGCTGCTGGAATCGGAAGTAGCTCTTGGACAGGACGCCGAAGCCCAGCGCGTTCACCGCATGGCCATGTCCCTCTGGCAGCGGTGGGTCGAAGCTGATGCTCGCGGCCTTGAGGACGCCGAGCGGCACCGTGACGATCGCCGCGGGGCCTTCGAAGGTCCGGTCACCGGCGCGGACCGTTACCGAATTACTCTGGTGCGAAACGGAATTGACGGGGGTACTCAGTACGATCTGAAGTCCGTCGGCCAGCAGCCGCGGTATCGCGTCGTACCCGCTGGTGATCACCGACTGCGACCCGTCGGTGAACCTGCCCACGTCGAACGTCGTGGCCGACAGCTGGCCGGCGTCGGCGGCATACTCGTCCTCGATCTCGGTGGTGACGTAGAAGTCCAGTTCGGCACGCTCCCGGTCGGTGAGCTCCTCCCGGTCGGCCTGGGCGGTGATGGCCGCGCCCAGCGTTCCGCCGGTCACCTCGTCACGGGCCTCGGAGACCAGCCGGCGCCAGGCCTTGGGGTTGAACGTCATGGGCAGCAGCCGGGGGTCGATCACCAGTTTCGACGAGTCGTCGTAGTCGGTGGGCACGACGTCGGCGTGGACTCGCCGCGCCAACTCCACCAACGGATTGTTGGTGGTCCCGTGAATCCAGGACGCACCCATCTCCAGCGGCACGCCCCAGTCGCGGCTGGTGTGCACCCGCCCGCCGATCCGGTCGCGGGCTTCGATCACCCGCACCGGCCAGCCAGCGTCAGCGAGGCTGCGGGCGGCGGCCAGACCGGCCATTCCGGCGCCGATCACCAGCACCGACTTCGTCTCCGGCGGCGTGGTGGTGGGTGTTCTGGGCGGCTGGGCCGGCCGGGTAGGGGATGCACAAGCCCCGGTCAGCAGGGTGGCTGCCGTCAAAAAACCCCGGCGGGATAACTGTGGCACGGTTTCGCCGTTATCTGATCGTGTTCTGGTTTGTGACGGACCGCACATTACGGTCAGGTAAAGTCGCCGGCAACTGGATGGCGGCAACGGAGCCGCGACCAAGGCGGGAGCGGTGATGAGTGCTCGGATGACTACCCGTGAAAGACCGGTTCGGCAGCTGCCTGCCGAGTTGCCGCCGAGTCGCACCGTCAAGGTCCGCGCGGCCGACGGCACCGCACTGCACGCGGAGGTGTTCGGCCCGGCCGAGGGTTACCCGATCGTCCTGACGCACGGATTCGTCTGCGCAATCCGGGCGTGGTCGCATCAGATCGCCGACCTGGCCACCGATTACCGCGTGATCGCATTCGACCACCGCGGCCACGGCCGCAGCGCCGTGCCGCGGCGCGGCGGTTACAGCCTCAAACACCTTGCTTCCGACCTGGACTGCGTGCTGGATGCGACGCTGGCCCCGCACGAGCGCGCGTTGATCGCCGGCCACTCGATGGGCGGCATGACCATCCAGGCCTGGTCGGAGCGCTACCGCCACAAGGTGCGTCGCCGCGCCGACGCCGTCGCGCTGATCAACACCGCCAGTGGGGACCTGCTGAGCAAGATCAAGTTGTTGTCGGTGCCGCGCGGCCTGTCGCCGGCCCGGGTGGTGGCCGGGCGGACCCTGATCAGCGCCGTCGGCGGGTTGCCGTTGCCGGGAGCGGTCCGGATTCCGAGCCGGTATCTGGTGTCGATGATGGCCGTCGGGGTCGGCGCGGACCCGGCGGTGGTCGAACTGGTCTATGAACTGTTCGCGCAGACCTCGCCGATGGGTCGCGGCGGCTGCGCGCGGATGCTCATCGAGGAGATCGGCTCCCGGCATCTCGATCTCGAGGGCTTGACGGTGCCGACCCTGGTCATCGGCAGCGAGCAGGACCGGCTGACGCCGATCAGCCAGGCCCGCAAGCTGGCCCGGACCGTGCCCAACGTCGTCGACCTGGTCGAGTTGCCGGGCGGGCACTGCTCGATGCTGGAACAGCCCGACGAGGTCAACCGGCAGTTGCGCGGACTGGCCGAGGCGGCGATCGACCGTCAGGCCCGGGTCTCGCTGATCAGCTCATAACAGCGCGGCGACCTCCGCGGCGGCCCGTTGGCCGGAGCGGACGGCGCCGTCGAAGTATCCGGTCCATTCGTCGGCGGTCTCGGTGCCCGCCCAGTGAATCGGGCCGACCGGTCGACGCAGCACCTTGCCGTACTTGGTCCACGATCCCGGCGGCACCGCCGCGGTAGGGCCGCCGGGTGCGAATTCTTCTACGCCCCAACGGAAGTCGGTGTAGTCGAGTGGGTTGAGCGCTTCCTCGCCGTAGAGCGAGGCGAAGCAGCGCAGCGCGTCGCGGCGGCGCAGGTCGGCGGGCAGCGAGTCGAAGGCGCGGGGGTCGACGAAGCCCAGCAGGACGCCGGGGCCGTCGGCGTGCGGGCTGACATCGAAGGTGATGAACACCGGTCCGTTATCCAGCAGGGCTTGGCCGGAGAATCCCTTGGCCCGCCAGAACGGCGTCTCATAGGCCGCGTAGGCCTTGGTCAGCCGGCCCTGTGGCCAATGCTGGGTGAGTTCGGTGTACTCGGGTGGCAGCGGGGGATCGAATTGGATGCCGGCGCGGTGGGCGGGCGGAATCGCCACGATGACGAACCCGGCCTCGGCCTGACCCTGATCAGAGGTCACTGTCACCCCCGACCCGTGCCGTTGGATGCGCCGCACGCAGGCGTCCAGCACCACGCGATCGCCGAGTTCGGCCGCCGCCCGATCGGCGATCTGCTGGGTGCCGCCGGGGATCAGGTCCTGCTGGGCGCCGTTCTCGGTGTCGAGCAGCCGGTCGAGTCCGCCGGCCGCGCGCACATAGCGGGCCGCGTGCAGCATCGACACGTCGTCGGGCTCGCACCCCCAAGTCACGCGGGTCATGATCGCCATCAGGTCCCGGGACGACGCGGTGGCGCGCACCATGGTCAACCACTGGCCGAGCGAGACGCCGTCGAGTTGGCGGGCGCGCTTGGCATGCCACGGCGCCGCTATCGGAACGGTGCGCGAGATCCGCTCGAACTGCCACTGCAGCCGCCCGATGTCGAGCAGCCCGAGCAGGGACAGCCGGGGGATCGTGCCGCTGTACGCGCGCGCCGCGCCGCGCCAGTGGATCACGTTCTTGCCGTCGTGATAGGTCGGAACGGTAGGCAGCCCGAGCTCGCTGATCAGCTTGAGCACCGCGTCCTGGGTGGGGCCCACGAACGAGCCGCCCCGGTCGATCGGCAAGCCGGCGACGCTGCCGCTGAACGAGCGGCCGCCCACCCGGTCGCGTCCTTCCAGCACCAGCACGTCCTGACCCTGTTGCGTGAGTTCCCGAGCTGCGGCGAGTCCGGCGAGGCCGGCCCCCACCACGACAACGTCGACATTCCAGGGTGGGTGAGGCACGTGCTCCAGTGAACAGCATCGGCCGCCGGTTCCGTAGGGTTACCCGCGTGCCGAATCTTGAGGCAGGCGTGCTGTGAAGGTATTCACCGCTTTGTATGGTCTGACGGACGCGGCCGACCGGGCGCGTGAATTGCGCGACGCCGGCGCCGGCGGCGTGGCCACCTTCGAAGGCCCGCACGACGTGTTCGCGCCGCTGACCCTGGCCGCCACGGTGGGTGGTTTGGACCTGATGACCAACGTGGCGATTGCGTTTCCCCGCAATCCGATTCACCTGGCGCACCAGGCCAACGACCACCAGCTGCTCAGCGGTGGACGTTTCCACCTGGGCCTGGGCACACAGATCCGTCCGCAGATCGAGAAGCGGTTCGGCGCCCAGTTCGATCGTCCGGTGCAGCGGATGACGGAGCTGATCGCCGCCCTGCGCGCGATCTTCGAGGCGTGGAACACCGGCGGACGCTTGGACTTTCGCGGCGAGTTCTACCGGCACACGCTGATGACCCCGACGTTCAATCCGGGTCCGAACCCGTATGGCCCGCCACCGATTTACGTGGGAGCGCTCGGGCCGCGGCTGACCCGGGCCACCGCCGAGCACGCCGACGGTCTGCTGGTGATGCCGTTCGGATCGAAGCGTTTCCTGCACGGCAGCACCATGCCGGCGGTGCGGGAGGGCTTGGCGGCCAGCGGTCGTCGCGCCGAGGATTTCCGGATAATCCCGGAAGTCATCGTCTCGGCCGACGATGACGCGGCTATTGCGGGCACCCGGCGGCTGCTGTCGTTCTACGGGTCCACGCCGGCGTATCGGCCGGTGCTGGCCGCGCACGGCTGGGAGGACCTGCAGCCCGAGCTCAACGCGATGTCCAAACAGGGCCGCTGGCAGGAGATGGGCTCGCTGATCACCGACGAGATCATGCACACCATCGCCGCATGCGGCACGCCCGCGGAAATCGCCGCACACATCCGGGACCGCCTCGACGGCGTCTCGGACACCGTGTTCCTGTATCAGGCGGCGCCGATCGGGGTGTCCACGCTGGCCGAGATCATCGACGAGTTAGGGCGCGACGGTTAGCCAGTCGGCGAATCCCGACGGGTCGTGCCGGCCCAGCGCGCCGTGCTCGTACAGGCCCCAGCCCTCGACCGGGTCGCCGTCGCCGTCCCGGCACACCGCGCGCCCGACGTGGTCGATGACGCCGAAGCCGGAGCGGGCGATGATCCCGGGATCGGTCATGTCGTAGGTGAGCCGCTCGGTGAACTTCTCGCCCTTCCATAGTCCGTGTGTCCAGTCCGAGTCACCGCCGTAGCCGCCACCGACGTGGATCGGCACCGGCAGCTTGGACTCCACGTCGAAGTGGACCGGGGTGCCGTCGGGTGCCGTTGCGTCGATGGTGGCGCCGGTCGGGATCCGGGTGCCCGAGCGGTAATGAATCTTGACTCGCGGCCAGCCGAGCTGCTCAACCCTGCCGTCGCGCCATACCCGCGTGCAGTCGTTGAGCGAGCGGAACCCGTTGGGCTCCTCCTGGATGATCAGCACGATCGCGAAGTCGTCGAAGGCCATCGGCACGTACAGCCACCACATGCCCTCGAACGGCGGGTCCGCCGGGCGGCCGGCCGGCTCGGGCTCACCGATCGGGCGGATGCCCCAGGACCGGTCGCGGCTGCCGATCCAGACCGACGGGTCGACGGTGATGTCCTCGCCGTCGACGTGCAGCTGTCCGCTCCAGCTGCCGAGCTGGGCGAAGCGCTGGGCGTTCAGCGTGACCCGGTTTCCCGACCGCAGTATGTGCGGCTGTTCCTGGACCACGTCGAACAGGCCCTCCCAGGTGAGATCCGCTGCGATGCCCTCGGTTTCGTCGAGCACGATGCGCAGTTTGCGCAGTGGCTCGATGACCTCGACGCGGTAGCCGTTGACATGCTGGTTCAGCCGGTCCTGGTCGATGGCGTCCGAAAGGTGCACCGCGGTCTGGGTTTGTCCACGCCGGACGAGCAGGAACGCGTCCTTGACCCCGAGGTTGGGGTAGTAGCCCAGACCGGTGATGAGGAAGATGTCGCCGGTGCGGTCGTGGGCGTTGAAGTAGGAGCGGTCGTAGAAGTTGCGGTCGGAGGAGCCGGGCCAGGCGATCGGTTGGGGGATCTGGTGTACCGGGTATTCGTCGAGCGGTCCGAGTGATTGCGGCATTAACTTTCCTCTCCGATAAGACGTTTCATCAGTCCGGCGTGATAGAACAGCGTCTCCACGTCCTCGGGTTTCTCGACCTCGCCGAAATGCACGCGCCGCGCACCGGTGCGCATGAACACACACGCCCACATCACACCGGAGTACACGTAGAACCAATTGAGGTCACTGAGCTCCACCCCCGTGAGCTTCTGATACGTGGCGCGCACGTCGTCCTCGCGCATCACCCCGGGCAGGCCGGGTAGGGTCGCCAGCCCGGCGAGCTCTTGGAAGACTTTGTGCGCGAATATCATCCAGGCCACGTCGAGCTCGCGTGGGCCGAGGGTCACCATCTCCCAGTCCAGCACCGCCACCGGTTCGAAATCGCGGTACAGCACGTTGCCCACCCGGGCGTCGCCCCAGTTGAGCACCGGCTCACGAGCGTCGGCATCGGTTGGCCAATTGTCCTGCAGCCATCCGAAGGTGCGCTCCACCAAGGGGGATCGGCCGATGTCGGGGACGGCGAAGTCGTACCACGACTTGACCCACCCGAAGTGTTTGCGCAGCGCCGTTTCGCCGGTCAGGTCTTCGGTCAGAAATCCAAAAGTGCTCTCGGCGTTCGGAATCGAATGCAGGGAGGCCAGCACGTTGACCGAGGCGTCCTGCAGCTTGCGTTGCTGCTCGGCCGGTGCGTCGGCGAACCAGTTGCCGCCAAAGGTGTAGGGCATGACGTCGGGCGGCACCACACCGTCGACGTAGTCCATCAGAAAGAACGGCGCCCCCAAGACCTCCCCGGTGTTCTCGATCCAGCGCACCCGCGGTACCGGCACGTCGGTCAGTTCACCGACCTGGCGGATCACCTCGAACTGGTGGTCCAGGCGATACGTCGGGAAAACCGGAACGTCCTGGGTGGTGGGTGCGACCCGGGCGACCAGCTTCTGCTCGTTCCCGTCCCAGCGCGCGGTCAGGATGATGGTTTCCGAGGACATGCCCGTCGAGTCCACGCCGCTTTCCACGGTGACCTCGGGCGTTGCCGAGAGTTTGGTCGACAACCATTGAGATATCAGGGCCGGGACGGTGGCGGTATCGCGGCTCGAGCGTTGCATGCGGCCCACATCTTCGAGAGCCGGTTCATTAGCCACGGGTGCTTCCTTTGCGGGGTAATTACGATACGGTAGGTAGCGTTATGAAAGCAGACCCGTCAACCCTTGACAAGATCCCCGGCGCCGGGCGGCCGCGGGATCCACGCATCGACTCTGCCATCCTGGCGGCAACCGCGGAACTGCTTGTCAACATCGGATATTCGAATCTCAGCCTGGCCGCGGTGGCTGAGCGGGCCGGAACGACGAAGTCGGCGCTGTACCGCAGGTGGTCGAGCAAGGCTGAACTGGTGCACGAGGCGGCGTTCCCGGTGGCCCCGACGGCATTGGTGGCGCCGGCCGGTGACTTCGCCGCCGACATCCGGATGATGATCGGGGCCACCCGCGACGTGTTCACCACTCCGGTGGTGCGCGCCGCGTTGCCGGGGCTGGTGGCCGACATGACCGCCGATGCCGAGTTGAACGCGCGGGTGATGTCGCGCTTTGCCGGGGTGTTCGCCGCGGTGCGGACGCGGCTGCGTGAGGCGATCGACCGCGGGGAGGCGCACCCCGACGTCGACCCGGACCGGCTTATCGAATTGATCGGAGGCGCCACGATGCTGCGCATGATGCTGTACCCGGACCAGACGCTGGACGACACCTGGGTGCAGCAGACCGCCGCCATCCTGGTGCACGGAGTGACCCAGTGACCGCCATCGTCACCGGTGCCAGTCGCGGTCTGGGGCGGGCGATCGCGCTGGCGCTGGCGGCCGACGGTGAGGCGGTGGCCGTCGTCGGACGCACCGAGGCCGTCTGGGACGAACGGCTGCCCGGAACCATCGGGGAGACGGTCGCGGACATCGAGGCGACCGGCGGACGGGCAGTGGCGATCCGGGCCGATCTCACCGAGCACGACGACATCGTCCGACTGGTCGACGAAGCCCGAGATGCCTTGGGGCCCATCGAGATTTTGATCAACAACGCCGCGTTCACCGCGCCGGGGCGACCGGGTGGCACGCCACGCGTCAAGAAGGCCGCGGCGGACAAGGCCCGGTACCCGGGTTTCGTCAGTGTCCCGCTGGCCGCCTACCGGCGACACTTCGAGATCGCGGTCTTCGCCGCGTATGAACTTATGCAGCTGGTCAGCCCGGACATGATCGCCGCCGGCGGCGGCTCGATCGTCAACATCACCTCCATCGCCTCGCGCCTGGGCGGTGGATTGCCCGGATACGGCGGCTCCAAGGCAGCGCTGGAGCACCTCACCGGCTGTGCGGCGCTTGACCTTGCCGACCACAACATTGCGGTCAACGCCCTCGCGCCGTCCAAGCCGATCATGACGCCGGGCCTGTCCTACTACGCCCACGGCTTCGACGACGAAAGCACCGCCGAGGAATTCGCGCAGGCGGCGCTGCAACTCGCACGGGTGAGCCCGAGCGTGGTGACCGGCCGCACGATCGGGCACCTGCAGGTGCTCGACGGCAGCTTCGCGCCGTTCATGGTGTAGACCCTCAGGCGACATGGCGGTCGATGAGTCGGATGCCGATGGCGTCTTCGACCTCGCTGATGTCGATGCGCGGGTAGATCGGTGGTGCGGCGGATCGGTATCGGGCGTCGGTGGGGGTGATGAATTCGGT
>NZ_LQOY01000132.1 GCF_002101675.1 Mycobacterium gordonae | reverse complement strand
ATGGCCGGGGCCGGCATCGAAGAGCCCGCCGGCCCCGCCGCCCCCACCCGTTCCGCCGACGCTCCCGAACGTGTCCATGCCGCCGATCCCGCCGCTGCCGCCGTTGCCGGACAGCCAACCGCCGGCCCCGCCGACCCCGCCGGTCGCGGTGCCTCCTGACGCCGTGATCTTGGCGCCGGTCCCGCCGCTCCCGCCGGCACCGAGCAGGCCGGCAGCGCCGCCGGCCCCGCCGTTTTGTCCCGTACCGGAGGCCCCGGCCCCACCGGCGCCACCGTCGCCCAGCAACCAGCCGCCGGGCGTGCCTGCAGCGCCGGTGCCCGTGCCGCCGGGAGTGCCGTTGCCGATCAGCGGACGGCCGGTGAGCGCCTGCACAGGTGAATTGACAGCATTGAGCACCTGCTGCTGGAAGTTGTGCAGTGCTGAGCCGCTGGCCGGAGCGTTAAAACCGTCCAGCCCCAAGAGTGCCCCGCTGATGCCACCAGCACCGGTTTGCCCGACTGCCGATCCGCTCCCGCCCAAGCCGGCATTCCCGCCGTTGCCGACCACCACCGCGTTGCCGCCGTTGCCGCCGGCGCCGCCGTGGGAAACCATTCCGCCCTCGCCGCCGATGCCCCCGGCACCCCCGTTGCCCAGCAGCAGGCCGGCACGGCCGCCTGCGCCGCCAACACCGCCATGGTTGCTCAGGCTGGACCCACCTGCGCCACCCGTTCCGCCGAAGCCGAGCAGGACGGCATCGCCGCCGGCGCCGCCCTCGCCCGCGACGGGTGTCGCGCTGTTGCCGCCCGTTCCGCCGGCGCCGCCTGAACCCCACAACAGGCCCGCCTGCCCACCGCGACCGCCGGCGCCACCCTTGCCCGCGGCGTTAGAGCCGAATCCGCCATCTCCGCCGGCACCCCCGTCTCCCACCAACCCAGCGGTCCCACCGGCGCCGCCAGCACCGCCAGAGGCATTTTCGCCAAATCCGCCGTCGCCGCCTGCTCCGCTGGGACCACCCAGCAAACCGGCTTTGCCGCCGACCCCGCCGGCGCCCCCGGTCGAAAAGCCGTAGCCGCCGTTGCCGCCGGCACCGGCACCGGCACCGGCGAGCCCGGCGAGCGGCCCACTGCTGCCACCGGCTCCACCGGCCCCACCTTGGCCGCTGGAGCTGGTGCCGCCGTCTCCACCGGCGCCTCCCGCGCCGAACAGCCCGCCGTGCCCACCCACGCCGCCTGTCCCGCCCAGGGCGTTCAGGGCAGACGAGAACCCGCCTGGCCCGCCCGCTCCAGCGTTGCCGGCCAGCCACCCGCCGGCGCCACCAGCCCCTCCGGCACCGCCGGCACCGGTCGACGAGCTGCCTCCGGCTCCACCCGCGCCGCCAACGCCGACCAGTCCGGCGG
>NZ_LQOY01000131.1 GCF_002101675.1 Mycobacterium gordonae | reverse complement strand
ACCCTTCCCGGCGGAGGCGCTGCCTCCCGCGCCGCCCTTGCCGCCCGTGGCCGAAGTGGTGTCGATGATGCTGTCGGTTCCAGCGCTGCCACCGCTCCCGCCGCGCCCGGCGAAGAAGTCGTCGTTGTCCACACCCGATCCGCCAGCTCCCCCGGTGCCGCCGACGACGCTGACCGTCGACGTCGTGTTGCTGACGCTCACACTGCCGCCGTTTCCGCCGGTCCCGCCGGCGCCGGTGGTGCCGGTGCCACCTGCCCCGCCGGTGCCGCCATTGACGTGGCCGGTTCCGGCGGTGAAGGCCGCACCGCCTGTTCCGCCGCGTCCGCCAATGGCACCGTTGCCCCCGGCGCCGCCATTGCCCGAAGTGGCAGACCCGGCGGAGACGGCGCCTTCGATCCGCGCGTCGCCGCCGGTACCACCGACTCCGCCGACGCCGTTCGGGCCGCCGTCCCCGCCCCGGCCGCCCGTGCCCCCAACGGCGTCCCCGGTCCCGGAGTTTGCTCCCTGACCGCCGTTGCCCCCAGCGCCGCCGGGCCCGCTGCCGGTGCCGTTGCCGCCCGCGCCGCCGTTGCCGTACGTGCCGCCCGCGCCGCCCTGTCCGCCCTTGAAGCCGGCTGTGCCAGCGGGCGCCGAAGCGGCGTCATAACCCTGACCGCCTGCGCCGCCGCCCCCGCCATTACCCGAGATGATGCCGCCGGCCGCGCCGTTGGCACCAGCTACAGCGCCGACGCCGCCCGCGGCCCCGCCATTGCCGCCCGCACCTGGCGTGCCCGGATTTCCGCCGTTACCGCCCGCCCCACCACCGGGGGTGGCGGCATTGCCGGCACCGCCACTACCGCCATTGCCGGGTGCTCCGGCGTCGCCACCGGCGCCGCCCATCCCGCCATTGCCGTTGACACCTGACTGGCCCAGGGCCGAGCCGCGCCCACCTGCGCCGCCAGTTCCGCCGTCGCCCCCGACGCCGCCGGCGCCGCTGTCGCCCCCGGTGCCGCCAGCCGCCCCTGCGGCGTCTGCATTCCATCCGGCACCCCCGACACCGCCGGCGCCGCCTGCCCCGCCTGCTCCACCCTGACCGCCGGCCCCGCCCGAACCGGACAGCATCCCGGCGTTGCCGCCGGCGCCGCCCACACCTCCGTTGCCACCGGTGCCACCGATTCCGCCGGTGCCACCGACGGCGGAAGGGGTGCCCGGGTCGCCAGGAGTGCCGACCGCGCCGGCAGCGCCGGCCCCGCCGACACCGCCCGCTCCGCCGTTGCCGTAAATCCAGGCATTGCCGCCGGCCCCTCCTGCGCCACCGGTCACACCGACCGCGCCGATGCCGCCGGCGCCGCCGGCTCCCCCATTGCCCCGTAGCCAGCCGCCGGCGCCGGCGGCATCGGCG
>NZ_LQOY01000130.1 GCF_002101675.1 Mycobacterium gordonae | reverse complement strand
GGGGAGGGGGTGCGGGCGGTGGGGTTTTGGGTTTCGTGGCGGGCTTGCAGTACGCCGGCGGCACCAGTGGGCTGATGGGCAATTCAGGGGTACACGGCGACGACAGGTCACCGGCAGAGGTGTTGCACTTCGGGCGGCGGGTCATTAGGCCTCGCGTCGCACCTATCGACCCGGCCGGGATGCTCTCCGGACATCAAGCCGAGCGCTACAGCGGGTGCAACGTCACGTCCAGCGCTCCGTCGGCCTCCGCGACCGTAGCCGTCATGTAAGTGCAGTGTGGTTGCCTGCGGCGATCCGTCGGCGAACCGGGATTCAGTAGCCGCAATCCGGTCGGTGTCGTTGTGTCCCACGGAATATGGCTGTGCCCGAACACCAGCACGTCGGTCTCGGGGTAGAGCCGCGACATCCGCGCATCCCGGCCCGCCGCGCCACCGGTCTCGTGCACCACGGTGAAGCGCAGCCCGGCCAGGGTCGCGTCCGCGCGTTCGGGCAGCCTGGACCGCAGCTCGTTACCGTCGTTATTGCCCCAACACGCGATAAGCCGGGCGGTCTGCGCTTCGAGCCGGTCGAGCAGGTCCGGTGTCACCCAGTCGCCGGCGTGGATGACGACGTCCGCGGCGGCGACCTCGTCCCAGACTTGGGCGGGCAGATCGCGGGCTCGTTTCGGGACGTGGGTGTCGGTGATCAGAAGGAGCCGCATAAGTTCTATGCATACCCGGGCGCCATCAGGACCAGAGGAGAGACCATGCGCACCTTCGAGTCAGTCGCCGACCTCGCCGCCGCGGCGGGGGAAACCATCGGCCAGAGCGACTGGGTGACGATCAGCCAGGAAGAAGTCAACCTGTTCGCCGACGCGACCGGTGACCACCAGTGGATCCACGTCGACCCGGAACGGGCCGCCAAGGGCCCGTTCGGAACGACCATCGCCCACGGCTTCATGACGCTCTCGCTGCTGCCCCGGCTGCAACACGACATGTACACCGTCAAGGGCATCAAGCTGGCAATCAACTACGGCCTCAACAAAGTTCGCTTCCCGGCTCCGGTGCCCGTGGGCTCAAGGGTGCGTGCGACCAGCTCGCTGGTCAGCGTCGACGACCTCGGCAACGGCGCCGTGCAGGCGGTGGTGTCCACGACCGTCGAGATCGACGGATCGGCCAAGCCGGCCTGTGTGGCCGAGAGCATCGTCCGCTACATCACCTAGGTTGTCTGCTCGCCAGGGGAACGCGCGTCAGAACTCGGCGATGGAGTGCTCCAGCCGGGCCGCCAGCCGCGCCTCCGCCTCCGCCTTGCGGGTCGGGATGTGCTGCGACGGGAAAGGCGTTGTCACAGGCTGATATTCGCGCAGTGTGCGACGAGCCACCGTCATCTTGTGCAATTCGGTTGCGCCGTCGGCGATGCCGAGTGACTCGGCGGCCACCAGCATCTTGACGAACGGCATCTCGTCGGAGACACCGAGCGCGCCGTGCAGGTGCAGGGCGCGCTGGGCCACATCGTGCAGCACCTGCGGCATCGCGACTTTCACCGCCGCGATGTCTCGCCGCACCTTCTGGTAGTCATGGTGTTTGTCGATCAGCCACGCGGTGCGCAGCACTAACAGCCGGAATTGCTCGATCTGGATCCAGCTGTCGGCGATCTTCTCCTGGGTCATCTGGAAGTCGGACAGTCGCCCGTGGCGGGTCTGGCGGGACACCGCGCGCTCACACATCATGTCGAAAGCCCGGCGTGCCAACGCGATTGTGCGCATCGCGTGGTGAATACGGCCGCCGCCGAGCCGGGTCTGGGCGATCATGAACGCCTGCCCTTCGCCGCCGAGCACGTGATCGGCGGGCACCCGGACATCCCGGTAGCGGACGTAACCGTGGGTGGCGCGTTTGGAGGATTCGGCTCCCACGCCGACATTGCGGATGATCTCGATGCCGGGCGTCTCCGCCGGCACGATGAACAGCGACATCTTCTCGTAGGTACGGCCCACCGGGTTGGTGACGGCCATGACGATGAAGAAGGACGCGTGCTTGGCGTTGGTGGAGAACCACTTCTCGCCGTTGATGATCCAGTCGTCACCGTCACGGGTCGCCGAGGTGACGAACAACCCCGGATCGGACCCGCCCTGCGGTTCGGTCATCGAATAGCACGAGGTGATCTCCCCGTCCAGCAGCGGCTGCAGGTAGCGTTCCTTCTGCGCCTCGGTGCCGAACAACGCCAGGATCTCGGCATTACCCGAATCCGGTGCCTGACAGCCGAATACCGACGGTGCCCACCGGGAGCGGCCGAGAATTTCGTTGAGCAGGGCCAACTTCACCTGACCGAAGCCCTGCCCGCCGAGTTCGGGACGCAGGTGGGCCGCCCACAACCCCTGCTCCTTCACCCGCTGCTGCAACGGCCGCAGGATCGCCATCATGTCGGCGTTCTGCTTGTCGTAGGGATCAAGCGCAACGAGATCGAGCGGTTCGAGTTCCTCGACCATGAATTTCTCGACCCAGTCCAGCTTCGCCTGGTATTCCGGGTCCGTTTCGAAGTCCCACACGGTTTGCCACCGTTCCCCGGCGCTGCGCTGCGCCGGCATCGTTGAGTCACATCATCGTAAAGATCAGTGCAGTTTGGGCAGCACGCTGGTGCGGTAGAAGTCGATGGCGGTTCGCGGGTCATCCTGCGGGAAGTGCAGAAACGGAACGGCTCCCGAGTCGAGAATCGATTGCACGGCGTCGATGTGGGCGGCCGGGTCGGTGCCCACCGTCCAGTTGGCCAGCACCCGGTCCGTGGCGTTCGACTCGGCCGCGCGCTGGATCTCGACGGGGTTGGGCTGGTCCACCGCGCCGGCGGTGAATCGCCACAGCGACGCGGCGCGGGCCGCAGCGGCACCGTCACCGACGACGGCGAACAGCTCGGCACGCTTGCCCATGGCCCCCGGGTCGCGGCCGGCCTGCTGCGCGCCTGCGTCGAATGCCGCGAGCAGTTTGGTGTCTTTGATGTCACGGGCCTGGGCGATCAACCCGTCGCCGTACCGGCCGGCCAGCGTGGCGCTCTTGGGTCCGCCGGCGGCCACGAAAATCGGCGGCGGCGCGGACGGCACGTCGTAAAGCTTGAGCGCATTCGTCTGAAAGAACCTCCCGCCGAATGAAATCCGCTGGCCACTCCAGAGCTGGCGGATCAGGTCGATCGCCTCCACCAACCGGTCGTGGCGCTCGGCATAGGTGCCGTAGGTATTGGTTGCGGCCTGCTCGTTGAGCCGCTCACCGGTACCCAGACCCAGGAACACCCGTCCCGGGCTCAGGATGGCCAGCGACGCGAAGGCCTGCGCCACCGTGGCCGGATGGTAACGATAGGTCGGACAGGTCACCCCGGTGCCGAACGAGATCCGGCTGGTGCTGTTTCCCACCAATGCCAGGGTCAGCCACGGAAACATCGAGTGTCCCTGGTTGTCCTGCCAGGGCTGCAGATGGTCGCTGGCCCAAACATATTGGAAGCCGGCCTGTTCGGCCGCCTGGGCCTGGGCGACCAGCTGATCCGTGCGGAATTGCTCATGCGATAACACGAAGCCGACACCCGGACCGGATGGGGCGTTGCCGCCCCGCGACTGGCAGCCGGACAG
Source organism: Mycobacterium gordonae (assembly GCF_002101675.1). GTDB lineage: Bacteria > Actinomycetota > Actinomycetes > Mycobacteriales > Mycobacteriaceae > Mycobacterium > Mycobacterium gordonae. The sequence goes on along the minus strand of NZ_LQOY01000130.1, from coordinate 7,760 downwards.
GCCGGTGGCAGCGGCCACGCCCACCCCCGCGGCCAGCCGCGCCATCGTCCTCCTGGAGAAGCCGCTCATCGCATCGACATACCCTGCGCTTCGGTCATCACACCTTCGCAGGCTGGCGCACCCAGCGCTGTCCACCTACCGTGTGTGACGTGACTGCACAGGCGCGTCCGGCGCACAAAGCTGATCTCCGTGCGTTGAGCCGCACCCTGGGCCGCGCGTTCTTCGACGATCCGGTGACCGTGTGGATCCTGCCCGACGCCGAGGCGCGGCGAAAGCATCTGGGCCGGGTGTTTGCCACGATGACCCGCCACCACCACCTGCCGCGGGGCGGCGTCGAGGTGGCCACCGACGGACCCGACATCGGCGCGGCCGCCCTGTGGGATCCGCCGAACCAATGGCGCGAGTCACGATGGGCGGAACTGGCTCAGCTGCCGACTTTCCTGCGGGCCTTCCGTATGAACTTCACCAGGGGCCGCGAGTTGCAGGAGATCATGAAGCGGGCCCATCCGGAAGAACCGCACTGGTACCTGGCCGTCCTCGGGAGTGACCCGAGCGTCCGCGGCCAGGGTTTCGGGCAGGTGCTGATGCGGTCCCGGTTGCAGCGCTGCGACGCCGAATACTGCCCCGCCTACCTGGAGTCGTCCAAGCCCGAAAACGTGCCGTATTACGAACGTTTCGGCTTTCGCGTGACCGGCGAGATCACGATCCCCGACGGGGGTCCGACGCTGTGGCCGATGTGGCGTGACCCTCAGTGACCCTGCACCGTTTCGGCGGAAGATCCGGGACTCGAACAACAGGCGGGCGGCGCGTGAATTGGGTTGGCCGTCTTGCTATCGGACCGTGGGCCGGCCAATCTGCCGTTCGTCCGCGACATCTATGTGAGTTGCACTGACAGGACCAAGCTGATCTGATTTGAGCCCACTCGCTGGCCTTTACAGGAAGTCTCTCGCCAAGGGCCTACTGGCTCTACCGTGTTGCCCGTCATGACCCCCAAGAACCCCTTCACCCTCCGCATCGGTGGCGTCTACTCGGTCGCAGCCTCCGTCGGAACCGGTGCGACGCCGGCCGCCCCCACTCCGCTGTTGACCGCGCAGGGTTGGTCCTACCGCGACATCACGATCATGGACTCCGGTGCGGTGGCCTTCACGGCGCAACGGGTCGGGCGAGGCGCCCCTGATGCGAGGGTTATCCAGGTGCTCGACAAGGCTGCGTCGCTGCCGCGCACGACGGTCACCGACATGGCGGCCAAGTCGATTTGTCATGAAACCCCTCGGGGCGGCGGCGTTTGTTACGCCGTCCAAGGACCCGCGTGGGGTGCTCGCAACGTCCTTGCCTACCTGGATAATTCGCCAGAAGTGCACCTCATCGTCACCGATGTCGAGGGACGTGACCCGAGGCGGGTCGACACCGGTGTGGATAGCTTTGCATTCCCGCTATACCCGTGACGAGCGGCCTCAGCGCCCAAGCCGGGAACCACTGCAAGCGAGCAGGCTCAACCGCAATCCGATGCGTGCCGAATGTGCCAGTGTTTTATATGCCTGAGAATCAGGGCAATTCGCTTCCGACCTGCCGGCAAAAGGGTCCTTGAGCCCTATCGGCGGCAGAACTGCATCCCTATCGTCAGCGGTTGAGGGGTTACGGAAAGGCGGCTGCCGTTGTCGGGATCAGTATTCAGAGCCTTCGTCATCGCCGCGGTGGGGTTTTCCGCGCTACAGCTGGCGGCCTGCACGAGTGGCAACCGCAGGGCCGTGCCACCGGGGCCGTCCGAGTCGAACAGCACCCGTTTCATGTCGACAGCACCCTCCTCCACGGAAGGCAGTCGGGCAAGCTTGCCTGGCCACTTCGAGATTCAAAACGGCGATCTCGTCTCCGACTGCCGTGTCAGCGCGGATTCAGTCACCTGCAACGAAACTCTCAAGAACGCCAAGCCGACTCAGTCGTATGCGGGCACGATGACCGGGAAGGTGGCCGGAATGACGGTGACCGGATCCGCCAGGTCCTACGCGACCTACCCAGATCCCCAGAGTCCGGAATGCACCGGCACCACCGAAATGTCCGGACCTATCACATTCACCTTCAGCCCCGACGGAACCCTTTCGGCGCGTTGGGGTCCCTACCAGCGGAGATTCACCAACAGTTGTCTAACCTCCCAGCCGGAACCCAATTCTGGGGAGGACCCGAACCGCGAACCGATCTCAGAGTGGACCGCCACGTGGTCGCCGCTCAAGTAGGTACGCGAAGGATGAACAGAACCAACGAGGCTGTTCGCCGTCGACTTCATCTTCTCGTCGCGGTCTGCTTGGCGCTGTCGGCGCTCGGTTGCACAACCGGCGCCCGCGCACCTACACACCGACGGGAGTGGCGGTGTGGGCGCTCGGACCGGCATCGGCCTCAGCGGCTATGCCTGCCGGAACGTGGTGCTCGGCGACCTGGCCGCGGTCGGTACGCCGACAGACTGACCCACTCCGTCGGCCCGGTGCCTCGTCGTGACCGGCGATGACACGGGTGACGGACTCGGTGGACGGGAGTCACGGCCGGCCCGGACGGCAGCCGAGGCTCACGGGCGGACACAAGCTTTACGGCGACTGGAGGGTGGCGCTGGGTAGCCGTCTAGGCTGCGATGCTCTATCTGTTTTCGGCGGAGGGTTCGTTCATCAGCGGCGGGTTTAGCCTCCGGACACGCCGGGCAACCGTGCCCAATGGCTACCGACGACGCCGTTGACCCGGCTGACTTCCCGGAGGAAGGCGGACCGGGCGACACCTTGAACCAGAGCGAGTCGACCGATTCTGACGAGTTGCTCAACGACGACGGGGACGTCGTCGTCGACCCACCAGAGGGGTGGAGCGGGGCGGACAAGTTCGGCATGACCGCGCGTGAAGAGCGTGAAGGCGAATCGCTGGACCAGCGGCTCGCCGAAGAGGAACCGGACGTCATTCCGGATGTCGAGCCTCCCGACGTGACGCCCGGTCGTGCGCACCGCGGCCAGATCGACGGCGCCCCCGAAGACGGACCTTCGTTGTTCCAGGTCGTCGACGAAAACGAGGAATGATCAGGGTTCGCTTTTCCACGATGCGACGCCAATGGTGATCATGCGGAGCTGTTTGACCGCCGTGCGGTGAATGTCTTCCAGCGCCTCGGCGCTCTGGGCGTCCTCGATGGCCTCGGCCGTCACGATCATCGCGTTGACGAAAAGGCTTGCCAGCACATTGAGATCCTCGGTGCTCCACTCGTTCAGGCGCGGGAAGCGCGCCAAGTCGGTGGCGAGTTCGGAGACGATCAGCCGGATCTCGGTGCGAATCGCGTAGCGCAGCACGGACACGCCGGTGGAGCGTTCCCGAGAGATGAAGCGCCAGTGCTCGCGCTGGTCGGCGACGCTGCCGATCAGGATCTCCACCGACGACTCGATGACCCGGGTGGGATCCAGCTTGCCGGCCCGGGCACCGCGCAGCGTGTCGCGCAGGCTGCGGAAGGATTCGTCGATCAGTACCAGGCCGAGTGCCTCCATCGACTCGAAGTGGCGGTAGAACGCCGCGGGCACAATCCCGGCCTCGCGCGTCACCTCCCGCAGGCTCAGGCCGCTGAAGCTGCGGTCGTTGAGCGCCTTGAGCGCCGCGGCGATGATCGCCCGCCGGGTCGCTTCCTTACGTTCCTCACGTGAGGGCGTGTCACGGGCGCTTTCGCGGTTCCGTTCCCGGCTCGACCGCCGCGAGTGTGAGCTAGGAGTACGACTGTTCACTATGTGAACCGTAACACAGAACCGGCGAAAACCCTTGACCACCTGCACTGACCGGTGTCACGGTGTACACATGTTCACTCAAACTTTCACTCGGACGATCGCCAAGCGAGTCCTGAGTTCCGACCTCGTTGATCTGCTCACCGGACCGCACGGCGTCGACCGGTACACCGAGCTCGTGACGCCGACGTGGACCTCGGGACAGGCCCGCGCGAAGGTCACCGACGTCCGGCGGACCACCCCGCGCAGCGTCACCTTGACACTGGCTCCGAATCCCGCGTTCACCGAGCGCTACAGCGCCAAGGCCGGCCAGTTCGTCAACGTGACTGTCGAGATCGACGGCCGCATGCACTCGCGGTGCTACTCGCCGGCCAACGTCGAAGGCAGCACCGAGATAGAGCTGACCATCGGCGTCCACGACGGCGGCCTGGTATCGAGCTACTTGTATGAGCGGGCGCGCCCCGGCATGGTGGTCGGCCTGGACGGCGTCGGCGGGGATTTCGTCCTGCCGGACGAGCTGCCCCGCCGCATCCTGCTCATCTCCGGTGGCAGCGGCATCACGCCCGTGATGGCGATGCTGCGCACGCTGCTCGCGCGGGGTCACGACGGTGAGATCGCGTTCGTGCACTACGCCCGCAGCCCCGAGGAAGCGTGCTACCGCCAGGAACTGGCCGCGATGCGCGGGGTTCGGGTGCTGCACGGGTTCACTCGTTCGGGTTCGGGTGATCTCAACGGCCGGTTCGGGGCCGAGCATCTGACCGCCGCGATGCCAGAGCCCGACGCGGTGTTCGTCTGCGGGCCAGACGCTTTGGTCGCCGCCGTGCAGGGCCTTTGTGAAAATGTGTTCACTGAAAGTTTCGTGCCGCCGGTGTTCGAGCCGCCGGCCGATCCGACCGGCGGCCGGGTCAGCTTCGCGGACAGCAAGGTCGACGTCACCGACGACGGCAGGTCACTACTCGAGCAGGCCGAATCGGCCGGCCTGAAGCCGCAGAACGGATGCCGGATGGGCATCTGCCACACCTGCACGCGCCGCAAGACCTCCGGCACCGTGCGCAATCTGGTCACCGGCGCCGTCTCCACCGCCCCCGACGAGGACGTGCAGATCTGCGTCACCGTTCCGGTCGGCGACGTCGATATCGCCCTTTAGCAGCCCTAGTCACCACGAACTTCAAGGAGTAAAAGCCATGTCTCAGAACAAGATCACTTTGACCAAGGAGCAGGCCGACGCGTTCGGCCGGGAGCTCGACGCCATCAGGGAGCGGGTGCTGGCGGACCTCGGCGAAGAGGACGCCGAGTACATCCGCAAGGTCATCAAGGCCCAGCGTGCCCTGGAAGTCGGCGGCCGCGCGCTGCTGTTCCTGCCGCCGACCTGGTTGTTCGGCACCGCGATGCTGGGCTTCGCGAAGATCCTGGACAACATGGAGGTCGGGCACAACATCATGCACGGTCAGTACGACTGGATGCGTGACCCGACGATCTCCGGCCGCGACTTTGAGTGGGACAGCGCGTGCCCGTCGGACCAGTGGCGGCATTCGCACAACTACATGCACCACACCCACACCAACATCGTGGGAATGGACCGCGACATCGGCTACGGGATCCTGCGGATGAGCGAGGACCAGCGCTGGCAGCCGTACTTCCTGGGCAACCCGGTCTACGCCTTCCTGCTGATGGTGCTGTTCCAGTACGGTGTGGCGCTGCACGAGCTGGAAACCGAGCGGATCCGCTCCGGAGAGATCTCGCTGCGGGACAAGCGCGACACCCTGAAGGAGATCTGGCAGAAAGTCCGCCGCCAGACCCTCAAGGACTACGTCGCTTTCCCGCTGTTGGCCGGGCCCTTCGCGCCGTTCGTCTTCGCCGGCAACCTGACGGCGAACCTGATGCGCAACGTGTGGGCCTACACGATCATCTTCTGCGGCCACTTCCCCGACGGCACCCAGGAGTTCACGATCGAGGAGACCGAGGGCGAGTCCCGCGGCCAGTGGTACTTCCGCCAGGTGCTCGGTTCGGCGAACCTGACCGGCGGCAAGTTCTTCCACGTCATGTCGGGCAACCTGTCCCACCAGATCGAGCACCACCTGTTCCCGGACATCCCCGCCCGCCGGTATGCCGAGATCGCGCCCGAGGTGCAGGAGATCTGCGAGCGCTACGGCATTCCCTACAACAAGGGGCCGCTGCTCAAGCAGTTCGGCACCGTGGTCCGCAAGATCGTCCGGCTGAGCGTCCCGGACTCGTGGCGGCGCAAGCCGGAAGCGCCGGCGCCCGCCCAGCTCGAGCTGGTCGCCGCGTAACTGCGTCCGTCGACACCGAAGCCCGGGGCCCGAAAAATCGGTGCCCCGGGCTTTCGGGTGGACAATGGCGCAATGGAGTGGACCGGCGCGCGATATTCGGACAAACCGACCGTGGAATCCTGGACCTGGGTTGACGCCGAGCCGCAACGAGTCTGGAGCCTGGTCTCCGATATCGAGCTGATGCCGACGCTGAGCAATGAGTTGCAGTCGGTGGCTTGGCTGGACGGTGTCAGCGAGCCCCAGGTTGGCGCCCGGTTCATCGGGCACAACGAGCACGACGCGTTCGGACGCTGGAGCACCACGTCGCACATTGTTTCGTTCGACCAGCCTCGCGAATTCGCCTGGGCCGTAGGCGAACCCGAATACCCCGCGGCGACCTGGCGATTCCGGTTGACGCCGCGCGACGGCGGGACCGTGCTGTCGTTCTGGACGCAGATGGGTCCGGGCCGTTCGGGACTGTCCAACGCCATCGATGCGATGCCGGACAAGGAGCAGAAGATCGTGTTCGTGCGGCTGCGGGAGTTCGAGGCCGCGATCGACAAGACCCTGGCGGCGATCAAAAGGCTGGCCGAGCACGGGGTGCGGTGATGCGGGCCGCGACCACCGTCGAACTGTCGGCGGACGTGGCTCAGACCGTGGATTTCGTGGTCGAGGCCGAGCGACTGGGCCTCGACATGTGCTGGGTCGCCGAGGCATGGGGCGCCGACGCCCCCTCGGCGCTGGGCTATCTCGCGGCCCGCACCGATGTGATGCTGTTGGGCTCCGGGGTGATGCAGGTCGGCACCCGGTCGCCGGTGCTCGTGGCCCAGACCGCGATCACGTTGTCCAATCTCTCCGGGGGCCGCTTCCTGCTCGGCCTCGGTGCGTCCGGGCCCCAGGTCATGGAGGGCCTGCACGGCATCGCGTTCCACAGGCCGCTGTCACGGACCCGCGAGACACTCGAGATCATCCGGCAGGTCTTCGAGGGCGGCAGAATCTCGCATTCCGGCAGGGAATTTCAGATCCCGCGTCCCGGTGGCGAGGCGAAGCCGATGCGGCTGTCCACCCGCCCCGAGCATCCGATCCCGATCTACCTGGCCACGCTTTCGCCGGCCATGCTGCGACTCACCGGCCGGCTCGCCGACGGCTGGTTGGGCACCAGCTTCGTGCCCGAGGGCGCCGATCAGGCTTACTTCGCCCACCTGGACGAGGGTCTGGCCGACTCCGGTCGCGACCGCACCGAGCTCGACATCTGTCAGGGCGCCGAAGTCGCCTTCGCGGCCGACGAAGACGCACTGCGTGAGATGGTCGCCGGCCGCAAGGCAGAGCTCGCGTTCAGCCTCGGTGGGATGGGTTCGGCCAGCACCAACTTCTACAACCAGGCCTACAGTCGGCAGGGCTGGAGCGACGTCGCCGCCGCGGTGCGGGAACGCTGGCAGGCCGGCGACCGGCCGGGCGCCGCCGCGTTGATCAGCGACGAGATGGTGTTGGCCACAACGCTGATCGGCACCGAGGACATGGTGCGGGCCCGGCTTGCGGTGTGGCGCGATGCGGGCGTGAACACGGTTCGGCTCTATCCCGCCGGCGAAACGCTGGATGCCAAACTCGCCACACTGGGCCGGGCCATCGAGTTGGTGCGGGCCACCTAGCGCCGAACGTGAACTGAGGGAGGTGTTTTCGCGCTCAATGTCAAGTGGTTAGTGCAACGCGGTTAGGCGGCTTGATCGAGCAGGGCTGCTAAGCGTTGGGCGGGGGT
>NZ_LQOY01000129.1 GCF_002101675.1 Mycobacterium gordonae | reverse complement strand
TTCGGCACCGGCGGCAACACCTACCTCATCGGCAACGGCGGCAACGGCGGCCAAGGCGGCACCGGCTGGACCGGCGCCAACGGCGTCAACGTGACACCGGCCCACCCCAACAGCTCTGTGCAACCGGACGGCAGTGGTCTCACCGGCACCGCTGGTGGACCCGGCCAGAACGGCGGCACCGGCGGCAGCGGCGCCGATGGCACCAACCCCAGTGGTTTCACCGTGAACGCCGGCCGGGGCGGCGACGGCGGCGCGGCCGGACCAGGCGGCGCCAACGGCGGGAATGGCGGAAATGGCGGAAACGTCAATGCCCCCGACGATGTTCTGGCGGACAGCACCCACGGGGGCGACGGGGGCAATGGCGCACCGGGCAGCGGGCCCGGCGGCTCGGGTGGCAACGGTGGTAATGGCGGCTGGGCCGTCGGAAACGAAACCAATAATTTCGGCGGTAGCGGTGGACGAGGCGGTGACGGCGCTTCCGGCGAGACCCCGCCACTCAACGGCGGCGCGGGTGGTGCCGGCGGCAATGGCGGTAACGCAGGGCTGCTGATCGGCAACGGCGGAGCGGGCGGCCAAGGCGGCATCGGTGGCCTCGGGGGCGCTGGTGACCACGGCGGAAACGGCGGCAACGGAGGCGCCGGCGGACATTCGGACAGCGCCCACTTCGGCAGCATCAGCGGCTCGGGAGGTGACGGCGGAACCGGCGGAAGCGGTGGCGTCGGCGGCACCGGCGGCCAGGGTGGCGTCGGCGGCAACGGCGGCGCCGGTGCGAAACTCATCGGCTTCGGCGGTGCCGGCGGCGACGCCGGTATAGGTGGTGCCGGTGGCGCGGGCGGCGATGGCGGCGCAGGCGGACATGGCGGCAACGGCGCCAACGCTACCGGCGGCTCGGACAATACCGCTGGCAACGGTGGTAACGGTGGCGACGGCGGCCAGGGCGGTCAAGGCGGCAACGGAGGCGCCGGCGGTCTGCAAGGCGGCGCCGGCGGGGCCGGTGGGATAGTCGGCGGTGCCGGACGAAACGGCGGTGCCGGCGCCGGAGGAACGGGAGGCGAAGGCGGCGCCGGAGGTACCACAGTCGGCAACGGCGGCGCCCGCGGCGAGGCCTCGGGCGGCAACATCGACAACGTGCCCGGCACCCCCGGCAACGCCGGCAAGGCCGGTGCGGCTGGATCAACCGGGATCAACGGATAGCCCAGCCCCATGACCCAGCTCTTTGCAGCACCTCAGCTAATCGCCTCCGCCGCAACTGATTTGGCGGGTATCGGTTCAAGTATCAAAGAGGCGAACATTATTGCCGCGAGCCGAACCACGGCGGTGGCCGCGGCGGGGACCGATGAGATCTCGGTGGCGGTTGCGGCGTTGTTCGGTGGTTATGCCCGGGAGTATCAGGTGATCGG
>NZ_LQOY01000128.1 GCF_002101675.1 Mycobacterium gordonae | reverse complement strand
CGGCTTGACTCACGAAAAGTGCCCGCGAAACGCCCTCGGTGCCTCACATAAGAATGCCCGCGAAACGGTGACCGTCGTCAGGCATGGGAAGTGGGTTGTCGATGACGTCTCGGGCCGAGATCACCACCAGGTACGCCAGGGCGTATGTGAAGGCCTGCAAGAAGGACAGGGGATGGATTCTGGATCAGGTGGTCGAGGTGACCGGGTGGTCGCGCGACAATGCCCGGCGAAGGCTTACCGCAGCGGCGATGCGGCCACCGGGGCCGGGGCGCGGTGTGGCGAAGCGGCCCCGCAAGCCTCGGGCTGTGAAGTATTCCTATGACGCGCTCAAGGTGCTGCAAAGGGTTTGGGCCGCCTCGGGTGGGCAGTGCGGGAAGTATCTGGCTGCTTCGATGCGGCTGCAGCTTGACGGGCTAGAACGCCACGACGAGCTGGCCTTTGGCCGTGACCGCTACAGCCCGGCCGTGCGTGAGGAGTTGCTGAAGATGAGCGCGGCGACGATTGACCGCTACCTGGCGCCGGCGAAGGCCAAGGGCCAGATCAGTGGTGTGTCGACGACGAAACCCTCACCGCTGCTGCGGAATTCGATCAAGATCCGTAAGGCAGGCGATGAAGTAGAAGACGAACCTGGCTTCTTCGAGGGCGATACGGTCGCGCATTGCGGCCCAACACTGAAAGGTGAGTTCGCCCGCACCCTCAACCTCACCGATGTACATATCGGCTGGGTATTCACCCGCACCGTGCGCAACAACGCCAACACCCACATCCTGGCCGGACTGAAAGCAGGGTTTCATGAGATACCTTACGAAGTAACAGGTTTGGATTTTGACAACGGCACCGAGTTCCTGAACAAGGCCGTCATCAAGTGGGCCGCACAGATGGAGATCTTCTTCACCCGCTCGCGGCCCTACAAGAAGAACGACCAGGCCACCATCGAATCCAAGAACAACCATCTGGTGCGCAAATACGCGTTCTACTACCGCTACGACACCCCTGAAGAACAAGCCGTGCTCAACCGGCTGTGGCCACTGGTCAACGACCGGCTCAACTACCTGACCCCGACCATCAAACCCATCGGATATGCCAGCAGCGGTGACGGCCGGCGCCGACGCCGCTACGACACCCCGCAGACCCCATTCGACCGGCTCCTGGCCGCCGGCGTCCTTTCACCAGCACAGCAGGCCGAACTGATCGCCTACCGCGACAGCCTCAACCCCGCCAAAATCGGCCGCGAGATCGCCGACCTGCAGAACCGGCTTCTCCTGCTGGCCAAGGAAAAAACCGAGCAGCTCTACCTCGCCAGCATCCCCACCGCCCTACCCAACATCCGCAAAGGCATCCGGACCAAGGCCGGCTGACCCAGCCCGTTTCGCGGGCATTTTTATGTGAGGCATGGATCAATTTTCGCGGGCATATTTACATGAGGCATCACGG
>NZ_LQOY01000127.1 GCF_002101675.1 Mycobacterium gordonae | reverse complement strand
CTTGGATTCAGGCCGTCGCTGCAACGAATGCGGACGGGTCTGAGAGTAGTCGGTGGAGTTCTTCGGCGGGGGTGCGCCACTTGAGGCGTTTGCGGGGGCGGCCGTTGAGTTCAGCGGCGACTTGGTCGAGCCAGCCAGGACCGTAGAACGACAGGTCGGTGCCTTTGGGGAAGTATTGGCGTAATAGTCCGTTGGTGTTCTCGTTGGTGCCGCGCTGCCAGGGGCTGTGCGGGTCGCAAAAATAGATCGGCAGGCCGGTGGCCTCGGTGATCTCGGTGTGCAGGGCCATCTCGCTGCCTTGATCCCAGGTCAGCGAGCGACGCAGGATCTCCGGTATTTCCGGGACCTTGGCCGACATCGACTCGGCCAGGGTGGCCGCCGTGCGATCTTCGGGCATGTGCAGCAGCACCACGAACCCGGTGGTCCGTTCGACTAGGGTGCCGATCGCTGAGCCGGAAGCGGTGCTACCCAGGATAAGGTCGCCTTCCCAATGTCCGGGGATGGCGCGGTCGTCGGCTTCGGCGGGACGTTCACTGATGTTGATCATGCCCGCCTTGAATCGGGCACGGTCAGCTATCTCGTTGCGGCCGTGCGGCTTTCGCCGTGTCCGGGCGGTGCGCAGCGCGGTCTTGACCAGCGTGGCCAACTCCCCGCGCGGCTGGACGTAGAGAGCCTGGTAAATCGTCTCGTGTGACACCCACATCTCCGGATCCTCGGGGAAGTCCTGCCGCAGCCGGCACGCGATCTGCATGGGACTGTGCCGCTGTTCCAACCGTTGCACAACTTCGGCCAACAGCGCAGGGCGCGACTCCAACCGGCGCTGTTTGGGCCGCTTGCGGTTAGCGTCGGCGACGTCTTGGCCAACCCCGGCCCGATACCCCGAGCTGGTCGCACCTCTGACGATCTCGCGATTGACGGTGTCGAGGTGGCGATCAAGTCGATCGGCGGCATAAGCCGGGGTGTGCCCAGCTTCGAGCAGTTCCTCAAGTCGGCAGCGTTCGGTGAACGACAACGGCGCACGTGGCGGTCGCGGGCCGTTGACTTCCACGACGGCAAGAGCAGGGGTCCTGGGCACATAGCCAGCTTGTTTCACCCAAACCAGGCCCCTGCATTCCGACACGCCGGCAATCACCGACGCCTCCTGGACGGACGACCCGGATTTCATCGCCGCCCAGAACGCCTCACGCACCGCCGCCGGATACCGAATCCCGTGATGGGTGGTATCGACGACGATCCCCGCGGCCTTAGCCCACTTATTGCCCGTCGTATGAGACACCCCGGCCACCGTGGCCGCCACCGACCGCGACAGTCCCGACCTCACCGCCTCCAGGAAGACCCCGCGGGACTCGGGATCAACTTTGCTGCCCTGCTTGCGAAACCCCATCAAACAACACCCCTCAACCAGTCAGGTGTTGCAGCGACCGATTGAGTCTGCC
>NZ_LQOY01000126.1 GCF_002101675.1 Mycobacterium gordonae | reverse complement strand
TTATGTGGCGTATCTGGATCTGTTCATTGTTCGGACGTGTTACCCCTTCGGATCAGTCAGCGTCAGGGATGCCGGTATCGGGGGATGCCCGCCAGGAGATGGTTCGGCAGTGCTAGGGCGATTTAGGTTCGGTCTGTGGGCCGGGGCGTCTGTCCTGTTGGCCGTTAACTGTCTCGGTGTGAGCTCAGATCGGTAATGCCGGCCAGTCGCTCGAGTTGGTTTCTGTAGGCTGCGTTGTGGATGGTGAGCATCCGGATGTGCTCTTCGTAGATCTCGAGATGCTTTCGTAGGTCGGTGTTTTCGGTGCGGAGGCGCCGGATGGTCTCGTCGCGGCCATCGTCACTGTGGCGAGGATGTCGTCGTTTTGGGCCATCGGTTTGTCGTTGTGCGGCGCTGTCGAGCATCGCGTTGGTGATGGCGGCGTAGTGCCGATAGAACGTGGTGCGGTTGACGTTGAATGTCTTCGCCAATGCGGAGACGCTGGGGTAGGCGCCGCCTTCGCGGTGTTCGGTGAGCAATGCGTCAGCCGCGGAGCGCACATCATCGTCGCCAGGAAGTGGGTGCCCGGTCACACAATGTCCTTCGGTGCAGTGGCAGCCTCAAGTAGCGCAGCAAGATCGCGGCGCTGCTGGGTGAGGCGGTGAGCAACGAAGGGGGCCAAGAGTTCCGCAGTGGCGAGGTGGGCGTCGAGTTGATGCAGCTGGTCGGTGAGCGCTTGGAGGTTGTCGGCGGTGAGTGCGACGTTGCGGCACTGCAGGGGTTGGCAGTTGGCGAGGTCCGGCAGGCTCGGATCGCCTGCGGGCGCGAGTTGGCGTCGACAGAGCGCCTTGTCCGGGTTGTAGACGCAGGTGACGAAGTGACCGAGGTAGATGTTGGGGTCTTCGCTGCGCATGATCCTTCGGAGTCGTCGTGGGTCGGTGACCACACTGCCTGTGTAGGCGCTGCCGCGTTGGAGGTTGGTGAGCCGTTCTTCGGCTTCGGGGGCCGCAGGTCCCCGTAAGTCATGGTGCTCATTGTTCTCGATCATGGCCAAGAGGCGCTCGCCGCGTTGCAGTGATTGTTCGGCCTCGACCTCGCCGCGGAACCCGGATTCGGTTGTTCCCGCATAGCCCTCGAACATTTGGATGCTGTGGTGGCGGTATTGGATCGTGCCGGCGATGGCGCCGCCGGGGCGGCGAGCGATGAACCATGCCAGGGTGCGGCGGAACTGGCCACTGGTGAGCCGCCAGCGTTGGCGCCGGATGAGCGGGATGTCGTCGGCCCGGTTGTGTGCGGCGCAGTAGGCGTTGATCCAGTCGACGAATTCGTTCAAATTCTTATTGGTGCACTTGATGGTCACCGAGCGGGAGCGATCGGTTCCGCAAGAACCCATCGTTGCGGACAGTGCTGTGAATAGGTACTTCGCGTCGTCGGGTTGGAGTTGTTCGAGAACGCCGACTGCTCGCTCAACAGATTCCGACACTACCCATGAGGCGGTGACTCCTTTCGGGGTCTCGCCCTTGAACGCGCGACTGGTGATGGTGCGTCGGTAGACGTTCCCTTGGGCGTCTCGTTGGCGGCTCACACAGTCTCGCTGGAGATGTTTGACTTCGCTGTCGCGCATCCCTGACAGGTATGCGATCACCACGTAGCAGGCGGTCAGCAACATTCGGCTCAGCTCGGGCATTCGGTGATAGTCGAATCCGGTCAGCCAGGGCGCGCTGTCGATGCATGCCCGTACTGGTGTGAACAGATAGCAGCCGTCTGCGAAGCCTACCTCTGCCGCGGCGGCCGCGACCATCGCACGTCCGGTCGCTCGGCTGATGAACGTGGATTCCGTGTGTAGTTGTCGGGCAAGGAAGTTCGCATTGACTTCGCCGTCAGCAGTCGTTGGCAGCGGGCGGCGCTGGCTGCGGTAGTCATCTAGCAGGTGCTGCAGCTTGGCCAGTCGTGCTGGGAGTGGCCCGCCGGCGAAGGGTTTGCGTTGATCCATTGCATGCCTGGCGGTGTAGAGCGACCACCATTCCTCACGTGCGGCGAGGATGTCGACGCTGAAGTCGTTGACCCACCGCAACCCCCAGACCAGCAGCGGGCTGATCACTTCCTCGGGAATCCGATCGGTGGCGTTCTCGATACGCCGGGGTGGATGGCTGCTGTGGTTGTGCCATGCCTGCAAACGTTGCGGGTCGACGGTGAGCCGGTCGGTGTGTAGGGCGTCGCGGAACACCCAAAACAGCCGGGCGGCCCGCCGGTGCATACCGCGCTGTGTTGGACTCAAATCCGTGAGCAGGACCCATTGTTGATAGTCGACGAGGTCCTCGCGGGTGATCGCGGCTAGTGTGCAGCGGCCCCGACCGTGTGACCAGTCCAAGAACTTCTTCACGTGGCTAAAGGCAATACGAATAGAGACCTGCTTGAGGCGGGCCTCCCCGGGTGGCAGCTCGCCAACCAGCAAGGCGTAGAACAGTTCTTTGGTGACCGCGCGGAACGGCTCGGGCAGCGTGGGGAAGTTCAAGATGCTGCGAGCCAGCTGGTCCTGGTGGTTGATCGGGTGCAGGTCCCAGATGTCATCGCCGAACCGCGACGTGGTGGCAAGTTCGATTCCCTCGCGGAGTTCGTGTCCACCCAGGACGAAGGCGTCCGGGTCGATGAACACCGGGGTGTGAGCCACCTGGGGCGTCGTCATCGTGGCTCCTGCGGGCCATCCAGCAACGCCAACAGCTCGGGCAGACCCTCAGCGGGCTGTGCTCGATCCCATTCCGCTGGAGTGAATTTCGGGCGGATGTGTTCGGTGATCGCTATCCACGCCATGCCGTAACGGCGCCACCACAGATCCAGTGCGATCTTGCCGCGCTCATCGATCAACCAGTCCAGCAACGCTTTCAGTTTCGGGATGTGGTTGTGGGTGACGAGGGCATTCGAGCAGCCGAAGCACATCAGGAATGACACACCGCAGCGACCTCCGCCATCGAGAGGGCTGTGATCGATATCAGCGCAGGCGGTCACGGCGGTATCGAGATTTCCGGCCAACAGGTCTGTGGCGGTGGTAGCGGTCACATCCAATTGGAGGGCTGCGTTGTTCGGCGTTGTCACCTGACCGGCCAGCACCCGGGCGTGGCAAGCCTGGGCTGCGGTCTCGGCGTCTGACAGCGCCGCGGTGATCACCCCGCCCGCCCAGTCATGCACCGACGGATCGCCGCGCAGATAGTTGGTGAACAGCACCGGCATGGTGTTGGAGCGAATCGACGAGGGCAGATGGCCGCCGGCGGCGCGGGTATTGCGAATGTCCACTGTCTTTTTCAAGCGCAGCGAAGTGATCTGCAGCGGTTGACCGTTGTCATCAAGGAGGGGGTGGCGCTGCTTCCAGCGCTGCATATGCCAGTCCTTCAGATGCAATCCCACGTCGAACGGGCCGTGGTGACCGTCGGGCGGATCCCACACCGACCACAGCGACGACGTGCCGCTGAACGACCGACCCAGCCGCATCATCTGCTCGAGCAGCAGGTAATAGCCGCCGGGGCGGCGTAGCTGCTGGCTGGGAGTGCCGATCTCCCAGTGCACCGTCTCGAACATGCGTGCAGGACCGCGCCGGCGTTTGATCACCTCCACCCGGACAGCCTTGTCCTCCAACACATCGTGCTCGATCGTGAGATCTTTGAGGGTTTCCAGGTTGCGCCCCGAGATTCCGACGGCCAATGTCAGTAGCGGGCCCAAATCGAAGCCGGTGACAAACAGCTGGCGTGCCAGCGTCATCATCGGGTGGTTGTCCCACGCCCTGGAATCGTGGGCGATAACTGGAATCTCACCGGTAGCCGCAATCTCGGCCAGCACCTTCGCGAGTCGACGCTCCTCGGCGCTCAACGTGTCAGGCTCACGCTCATAGCGGGTGACTAGGCGTTGGCCGCGCTGAAGCCGCGATCGGATCGCGGCGACCTCCGACCGGGCCGCCGCCATGATCGCGTTGAATTCCCGGTCGGAATACCCGCCGATGGCGGGATTCTGGCCCACAGAACGACGGCGATGCAGCCACGCATCGACCTCCTCGGCGATCATGCCCGCCGGCATCTCGCCGACGACACGGCCCACAGCTCTAACCTCATGCACCAGTCCGCGTTGTTTCACCTGCGCATGGCGTTGCCGCCAGTAGCACTCGAGATGGTCGACGGTCAGCTCCCCGGGCGTCGCCGGCGGATCCACCAGCGACGCCAACGCGACCAGGAAGCGGTGCCAGCACCAGAACACTCCGGCTGCACTCTCGGGTGTCCGTAGCGTTCCACTGGCACCGGTGCAGCGGGCGAAGGCGTCGGCCAACGGCTTATGCCAGCCCGGCAGTGGGAACGTCTTCAATTTGAACGTGCGGCGACGCCCGTTCTCCCCCACCACCGCCACTTCCAATCCGCTGCCCGTGGGCTGCACCCGCTCGGGTGGTTCGTAGACGCCCTCAGGGCGATCGGCGGGGCGGCCCCTGCGTGTGAGGGGTCCTTGGCGCGGCGCCTCGCTCGGCTCTGGGCTCGTCACGCCGAATCCGCGGTGTCAACGATCTTCTCGTCGGCGATCTCGCCGCTCAATTCGCCGGCCGGCAGCTGCAATTCGGCCCACTCGTCAGGAACCAGCGCTAGCCGAGTTTCCATGGCGAGTTCGTTGAGGGTGTGCAGATATTTGAACGTTGTTTCCACCGATCGATGCCCCAAGCGCCGGCGCACCCAGTCCAGCGGATCACCGAAAATCTGCTCATAAGTCGTGCGCTGCGCCGGGTTCATGGCGCCCAGCTCGCGGATGTGCTCACGTTGTAGCTGCTCCAACGTCACCACCGCGTAGGTGTGGCGCAACAAATGCGGGTGAGCCCGCAGGTCCACCGCGTGGCGTCGGCAGCGGTCGTTGGCATCACCAAACATTGACTGCCAGGTTCCCGGCATGACTGGCAGCCCGTTGCGGTTCAACCACAGCGTCGCCGGTTCCAAACCCTCGGCGCCACAGATGAATAGGCGCCGACGCTGGCGTGGATTGAGAGTCTCCACCGGGCGGCGGCGACCACCGCTGGTGCGCGGCGCGATCACCGCGCATTGCGGGTCCTCAACAACCAGTTTGGCCGCAATCTGGTTGTAGCTGCCGCGGCTGCGGGCTTGTTCGATCAGCTCGGCGCGGTCGAAGCGGATGTAGTCCCACACCTCGCGTAACACCGTGGCCGGGATGTAGATCCGGCGGCCCGAACCATTCTTGGCGATCGCCGCCGGCAATCGGGTCGGCGAGTAGGCGCGATGGGTGTCCATGTCGGGCACGTCGAACATGGTCAGGCTGGCCTGCTCGGTCAGCCGCAATCCGGTGCGAACCATCAGATCGCAGAAGGTGGCGTTGCGGGCAGCGTTTCGGCCACCGAACGACTGATCGAGCAGACCGGTGGGCAGATACCCGCGAACACCAACATCGCGCCAGCGGCGATAGGACGCCGGTGGCAACCACGCCAAGTCTTCACGATGGCCGTCCTTGGGTGCTTCGGCAGGCGTCAGTCCCGCCTCCTCGCGACGGCGCCATCGGCGATCGCGCGCTGCCCGCTGCAAGATCGGGTTGTGCTCAACGAATCCCGATTCGGTTGCCCACCGGTAGAACGAGTTCACGGTGGCGACTTCGCGGCCCCACGTGGCACCCCTCACCCCAGGCCCGCGCTCATCGATGCGCCGCCACCGGTGATAGGCTGCGCGATCTTCGGGGGTCGCGTCGCGCCACGATCGCTTTCCGAGCGGTTGGCGATGGTGCCACAGAAACGTCAGGAAATTCGCTAGGTCGTAGGCGATCGCTGCCTGAGTGTTTTCCGGCGCCGGGTGCAACAGGAAGTAGGTGTTCAGGTCGATGTCGTAGTGGCCGTCAGGCGATATCAAGAATGGCACGCCGTCCTCAATGCCCTTGCTGTCCAACCACTCTGCGACTACGTCTGTGTTCAGGCTCTGCAGCGTTGGCCGCGCCGTGCGCGGCATCACCAATTGTCGATGCGTGAAATGCACTCGCCAACCTAAGATCGGCATTGCCTGGAAAGCTACCGCGGCGTCTATCGCATGCGCGCGACCGACACACGGCAGACACTCGCATGTGCCAATCCGTCGATGTCTGGGCGCCCGCTGCTTCAGCAGGAGTCGCCGCGATCAAGGTGTCAGTCGATGACCCAGCCACTCAAGTAGGCCTGCCCAGCTGATGACTGTGACCGAACCGGTCCTGCGTGTAGTCGTGCGGGAGCTGGTGTGCACCATGTCAATTCGGTATACCGACGGCTCGGCTGATGCTTAACCATCACATGGCGCTGAGCTGATCAATGGGTAACGTTCATCGGGCAGTGGTTGACCCGGGGAATATGGGAGCCCGTCGTGGCCGGGAAGCGGCTGGTAGGTGGCTTGGGCGTCGGTGTAGGTGATCAGCATTGATACCCGGTTCTGGGCGGTGTGGTTGGCACCGGCGCAGTGTGCGGTGCGGCGGTGGTGCAAGGTGACGTCACCGGCGCGCAGCGGAACGGTGACCCGCGCTGCCCACCGAAGTTCGGGCCAGTGGTCAAACAGGTAGGAGTGGTGCTCCTGGCGCACCAGGTCGGCGAGGTCGATACCGGTGATGTCGATGCGTTCCGGGCCGCCTCGCCGGTGTGAGCCCGATAGGAACGTGAGGCAGTTCGTAGGCGTCGATGCGGTCCAGCGTGGCTTGCAACGCCGCGATCCGCTCATTCGTGCGCTGCCGCGACGCCGCCAGCAGTGCGGCAAGTCGTATCCCCGGCGGTTGGGGGTGCGGGCGGGTCAGGTCACCGATCTCACGCAGCGTCAGTCCCATACCGCGCAGCGTGCTGATCAACTGCAGGCAGCGCAGCGCCTCGCGGGTATAGGTGCGATACCCGCCGGGACTGCGCCCGATGGTGTTCACCAAGCCCTGATCGGTGTACTCCCGCACCGCCTTGATCGGGATGCCGGTGCGGCGCGACAGCTCACCGACCGTGAACACGTCAGCGTGAAAACTGTGGTGGTTCATGAATTCTCCTGCGGCTTGCGTGGACCGAGGTCGAGTCGTTCGGCGGCATGCAGCAAGGCCTCACTGTAGGTGGGGAATTGGGCGATGCCGTCGAGCAAGACGTCGATGGGAACCTGGGCGCGGATGGCCAACGCGGCCTGATGAATCCATTCCCCGGCCATCGGAGCCACCGCCCACGCACCAACCAGGACGCGGCGACTACGGTCGGCGAGCAGCCCGAGGGTGCCGGCGGGCTGGGTTTCATAGGTCCACGGCCGCGCCAACGCATCAGGCAGGTTCAGTTCGGTACTGACGACGTCCAGGCCTGCGCTTTGGGCCTCCTCACCGGTCATTCCGACGGCGGCGATCTCGGGTTGGGCGAACACCACCCGCGGAATGCCGGTGTAGTGCGCCCGCCGCGAGGTGCCCGCGATGTTGTCGGCGACCACCCGGGCTTGATACATCGCGACGTGGGTGAACAACGCGACACCAGTGACATCGCCCAGCGCCCACAACCCATCACCGGTCACCCGGCAGTGCTCATCGACGGCCAGCTCGCCGCGATCGCCGATGGTGACGCCGACGCTGTCGAGGCCCAGGCCGGCGGTGGCGGGTTCGCGTCCGGCGCCCAGCACGATCACATCGGTGCGCACCGATGTGCCGTCGTCGAACTCGACCACGGCGTCGGCGCCGTCGCGGCGCGCCCGGGTGGCTTGGCGGCCCAGCCGCACGTCGATGCCGTCGTCGCGTAACCGGGCAGCGACCAGCTCACCGACTCGCGGGTCTTCGCGGTCCAGCAGCCGCGGGCCGCGCTGCACGAGGGTGACGTGGCTGCCCATGCGGGCCAGGAACTGCCCCAACTCGACCCCGACCGCGCTGCCGCCGATCATCACCGCCCGTTGCGGGATCTCGCGCAGGGTGGTGGCCTCGCGGTTGGTCCACACCACAGTCGCGTCCAGGTCGTCGAGGCCGTCGATGGGTGGGCGCACCGGCTGCGAACCGGTGGCGATCACCACATGCGCCGCGGTGATCTCGGTGTCGGCGACGCTGATGCGCCAGGGGTCACGACCGGTCAACCGGGCGGTGCCTTTGAGGACCGTCACCCCTTGCCGCTGATAGCCGGTGACCTGATTGGTGTCGTCGAGGTGGCGGATCATGTAGTCGCGATAGTCCCGCAGCGCCGGCCAATCCAGCGCCGGCCGCGATAACCCGGCGGCGGCCGCGGCTTCGGCGCGGGCCTCGGTGGGCCGCAGCAGCGTCTTGGATGGGATGCACGCCCAATAGGCGCATTCCCCGCCGATCAGCTCCCGCTCGATCAGTGCCACGCGCAAGCCGGCGGAAATCAGCCGCCCGACGGCGACTTCGCCGCCCGGGCCGGCGCCGATCACGACGGCGTCGAAGTGCTCTGCCATACGGATTGTCTCCTTCGGGTGGGTGCGGTGGTCAGGGGCGGCGGCGCCGCAGCGCCCACCAGCCCTCGATGACGGCGGCGGTGACCGCGCCATAGGCGAGATGCGCCAGGAATCCGCGCACGTGGGTGCTGACCGGATAGGCGCGGTCTGCGGCGCTGAACCCCAGCAGCGGGGTCAGCATCTCATCGACGATCAGTGACATCGACGCGCCGGTGAGCAGACCGGCCACCGCAGGGTTCAGGCCGACCGCGCGGCGCAGGACCGCATACACCGGCGCCCAACTGATGCCCAGCCCGTAGTGCACGACCATCCCGGCGCGCTCTCGCACCGGGTCGGGTAGGTGGATGCCGAGCAGGTCGAGCGTCTTGTCGGCGGCGACCTGAAACGGCGGGCCGGGCCGGGCGGCGTCTTCACGCTGGCGATCCCGCTGGGATTCGCGCTGGTAAAGCTTGCTGCTCACCGGCTCCATCACTTTGGTGCCCACATAGCCGCCGACAGCCCCGACGAGCAGATCTTCGGCGAATTCGCCTCTGCTGGACCAGATCATCACGACACCACCCGCCAAAGTGTGATTGCTGTGGCGGGCACCCGGTTCGGCGGGGCGAGCGCGATGGTAGTCATGTAGCCCTCCCTCGATACTGCATGTTTCTCAGGCGGCGCAGCAGGACAGTTTGGTGACGTCGCGGGTGAAGGTTTGCGCGGCCAGTTTGAGGCCCTCGGCCATCGTCAGATACGGGCTCCACAGCTGCGCCACCTGCTGCACGGTCATCTTGTTGGCCAGCAGGTAGACGGCGGCGGCGATGACGTCACCTGCGCCGGCGGCCAGCACATGCGCACCGAGTAGGCGCCCGGTGCCACGTTCGGCGACAAGCTTGATCGCGCCGCGGGTGTCGCGGTTCACAATCGCGCGGGGCACGTTCTGTAGCGACAGCACCCGGCACTCACAGTCATAACCCTGGGCCTGGGCATCGGCCTCGGTCAGCCCAACGGTGGCCAGGCTGGGCGAGGTGAAGGTGACCGCCGGCAGCGCGCGGTAATCGACGCTGCGCCCGGCCCCGTCAAAAGCGTTGTCGACCACCACGGCGCCGTGGGCGGCGGCGACGTAGACGTATTGCGGATGACCGGTGACATCACCGGCCGCCCAGATCCGCGGGTTGGCGCTGCGCAGCTGCCCGTCGACCACCACCCGACCACTGTCAGCGGTGGCCACGCCGACGGCGTCTAAGTTCAACCCGGCGGTCACCGGTGCCCGCCCGGTCGCCACCAGCAGCCGCTGCCCGCTCACCCGCTGACCGCCGCTGGTCGCGACGATGACGCCGGCGTTGTCGGGATCCACGCGGACAGCGCGCTCGCCGATCACGGTGATGCCCTCATCGGCGAACACCGCCGCCAGTCGCTCGGCCAGTTCGGGTTCGGTGTGCGGGGCGAAGCGGCCCACGATGCTGACCCTCATCCCCAGCCGCGCCCATAACTGCGCCTGTTCCAGCCCCACATAGCCGGCGCCGACCACGACCAGCGATTCCGGTAGCGCGGTCTGGGCCATCGCAGTAGTGGAGGTCAGGTAGTCGATGCCATCCAGGCCGTCGAGCCGGTCGATGCGCGGCGCGGAACCGGTGGCGATCAGATAGTGCTCGGCCTCGATACGCGCGCGCCCCCCGTCCCCTAACTGCACCTGCAGCACCGGCCCCGGGGCGAAGCGGGCCTGCCCCGGCACGATCTCCCACCCATATTCGGCGGCCAGGTCGGCGTACTTGTCGGCGCGCAGCCCCTCCACGAGGGCGTCCTTGCCGCCGATCAGCGCGGGGGCATCCACCGGGCCCGCCGCGGTGGCGATGCCCGGAAAGTGCTGGTCCAGCGCCACATGGCGGGCCTCGGCCGCGGCCAGCAGCGCCTTGGACGGCACGCAACCGGTATTGACACAGGTGCCCCCGGTCACGTCGCGCTCGATCATCACCACGGTTTTGTCCTTGCCGCGGGCGGCGATCGCCGCCGCGAACGCGGCACCCCCCGAGCCGATCACCGCCAGGTCATAACTGACCACAATGCTTCCCATCCTCACGTATCCGCCTTGCCGAATATATAGATGGCATCCTAGTATCTGTTTATCCGAATATCAGCGACTCAATCGAAGGACCGTGTTTTCGTGCCCGAGACTCCCCACCCCAGCCCCACGCTGTTGCCAGCCACCGCCAACGGCGTCGAGATGGTGGCGAAGTTCTTCCGCGCCCTCGGGGACCCGGCCCGGCTGCGGCTATTGGAGTTCCTGCTCAACGAGGAACACACCGTCAGCGAATGCATCGCACACATCGGCCTGTCCCAGGGCCGCATCTCCACCCACCTGGCCTGCCTATCGGACTGCGGTTATGTGCAGCTGCGCCGCCACGGCCGCTATGCCTACTACCGGGTGAGCGACCCGCGGGTGGCCGAACTGGTGCTGCTGGCGCGCTCGGTGGCCGCCGACAACGCCGCCGCGCTGGCCGCCTGTATGCGCATCGCCCCGGCCAGCCGCGAGGAGATCGCGCCGTGACCAAACACCACGACACCGGGACGCTGGCAGCGATCCTGGGCGCCATAACGTTGGCCGTGGCCGCGATCGCCTGTTGCGCGGCGCCGCTGCTCATCGCCTCGGGTGCGCTGGCCGTGATCGGCGGCCTCGTGCGTAACGGGTGGGTCATCGGCACCGCCGCGGCGGTGCTGCTCGCCGCGCTCACCTACACCGTGTATCACCGCCGATCCCGCCACCACGGCCAGCAGTCACCGCACTGCGATCCACCCACACACCCCAACACCGGCGACCAGCACCGCGTTAACGGAGAGCGATCATGACCGACACCAGCACACCCACCGTGCACACCGGCCCGCGACGGCGGCTCCTGATCATCATCGGCGGCGTGGTAGTCGCCGCAGCGGCCATCGCTTATGTCGTGCTCTGCTGGCACCCGTGGACCGACGCTGCGGCAGACCAAAACGGTGGCGCCACACCTACTTTGACTGCGCACACCGCCACCGGCACACCGCTCACCGTGCCCGGTTCCCGACCCGCAGTGGTGTTGTTCTTCGCCGTCGAATGCGGCACCTGCGGGCCTACCGCCCAAACACTCGCCCAAACCCAAGCCCAGAACCCCACCCGGGCGGACTTCGTCGCCGTGGACATCGCCGGGCAGGAGCCGCAATCCGAAGTCGCCGGCTTCCTCACCGCCAACAACGCAGCGGGGGTGGCCAACGCGATCGACACCGACACCGCCTGGGCCCGCCGGTTCAATATCACCCAACTGTCCACCGTGGTGATCATCGACACCACCGGCAAGGAAGTATTCCGCGCCGTCGAACCCTCCGCCCAACAACTCCAAGCGGCACTAGCCAAAGTGGCCGATCGGTGAACGGACTACTGGCACTTGCCTTCGGCGCCGGCATGATCGCCCCCATCAACCCGTGCGGATTCGCGGTGCTGCCCGCCGTGCTGGCCTACACCGCCACCGGTGAGCACACGTCCGCGGGATTGGCGGCCAGGATCAGCCGGGGGCTGCGCGCCGGCGCGGCGCTGACCATCGGATTTGCCGGCACCTTCACAGTTCTCGGCGTGGCCGCAGCACTCGGGCTGCGCCAACTCATCGGCGCCGTCCCGTGGGCCGCGACCGTCCTCGCGGCGATGCTGACCCTTGCCGGACTGGTCATGCTGGCCGGGCGCCATATCCCAATCCGGCTGCCCGGCCCCCACTTCGGCCGCAATCCTCAACGGCCCCTGGACATGCTCCTCTACGGTGTCGGGTACGCGATCGCCTCGGCCTCCTGCAGCATCGCGATCCTGCTCTCGGTTATCAGCCAGGCACTGGCCACCAGCAACGTGTCCGGTGTACTCGTTGTCTTCGGCGCCTACACCGCCGGCTCAGCCACCCTTCTGCTCACCGTCGCACTACTGGCCGCCGTCGCGAACACCGTTGCCACACAGCGCATGCGGCCACTGATGCCGCACATGACCCGGATCGCCGGGACCATTCTCTTTGCATCCGGGGTCTATCTGCTCCACTACTGGATCCCACAACTCACAGGACACCGCCTCCCCCCAGATCCCCTGGCCACCGGCGTCGCCCGAGTCGGCACCTGGATCACCACGCACCAAACACTCGTCGCCACAGCCGCATTCGCCATCATCGCCATCAGCACCGCACTAGTCACACTCCCGCGACGAACGCACCCAGCCGCGGCCAGCGACACTCACCGCGCCGCCACCGCTGAACCCGCCTCCACCAACCCAACCAGCGACTGAAGCATCGCAGCGAGTTCAACCGATCGGCGAATCGATGTGGGCCCGACACAGCCGCGCCCAACAACGCGCGGCTGACCCGATGACGCCGCGGCGCGGGCCTGAAGCGGGCACCAACTGCAAGAGACAGCCCCGCTCACCTGCAGCGCATCGGCTCAAGACGGCTGCCGAGGGACATTCGACACACCAACACTCGTTAACGGGCCGACCGTCGCTTACGCATGGTGTCCCACCACTTCTTCTTGGGCACGAACAGTGTTCAGTCATACATAAGCCGAAACC
>NZ_LQOY01000125.1 GCF_002101675.1 Mycobacterium gordonae | reverse complement strand
CAAACCGGCCTGATGCAGGGCGAGATACGGATCAACACGCCATGAGCAGTTCGATGATGACGTCGGTGCATGACAATGAACGGATGGATGAAGCCCACCCGCGCGCCGACGGGCCGCGCCGCCGGCGTGCGTTCTCGGCGGCCGAGAAGTTGGCCCACCTGGATGCCTACGAGCAGGCCTGCGAGCACGGTGAGGGCGGTGCCTATCTGAGGCGGGAGGGCTTGTATTCGTCGTCGATCAGCGAATGGCGCAGGCAGCGCGATGCGGGTGTGCTGGCGGGCAAACAGCCCGGCGAGAAGATCGGCAAGCTGACCGCTGAGCAGGCTGAAATCGCCCGTCTCAAGCGGGAGAACGCGCAGATGAGCAAGCGCCTGGCCACCACCGAGGCCGCGCTGGACATCATGGGAAAAGCACACGCTCTCTTGGAAAGTCTTTCCGAGAGAGCGGATTCCGACGAGCAACCGAAGAAGCGCTGACCGAGGCCTACGGGTCGCTGCTCGCGGTCGGCGTGTCGACCAGGCACGCAGCGGCGTTGACTGGCGTGGTGCGCTCAACGGCGATCCGGCGGCGCAACACCGCCACGGCACCTACGCCGGCGGTGTCGCCGCAACCGGTGGTCGAGCCGGTCAACAAGCTGACCGAGTTGGAGCGGCAGTTGGTTGTGGCGACGCTCACCAGCGCCCGGTTCGTCGATCTGGCACCGTTGCAGATCTATGCCCAACTGCTCGATGAGGGCGTTTATCTGTGTTCGGTGTCCACGATGTACCGGGTGCTGCGCGAGAACAGGCAGGTCAAGGAGCGGCGCCGGCTGGCCCGCCATCCCGCCAAGGTGTGTCCGGAGTTGGTCGCGACCGCGCCGCGGCAGGTGTATTCCTGGGACATCACCAAGGTGCCCGGGCCGGTCAAGGGTGTCTATTTCGACGCGTACGTGATGATCGACATCTACTCCCGCTACATTGTCGGTGTCCACGTCCATGCTCATGAATCCGGTGTTCTGGCCAAGGAACTCATCGAGCAGGTGTTCAAGGTGCACGGCGTTCCCCACGTCGTGCACGCCGATCGGGGCACGTCGATGACCAGCAAGACCGTCGCGACACTGCTCGCCGATCTCGAGGTCACCCGATCACATTCGAGGCCTCGGGTATCCAACGACAACCCGTTCTCGGAGTCGCTGTTCAAGACGCTGAAGTACGGGCCGGAGTTTCCCGAGCGCTTCGGCTCCCTGTCTGAGGCAAGGCAATTCATGGATGACTTCGCCCACTGGTACAACCACGAGCATCGTCATACCGGGATCGGATTGCACACCCCCGCCAACGTGCACTTCGGGCTCGCCACCGACAAAGCCGCCGAGCGACGTGCCGTCCTGACCGACGCCCGTGCCCGACACCCGCACCGCTTCAGCACCCACCGTGCGCCGAAGATCCTCGACCTGCCCGACACCGTCTGGATCAACCCACCAGCCCAGGAGGCCGACACGACCGCCGCTTAACACCCGATGGACTCATCCGCCTTGACAAGTTCCG
>NZ_LQOY01000124.1 GCF_002101675.1 Mycobacterium gordonae | reverse complement strand
GCGGCACCGGCGGCAACACCTACCTCATCGGCAACGGCGGCAACGGCGGCCAAGGCGGCACCGGCTGGACCGGCGCCAACGCCGTCGCGCACGCGGTCACCAGCGCCGCGCAGCCCGGCACGTCCGTCAGCCCCATCACGACCAATTCGGCCACTCCGGTCACCGGAGCGAACGGCGGACCGGGAGGGACCGGCTCCCGCACACTCGATGGCGGTGCCGGTGGTGCTGGCGGGTCAGTGACATCGACGTCGGCGGGTCCGACCGGGGGTGCCGGCGGAACCGGCGGCAATGGCGCCGGCGGGGGTGCGGGCGGCAACGGCGGTTCCGCCATCGGCACGGATGCCGGCAGCTACGCGTTCGGCGGCAAAGGCGGCAACGGCGGTGATGCCGTCGGTGCAAGTGGCGCCGGCGGTAATGGCGGAACGGGCGGTTCGGCCGACGCTTCCAACGCGGGCTTCGCCTACGCGGGCTCCGGAGGCCATGGTGGTCACGGCGCTGGCGGCGCGGCCGGCGGAGACGGTGGCACGGGCGGTATCGGGGGTGACGGCGGTAACGCGGGCCTGATATTCGGCAGCGGTGGGCATGGCGGTACCGGCGGCACCGGGGGCCTCGGCGGATCAGGGACCGCCGGCGGAGCGGGCGGCGGCGGCGGCGACGGCGGCGACGCCCACGGCGGCTTCGGCTCGCAGGGATACCCCGCCGGGGGCAGCGCCACCTCGGGCGGTGACGGTGGTGACGGCGGTGACGGCGGCCCATCGGGCAGGGGCGGTGAAGGCGGCAACGGGGGCAACGGCGGCAGTGGCGCCAAATTCATCGGATTTGGCGGCGACGGCGGCGATGCCGGCACAGGCGGTAGTGGCGGGGTCGGCGCCCTCGGCGGCGCCGGCGGTGACGCCGGGCACGGCGGAAACGCCTCTGGCGGGTTGTCGGTCCTGGGCGGCTCCGGGGGAACCGGCGGCGACGGAGGGGCGGGCAGCGACGGCGGCGACGGAGGTCACGGCGGAACAAGCGGTGGCGCCGGCGGTCAGGGCGGACTGATCGGTGGCGCAGGCAGCGCCGGCGGGACCGGAGCCGGCGGCCGGGGCGGCGCCGGCGGTCTGGGCGGCGATGGCGGTCAGGCAGGTGCGAGCGGCTCGGGTCTAGGCGGCTCGATCGGCCACGCCGGGCAGGCCGGCAACAACGGACTGCCCGGAGATGACGGTTAGCGGCCGCCGCGGCCGCCGTAAACCTGACCAGGAGGTGGAACTTCAGTGCCTTTTGTGAGCGTGCTTCCCGATGTCGTGACCACGGCGGCCTCCAGCCTGTCCGAGCTCGGGTCGTCGATCAGTGCGGCCAATGTCGCGGCCGCCGTCCCCACCACCGTTGTTGCGGCGGCGGGGACCGATGAGATCTCGGTGGCGGTTGCGGCGTTGTTCGGTGGTTATGCCCGGGAGTATCAGGTGATCGG
>NZ_LQOY01000123.1 GCF_002101675.1 Mycobacterium gordonae | reverse complement strand
TGTCCAGCACGCAGAACCTGGGACCTCAACACCTCGTGTCGGACATCAAAGACGCCGTCACGAGGACTACAGATAACCCAGGAACGGCTCAACAAGGAGATCCGCCGCCGCACCGACGTCGTCGGGATCTTCCCCCACCGCGACGCCCTGATCCGCCTCGTCGGCGCCGTGCTGGCCGAACAACACGACGAATGGGCCGAATCACGCCGATACCTGGGCCTCGACGTCCTCAGCAAATCCCGCCTGACCACCACCACAACACCAGAACAGGAGGACAACCCCGCGGCACTAACCGCATAAAACACGACATCGAAGAATCACACGACGAGGTCGTACACCACGTCCCTGGACTTGACCGCTGTTGTAGTGGCACTGCTCAGATATTGTCGCCTGCCATGAGGATGGGGCCAGTGTGACCTTGATTTTAGCCAGCGTGGCTGGACTACGCCGGGCATGCCGGGTTCCTGACCGACCCGGCCCGGGTGGCGTCGCCGAAAGACAAGCCGCGCGTAAAGCGCAGCGTGCAGTACGTGCGCCGAAACTTCTGGGACCGTGAAACATTCACCAGCCTGCACCAGGCGCAGTAAGCAGCGGTGCGCTGGTGTCGTGACATCGCCGGCACCCGCATCTGCCGCAGGCGATGGAGCTTGACCACGAAAGCGGAGTGACCTTCGACCAGGGCGCCTCGGTGGCCAGCCAACAGCCGGATCGAACCAACAGCTCTTGGTAGAGACAGGCGCGTCTTTGGTCTTGGTTCGGCATCGCGGATACCTTCCCGTGTGACTCATCTTGTCGCTCAACTACCCCGATTCTCTCTCCTAGTCCAGTGGGTCAACAGGTGCGGTGGTTGGGTGTCGAGCCAGGCGTCTGTGCGGCCCTTGATCAGGAATCCGCCGCAATGCATCGCTGCCGGCGTTAGCTTTTGGGTTAGCCTATTGACTACGCACGAAACTGAGGTATTGCGGTCTGGCACGGCGGCTGAGGCTGCCACGCCGATTGCCGACCCGTCAGGCCGAGGTGATCTGGTCAGCCAGGGCGCGCAGCGCTTCGAGATCCGAGACATCGAAGGGTAGCGAGGGCACTCCGATCACCGGCACATGCGGATGGGCGCCGGTGAAGCGGGACAGCAGCCGGATCTCGCGCTTGGCCGTCTGGCCCCGATCGGTATGGATGTGCAGTACGGCCGCCGCCAGGGACGCGGACTCTGAACTTTCGGCCTCGAGCTTCTCGGTGGCGTCGATCGCCCGCTCGACTGGCAGCGAGCACAGCAGCGGATGGGTGCGGTTCAGGACCAGCCCGGCCAGCGGCATCCCTTCCTGGGACAGCCGGTCGACGAAGAAGGCCGCCTCACGCAACGCGTCAGGCTCAGCGGCCGAGACGACCACGAATTGGGTGCCGCGCCGTTTGAGCAACGCGTAGGTGCGGTCGGCTTTCTCCCGAAAGCCGCCGAACGTCGCGTCCAGGGACTGCACGAACGCCGCCGCGTCGCCGAGCATCTGCGAGCCCAGGATCGTCGACATCGCCTTCATGGCCAGTCCCATCGCGCCGGTCACCAGCCGGCCGATGCCCCGGCCGGGTGCGAGCAGCAGCCGCCACAGGCGGCTGTCCATGAAGCTGCCCAGGCGCTTGGGGGCGTCGAGGAAATCCAGGGCGTTGCGCGACGGAGGGGTGTCGACCACAACCAGATCCCACCGGTCCTGGGCCAGCAGCTGCCCCAACTTTTCCATGGCCATGTATTCCTGCGTGCCGGCGAGCGACGTGGCGACCGTCTGATAGAACTGGTTGTCCAGAATCGACTGTGCGCGATCGGATCCCGAATACTGGACCACCATCTCGTCGAAGGTGCGCCGCATGTCGAGCATCATCGCGTGCAGTTCGCCGGGCACCTCCGGCGCCAACGGGACACGTTGCGGCGTATTGCCAAGGTCGTTGACTCCCAACGCTTGTGCGAGTCGCTTGGCCGGGTCGATCGTCAAAACCACTACGGTGCGCCCATATTCGGCAGCACGTAGCGCGATCGCCGCGGCGGTGGTGGTCTTTCCGACACCGCCGGCGCCGCAGCACACCACTACCCGGTTGGTCGTATCGGCCAGGATCGCGGCCATATCAAGGGTTTCCGGCTTGTGTGCCTGTGTCATAGTTACCGAACCCCCTGTTGGGCAAGTACTTCCGAAAGTTCGTAGAGGCTGCCCAGGTCGACCCCGTCGGAGATCGTCGGCAGTTCCAGCCTTGGCACTTGCAGCGAATCGAGTTGCTGCGCAGTCTCCGAGCGCGCGCTGATCCGGGTGGCGTGCTCGATCGTCTCGGTCAGCAGGCCCGCGAAGTCGGCGTCTTCGAGTTCGATCCCGGCCGCCGCCAACCCGGCGCGCACAGCGTCCGCGTCCACCACACCCTCGGCGGCCTTCGCCAGGTCGTCGTTGCCCAGGTAGGCCGGAATGTTGCGGTTCACGATCACGCTGCCGATTGGCAGTTCCATCTCCGCGAGTTCCTCGATGGCTTCCAGCGTTTCCTGCACCGGCAGCGCTTCCAGCAGCGTCACCAGATGGATGGCGGTCTGATCGGAGTGCAGCAGCCTGACCACGCCCTCGGCCTGCGAATGCACCGGTCCGCCCTTGGCGAGATCCGACACCGCCTTGGTGACGTCGAGGAAGCGGGCGATGCGGCCGGTCGGGGGTGCGTCGACAACGATCGCGTCATAGACCGGCAGCCGATTCTTGTCGACGCGGATCACCGTCTCCTTGATCTTGCCGGTGAGCAGCACGTCACGCAGGCCGGGCGCGATGGTCGTGGCGAACTCGATGGCGCCGATGCGGCGCATGGCCCGGCCCGCGATGCCGAGGTTGTAGAACATGTCGAGGTATTCCAGGAAGGCCGCCTCGATGTCGATCGCCAGCGCATTGACCTGGCCGCCGCGTTCGGCGGTCGCGATCTTGAGCTCCTGGTAGGGCAGCGGCGGGACGTCGAACAATTGCGCAATCCCTTGGCGCCCTTCGACTTCCACCAGCAGCACTTTGCGTCCGCCGGCAGCCAGGGTCAGCGCCAGCGCGGCCGCGATCGTCGACTTACCGGTGCCGCCCTTGCCGGTCACGAAATGCAGGCGCGCCTTCGACAACCGCGAGGGCCACCCAACGGAACTACCGCCGCTCGATGTGTTAGCCACCATCGCATGCTAGCCGTTGCTGTTTTGCCCGATAAGCTCGCGACCATGACCCAACCCACCACATGGGAGTACGCGACGATTCCGCTGCTCACCCACGCCACCAAGCAGATCCTCGACCAATGGGGCGCCGACGGCTGGGAACTGGTGGCGGTGTTGCCCGGACCCACCGGCGAGCAGCACGTCGCCTACCTCAAGCGGCCCAAGTGAGCGCCAGAGCCCGTCTCGAGGAACTCGGCCTGACGCTTCCCCAGGTGGTCGCACCGCTGGCCGCCTATGTGCCTGCGGTGCGGACCGGAAATCTGGTCTACACCGCGGGCCAGCTCCCATTCGTCGACGGAAAGTTGGGCTCCACCGGCAAAGTCGGTGCCGACGTCGCCCCGGACGTGGGCAAGGCGCTGGCCCGCGTGTGCGCGCTCAACGCGCTTGCTGCCGTGGATTCGCTGGTGGGTCTGGACTCGGTGACGCGAGTGGTCAAGGTGGTGGGCTTCGTCGCCTCCGCGCCCGGCTTCCACGGACAGCCGGGCGTCATCAACGGCGCCTCGGAACTACTTGCCGAGGTGTTCGGCGACAGCGGCGTGCACGCGCGCTCGGCGGTCGGGGTGGCCGAGCTGCCGCTGGACGCGCCCGTGGAAGTCGAGATGATCGTGGAGGTCGGGTAGGGGCCGTGGCCGGGTCAGCGCTCGCCCATCCCGCGTACGCCCAGCTGCGGGCGGTCACCGACACCGCCTCGGTGCTGCTGTGCGACAACCCGGGCCTGATGACGCTGGAGGGCACCAATACCTGGGTGCTTCGTGGTCCTCGCAGTGACGAGCTGGTGATCGTGGATCCCGGACCCGACGACGACGAGCACATCGCGCGGGTGGCCGCGCTGGGCCGTGTCGTCCTGGTGCTGATCAGTCACCGGCACGGGGACCACACCGATGGCATCGACAAGCTGGTCGAGCGCACCGGGGCCACAGTGCGCTCGGCGGGCAGCGGGTTCTTGCGTGGATTGGGTGGTGAGCTGGTCGACGGCGAAGTGATCGACGCCGCGGGTCTGCGAATCACCGTGATGGCCACGCCCGGCCACACCGCGGACTCGTTGTCGTTCGTGCTCGATGACGCGGTGTTGACCGCCGACACCGTACTGGGGCGCGGCACTACCGTGATGGATTCCGAGGACGGCAACCTGACCGCCTACCTGGACTCGCTGCAGCGGCTGCGCGGGCTGGGACGGCGGGCCGTGCTACCCGGCCACGGGCCGGAACTGCCTGATCTGGACGCTGTCACGCAGGGTTATCTGGTGCACCGGCACGAGCGGCTGGAACAGGTGCGTTCGGCGCTGCGCGAACTCGGCGAGGACGCCAGCGCCCGTCAGGTGGTCGAGCACGTCTACACCGACGTCGACGAGAAGCTCTGGGACGCCGCCGAATGGTCGGTGCAGGTGCAGCTGGACTACCTGCGGGCTCAGTAGCGCGAGCAGACGCGGAAGCCCCTTTTTCGGCGTGGAATCAGGGGGCTTAGCGTCTGCTCGGCATGAGTGCGCGCGCTTACCTCGCTCGGCGCGCCAGTCTCTCCGAATCCGAGATCAGCACGCTCTTACCCTCCAGGCGAATCCAGCCGCGGTGCGCGAAGTCGGCCAGCGCCTTGTTCACCGTCTCCCGCGACGCACCCACCAGCTGGGCGATCTCCTCCTGAGTCAGGTCGTGGGTGACCCGCATCGCGCCACCCTCCTGGGTGCCGAAACGCTGCGCGAGCTGCAGCAGCTGCTTGGCCACCCGGCCGGGCACATCGGTGAAGATCAGGTCGGCCAGGTTGTTGTTGGTGCGCCGCAACCGGCGGGCCAGCACGCGCAGCAGTTGCTCGGCGATCTCCGGGCGGTCGGCGATCCACGCCCGCAGCGCGTCGCGGTCCATCGAGACCGCGCGCACCTCGGTGATCGTCGTCGCGCTCGACGTCCGGGGTCCCGGGTCGAAGATCGACAGCTCGCCGAACATGTCCGACGGGCCCATGATGGTGAGCAGGTTCTCCCGCCCGTCGGGTGAGCGACGGCCGATCTTCACCTTGCCCGCCACGATGATGTACAGCCGGTCACCCGGTTCACCCTCGGCGAATACGGTGTGTCCACGGGGGAAGTCGACGGGCTGCAACTGCTTGGT
This sequence comes from Mycobacterium gordonae, assembly GCF_002101675.1. Taxonomy (GTDB): domain Bacteria; phylum Actinomycetota; class Actinomycetes; order Mycobacteriales; family Mycobacteriaceae; genus Mycobacterium; species Mycobacterium gordonae. The sequence goes on along the minus strand of NZ_LQOY01000123.1, from coordinate 21,471 downwards.
CAGTGCGGCGACTGCGCTGGGCTCAACCCCTTGGAAGATTCCGGCCCTTGCCAGGATCTCGTCCACGTTGCCTCTTCTTGCCTTGTCAGTTCTTAACGACGTCGATACGGGCAGGCCTAACTGTGACGGCCGACACGAGTCTAAACGTAGGCCAAACGGTGCGGCCTGCCAACGCTACACACGATTAACGTATCGAGTCACCGTAAACTGCGTGTTGGTCACATACCGCCCATGGATGCGGGTGGGCAGACCCGATTCGATACGGCCGACCATGTCGGTGGCAAAGAAAGTCTCGGCGTGATGCCGTCCGGTGAGCGCTTTGGGCGCCGCGGCGGCGTCCAGTCCGAGCGCCTGCCGGCGGTGCAGCAACTCCAGCGCTTCCGGCATGCCCTCACGGGCCAGCGTACGGACGTCGACGGCTTCTGCGTGGTCGAGAAAATCCGCAACGTCCGTGGCGGTCACAGAGTCGTGGGCGAGCGACCTTTCCAGCCGCCCGAGCCCCAGCGTCGCCAGCATCAGCAACGCCGGGATGCAGGCCACCAGCAACCACAACACACAAAGAGTAAACATGCCCAAGGTCTCAGCAAGATCACGAAATCAGTACTCTGTCGTAGGTGTCAGCGGCAAAGTCGTCTTCTCCCAAGGAAAAGGGGGTGGAGAAAGCGCTCGCCAAGCGCTTCGCGAACGAGACGCGCACCGGCTTGGTGCGACGGGCGCGCAGAATGAATCGGACGCTGGCGCAAGCATTTCCGCACGTCTACTGCGAGCTCGACTTCACCTCCCCGCTCGAACTCGCGGTCGCGACCATACTTTCGGCTCAAAGCACCGACAAGCGCGTGAATCTGACGACGCCTGCGCTGTTCGTGAAATACCGCACGGCACTGGATTACGCGCAGGCCGATCGTGAAGAACTCGAAGCCCTGATCCGCCCGACCGGCTTCTACCGCAACAAGGCCACGTCGCTCATCGGACTTGGTCAGGCCCTGGTCGAGCGGTTCGACGGGGAGGTGCCGCACACCATGGAGGAGTTGGTGACGCTGCCCGGCGTCGGCCGCAAGACCGCCAACGTCATCCTGGGCAACGCGTTCGACATCCCCGGCATCACCGTCGACACCCATTTCGGGCGGTTGGTGCGACGGTGGCGATGGACCGCCGAGGAGGACCCGGTGAAGGTGGAGCACGCCGTCGGTCAGCTGATCGAACGCAAGGAATGGACGCTGCTCAGCCATCGGGTCATCTTCCACGGCCGCCGGGTGTGCCACGCCCGCAAGCCGGCGTGCGGAGTGTGCGTCCTGGCCAAGGATTGCCCGTCCTTCGGCCTCGGACCCACCGAGCCGCTGCTGGCCGCCCCCCTCGTTCAGGGCCCGGAGACCGACCACTTGTTGGCCCTGGCCGGGTTGTAGCCGCTTCGGGCATGAAGGGGCTCTCCGGTGCTGCCCGCTGGACCATCGCCGTGGTGGCGGTGGTGGCCGCACTCGTGGTGGCGCTGGTAGCGCAACTGCGGGACGGCGGTGCCCCTCCGACGGCTTCCCAGGGGCCAGTCGGGCGCGAGCATCGGGATGCCGACACCGCCGAGGCGCTGGCCGGCCCGCGACGGCGGGCGGACCTGCCCCCCTGCCCGACCGCGCATGACGGGACGGGCGTCCCGGCTTTGCGCGGTGTGGTGGTGGAATGTGCGGCCGACGGCGCCGCGGTCGACGTGGCCAAGGCTCTGGGCGGACGGCGGGTGGTGATCAACCTGTGGGCGTACTGGTGTGGGCCGTGCGCTGCCGAATTGCCGGCCATGGCCGAGTATCAACGTCGGGTGGGATCAGACGTGATGGTGGTGACGGTGCATCAGGACGAGAACGAGACGGCTGCCCTCCTGCGGTTGGCCGAGCTGGGTGTCCATCTGCCTACCCTGCAGGACGGCCGCCGTCGCGTGGCGGCGGCGCTGCGAGTCGCAAACGTGATGCCCGCGACCGTCGTGCTGCGGCCGGACGGTAGCGTTGCGCAGATCCTGCCGCGGGCATTCGACAGCGCCGACGAGATTGCGGCCGCGGTCGGGGAGTGAGGCGGGGTGAGCGGATCAGATGAGGTGCCGGTGACTGCTGCGGGTACTGCGCGCGAGCGGCGGACGGTCGCCCTGACGCCTGATGCCGGACCGGCCTGGTTGCGGCCGCTGATCGACAACGTCGACCAGATTCCCGATGCGTTCCGTCGCCGCCTGCCGGCCGACGTGCTGGCGATGGTGACGGCGGCGAAGTCGCTCGGTCGGGGTGGGCGCGATGCCGCGGTCCTGGTGCTGTTCTCGGGGCCGGAGTCCGGCACGGCCGAGGGAGGCGTTCCGGACGACGCGGACCTGCTGCTCACCGTTAGGGCGTCGACCCTGCGCCACCACGCCGGCCAGGCCGCCTTCCCGGGCGGGGCATCCGATCCCGGCGACGACGGCCCGGTCGCCACGGCCCTGCGCGAAGCGCGCGAGGAAACCGGCATCGACGTCGACAGGTTGCACCCGCTGGTCACCATGGAACGCACCTTCATCGCGCCGTCGCGGTTTCACGTCATCCCGGTACTTGCGTACTCGCCGGACCCCGGTCCGGTGACGGTCGTCAATGATGCCGAAACGGCTATTGTGGCGCGCGTCCCGGTGCGCGCCTTCATCAACCCGGACAATCGGCTGATGGTCTATCGGGGCACCTTGGGACGTCGCTGGGCCGGGCCGGCGTTTCTGCTGAACCAGATGCTGGTCTGGGGCTTCACCGGCCAGGTGATCTCGGCGGTTCTCGACGTGGCGGGCTGGGCGCAGCCCTGGAATACCGACGACATCCGCGAGCTGGACGACGCGATGGTGCTGGTCGGTGACTCGGACGGATTGCGGGGTGGGTCGCGATGAACTCGATGACGCCCTCGCAATGGCTGGACATCGCCGTCCTGGCGGTCGCGTTCATCGCCGCGATCTCCGGCTGGCGTTCGGGCGCACTGGGGTCGGTGCTCTCGTTCGCCGGGGTGGTGCTCGGAGCGGTGGCCGGAGTCCTGCTGGCGCCACACATCGTCAGCCATATCGCGGCTCCGCGGGCCAAGTTGTTCGCGGCGCTGTTCCTGATCCTGGCGCTGGTGGTGGTCGGCGAGGTCGCCGGCGTGGTGCTGGGACGGGCGGTGCGCGGTGCGATCCGCAACCGGCCGGTCCGCACCATCGACTCCGTCATCGGTGTGGCTGTGCAGTTGATGGTGGTGCTGACCGCGGCCTGGCTGTTGGCGACCCCGCTGACCCAATCGAAGGACCAGCCGGAGCTGGCGGCCGCGGTCCGGGGTTCCCGGGTGCTGGCCGAGGTCAACGAGGTGGCGCCGACCTGGTTGAAGACGGTGCCCAAGCGCCTGTCGGCGCTGTTGAACACCTCCGGCCTGCCCGCGGTACTGGAGCCGTTCAGCCGCACCCCGGTGATCCCGGTCGCCTCGCCGGACCCGGCGCTGGCCAACAATCCAGTGGTGGCGGCCGCCGCGCCGAGCGTGGTCAAGGTGCGCAGCCTGGCGCCGAGCTGTCAGAAGGTGCTCGAAGGCACCGGCTTCGTCATCTCACCCGAGCGGGTGATGACCAATGCGCACGTGGTGGCCGGCTCCAGCAGCGTCTCGTTGCAGGCCAACGGCAAGAATTACGACGCCACGGTGGTGTCCTACGACCCGCAGGTGGACATCGCGATTCTGGCCGTTCCGGGACTGCCGTCGTCTCCGCTGGTGTTCGACGACACCCCCGCGAAGACCGGCACCGACGTGGTGGTCCTGGGCTACCCGGGTGGCGGCAACTTCACCGCCACCCCCGCCCGGATCCGGGAGGTGATCAAGCTCAGTGGCCCCGACATCTACCGCAGCCCGCAGCAGGTCACTCGTGACGTCTATACGATCCGGGCCAACGTGGAGCAGGGTGATTCCGGCGGGCCGCTCATCGACCTCGACGGCCGGGTGCTCGGCGTGGTGTTCGGCGCGGCCGTCGACGACGCGGACACCGGCTTCGTGCTGACGGCTGAGGAGGTGGCCGGCCAGCTCTCCAAGATCGGCGCCACCGCACCGGTGGGCACGGGAGCCTGCGTCAGCTGAGGTGGTGCACCTTCTGCAAGAATCGCATCAGGTGCCGGGTGATTTCTTCGGGCGACTCTTCGTGGCTGAAATGCCCAGCGCCGGAGACGGATACGTAGCGGCCATGCGGTGCGTAGCGCTGGGTGCGTTCGACCGGAGCGGCCAGGACGTAAGGATCGGCGTCGCCCCGGATGTGCAGCAGGGGCATGCTCAGTTGCGCCGTGGTGGACTTGATGAACCGGTGGCCTTCGCCCCGTAGCTGGCTGCGCACCGCCCACCGTTGATACTCCAGTGCGCAGTGCGCGGCGCCCGGAATCTGGATGGCCTGCCGGAGATAACGAATTGTATGCGAATAGTCTTGCGAGGCAAGCCATTTAGCGCCACTGCGGGCGCGGACGAGGCGCTCGATCTCGGCGCCGTCGTGCCGGGTGAGCAGTCGCTCCGGCAGCAGCGGCGCCTGGTAGCGCAGCAGGGTCGGCAGCAGCGCGCGGCTCTGGTCCCGACGGGTCAGCGTGGATCGCCGCAACGCCGCCGGGTGCGGCGAACTGATCAGGGCAATGCCGCGCACCAGCCGCGAATGCAGCAGTGCGGTACCCCAGCAGGCCAGCCCGCCGTCGGCGTGGCCGATCAGCGTCGCCGACGAATGCCCAAGTGCGCGAATGAGTCCGGCGGTGTCTCCCGCCAACGTCCAACCGTCGTAGCCGCGGGGTGGTTTGTCGCTGCCGCCGTAGCCGCGCAGGTCGACCGCAACCACCCGGGCGCCGGTCAGCGCACGTAGCTGGTGGCGCCACGACCACCAGAAGGACCCGAACCCGTGCAGCAGCATGACCAGCGGCCGGCCGGTAGCCGCCCCGCTGGGGTTGTCGGCGTTCGCTTCGACGACGTGGAACCGGATGCCGTTGGCATGCACATCCAGATGGCGCCAAGGCCCGTCGATGCGGACGATCGACGGATCCGGAGCCGGCACTTACCAGCCCGAGGGATCGGTGGGAGTGCCGTTCTCCGGCTTTTCGTGTCTGCCGTGGTGTTCGGGTAGCTGCTTGGGGCCGGCCGGCGCCTTGTCGTGGCCCGGCGCGAAGGCGGTGCGTGCCTCTTTCACCGATTCGATGGTCTTCTGGGGGCCGCGGATCCTGCGAACCTTCAAGAAGCCGAACAGCGCCAGCGCGGCGGTGACGACGACCATGATGGCGAAGACGATGAGGAACGCGGCCCAGCGCCACAGCCAGTTGTTCAGCAGCTCGGCGAGGAAAAAGAAGAAGAAGAACGTCGAGTAGAACAGCACCACCAGCGCGGAGATGAAGAAGACGCTGCCGGTCAGGCCCTTTTTGACGTCGCGGGTGATCTCCGCGCGCGCCAGCTCGACCTCGGCGCGCACCAGGGTCGACATCTGGGTTGTGACGTCTTTGATCAGGTCACCGACCGACGGCTCGCCGGCCCGCGCGTGCGGGTCGGTCAGCGGGATCGTGGTCAGCGTGTTGGGCACACCGTTCTTGCGATCGGGTTTGCTCACAGACGGTCCTCTCCGTTTCGCGGCTCGTCGGTGTCCCGCTGAGCCGCGCAGTGCGCGTCGTCGCGGTTTATGTTGCCATGCGGCCCCAGGGCCGACGAGGCCGGACGAGGCCAGCCGAGGGCTGTCCTAAGCGCGGCGGACAGGATGCGTTGATCCTCTACACTGGCCCACTGGCCGGAGATCTCTCACGCCAGTCTTTGACAATCGAACGGGGTATCACTTTGCAGCAGGCGCCAGGCGGCTTGAAACCGACCCTGAAATCGGCTTCCGCCGTGGCCGTCCTGGCCGTTGTATTGGGCCTGCTGTTCCTGCCGGCCAACACCGCGTCCGCCGACGACAAGGTTGCGTTGGGCGGTGGGTCGGGCATCGTCGTCAACACCGGTACCCTGTGCACGCTGACCGCGATCGGCCACGACAAGTTCGGCGATCTCATCGGATTCACCTCCGCGCACTGCGGTGGCCCCGGGGCGCCGGTCGCCGCCGAGGGTGCCGAGAGCCACGGTCAGGTCGGGACGATGGTGGCCGGTAACGACGGGTTGGACTACGCGGTCATCAAATTCGACCCGGCCAAGGTGAACCCCGTGAACAACGTCAACGGCTTTGCCATCAACGGCATCGGCCCCGAGCCGGTTTTCGGTCAGGTCGCATGCAAACAGGGCCGCACCACCGGCAACTCCTGCGGTGTCACCTGGGGCCCGGGCCAGGACCCGGGCACCATACTGATGCAGGTCTGCGGCGGGCCGGGCGACTCCGGGGCTCCGGTCACTGTCGACAACCAACTGGTCGGGATGATCCACGGCGCGTTCAGCGACAGCCTGCCCAGCTGCGTCACGAAATACATCCCGCTGCACACACCCGCCGTCGTGATGTCGATCAACGCCGATCTGGCCGACATCGTCGCCAAGAACCGCCCCGGCTCGGGATTCGTCCCGATCGGCTGAGTTACTTCGCTTCGCGGATCGCGTCGAACACGTTGGGATCCAACAACGTCGACGTATCGCCCAGGTCACGGTTCTCGGCCACGTCGCGCAACAGCCGGCGCATGATCTTGCCGCTGCGGGTCTTCGGTAGCTCGGGCACGATGTGCACCTCACGAGGTTTGGCGATCGGCGAGATCTCGTGCGCAACCTCGGCGCGCAACTCCTCCACAGTGCCTTCACTGACTTCGTAGTTGGAGCGCAGCACGACGAACGCGCAGATGGCCTGGCCGGTGGTGTCGTCGGTGACTCCCACCACCGCGGCCTCGGCGACGCCGCGGTGCCCGACCAGTGCCGACTCCACCTCGGCGGTGGAGATGCGGTGGCCCGATATGTTCATCACGTCGTCGATGCGCCCCAGCACCCAGATGGCGCCGTCCGGGTCGAAGCGGGCGCCGTCACCGGCGAAGTAGTAGCCCTTGTCGGCGAACTTGGACCAGTACGTCTTGCGGTAGCGCTCGGGGTCACCCCAGATGCCGCGCAGCATGGACGGCCACGGCTGGTCCAGTACCAGATAGCCGGTGACGTGGGTTTCCCCTTCGGTGTCCGGCGGCAGCGGGTCGCCGTGGTCGTCGACGATCTTGGCCGAGATGCCGGGCAGCGGGGTCATGGCCGACCCCGGCTTGACCTTGCTGACGCCGGGCAGCGGGGAGATCATCGCCGCGCCGGTCTCGGTCTGCCACCACGTGTCGACGACCGGCACCCGGCCCCCGCCGATCACGTCGCGATACCACCGCCACGCCTCCGGGTTGATGATCTCGCCGACCGAGCCGAGCAGCCGGATGCTGGACAGATCGTGCGCGTCGGGGATCTCGCGGCCCCACTTCATGAAGGTCCTGATCAGGGTGGGCGCGGTGTAATAGATTGTGACGCCATACTTTTCGATGATCTCGAAATGCCGGTGCTCGCTGGGGGTGTTGGGCGTGCCCTCGTACAGTACTTCGGTGATGCCGTTGGACAGCGGAGCGTAGACGCCGTAGGTGTGCCCGGTGACCCAGCCGATGTCGGCGGTGCACCAGAACACGTCGGTCTCGGCTTTGACGTCGAAGATGGCGTGCATCGTGTACGCGCACTGGGTCAGGTACCCGCCGCTGGTGTGCACGATGCCCTTTGGCTTGCCGGTGGTGCCCGAGGTGTACAGCAGGAACAGCGGGTGCTCGGCGTCGAACGCCTCGGCGGTGTGTTCGGGGGAGGCCTTGTCCACCACGTCGTGCCACCACAGGTCGCGGTCGTCGTCCCAGGAGACCTCGATTCCGGTGCGGCGCACTACCAGAACGTGTTCGACCGGGCTGTCGTCGACCGAGACGGCCTCGTCAGCGGCTTCTTTCAGCGGCGCCGGCTTGCCGCGGCGGAACTGCCCGTCGGCGGTGATCAGCAGCTTGGCATCGGCGTCGGCGATCCGGGTACGCAGCGCGTGCGCGGTGAAACCGCCGAACACCACGCTGTGCATCACGCCCAGCCGCGCGCAGGCCAGCATCGCGATCACCGCCTCTGGGATCAGCGGCAGATAGATGGCGACCCGGTCACCGGCGACCAGGCCCAGCTCGGTGAGCGCGTTGGCGGCCTTGCATACCTCCTGCTGCAGTTGCGCGTAGGTCAGGGTGCGGCGGTGGTCCTGCGGTTCGCCTTCCCAGTGGATGGCGACCCGGTCACCGTTGCCCGCCTCGACGTGCCGGTCCACGCAGTTGTAGGCGACGTTGAGCTTGCCGCCGACGAACCACTTGGCGAACGGGGCGTCCGACCAGTCCAGCACCTCCTGGTAGGGCGTCGCCCAGGACAGCCGGTCGGCCTGCGCGGCCCAGAACGCCAGCCGGTCTTCCTCGGCCTGTTCGTACAGCTCCGGGCGGGCGTTGGCCTGCTCGGCGAACTGGGTCGGGGGCGGGTAAGACGACGGCTGTTCGGCATCGGTGGCGGTCACAGCTGCGAGCGTAACTCCGCGCTGGCACGGACACTTATCGGCCGCGGCTGGTCACCGGGCGTCTCCCTGCCGGACAATTCCAGGTATGGCACCCGCACTTCGGATACTGGCTGTTCTGGCCGCCGCAGCAAGCTTCACCGCCCCGCCTGCCTGGTCGGCTCCGGCTGACCCCGTGCCGTGCTCGGCTGGGCAGGTCGTGGTGACTGCGGCCGGGCCCGAGGCGGCGGTCGGGCACCGCGCGGTCACCTTGATTTTCGCGTTGGCGCCTGGTGTGGGGCCGTGCACGCTCACCGGCTACCCCCGGGTCGAATCGGGCACCGGTGGCCCACTCATCACCGCGCAGCCCACCTTGCGCGGGTACATGGGCGGGCTGCCCAGCGACCTCGATGTGCCCCCGACCATCACCGTTTCCCCGTCACAGCGCGGGGAGTCGGTGGTCGAGGGCATGTCCGTCAACTCAGCCGGCGACCCCTGTCCCAACTACACCGACCTGAGCGTCACACCGCCTGGTGGGTCGGGTCCGGTCACCGTGGCGGCGGCGATCGACAGTTGCCAGCTACAGGTGCACCCGGTCACCCAGGTCGTCATCGAGCCGGTGCCGCCGTCCTAGCCTCTAGGGTCGCTGATGTGCGTCGGATCATCAGGATGGTGCTGGCCGTCCTTGTGCTGGCCGGTGGCCTGGCCGGATGCGGCGGCGGCATGCTCACGCCTGACGTGGTGGTGGTCAACGGCGGCGAGCCGCCCAACCCCCTGATCCCGACCGGCACCAACGACAGCAACGGTGGCCGCATCATCGATCGGCTGTTCGCCGGCCTGGTGTCCTACGACGCGGCCGGCCGGCCGTCGCCCGAAGTCGCGCAATCGATCGAGAGCCTCGACAACGTCAACTACCGGATCGTTCTCAAACCGGGCTGGACGTTCACCGACGGCTCGCCGGTGACGGCTCACTCGTTCGTCGACGCCTGGAACTACGGCGCGTCGAGCGCCAATGCTCAATTGCAGCAGCAGTTCTTCAGCCCGATCGAGGGATTCGACGGATTGTCGGCGGCACCCGGTGACGGCAAGCCCACCACCATGTCCGGGCTGCGCGTGGTGAGCGATCTCGAATTCACCGTGCGGCTGCGGGCGCCGACGATCGACTTCGTGCTGAGCCTGGGCCACAACGCGTTTTACCCCCTGCCCTCGTCGGCTTTTCGCGATATGGCGACGTTCGGGCGGCACCCGGTCGGCAATGGTCCCTACAAGTTGGCCGATAGTCCCGACGAGCCGGCGTGGGAACACAACGTCAAGATTGACCTGGTGGCCAACCCCGCTTATCACGGCAACCGGAAGCCGAGGAACAAAGGCCTGCGATTCGAGTTCTACGGCAACCTGGACACCGCCTATGCCGACCTGCTCTCGGGCAATCTCGATGTGCTGGACACGATTCCGTCCAGTGCATTGACCATCTACCAGCGTGATCTGGGAGGCAACGCCGTGAGGGGTCCGGTGGCCGTCAGTCAATCGCTCGACACCCCGCTGCGGTTGCCGCATTTCGGTGGAGAAGAAGGCCGGTTGCGCCGGCTGGCGATATCGGCGGCCATCAACCGCCCGCAGATCTGTCAACAGATCTTCAACGGAACACGAAGCCCAGCGCGCGATTTCACCGCCAGCTCACTGCCGGGATTCGACCCGCACATTCCGGGCAACGATGCGCTGGACTTCAACCCGGAACGCGCGCGGCAACTTTGGGCGCAGGCCGACGCGATATCACCCTGGAGCGGGCGGTACGCCATCGCGTACAACGCCGACAGCGGCCATCAAGAGTGGGTGGACGCCGTAGCCAACAGCATCAAGAACGCGTTGGGCATCGACGCGGTGGGCGCACCGCAGCCGACCTTCGCCGGCTTCCGCACGCAGATCACCAACCGCACCATCGACTCCGCGTTCCGAGCCGGCTGGATCGGTGACTATCCGTCGATGATCGAGTTTCTGGCGCCGCTCTACGCCACCGGCGCCGGTTCCAACGATGTCGGATATTCCAGCCCGGACTTCGATGCCGCTCTCAAGGCTGCTGAGGCGGCGCCCGACCTGCGGCAGGCCGATGTGCTGGCCAATGTGGCGCAACGAATCCTGTTGCACGACATGCCCGCCGTTCCACTGTGGTACTACATCAGTGTCATCGGATGGTCGAGCCAGGTCAGTAACGTCAAGCCCACCTGGAACGGGCTGCCCGACTACGAGAACATCGTGAAGGGCTGAGATGGGCTGGTATCTGTTGCGCCGGGTCGCGGTGATGATCCCGGTCTTTCTGGGTGCCACGCTGCTGATCTACGGCATGGTGTTTCTCTTGCCCGGCGACCCGGTGGCCGCCATCGCGGGCGACCGGCCGCTGAGTCCCGAAGTCGCCGCTCAACTGCGTGCCCGTTACCACCTCGACGACCCTTTCCTGGTGCAGTATCTGCGTTACCTGGGCGGACTGCTGCACGGCGACCTGGGCCGGGCGTACTCCGGCCTGCCGGTGAGTGCCGTTCTGGCACATGCATTTCCGGTGACGATCCGGCTGGCGCTGATTGCACTGGTGGTGGAGGGCGTGCTCGGCATCGGGTTCGGGGTGGTCGCCGGACTGCGCCAGGGCGGCGTCTTCGATGCCACGGTGCTCGTCACTGGACTGGTGATTATCGCCATTCCGATTTTCGTCCTCGGTTTTCTGGCGCAGTTCGTGTTCGGCGTTCAATTGGGCTGGGCCCCGGTGACTGTCGGCGGTCGAGCCACCTTCGGGCGGTTGCTGCTGCCCGGAATCGTGCTGGGGCTGGTGTCTTTCGCCTATGTGGTGCGGTTGACGCGATCCGCGGTCGCCACCAACGCGCATGCCGACCACGTGCGGACCGCGACCGCCAAGGGGCTGTCACGGCCGCGGGTGGTGACAGTGCACATTCTGCGCAATTCGCTGATCCCGGTGGTCACCTTTCTCGGTGCCGACCTCGGGGCGCTGATGGGCGGTGCGATCGTGACCGAGGGCATCTTCAACATCCACGGCGTCGGAGGCGTGTTGTACCAGGCTGTCACCCGTCAGGAGGCGCCGACGGTCGTGTCGATCGTGACGGTGCTGGTGTTGATCTATCTGGTCAGCAATCTGTTGGTGGACCTGCTCTATGCGGCGCTGGACCCACGGATCCGCTATGTATAGGCGCCCCAAGTTCGTTACCGCTGCCGCGCTGATCGTGTTGATCTTGCTGGTGGCCGCGTTTCCGGCGTTTTTCACCGCCGTCGACCCCGGCTACGCCGATCCGAGCCAGAGCCTGCTGCCGCCGTCGGCGTCGCACTGGTTCGGTACCGACCTGCAGGGCCACGACATCTATGCGCGCACCGTTTACGGTGCCCGCGCGTCGGTCACGGTCGGATTGGGCGCGACCCTGGCCGTATTCGTCATCGGTGGATCGCTGGGTGCGCTGGCCGGCTTCTACGGGGGCTGGGTTGATTCCCTGGTATCGCGCATCACCGACGTGTTCTTTGCTCTGCCACTGCTTTTGGCTGCCATCGTGCTGATGCAGGTGATGCATCACCGCACGGTGTGGACGGTGGTCGCCATACTGGCCCTGTTCGGGTGGCCCCAGGTGGCGCGCATTGCGCGCAGTTCGGTGCTGGAAGTGCGGGGCACTGACTATGTGCTGGCCGCGAAAGCATTGGGTCTGAGCGGTTTCAGGACGCTGCTGCGGCATGTGGTGCCCAACGCCATCGGTCCGGTGATTGCCGTGTCCACGATCGCACTCGGTGTGTTCATCGTCACCGAGGCCACGCTGTCCTATCTCGGTGTCGGGCTGCCGACGTCGGTGGTGTCCTGGGGCGGCGACATCAACGTCGCGCAGATGCGACTGCGGGCGGGCTCCGCGATCCTTTTCTATCCTGCTGGGGCACTGGCGATTACGGTGCTGGCGTTCATGATGATGGGCGACGCGCTGCGCGACGCCCTGGATCCGGCCTCCCGGGCGTGGCGGGCATGACCGGCCAGGTGTTGCTGTCAGTCCAAGGTCTGCAGGTGAGTTTCGGTAACGACGATCCGGTGGTCCGCGGTGTGGATCTCAGCGTCTGTCGCGGTCAGACGGTGGCTGTGGTCGGTGAATCCGGCTCGGGGAAATCCACCACCGCGGCTGCGGTCCTGGGGTTGCTGCCGCCCGGCGGACGAATCACCGGCGGACGCATCACCTTCGACGGACGCGATATCACCGGCGCGGACCGGCGATTGATGCGTTCGATCAGGGGGCGCGAGATCGGTTATGTGCCACAGGATCCGATGACCAACCTGAACCCGGTATGGAGCGTCGGCTTCCAGGTTCGGGAGGCTTTGCGCGCCAACGCCGATGGGCGCCAGGCGCGACGGCGCGCGGTGCAGTTGCTCGCTGAGGCCGGCATGCCGGACCCGGCCAGGCAAGCCCGGCGCTATCCCCACCAACTTTCCGGCGGCATGTGTCAACGCGCGCTGATTGCCATCGGCCTGGCGGGCAGGCCCCGGCTGCTGATCGCCGACGAGCCCACGTCGGCGCTGGATGTCACCGTGCAACGGCAGGTTCTTGATCACCTGCAGCGCCTCACCGAAGAGTTGGGGACCGCGTTGCTGCTGATCACCCACGACCTGGCGTTGGCCGCCGAGCGGGCTGAGCAAGTAGTGGTCATCCACGACGGCACGGTGGTGGAATCGGGCGCTGCACAGTCGATTTTGCGCGAACCGAGCCACGAATACACCCAGCGGCTGGTGGCAGCGGCCCCGTCTCTGGCGGCTCGTGACAATCGCTCCGCGCAGATTAGGGAGCGGGTGGCGGCCGAGGCGGCCGAACACGCCGGCGCACAGGACGACATCCTGGTGGCGGCGGGGTTGACCAAGGTCTACCGGGAGTCCGGCGGCGTGCCCTGGCGGCGGATGGAATTCCGCGCTGTCGACGGGGTTTCGTTCCGGGTCCGTCGGGCCAGCACGCTGGCGATCGTGGGCGAGTCCGGCTCCGGCAAATCGACGGTGGCGCGGATGGTGCTCGGCCTGCTGCCTCCGACTTCGGGCAGCGTCGTCTTCGACGGAACCGACGTCCGGACGGTGCATACGACGCTGGCGTTCCGGCGCCGGATCCAGCCGGTATTCCAGAACCCGTACAGCAGTCTGGATCCGATGTATTCGGTGTTCCGCGCCATCGAGGAGCCGCTGCGGATCCACCGGGTGGGCGACCGTCGTCAGCGTGAGCAGACCGTCCGTGAGCTTCTTGAACAGGTGGCGTTGCCGCCGTCGGTGCTCGACCGGCTGCCCCGTGAGCTTTCCGGGGGTCAACGGCAGCGGGTCGCCATTGCCAGGGCGTTGGCGCTGCGGCCCGACGTGCTCGTCTGCGATGAGGCGGTATCGGCGCTTGACGTCCTGGTGCAGGCGCAGATTCTGCGCCTGTTGGGGGAGTTGCAGGCCAGCCTCGGGCTGACCTACCTGTTCATCAGCCACGACCTGGCGGTGGTTCGGCAGATCTCCGACGACGTGCTGGTGATGCAAGCCGGCCGGGTGGTCGAACACGCGGCCACCGAAGCGGTGTTCACCGCGCCCGCGCACGACTACACCCGGCAGCTGTTGGAGGCCATTCCCGGCGCCGCGGCCCGACCCCGATAGGTTGGCAAGCTGTGACTGACCCGCTGGCTCCGCTGATGGACCTGCCCGGCGTCGCCGAAGCGAGCGACCGGGCGCGCGAGGCGCTCGGCCGGGCCCACCGGCACCGGGCCAACCTGCGCGGCTGGCCGGTGACGGCCGCGGAGGCGTCGTTGCGGGCGGCGCGGGCCTCCTCGGTGCTCGACGGTGGCCCGGTGCGGCTGGATGACGTCGCCGATGCCGAGGGGGTCAGTGATCCGGTGTTCGGCGGTGCGCTTCGGGTGGCTCAGGCCCTGGAAGGCGGTGGCGGAGCGCTCGTCACGGTGTGGCAGAAGGCGCCGCTGCAAGCGCTGGCCCGGTTGCACATGCTGGCGGCCGCCGATCTGGTCGACGACGAGCACCTGGGCCGGCCACGCACCGATTCCGACATCGGGCGACGGCTGGAATTGCTCGCCGAGGTGGTCAGCCGTCCCACTCAGGCGTCGGCGCCGGTGGTTGCTGCCGTCGCGCACGGGGAGTTGTTGACGTTGCGGCCGTTCGGCAGCGCCGACGGTGTGGTGGCACGCGGAGTGTCGCGTTTGGTCACCATCGCCACCGGGTTGGATCCGCACGGACTCGGTGTGCCGGAGGTGAATTGGATGCGCCAGCCGGCGGCCTACCGGGACGCCGCGACGAAATTCTCATCGGGGACCCCAGCCGGTGTGGCGAGTTGGTTGGTGCTGTGTTGCCGAGCGTTGCGGGCCGGTGCGCAGGAGGCGCTGGCGATCGCGGAAGCGGTACCCCGACGGTAGCTGGCAGGTCGCCACACGAATGTCGGATAAATGCAAAGCGGGCGGCGATCCGAAAATTTCGAATCGCCGCCCGCCAACACGGTTCTTGGTTACCAAGCGTGCATTTGTGGGCTGCGTGGGTGGCCTCGGCGCGTTTACGACACTTCCTGCTGCAACCCCACCCAAGGGGCCGTCGGGGCAGTCCATTCTTCGCAATTACGCAGGCCCGCAACACTTCTGCCATATCAGTGGCTATGACTCCGCGTGGGTGCCAAGAACCGTGCTGGGTGCCCGGGTCGGGAGATCGAACCTTCTCTTCCGGATCGACCTTGGCCTCACCAGGCTGCCGTGACTCCTTTGTACTACTAGACCACAGGCACAGCAAGGCCTAACGGTGTCAAAATTGTGCAACGCAAATTAATTGCGCGCACTAAGTATTTGCTGAAGTGGCAGCGGCCGGTTAGAAGGCGAAGCGCCGCAACAGCGCATACGTCACCGCGCCGGCGGCCGCCGCGGTGATACCGACCGCAGCCGTCGTTGCGATCGCGGCGCCCGACGGTGCGGGGATCCGATCCCGCAGCGATACCGGCCGGGAGAACGACAGCACCGGCCAACCGCGTTCGACGGCTTCGCGGCGCAGCCCGCGATCGGGGTTGACGACCGAGGGGTGTCCTACGGACTCGAGCATCGGGAGGTCGGTGATCGAGTCGGAATAGGCGTAGCAATGTTCGAGGGGGTAGCCCTCGCGGGCCGCCAACTCTCGGATCGCCTGCACCTTGCCTTCGCCGTAGCAGTAGAAAGCGACCTCGCCGGTGTACTTCCCGTCCTCGACCACCATGCGGGTCGCCATCGCATGGGTGGCGCCGAGCGCGCGGGCGATGGGCCCGACGATCTCCTCACCCGAAGCGGACACCACCACCACGTCACGCCCGCACAGCTTGTGCGCGGCAATCAGGTCCGCGGCTTCGGCGAACACCAACGGTGTGACGATGTCGTGCAGTGTCTCGCCGACTATCGATTTGACCTGCGCGACATCCCAACCCGTGCACATGTTGGCCAAGTGGGTCCGCATCCGATCCATTTGGTCGTGATCGGCGCCGGATAGCAGAAAGATGAACTGCGCGTAGCTCGACTTCAGCACGGCTCGCCGGTTAAGCAGGCCTTGGGCGAAGAAGGGTTTGCTGAACGCCAGCGTGCTCGACTTGGCGATGATGGTTTTGTCCAAGTCGAAGAAGGCGGCGGTACGGGCACTCGGATGTGCTTGATCTGATGTTTGCGGCGAGATTTGCTGGGGCGCGGCCTCGTCGGGGACGGTCACCAGTCCAGCATAGGTCCGGCACGGCGTGCGGCCGCGATGTTGGGCCCGAAGTGGGCCGGCTGAATACGCCTGTTGTCTTTCTGCCCACCGGATTTACCCGGCTCGAGCCCTCATTTCCTTGCGCCGAGTACTTGCGTGAATCCCGGCTGGCATGTGTATAGTAAGCATTACTCGGCCTTGAGCCGAGGGTGTATCAGCCCGACCCCCCGGGGCTGATACACGACGACCTCCGCCTCCTCCCCCCCTGGCGGGGTCGTCCCTTTTCTGGGGTAAAAAATTCTCTCGCCGACGGCGGAATTTGGCAACTTGTGCGTTGCGGGGATGGCATTCGTCTCTGGCCAACCGGTGTCCAGCGAACCGCTTAGTGCACAGACCGGTCTTTCTCCACAGATCAAGCTTTGGCACTGGTGTCCAATACCGGCCGGGTCGCACGGTGGAGAGGTGAACGAAGTTTCTCCGGGTGGTTTCCACGTTGAGCGCGGGGTTCTGGTGCTCCTCGCGGAGTCACAGCTGCGTGACGAGGTGGACCGCGTCGCCGCGGCCGTCGGGGTGCGCGTCGTGCATGCCGGCGAGCGTGACACGGTGAGCAGGAAATCATGGTCGGCGGCTGCGGCGGTGGTGCTCGATCAGGCGGCGGCGCAACGCTGCGGCCGCGCCGCGTTGCCGCGTCGAAGCCACGTCAGCGTCGTGACCGGGTCCGAAGCCGACGCGACGGACTGGGCGGCAGCGGTGGCCGTGGGCGCCGAACGCGTGCTGCAAATGCCTCAACAGGAGCGGGAACTCGTCGGCGAACTCGCCGAAGCCGCGGAATCGGCGCGCGAGGACAACGGCTGCGGTGAGGGCGTGGCGGTGATCGGAGGCTGCGGTGGTGCCGGGGCGTCACTGCTGGCCGCGGCCTTGGCCCAGACCGCGGGCGACGCCCTGCTGCTCGATCTCGACCCGTGGAGTGGCGGCATTGATCTGCTGATGGGTGGCGAGTCCGCCCCGGGTCTGCGATGGCCCGATTTGGCGCTTGCAGATGGGCGGCTGAACTGGGCCGCGATCCGCGAGGCGCTACCGCGCCAGCGCAAGGTGAGCGTTCTGTCAGGCACTCGGCGTGGCTACGAGTTGGAGCCGGGACCCGTGGCAGCGATCGTGGATGCGGGTCGCCGCGGGGGTGTCACCGTGGTGTGCGACCTTCCGCGGCGTCTCACCGAGGCGACGCAGGCCGCTCTGGACAGCGTCGACCTGGTAGTGCTGGTCAGCAGGTGTGACGTTCGGGCATGTGCGGCTGCCGCGACACTCGTACCGGTGCTTACCGCGATCAATCCCAACCTCGGACTGGTCGTCCGCGGGCCGGCTCCGGGTGGTCTGCGGGCGACCGAGGTTGCCGACATAGCGGGCGCGCCACTGCTGGCGTCGATACGTGCCGAGCCAGGGCTGTCCGAGCGGCTCGAGCGCGGCGGCCTCCGGTTGGGCCGCAGATCCGCGCTGGCGGCGGCGGCGCGTTCGGTGCTCGCAGTGCTGCCGACCAGGCGTGGGGCTCCCATCGGGGGGGCGGCATGAACGGATCGTTGATCGAGCGGGTGCGGGAGCGGCTGGCGTCCGAGCCCGGTCCGCTGCGGTCCGCCGTGGTCGCCGCGGCGATCCGCGCCGAATCTGGGGGGATACTCGGCGACACTGAGGTGCTGGCGAATCTTCGACTGCTGCAGACGGAACTGACCGGCGCCGGCATCCTCGAACCGCTGCTTCGCGCGGAAGGCACCACCGACGTTTTGGTGACGGCGCCGGATGAAATTTGGATAGACAATGGAAACGGTTTGCGGCGCAGCCATATTCGGTTTGCCGACGAGGCCGCTGTGCGACGACTGGCGCAACGCTTGGCGTTGGCCGCTGGGCGCCGACTCGATGATTCGCAGCCGTGGGTGGACGGACAGCTGACCGGAATCGGATGTGGCGGATTCGCGGTGCGGCTGCACGCGGTCTTGCCCCCGTTGGCCGTTGGCGGCACCTGCTTGTCACTGCGGGTGCTGAGGCCGGCCACACAGGATTTGGCCGCGTTGACCGCTGCGGGGGCGATCGCGCCGGAGGTTGCTGCGCTGGTTTCCGACATCATCGCCGCACGGCTGGCATTTCTGGTGTGCGGGGGGACGGGGGCGGGCAAAACCACGCTGTTGGCGGCGATGTTGGGTGCCGTCTCGCCGACCGAGCGGATCGTGTGCGTCGAGGACGCCGCCGAACTCGCGCCCCGTCATCCGCATCTGGTCAAGCTCGTGGCGCGGTGCGCCAATGTCGAGGGCGTCGGCGAGGTCACGGTGCGCGATCTCGTCCGGCAGGCACTCAGGATGCGCCCCGACCGGATCGTAGTCGGAGAGGTCCGGGGCGCCGAGGTGGTCGACCTGTTGGCCGCCCTTAACACCGGCCACGACGGGGGAGCCGGCACGCTTCATGCCAACAGCCCGGCTGAGGTTCCCGCCAGGCTGGAGGCGCTGGGTGCGCTCGGAGGGCTCGACCGGGCTGCGCTGCACAGCCAGCTCGCGGCCGCGGTCCAAGTGTTGCTCCACGTCGCGCGCGATCGGGCCGGTCGGCGACGGCTCGGCGAGATCGCGTTGTTGCGGCGCTCCGAGAGCGGACTGGTGAGGGCGATACCCGCCTGGCACGCCGAGCACGGCCGGATGGAAGCCGCGGCCGAGTTGGACGCCGCCCTGCGAACCCGGTTAGCGGCATGAGGGGACTGCAACTCGCGGCGGTGTTGTTGTCATCGGCGCTGCTGGTGGCACCCGCGTCACCGCGGACTCGACTGATCACTGCGGAACGCCCAGGCCGGCGCCTGATTGTGGGCGCCCGGGCGGTCGGTTGGCTTTTCGGGTGCTTCTGTGCGGTGGCGGCATTGCTGCTGCCATGGACGACGGTGGTATGCGGCGCCTCGGCCAGTGCTCTGATGTGGGTCCGTTACCGTCGCCGCCGCCGCACTCGGCGCGGTTACGAAGAAGTGCGGGCGCTGGAAGCGGGTCTGGACGTACTCGTCGGAGAACTGCGGGTGGGTGTCCATCCGGTCAACGCATTCGACGTTGCCGCCAAGGAGACCACGGGTGCGGTTTTTGCGGGGATGCGGGCGGTCGCTGCCCGGGCCCGGTTGGGCGCCGATGTCGCGGCCGGGTTGCGTGCCGCGGCGGGATCTTCGGCGCTGCCGCATCACTGGGAGCGGCTGGCCGTGTGTTGGCAGCTGGCCAATGACCACGGCTTGGCGATCGCCACGCTGATGCGGGCCGCGCAACGTGACATTGCTGAGCGACAACGGTTTTCGGCGCAGGTCACATCGGGCCTGGCAGGGGCGCGCACCACCGCGGCCATCCTGGCGGGGCTCCCGCTGCTGGGCTTGCTGCTCGGGCAGGCGATCGGCGCCCGGCCGCTGAGCTTCTTGTTCGGTGGCCAGGCGGGCGGGTGGTTCCTGCTGGCGGGTGTGGGGCTGACCTGCGCCGGACTGTGGTGGTCGGACCGGATCACCGATCGTGCGGTCTCGGCATGAGCGTCGCGGCGCTGTTGTTGGCCCTGGCAGTGCTGGTGGGCGCCGGTCCATCGGTGGTACGCGCTCGTGCGAAGCTGCCGGAGCGCTCGTCTCGTGCCCGTCCAGAGCGCGCGCGCAGCCCGGACCCGTTGGGCATTTCGTCGAGCCTGGATGTGCTGGCGGTGTGCCTGACGGCGGGAATGGCGGTCGCGACGGCCGCATCGGCGATCGCGGGATCCGCGCCGCCGCGGTTGGCTCTGGTGCTGCGTCGCGCGGCTGATCTGTTGGCGCTGGGTGCCGACCCCGCGATTGCGTGGTCCACGCCGACGGAATGGGGCCCGGCCGACGGGCAAGTAGATGGGCTGCTTCGGCTGGCACGTCGATCGTCCTCGTCGGGCGCCGCTCTAGCCGACGGTGTTGCCGATCTCGCGGTGCAGTCGCGCCATGACGCCGCGTCCGGTGCCGCGGCTGCCGCCGAGCGGGCCGGAGTCCTGATTGCGGGTCCGCTCGGATTGTGTTTCCTGCCGGCGTTCGTGTGCCTTGGCATCGTTCCGGTGGTCGCCGGGCTGGCCGGCAATGTATTGCAGTCGGGATTGCTATGAGAGAGGAAAGTGTTGATGAGGAGCATGTTTCGCGTCATGGCGGCGCGTCTGACGATGCTGGTGAGCGACGAGACCGGCATGTCGACGGTCGAGTACGCAATCGGCACCATCGCGGCCGCGGCGTTCGGCGCGATCCTGTATACCGTCGTGACGGGCGACTCGGTGGTGTCCGCGCTGAACCACATCATCGGACGCGCGCTGAGCACCAAGGTTTAGCCTGCAGTGCGGGCGCGAGCACTGTCGAGGCGGCTTTGGCGATCGCCGCCCTGGTGGCCGTGCTGGTGGTGTGCCTGGCCGGTGTCACGGCGGTGTCGATGCAGGTGCGTTGCGTCGACGCCGCACGTGAAGCGGCCCGGTTGGCCGCTCGTGGCGACCAGGCCAACGCCATCGAAGCGGCGCGGCGGATCGCGCCTCCCGGGGCCCGGGTTCAGGTGCAGCACGATGGCGGATACCTGGTCGCCACCGTGGTGGCGCGTTCAAACCTGTTGCCTGCTTTGGATATTGCTGCCAGAGCGGTGTCGGCCGAGGAGCCGGGATGATCGCGGCTCGGCGACGGTGGTCGCCGTTGCGATGGTCGCCGTATTGCTGTTCGTCGCGGCAGCGGGGGTTTACCTCGGGTCGGTGGTGGTGGCGCGCCATCGAGCGCAGGCGGTGGCCGATCTGGGCGCCTTGGCTGGGGCAGCCGCACTGCCGCAGGGGGTTTCGGCAGCGTGTGCGCGCGCAACCGCGGTGGCCCGTGGCAACCGGGTTCGCGATATCGACTGCGCGGTAACAGATCTCGACGTCGTCGTCACCGTTGAGATGGCTGTGCCTGTCGCCGGGGCGGTGCATGCTGCAGCGCGGGCGGGGCCGGTAGATGAGCCTTAGCGGGTCGCCGACTGGGCACCGGGGGGATCCGCGAGCGGCGGGCATGCCGCGCTGTGCGCTAGGAAGAACCCGCCATACCGGCCTGACCCAGCAGTCGGCCGCCCGCCCCTCCGGCTCCGGCGATTCCGGGGTTGGTGGCGGGCCCGGCATTCCCGCCGTTCCCGCCGTCACCGACCAACCAGGCGTCGCCGCCTTTGCCGCCGTCGCCACCGCTACTGCCGATCGCGGCGGTGATACCGCCGGCGCCACCGTTTCCACCGTTTCCGACCAGCCCCGATCTCCCGCCGGCGCCGCCGTGTCCGCCGGCTCCGGCGGATCCGGTGGAAACGGCGGCGTTGGCCACGATGAGGGTGGCGCCGGAGCCGAACAACCCGGC
>NZ_LQOY01000122.1 GCF_002101675.1 Mycobacterium gordonae | reverse complement strand
GGGAGTGCCGACGTCCCGTAAGACTGGTTCGGTGGTCCCTCCCGGTAAAGGGGGGCTAACCGGCATACTTATTACATGGCTGAGCTGAAGATCGGCTACGCCCGGGTATCGACAGTCGATCAAGACCTCACGGCGCAGCGGGAGGCGCTGGCGGCGCTCGGCGTCGACCCGAAGCGAATCTATGTCGACCACGGCCTCACTGGCACGAACCGAGACCGACCCGGATTACGCCAAGCGCTCGCCGCCTGCCGCAACGGCGACACGCTCGTCGTGACAAAGCTCGACCGCCTCGCCCGCTCCGTTCCAGACGCACGCAACATCGTCGACGAACTCACCGCCAACGGCGTGCGTCTCAACATTGGCGGCTCGGTGCACGATCCGACAGACCCGATCGGCCGGCTGCTGTTCACCACGCTGAGCATGATCGCCGAGTTTGAAGCCGACCTTGCTCGCGCCCGGACGCGGGAGGGCATGGCCGTCGCCCGGGCCAAGGGGCGGCTGCGCGGCAAACAGCCCAAGCTCAGTCCACGGCAGGAGGCGCACCTCGTCGAGCTCTACCGCGCCGGAACCCACACCATCGGCGAGCTCGAGGAACTGTTCCCGGTCACCCGCTCGACAATCTACCGGGCGGTCGCGCGCGCGGGTGGGCGAGCGATGGGGACGACAACACAGAGCCCAACACGATGACCGATCTGGTAGGAAGTACCACGCGCGGCATCTTCCGCGACTTGATGACTGACAGCACGGTCAGCGCGATCAGCACTGCATTCCAGGACGAAGGGTTCGCGCCCGACCCTGACTGCCGCTACGAAGACAGCAGCGTACGTCGCCAGACGACGCAGTCGTACCTGGATGCGGTCGACTGGACCGACCCACGACACGTCGGCCGATTTCTCCGGGTCGCCGAACGATTATTCAATGGCTGGGAACCTCAGGGCCTGAGCCAGTTTCACCAATCGCTACGCCGCGACGGCTACCAGGTCGATGAGCAGACCGCCCAGATCACGCCGGTCGGGCCGCAACTCTCGATCGAATCAATCGCAAGGCTCGCGGACCCGTCAGCCATCCGCGAGGGCTTCGAGCGCATCAGGCGTGCGATCAGCGACGATCCCGCGCTCGCGGTCGGCAGCGCCAAGGAACTGATCGAAAGCACCGCCAAAATTGTCCTCAGCGAACGTGGCCAGCCGTTCGACGACAAGTCCGACCTACCTAAACTAGCGCGCGCAGCACAGCTTTCGCTCGGACTGGACCCCTCGAACGGTTCCGGACCGGATGGCAGCGAAGGTGTTAAGCGCATCCTGGGCGCGGTCACAACCATCGCCAATGGACTTGCCGAGCTGCGCAACCGCGGGATGGGCACCGGACACGGTCCGGCAACCGCACGCGTTGGTCTCGGCGTCCGGCACGCACAACTCGCGGTCAACGCGGCGCTCACCTGGTGCCAACTGATGCTCGACACCCTCGCCGACCCCGAAGCGCCCTGGCGCAAAGGTCATTCGTAAGCCGCGGCCAAACGACCACGAAAACAACCAGTTTCGTTCCGTTACTAAGGCGACCCCT
>NZ_LQOY01000121.1 GCF_002101675.1 Mycobacterium gordonae | reverse complement strand
ATTCATCGTCCCTTCCAGCCCGACATCGGGCCACAGGACTCTAAAACTGGTTGGACTCATTCACCGGGAACACGCCATCTGCGAGATCCACAGGACTCGGATCAACCGCTAGCCAACTCCAAAACCAAGTGCATTTCTCTAATAGAGACTTAATGTCTGGCGCCCTCGGACTGCTATTCCTTTGCAACGACACTACGGAGCGCAAAGCACAGGCGATTTAACGGGCTCAATAAAGCTTAGTCCTCACACGCGCGCCTGCCGAGGCAAACTTAAACTAAGATCCTTGTTCCGTTCGTCGATGTCGACGTGGAAAATGCCGTGTCATGAACAAGCCGCGTATTGAGGCTCGAACCGAAAGCTTGAGATGCCGAATGGTAGCACCGACGTATCTTTAGATCGCTTCATTCGCTGCCCTTGCAAGATCGGCAGCAGATCGGTCTTCGATTTCGTCGGCGACCGCAATACGTACGTCCTTTACGCGGGCAGTCTTCCAACTAACCCATGCACCTGTAGCGGTTCTCATATCAAGCAATGGATGAATCTCGACATCAGCGGGGACGCCGAATGCAGTAGTAAGACGCCCGGCTATCAAAGCTTTGAGCCTATTTTTGTCGGCATCATTTTTGGCTTTTACGCGTACTAGCAAGCGGTCCTGTCCACCGTCGGACTGTATCTCCAACTCGTACCCATAGACGAGAGTCGGATCGACGAGGATCTCATTCTCGATTTCCGCGGCCGTGCGCTTATGTCCGCCGATGTTGACCATGTCCTTGGCTCGTCCGAATTGACGGACCGTAAGGCTCCCCGAACTGCTGCGGCTGATTTCAACCAGGTCGCCGGTGCGATACCTAATTAGGGGCTTGATGCCGGGAATTAGCGTCGTCAAGCACAGCTCTCCGTACCCCTCGAAGCCGAGCGTCTTCCCCGTGTCAAGGTCGAGTACTTCGAGTAGATAGGTTGGCTGCACTGGAACTAGGCTTCCGTCCGGATTCGTTCGGATGGAGACGCCGGCTTCCTGGGAGCCGTACATGAAGTCGTAAGCAGTCGCGCCCCAAGTCTCCTCAAGCAGTGCCTTCATGCTATCCGTACACATCTCGCCTGTCGTCAGGAGACACCGAAGCGAGAGATCTGCTCGCACGTCAACCCCATAGGTTTCGCTCATTTCCGCCAACGCCATAAGAAGGCCCGGTGAGCATAGAATCATGTTTACCTTGAGCTCGAGCATCACTTCAAAAAAGCGGTCGAATCCGATAACGGGTGAAATCGGAAATAAGTCGAGCTTCGTTATACCGATCTGCTTGGCGGCAAACGACATCGATAAGCAAGCCATGTGCAGTTCGTTTGGGGCAATCACAGCCAATACGGGCCGAGGATCACCTTCGTTGAAGTGTTCCTTCACGACCTTATCAAGAGCCTGCGCCATAGGTAGGACATCGAGGTCGAAATCGATCTCAGCCTTGGGGCAGGGGGTCGAGCGCCCGGTCGTCCCCGTGGTAGTGAAGAAAAACGCCGCATCACCCACACCGCCGCAAAGGAGGTCATACATCGCGTCACGAAGGTCGTCCTTGGTCGTGTATGGAATCTCGCCAAGATCTGCGAGGGTCAAGTTGTCTGCATCTATCCCAGCCAGGCGTTTCCGGTAGAAGGGCGACCTATCCTTGACATGCCTAACGACGTTGCGTAGCGATCGTTCATGCCAGTCTGCGAGCTCTTCAGTCGAGACCTTGTCCGTATCCCAACGGTTAATAAAGTCGCGCCATTCGGTCGCATCCACGGGAGTGCCTCCTCGAAGTAGTGGGTGGCGATGCGAAGCGACCATCCGTCGAGCTGGCCGCTACATGGCAGAGTCGCATCTGGCGGGGAGCTTCGTGGCTGATGATAGCCTCCCGGAGAGGAGCGGAACGCCGTGGGTGGGCCGCTATCGATCCTACGACTCAAGGAGGGTGGCTCATTGGACAGGATGAATGGTGTATACCTTCCGCTCGTCACGCCATTCTATGAAGGTGAGCTCGATCTTAAATCGCTGCACCGGCTCCTCGATCACTACAAAGCAACGGGCATTGCCGGGTTCGTCCTCTTAGGCACTACAGGTGAGGCTCCCACTGTTGAGCTCAGTGAACAAAAAGCTTTTGTTGACGCCGCTGTTGCAATTATAGGTAGCTCGCTGCCAATTTACGTGGGTATTGGCGGAAATTCGACACGCGACGTTGGGAACACGATCAAGGCATTCGAACGCTTTGATTTAACCGGCTACCTACTTGTAACACCGTACTACAATCGGCCGCCAATCGACGGTTTGATCCAACACTTTAGTGTCGCCGCCTCAAGTACGAGTCGACCAATTATCGCTTATAACGTTCCCTATCGAACGGGTATTAATTTGCCGAACGATGCTCTTCTGGAAATTGTAGCAACCGTACCGAACGTGCGGGCGATCAAGGATGCCACAGGGAACATCCTGCAAAGCCTGGACCTTCTTGAGCGGGCGCCGGACGACCTGGCCGTTCTCACAGGTGAAGACCCGCTGTACTTCACCAGTCTCGCCAACGGAGCTGCTGGCGGCATCCTAGCGTCAGCCCATCTCCGGACCGAGTCGTTTGTCGATGTTGCCGACGCCATCAGCAAAGAGGAAATTGTCCGGGCAAGAATGTCTTGGCGTGAAATCAGCGGGATGATACCATCATTATTTGCGGAGTCTAATCCCATTCCCCTCAAATACTGTCTCTGGCGCTTGGGCCTGCTTCGGTCGCCGGAATGCAGACTGCCATTAACAAGCGTCTCTCCGGGACTTGCTGAGGTGCTTGACGGCATCGTGGGTCGTAGAGATTGCAATTAGTGCGTTGTCCGCGACGACTGGGAGTCTACGTATCAATTGGCGGTGATTGGTATCGACGACAGCGCAGCAACCGCGCTGTATCGGAAAGAGGGACGACTGGGACGACGATCACAAAAGTCTTTCGACTATGAATGTGGGAGGCATTTCGTGCTTCGTTGCGATATAGCGTCATCCCTATTAAGCCCCGCAAGGACGCCACTCAAGCAGTCCAATTGGCTTTCTCCCAGTGATTAAGGTTGCGGAGTTTCGGTCCTGTAGCCGATGTCGGCCGGAAGATGTGATGAACACATGTCCGGTCAGCAAACGCCACTCGAGCTAGGCGAGGGGACCCCTGCCTAAGACCCTGGCGCATGCTGGCATACGTAGACGTCTGTGAGATCAACGCGGTCCCGGACATGCAGCCCGACTCTGTTTGAGTGAACTCAGCCATGGGACTCGCCCGACGATGACATCTTTGATCCCAGAAGTTTGCGCAGCGCTTCGTCGGCAGAGCCGGCGGGAGGGTCATCAAGTGAAGCAATAAACACCGCCGCGATCTCGGTCTGGTGTCGGGCAAGCACCTTCCGCCACGATTGAATGTTGGGATGTTCGACGTGCGTGATAACTTCTGCGGGCGCGAGGCTATTAATCGCAGCCGCTAACTGAGCACTCGTTATTCGAAATTCGCGGGTGCCCCCGGAATATCCGGTGGTCTCTGCGAGAATCACCGCTGGGAGCGCGTGCGTTTGACCCGGCGGGTTGATGTATGGAAAAGACCAGACCTGTCCGTTGTGGTATCCGACCGCATATGCAAGCGGCCGTACCCAGCCAGCTATGCGACCACTGCGCAGCCGACTAATCTCTCGCAGCCCAGAAATCGTCGACCAATCCTCCTCTGTCATAGGCGAATCCAAGCACATAGCGGGAACGTGTGCGATAAGTCATAGCATGTGACTCTTCGGAACTTGATAGCAGTAAGGAAACTCCTCACCGCCGAGGTCAGACATCGTTGTCAGGAGTTGGTCGTGACCTGATCTGCGGCAGCGATGGCGACTCGACGGCTGCGCTTGCTGGCGCCATGCGCACTGTCGTCACTGCCCGTTGTCTGGACTAGGGAAGTTCTCCCACGGCTCACCGGTGGGCTGGTCTCGGTGACGGGTGGCGGACGCAGGGCGCAGTGGAGCGACCGGCGCGGACGGGAGCGCTAGCGGACGGAAGCAGAGGGAGCGCAGCGGAGCCCGGAGGTAGCCGCCCGCAGGGCAGGCACGATCAGCTCGGGTAGGCGGTGAGCTGTGGAGCAGTGCTGCGATGGCCGAGGCGGCGGGCACGCAGCGGCCGTGTCGGGGTGGGCGGGAGCGGGCGCTTAGCGTTAGCCGTAGAGGCGTTGGCGGAGTTCGCGTAGGCCGGTTAGGCGTGGGCGTCGGTTGAGGGCTTCGATGTCGTCGATGAGTTCGGCGACGCGGGGTGATTCGGCGAGTTCTTCGGCGGCGATCTGTTCGGCTTTGATCAGGGCCAGCAGTGCGCCGCGCCCGGAGCGGGTCAGCAGGTGGGCGCGGGCGATGTCAATGAGGTAGCGGGCTTGGCGTTCGGGGGAGAGTTGTTCGGGGTGGCGGACGTGGGCGGCGCGGTCGAGGGCTTGTTGTCCGTTGCCGAGTTCGACCGCGACCCCGACGGCGTGCATGGCCACGTTGGTGGGTCCGAATTCGGTGTCGTGGTGGTTGTGGTCGGCGCCCAGGACGGCGGCGAGCCGGCGTGCCACGATCAGGCATTGTTCGGCGGAATCGGTGTTGGCGTCGCGGGCGTGCAGGATCGCCAGCAGCAGCGCGCTGGAGCCCACGAGTGAGATCAGGCTGTGATCGCCGCCGGCGATGATGGCTTCGTGGCGTCGGGTGGCTTGGGTTAAGACGTGGCGGGCCAGTGCTTGTTCGCTCGAGTCGAGCAGGGTGCGGGCCATGCGCAGTTGACCGGCCAGGATCAGGGCGGGGTCGTGGGTGCGTTCGGCGGCGGCGATGGCGCGGTCGGCGGCCACCCATCCCGCACCTCGGTCGCCGACTTTGACCAGCATCGCCGCGGCGGCTTGATAGGTCTGGGCCAGCAGCGAAAGAAGTTCGGGGCGTTGAGTTTTCGCCGCGGTTCGGCTGGCATTCTCTAGCTCACCGATGAGGGCGGCGATGGCTGGCCCCATGTCGCGGTAGGCGCTGGCATGGATGCGCTCCCAGATATGCAGGGTGCGCTGCCGCAGAGATTCCACATCGCAGGGTGGCCCATCGGCTACCGGTGTGATGATGCTGTCGGGAGCGGGGTGACCGGCGATGGCCAGACGAAGCCGCTCCACGTAGGGCCGGTTGCGGGCGGTCTCGGTGTCGGGTCCCAGGGCGGCCTCGATGAGCTCCTGTAACGGCGCGCCCAGCACCGCGGCCAGCCGTTGTATGACGGTGAGGTCGACCAGTCGTAGTTCGCCGCGTTCGGTCTGGGAGACCCAGCTGGCCGATTTGTGCATGTGGTCGCCGAGGCGCTCCCGTGACCAGTTCTTTGCTTCTCGGTAGGTACGAACCAGGTCCCCGGCTGTGGGGTCAGCGCGGGGCACCGTCGCCTCGAAGGGGCTGCCCGTTGATCGCACCGGCAACGGGGGTAAGGGTCCACACCTCGGGTGGGCCGGCCAGATGCTGGGTCCGCTCGGCCAGGAACCGGCGGGTGTGTGGCGCGGCTTCGTGCGCGTGGAAAGCGTCGTGGCTTCGGTAGCACTCGTAGAACACCCGCACGCTGGCCTCGCCGGCCTGGGTGTGGCTGGCATAGATGATCGTGTCGGGTTCCTCGGTAGTGATCGCGGCTAATGTGTCGGCGACGAGTGCGTCGAAGGCGTCCTCGTGTCCCGCGCGAAGACTGAACCTGACCAGCAGTGCGAACAATGTCACCCCCAACGTGCGACACCGCTGTGGCGCGCTGTTGTCGTTCTCGTGTGCGCGGTTGTCGCACACCCTACCCGGCTGCCTCGGTGGCGGCGTTGAGAAGACCCGCAGGCACCGGCCGGGGGCGGCGTCAACCGCGAATCCGCATGCGACGGTGCGGCCGGCGCACAGTTTTGCACAGCCGCGCTGTGTGTTTTGGTCCTCCGTTCTCGACCTTGGCTGGTGCCGGGCTGCACTGGGTGGCGCGTCCAACAACACCGTTGGGCCGCTCACCCGAGAAGGCAGGACACACCATCATGAAGCTACGAATCGAGACCACCGGCGTGACGTTCCTTTGCACCCGGATTCCCGAGCAGCGCACCAATTTCGACACCGGCGCCCCACGGATCGACAAGGCGACCGGGCAGGCGTTGTGGCAGGTCCAGCTGATCGCCCTGGACGCCACCGGCGGCGAGGTGCTGGCCGTCACCGTGGTCGGCGAACCGAAAGTCACTGTCGGCCAACCCGTTGCGGTGTCGGGTCTGGTGGCGTTGCCCTGGTCGCAGGACGGCCGCTCGGGCATCGCGTATCGCGCCGAAACCATCACCGCCGCCGATCCGGGCGCGGTCGCCGCGAAGGCGGGCCAGCAGACCCGGTAATCGAGGTCTGGCCCGACAGCACCCGCATGAGCGCGGTGCGGCTGTCGGGCCGGCCTCCCCGGCAACACCCCAACCCGTCGCAATGGAAAGCGTGCCCTCATGTCGAACACCTCAAACCGTAACAACCGCAACGATAATCAAGCATCTGATGACGACTGGATCGGCGAGCTGATCTGGGGACTGGTCAAAGCCGCCGGGCAGCTGCTGTGGTGGGCAATCCTGTTCCCCACGCTCAGCGTCCCGGTCATCCTGACGATCTGGGTCGCCATCGCCCACGGCCCCCGCGCGGGCCTACTGACCGCCGCCCTGGCCGGCGCCGCCTTTATCGGCTGGGCCGTGCTGGAGCCGTCCTCGTTCACCGCGTGGGTGACCGCCCCGGTACGGCAGCGCTGGCTGTCGTGGTGGCGCTACCGCCGCACCTGGGCCTCGGTGTGCACCCTGCACGGTGTGACCGCCCGGCTCGGTGAACGCAGCCTGGTGCCAGTCTTGCAATCGGTGCGGATCGGCAATCACACCGACGTTCTCACCTTGCGGGTGGTGGCCGGCCAGTCGATCAACGACTGGCAAAAGCGCGCTCCGGCGCTGGCGGCGGCATGGCGGGCCGACCGGCTCACGATCCGCGCCACCACCCCCGGCGAGCTGCGCATCATCATCGGTCGCAGCGACGTGCTGGCCCAACCCATCGCCCTGCCCATGCCGACCCGGGCAACCACAGTCGACCTGGCCGCGGTGCGGGTCGGAATCACCGAGATGCGGACCTGGTGGCAGCTACCCGTGTTGGGACGGCACATCCTGATCGCCGGTGCCACCGGAGCCGGGAAGGGCTCGGTGCTGTGGTCGCTGATCGCCGGACTGGCGCCCCAGGTCGCGACAGGGCGGGTGCGGTTATGCGTGATCGACCCCAAAGGCGGCATGGAACTGGGCGCCGGCGCCCGGATGTTCTCTCAGTTCTGCCACCACACCGGCCAACCCACGATCGAATTGCTGCGCGGGATGGTGGGGTTGATGCAGACGCGGGCCAACCGGCTGCGCGGACACACCCGCCTGCACACCCCCACCCCGGCCGCGCCGTTGATCGTGGTCGTCATCGACGAGATCGCCGCCCTGACCGCCTACCTCACCGACCGCAAACTGCGCACCGAAACCGAACAGCTGCTGGGCCTGCTGCTCTCCCAGGGCCGCGCGGTCGGGATTTCGGTGGTCGCCGCCGTGCAAGACCCGGCCAAAGACACCCTGCCGGTGCGGCAGCTGTTCACCGTGCGGATCGGGCTCCGCATGACCGAAGCCACCCAAACCGCGATGGTCCTGGGCCAAGGAGCCCGCGATGCCGGCGCCGAATGCGACCTCATCGCCGATGCCACCCCCGGTGTCGGGTATGTGATGATCGACGGTACCGCCGACCCGATCCGGGTACGGGCGTTTCACGTCACCGACCACGACATCAGCAGCCTGGCCCGAACCTTTCCCGCACCCCGCCCCCGCACACCAGGCACCGCGCAAAACACCACCCCTGGCACTGGCCACCGTGACAATCAGGGGCAGCGGTGACCACCGCCGTGGCGGACAACCCGATGATCGTGTTGCCGGGGCTACCAACCACCGCCGATGCCGGGCCGGTGATCACCCAGATGCTGCGCCGCGCATCCTCGCCCGGTTTCGGGCCGTGGTGGCGCCGCGCCGAATCCGTCGGGTTTTGCGCCCACCCAATCCAACTGTCCGGTGCCGACACTGTTGGGCGTCGGCACACCGTGTGGACACGCTGCAACAACCGCCGCGCGTCGGTGTGCCCGTCATGCTCAGACCTGTATGCCCGCGATACCTGGCAACTTGTACACGCCGGAGCCGCCGGCGGCCACCACGACGTACCCGTTGAGGTCGGCAACCGTCCGCAAGTGTTCGCCACACTGACCGCGCCCAGCTACGGGGCGGTGCACAAAGCCACCGGCACACCCTGCCACCCTCGCCATGGTGCCAGCTCAGCCAGCCGGTGCGTGCACGGAAACCAGTTGCGGTGCAACATAATCCACAGCATCGATGACCCGACCGTGGGCCAGCCGTTGTGCCGGGACTGCTACGACTACCTCGGGCATGTCTTGTTCACCTGGCATCTGCCCGAGCTGTGGCGCCGGTTCACCATCGCACTACGACGCGCCGTGGCGACACATCTGGAAGTCGTTGGGGTCAAGCCCGGCTCAGTGCGGGTCAGTTTCGTCAAAGTTGTTGAACTGCAAGCCCGCGCCATTCCTCACATCCACGCCCTGATCCGCCTCGACCCACCAGCCGACAACGACACCACCGGATCAGGGGACGACAACCGTTACGGCCCCGCCGCCCCTCGGGGTGGTGGGGAGTCCCGTCCGGTAGCCGACCAGCACACCGGCTGGTCGTCACCGATCACCGCCGCCGAGCTGGCCGCCTTGATCCAACACGCTGCCGGTCGCGTCAGCATCGACGTACCCGCCCGCGTCGACGATTACCCCAACCAGGGCGGGGTGCGCACGGTGCGGTTCGGCACCCAAATTGACACCCAAGCGTTGGAACTCGAAACTATCACGGCTACAAGCGATTCCGTGATAACGGGAACCGCACCCATCGCATCGTCGCGGCTTTCGCCGCGTCGGGTCGCGGCGTATCTGGCGAAATACGTCACCAAATCCCTGCAAGACTTCGGGATCACCGCGCGCCGGCTGTCCGCCGAGGCGATCAGCGAGCTGGCCGTCAGCGAGCATGTGCGGGCCATCCTGTCCACCATCGCCGAACTCGCCGAACACACAGCGTCCGCGGGTCCGTCGTTAGCGGGGATTGGGCGCTGGCTGCACACCCTGGGCTACCGCGGCCACATCACCACCAAATCCCGGCACTACTCCACAACCATGGGCGCCCTGCGCGCCGCTCGCGCCACCTGGACCCGTAACCAGATAGCCAAACATTCAGGGCGGCAGAATGATACGCAATCCGCCCATTTCGCTGACGACGTGACGGCGAGCACAGGCAGGCGGCAGCAACCGATCGATACCGATGAGATGCTGTGGGAGTTCGACCGCGCGGGACACACCAGCGCCGGGGACCGCGTTCTGGTCATCTCCGCAGCGCTGCGCCATATCGGCGCCCGCATTACCGGTATCACCGAATCCCGGACTGTCTCCACCCGCATCCCGCCGCCACCACGCGGGACAGGGTGATGGCCACGACGCCCGCGGGCGGCGCTGCCAACAACCACGATGCCGGCGCGGTCCCGCTGCACGAGCGCCCGGAGTTCATCGCGTGGCTGACCGCATCGTGTGAACGCCAGAACCTGGCAGTCACCGTGACCGATCCGACCGTCATCGAACGCGTCGCGATCCTGGTCGGGGCGACACGCCCGCAGCGGCCAGCGCGTCATACCCGCCAGACTGGGGCCACTCGGTCGATATCCAGGCGGCGCGAACCGGGGGTGCCCGGTGCGATGACGGCGTGATCGAGCACGGCTTTGACGATGGCCTGTTGGCGACCCAGGTCCAGATCAGCCCACCCGCTGCGCAGTATCTCGCCAGTGCCGGCCAGCTCGTAGACGGCGGTGGTGTCGGTCGCTGCAGCAATATCACGGCGCGCCGCGATGATGCGCTCGGTGATCGGATCACGCGCCGCGATCCACTCCCGCGCAGTAATGGCGCCATCGGCATACAGCCCCGCCAGCTCATCCAGACGTTCCTGATCCGCGTCGACCTGGGCGGCCAACGCGGCAACATCGGCATCAGCGGTGGTTTTGCCCGCCAGCGCGTCGGCCAACTGCGGTGAATCCAGCCGCGCCATGACGGCCTCGGCGAGCAATTCCTCGACCGGGGCGGCGACCACCGTCAACCGGCCACACCCACCATGATCCGGCCCTTTGAGGCACACGTAGCGGCGTACGCGATTCTGCGGATTGCTGTGCCGGGCTTGGGAATACAATCGGTTGCCGCAGCGCCCGCAGCGCAACATCCCCGACAACAGGTAGGTTCGTGCGGTGCGGGATTTGGTCACGGAGCGTGCCGCCATCCGCGCCAACACCCGATCACGGTCTGCTGGGGTGATGATGGCGGGCCATACCGCCGCACCGATCACCTCCCCGCGGTGCTCCCGCAACCCGGCGACGCGGCCCGAGGACAATACCTGGCGCACCGCGGTGGTCTGCCACGATGTCGCGACGCTCGGGGCGATCTGCGATTCGTTGAGCCAGATGGTCAACGACCGCAGCGATTGGCCCGCCAGGTATCGGTCCACCATTTGGCGGATCACGGTGGCCTCTGATTCGCGCACGGTGATCTTGTCGGCTTCATACCCGAACGGGCGCGCTGAGCCATGCGGCAACCCGGCCTCGGCGTTCTGCAACATCTTGCGGCGGATACGGGCCGACTTGCGGCCGGACTCCTTGGCGGCGAACGCCGCGAAAATCCGCGCCATGAACAACCCATCATCATTACCGAGGTCGATATCGGCGGTCACCGTGGCCACATCGCGCACCCCCACCGACTCGCACAACGTGACGAACTCCTCCAACTCCACCGGACGCCGATGCAGCCGATCCAAGTTGTAGACGATCACCGCATCACGATCACCCGAGCCCAGGTCTGCCAGCATCCGCGCATACTGCTGGCGGGGCTTGCCGGAAAACGCCGACACATCGTTGTCCACGTATTCGCCACCGACCGGCCACCCCCGGTCAGCGGCGAGCTTGCGGCAATCCTCCAACTGCCGGGCCACCCCCAACCCAGTGCCCTCCGCATCCGAGGAAATCCGGGCATAAATCGCCGCCGACCCCACCCCGACACTCTGACCAGCAGATTTCTTCGCAGACATGAGGGTAGTTTAACAACTTATGACCTTCCTGCCGGTTCTGTGTCCTGGCTTCCCGCGCCGACCTGATCTGCTCAGCACGGCTCAATCCCGAACTCGCCCAACGCTACGCCGCCGTGGAGCAACAGACCGGACACCGATTCCGGGTCGACCTGAGCATGGCCGACGTCATCGCCGCCGCCACCGGCACCGCCCGCCAACCCACCGACCAACTCACCCTGCTCACCCCCTGAATCCCAGCCCCACCCCGAACCGACCAAGGAGCCTCCGAATGAACACCACCCCAGCCGCAGTCCCGAACAGGCCCGCCCGCTCAGGCCGCGTACACGCCCCCGGCCTGAGCGCCGAGCAGCTCGCCGAGGTCCAGGCCGCGGTGGCCACCCACCCCAGCACCTGGCAACCCAGCGGCCAGCCCACCGGCATCACCTACACCGACATCTTCTGCGGCTACGGCGGATCCAGCATCGGACTGACCAACGCCGGACTGACCCTGGCGTTGGGCGCAAATCACTGGGACAAAGCCATTTCCACCCATGCCCTCAATTTCCCGGATGCTGATCACCTGATCGCCGATGTGTCCAACTACGACATGCGCCGGCTCCCGCGCACCGACGTGCTGTGGGCCTCCCCCATCTGCACCGAACTGTCCCCAGCCGGGGGCCGCGCACGCCGCCAAACGCAACTGTCGCTCCTGGAGCCCGACGGACACGTCCCCACCGCCGCACTCGACCGCACCCGCGCCACCTTCTGGGATGTCGTCCGGGCCACCGAAGTACACCGCTACCAGATCGTCTGCGTCGAGAACGTCGTCGAAGCCGCCAGCTGGGAGCTGTTCAACGTCTGGCTGGCCGCGATGGACACCCTGGGCTACACCCACCAGTTCATCTCGGTGTCCTCGGCCCACATCGGCGACGACACCAACCCGCACGCCCCGCAAT
Organism: Mycobacterium gordonae; assembly: GCF_002101675.1. Lineage (GTDB taxonomy): Bacteria > Actinomycetota > Actinomycetes > Mycobacteriales > Mycobacteriaceae > Mycobacterium > Mycobacterium gordonae. The sequence goes on along the minus strand of NZ_LQOY01000121.1, from coordinate 1,625 downwards.
GGCGCGACCGCCTCTACATCTTCTTCACCTCAACCCGACTGCCCTCCATTGATATTCGGCCCCGACCGCTGGCCTGGTGCCCGGACTGCGACGAAATCAACCACGCCGTGCAATCTTGGAAACGCCCCACCGCCCGCCACATCGGCAAGTACCGCACCCAATACACCTACCGCTGCCCCAACACGGCATGCCGCAACCGCGTCGTCGAACCCTTCGTGCGCCCGGCCGCCACCGCAATCGACTGGACCGACCTGGGCCAGCGCATCGGAGACCGCACCAAACCGCTTGCCGCTGCCACCATGCGCCGCATCCGCACCGGCCTGCAGCAATTCGCCCAACCCGCCGTCGTCTCCACCAACCACGGCACAGGCGGCGAGGCCACCGCCTGCCCACCGTTCCTGCTTGACCGTCGCGCCTACCACGACGGCGACGCGCGCCGTATCAAACCCGTCAGCGAACCAGTCGGCACCATCACCGCCAACGGCCGCCCCCACACCGTGGTCACCCCACCGATGATCGTGCCCGCCGGCGGATCCTGGAACGAAACCGCCACCACCACCGGCCAGCCGCTGCGCACCCGCATGACCCGCGACACCGAGGGCCTGTGCACACCCGCACCCTGGATCACGGTGCTGCGCAACCACGCCGACGTCACCCCCCTTAGCGACCCGCTGGCCACCGTGGCCACCGGCGGCGGCACCGGAGGAGGCCACCAGGCGCTCACCGTGCCCGCCGGAGCCTTCATCCAAAAACACCACGGCGGCCTGGACTACACCGCGATCGGCCACATGACCAAAAGCGTGACCGACCCCCTGCCCGGCATCGTCGCGCGACCCAACTTGTCCCTGGTCATCCCCTACCGCAAAGGCACCGCCAAACCCACCGGCGAACCCCTGCACACCGTCGCCACCCGCGACTCGGCCGCCCTGCTGGCCGCGACCGAAAGCATCGACGTCAACGACTGCCACTTCCGGATGCTCACCCCGCGCGAACACGGCCGCGCCCAACGCTTCGCCGACGACTACCGCGTCGTGGGCAACCGCTCCGAGCAGACCATGGGCTTCGGCAACGCGGTCAGCGCCAACGTCGCCCAATGGCTCGGCGGCATCATCGCCCACTTACTGACCGCCACCTGACTCGTGGCACCTCACCCACCTGAACACCACCGGGAAAAGACGCCAGGAGAAGAAACAAATGAACACCGCACAACCCTCGACAATTCGCCGCGATAGTTTCGCAAATACCAACAATCGAACGAATTTCCATAAACAGCGCATACAGACAAATTCTGGCACTCGCAACAATGGCACAAATGACCTGCTTAAATTTCCTCAAACAATGGCTTTAAGTAGCCGAATAGGCTATGCTGTATATATCACCACCCGACCGTTCAAATACCATTCAGGGGGACCCGTGAACACCATTCTCTACACGAAGCCGAATTGCGTTCAGTGTGATGCGACAAAGCGCGCTCTCGCCAAATCTGGCATTCCGCACGAACTCGTCGACATCACCGTCGAACCCGACGCGCGTGACTACGTGCTATCCCTGGGCTACCTGTTCTCTTGCCGGTTTGAAAATGTCTCATCGATGCTCGGCGACGGACAACAACGACCTCGCCGCGA
>NZ_LQOY01000120.1 GCF_002101675.1 Mycobacterium gordonae | reverse complement strand
GCCGCATACAACTCCCCAACCACCCCCACCGGCACCGGACGCAGCCACCCGTCCAGCACAAAAACCGCCACCCCGGCGATCGGGGCGCCGATCGGCGGCACCCCCGACCCCGCCACCAGCGGGGCACTCCGGGCCGCACACACCGTGGCCTCGGTAGGACCGTAAGCGTTAACCATCACCCGCCCCGGCGCCCACCGCTCCACCAGCTCAGCCGGGCACACCTCCCCGGCCACCAACAACGACACCGACTCCAACCCGTGCGGGGAGAGCGTCCCTAGCGCGGTGGGTGTCTGGCTGAGGACGCTGACCTGCTCGGCCACCAGCAAGGCGCGCAAGTCCTCCGGTGAGGCCGCCACCTCCTCGGGGATCACCACCAGCCGCCCACCACGCAACAACGCCGCCCACATCTCTTCCACCGAAGCGTCGAAGCCATAGGAATGCCACTGCGCCCACACCCGCCCAGGCCCAGACCCCAGACCGGCATCCTCAAGTGAGTCGACGAGTGCGGCCACGTTGCGGTGAGTGATGGCCACGCCCTTGGGAACACCGGTGCTACCCGAGGTGTAGATGATGTAGGCGACATCGTCGGGGCTCGCTGTCGGCAGGGCGGTACTGGGTTGACTGTGCACGGCACGGTCATCGATATCGATGACCGTCAGGTCGTGCCCGTCGAGCCTGTCAGCGAGCGCGGTGGTGGTGACGGCGGCGATCGGGGCGGCGTCGGTCAGCATGAACCCGATCCGCGCCGCGGGCAGGGCCGGGTCGATCGGGAGATAGGCCGCCCCGGTCTTGAGCACCGCGAGGATCGCCACAACTGCCTGCACCGAGCGCTCCAACACCAGCGCCACACACGCACCCGGGCCCACACCCTCGGCGGCCAGCAGGTGCGCCAACCGGTTAGCGGTCTCGTCTAGCTCGCGATAACTCATCGAGCGGCCCTGGAAGCTGACAGCCATTGCATCCGGGGTGCGCGCGGCTTGCGCGGCGAACAACGCAGGAATCGACGCCGCCGTTGGTGCAGGTCCGGTCAGCACCGCCCGGTTGCCGAGCTGACCAAGGCGGGCGTGCTCGGAATCGTCGAGGAGATCGATCGAGGACAGCCGCGCGGTGGGGTCAGCGGTCATGGCCGCCAGCACCCGCCGCAGCCGCTCGACCAGCACTTCGATGCTCGCGGTGTCGAACACGTCGGTGCGGAACTCCACCGCGCCACCGATTCCGGCAGGCTGACCGGACTCATCCCAGCGTTCGTTGAGGAAGAAATCCAGGTCCATGCGGGCGGTCTGGACCTCAATCGGCAGCGGCGCAACCTCGACCTCGCCCAACCCGGGCCTGCCGGCGTGGTCCGGCAGGTTCTGCCACGACAGCACCACCTGAACCAGGGGGTGGTGGGTCAGGGAGCGGGTCGGGTTGAGCCGCTCCACCAGCAGCTCGAAGGGCACGTCCTGGTGTTCGTAGGCGGCCAGGCTGCGCGCCCGCACCCGGGCCAGCAGTTCGGCAACGCTGGGATCACCGCCTAGATCCACGCGCAGCACCAAGGTGTTGACGAAAAGACCGACCAGCTCATCGAGCGTCGGATCACGGCGCCCGGCGATCGGGAACCCGACGGCCACATCAGTGCTGCCGCTGAGCTTGGCCAGCAGCACCGCCAACCCGGCCTGCATCACCATGAAACTGGTCGCGTTGTGCTCCCGGGCCACCCGCGCCACCTGTTGGTGCAGCGTTGCCGGCCACTCGACCGGCACCCGGGCACCGCGGTAATCGGCCACCGGCGGGTAGGGCCGATCGATGGGCAGTTGCACGCGCTCAGGCATCCCGGCCAGGGCCTGTTCCCAATAAGAGAGCTGGGTGGCGATGCGGCTGCCGGGATCCTCCAGATCCCCCAGCTGGGCACGCTGCCACAGCGTGTAATCGGCATACTGCACCGCCAGCGGCGCCCAGCCAGGCGCGTGCCCGCCAGACCGCGCGGCATAGGCGGCGCTGAGATCGCGTAGTAGTGGGGTGATGGACCAGCCGTCGGCGGCGATGTGGTGGGCCACGGCGACCAACACATATTCGTCGTCGGCCAGGCGCAACAGGTGTGCCCGCAGCGGGATCTGGGCCGCCAGGTCGAAGCTGTGGCTCGCCACCGCGGCGATGGCCTCCCCCAGCCGGTCGGCCGGCCAGCCCCTGGCATCAACGACCTCCCAGCCGAAATCAACTGCCTCAACAGGGAGGATCACTTGTCGAGGTGTTCCTTCGACCGCCTCGAACCGCGTCCGCAGGCTCTCGTGGCGGGCCAACACATCGGCCAGCGCGACACCGAGCGCGTCGGCATCCAACCCGCCACTCAGCCGCAGGGCCACCGGCAAGTTGTACACGGGAGACGGCCCGTGTAATTGGTCCAAGAACCACAACCGGGACTGGGCAAACGACAACGGCACCACCGCCGGCCGCGGAACGGCCACCAGCGGCGCGAGCCCTCCCTTGTGCCCACCAAGATTGGTCGCCAGCAGTGCCACGGTGGGCGCCTCGAACAAGTCGCCCACAGACAGGCCGACATTCAGGGCCGTGTTGACCGCAGCGATCAGGCGCATCGCTGACAGTGAATCGCCGCCGAGTTCGAAAAACGAGTCGTCGGCCCCGACCCGTTCGAGGCCCAGGACTTCGGC
>NZ_LQOY01000119.1 GCF_002101675.1 Mycobacterium gordonae | reverse complement strand
TGGCAACGGCGGCAACGGTGGTACGGCCCAAATTACCGCTGGGGGAGCCGGTACCGCGATCGGCGGCGGCGGCGGTGCGGCGACTCACCTCGGTACCGGCAACGCCATCGGCGGCGATGGCGGGGTTGGTGGAGCCGGCAGCGCCGGTGCGGGCGGCTCAGGCGGAACGGGCGGCGACGGCGCCATCAATAACGCATCCTCAAAGGCTGGCGCCACGGGCGGCACCGGCGGAAAGGCCGGCGCCGGTACCACCGGCGGCAGCGGTGGGAGCGGCGGTGCGGCGACTCACCTCGGAACCGGCACGGCCGCAGCGGGTAACGGCGGGCTCGGTGGGAGCGGCAGCACAGGTCAGGGTGGCTCGGGTGGTAACGGCGGCAACGCAACCATCACCAACACGTCGTCAACAAGTGGCGCCACGGGCGGCACCGGCGGCGACGGCGGCACCGGTACCAGCGGCGGCAACGGCGGAAATGGTGGAAAGGCATCGACCAATGGCCTCGGAAACGTCACCCCCGGCAGCGGCGGGAAAGGTGGCACCGGCCTCACGGGTGGCGGCGGCAGCGGTGGCCGCGGCGGCAACGCGGAAGTCAGCAACGCTGCTTCAACGGTGACCGTCACCGGCGGCGCCGGCGGCAGCGGCGGTGACGGGATCAACAACTCCGGACCCACGCTGGGGCGCGGTGGGACCGGCGGCGACGCGAAGACCACCAGCACCACGGCGGACGCCTTCGGCGGCACTGGTGGGGTCGGCGGTGACGCCACTACCGGTACCGGCGGGCGTGGGGGCGGCGGTGGCGAAGCGCTCCACTCCGGGATCGGTACTGGAAACGCGATCGGCGGCGCGGGCGGTTCGGGCGGCGCCGGCGGGACGGGGGGCAGCGGCAACATCATCGACACGGCGTCTTCAGGTAACGCCAGCGGCGGCAAAGGCGGAGCCGGGGGCGTCGGCCCCGCAGGCGGGGGGGCAGGTGGCAGCGGCGGCACCGGGATCAACAGTGGGACCGGGAACGCGGTCGGTGGCACCGGGGCCGACGGCGCCGACGGTGGACTCACCGGTACCGGTGGAAGCGGAGGTTCAGGAGGTTCCGCCCTCATCAGTAACGGCTCGTCTTCGGGAATTGCCATCGGCGGCAACGGGGGAGCCGGACGTGGCGGCACCATCGGTGGAATCGGCGGAAACGGTGGTACGGCCCAAATTACCGCTGGGGGAGCCGGTACCGCGATCGGCGGCGGCGGCGGGATTGGCGGCGACGGCGTCACCGGCGGCGCCGGCGGAAGCGGTGGTTTGGCCAGCACCAACGGAATCGGCAGTGTCACCGGCGGAAACGGAGCCGCAGGCGGAGCCGGGACCAGCGGCGACGGCGGCAAGGGCGGCGCCGGCGGCGCCGCAACCATCAATCAAGTCGCCTCCACGGCTACGGCCACGGCGGGTGCCGGCGGGTCGGGCGGCGATGGCGCCAACGGTGGGACGGGCGGTAGTGGCGGCGCAGCCTCCACCAGCGGGACCGGGTCTGCCAAGGGCGGCAACGGCGGCGGTGGCGGCGACAGCTCGGCGACGAATGCCCAGGGCGGGTTCGGCGGCGACGGCGGCAACGCGCAGGCTGCCGTCGTGGCCAATGCCACGGCTGGCGTCGGAGGCAAAGGCGGAACGGGTGGTCCGCCCGCTGGTCTGCCGGGCGATGACGGGGCCGACGGAGTCGCGTCCTAGAGCGTCTGCTCAGAAGTAGAAACCGGCATACGGTGCGTCGGGCACCGCGAACAGGCGGTCGGCGGCGGCCAGCGCGGCAGCGTCCTCGGCCCGGGCCAGCCCCGCGACCGCGAGGCTCTGCCAGGATGCGCCGCCGAGCAGCACGGTGCCGAGTCCTTCGACGCCGACGTGCACCTGGGCTCGTTGGTCGGTGGGGCAGGCTCCGTCGCCGCTGATGGCGAACGTCGCCGAATTACGTTGCAGCACTGGATCGGTGACCGCTATGACAATGGCGTCGTCATCGTCGTAACTCCGTGCGGCAAGTGCTCGGTGCACGTCGAGGACGCGCAGCCAGGTTTCGTCATGCACGGCTGTCACCTTCGCCGCCCGCCGGTCGCGCAGCAGCAGCGGCAGCGGATCGTCGACCGGCAGCATCCAGAAGACAACGCGGTCAATAAGATCCAGCCCGAACAGGAAACGCAGCAGCCCGAGATGGGCGTCGACGGCGGGCGCGAAGAAGTCTTCGACCGCGATGGTGCGCTGGTCGCTGATGAACCACTGCTCGGTGTCGATCGGACGGTACCGGGCGAACCCGGACTCGGACCCGGGCTCGCCGTGCACAGCGACATAGGCTGGGCCAGAAGAAAATTCGCCTCGCAGCCGACGCGCCTGCCACCACACTGCCGGGCGGTCGATCGTTCCCGGCCGCGCCGGCCGCTGCTCGGCGTAGATGCGCGACAGGGTGTCCCATGCGGTGGCCGCATCCAGCAGCCGGACCGGGCCACCGGTGCCGACGTCGGGACGAAGCGCCGCGCGCGCTGTCTGAACTTCGACCGTTTGTGTCGAACTCGCCACGCCGTAGCCGTAGCGCCCGTAGATCGTCGCCTCCGATGCGCGCAGCGTCGCTACCACCTCGCCGCGAGCAGCGAAGTCGTGCAGCTGCTGGTGCACCAATTCAGTGGCCACGCCCCGGCGGGTGAACGACGGCAGCACCCCGATGTGGGTCACGGCGGCGTGGCTGACGATCGCGCCACCGGGAAGCGTCAGCCGGCTGGTCACGGCGTCCGCGGTGCCCACCAATTGATCGTCGACGAATGCCCCGATGGTGCGGCCGGGTTCGACCAGGGTGGCGATCTGCCCGGGCTGCAGCGCCTGTGCTGGGAATCCGACCATGGCGGTGCGAAACACGTTCAGCGCGGTCAGGAGATCTTCTTCGCGGTCGAGCACGCGGATGTCGGAGCCCATCAGGCCATCATGCCGCCTCGCCCACGCTATGAGTCTGCGGTGCGGGCGCCGCCCACTCGAACTTCTCCACCGGCAGCGCAGAGTGAACCCGTCCACAAGGCCAGCACACCCCGCCACGCAGCCTCGTCCCCGGAAGAGCCGGCCCACGCCACATACCCGTCGGGTCGCACCAGCAGCGCTGGCCCACGGTCGGCCCGCTGCGCCTGCGCCAGAAGGGTGTCTAGCGGCGCAGCCCCGCTCTCGCGAATCAACAAAAAGCCCGACTCGCTGACCCGGCCCTCCGTCAGCGGAACCTGGGTCGCGCGCGTGCCCACGAGCGGGCTCTCACCGCGCCGGCGCCGGTAGCGCAGGGTCGTTCCCGCGAAGCTTCCCGCCACCGCGTCCCGCACCCGCGGAACGCCAAGGAGTCTGGGCGCCAGAAAGTTTCGCACCGCGCGCGCTGGGCGTGGATGCAACGTCACTCCCCGCGCCAGCAGGCCGGACTGGAACAGCACCCGCTTGGCGATGGGATGCCGCTCGTCGTGGTAAGTGTCCAGCACGGCGTCGTCGGCACCGCCCAGCACCGCATCGATCTTCCACGCCAGGTTCACCGCATCCTGGATGCCGGTGTTCATGCCCTGCCCGCCCATCGGGGAATGCACGTGTGCGGCGTCACCGGCCAGGAATACCCGTCCGTGCCGGTACCGTCTGACTTGCCTTTCGTCGCAATGAAATCGGGACTTCCAGGTCACGTCCTGCACCCCGAGATCGACACCCATCGCCGCACCCAGGATGCCGACGATCTCGTCGTCGGACACGGGCTCGGTGTCGGGCACCTGATGGTTGCGATCCCACACCATGGCCCGGTACCAGGAGTCCCGGTTGTAGGGAGCCAGGAACGCGAACATGTCGCGCGTGCTGCCCACCTTCAATCCCTCGCCGGCCGGTGCATGTGCAAGCCTGACATCGGCCAGCACGATCGACGACAGAAGCGTCTTGCCGGGGAAGTCCGCACCCACCAATTCGCGGACCGTGCTGTGCGCCCCGTCGGCGCCGATCACATACCGTGCCCGCCAACACTGGCCGCCACCGGTGGTCACGCTCACCCCGTCCGCATCCTCATCCAGCGCGGTGACCTCGACGCCGCGCCGGATCTCGGCGCCCTGCGCCAGGGCGTAATCACGCAGCGCCGCATCGACATTGGTCTGCGGTGTGACCATCACGAACGGGTACGGCGAGTCGAGGTGGGTGAGGTCGATGCGCGCGCCGCCGAAGATGGTGACGCCCGGCGCCCGGTACGCGTCGGCGAGCAGGTCACCGGCCAGTCCCCGGGCGTCCAGAACCTCCAGGGTCCGCGCCATCGTGGCGAACGCCCGGCTGGCCTGGCTCACCGACGCCCGGCGTTCGAGCACCGTCACCGAACGTCCGGCCCGGGCCAGGTCGCCGGCGGCGGTCAGTCCGGTCGGTCCGGCGCCGACGACGACGACGTCAACCTCATGCGTGGTCATCGGGTCACCGCCTCCGGATACCAGCGACGGATGTCGTCAGGCGTGGACTGGGCGCCGCGGTTGAAGACGAACCGGCAGCCGGGTTGGGTGATGTGCGCGGCGTTGACGATCGACTCGAACAGCAGGGTGTTGTTCGCGACCAGGCGGACACCGGCGCCGATGAGGACGGCGTCGTAGCGGTTGGCTTCCAGCCAGCGACGCGCCTTGTCGGCTCCCGCCTCGCCAAAGTCGATCAGGCAGTTGTCGACCTGATAACCGGCCGCGCGCAGCGCGGCGACGTTGTCGTCGTTGGCCGCCCGCAGCCGCTCCTTGGTCAGTCCGGGGAACTGCGCAAAGTCGGGTGAGGAGTAGTCGATCACCTCGGGATCGAGCCCGATCTGGATGGCTGTGACGGCCATGGCCGCGGCCTCCCGTCTTGAGTTCAACAACTGTTGAAACCAACGTTAGACCCCGGCCGGCGACTGTGTCAACAGCCGTTGAATACACTGCAGTGATGCCCCCGAAGGTGCGTGACGGAGAGACCACCCGAGCGACGATTCTGGCGACCGCACGGTCGCAGTTCGGTGAGCACGGCTTTGAGCGCACCACCATTCGGTCGATCGCCGCGGCGGCCGGCGTGGACCCGGCGCTCGTCATGCACTATTTCGGTAGTAAGGCCGAATTATTCGCTGCTGCTTCACGATTCGACATCACGTTCCCCGACCTCTCCGACGTGGCGCCCGACCGGATTGCCGACGTCCTGCTGCCGCTTTTCGTCTCGGTCTGGGGTCCGGAAGGCCCTTTTCTGCCGCTGCTGCGCGCCGCGGCCACCAATAAGGCAGCCGCCGCGGCGATGCTGGAGGTGTTCGTCGACCGCGTCGCCCCTGCCCTGGCCGCGGCCGTCCCGGACCGGGCCGCTGAGCGGGCCGCACTGGTGGGCGCGCAGGTGCTGGGCCTGGCTACGGCGCGTTACATCCTGTGCATCCCCGCGCTGGCCGAGATGGACGACGCGCAGCTCATCGAGTGGCTGCGGCCGGTGCTCGCGCACTACCTGACGGGGTCGGCGCTCACAGGGTCGACGCCGGCCTGATGTCGAAGTGCGCCGGTTCCGGTGCCGCGAGCATCGACGTCAAGGTCGCCCGGTCCCACGGCCACAGGTCGATCGCGTTGCCCTCGGTGCGGTACCAGGAGTTACAGCCGGTGTTCCAGACCGTCGGTGTCATCGCTTCTGCCACCGCGGCATTGAACTCGTCGGTCGCCTCCTCGGTCACCTCGATCGACGAGGCGGCACCGTCGCGCAGCATTTCCAGGAACCGTGCGACGTAGTTGGCGGTCCGTTCGGCGGAGTACTGCAGCGATATCGATCCGGTGGGGGAGTTCGGGCCCAGCACGGTGAACAGGTTGGGAAACCCCGGAATTGCGGTCATCCGGTAGGCGCGCGGGCCGCCGGCCCACGCTTTGTCGATGGTCAGGCCGTCGCGCCCGGTGATCTCCATGGGCCGCATGTAGTTGTGTGCCTGGAAGCCGGTCGCCAGCACGATGACGTCGGCTCGGCGATGCCGGCCGTCCGCGGTCTGGACTCCGGCCGGGGTCACCTCGGTGATTCGGTCGGTCACCAACTCGGCGTTGCCGGATTGGATTGCGCGGTAGTACGTTCCGGAGACCACCTGACGTTTGCACAGCGGCTGGTAGTCCGGTGTGAGCTTCTCCCGCAACGCGTCGTCGCGCACCTGTAGCCGCAAACACAGCCGGGCATAGTTCTGCACCAGCCGACGTCGCCACGACGGGCGAGTGGTGACGTCGGCCAGAATCCCCGACGCCCACAACAGCGTTCGATACATCCGATCGTGGCCGCCAGGAAACCGTCGCAGTGCTGCGCCAAGTAACGCGCTCTGGCGCAACGACATCGGCGCCCACAGTATCCACTGCGGCGACCGCACATAGTGAGCAATCGAGGCGGCCTCCGGTTGCAGCGCGGAAATGATCTGCACGCCCGTGGAACCCGTACCGATCACCGCGACGTGTCTGCCGCGCGTGTCGACGGCGTCGTCCCAGCGCGCGGTGTGCACCACCGGCCCGGGGAATTCGTCGAGACCGGGGATGTCGGGCGTCGCCGGATGATGCAGTACCCCGGTCGCGCAGACGACCACGTCCGCCTCGATCTCCGCACCGGCGGCCGTGGCCAGCGTCCAGCTCGCGCTGTCTTCGTTCCATTGCGCGGCAACGACTTCGGTGTTCAAACGAATCCGGTCGCCGAGTCCGAGCGAGTCGACCACGTCACGGTGATAGCGCTGAATATCGTTTCCCTCGGCCCAGATGTGCGACCAGTCGGGCTTCGGTGCCCAGCCGAACTGATAGAGCTGCGAGGGCACGTCGCAACGCAAGCCCGGGTAACGGTTCCAGTGCCACACACCGCCGACGTCGGATGCCTTCTCCAGCACGGTGACATCGGCGAAGCCGCGCTGGGTGAACACGTGCAGTGCGGTGATGCCCGCGAGGCCCGCGCCGATGATCACCACGCGCGGGCTCATGCGTCAATCTCGCTGTCCGCCAGGGCCCGACGCACGGTGGCGGGTGCGGTGGTCATCGCCGCCTCGAATGCCGCCCGGCGGCGGGCGCGATTCATGAAGTTGGCGCCCAGGCCGGCCAGATCGCCGGCGGTCGGCATGATCGGGACCACGCGCTGACCGCGGGCCCGCGCCGTGGCGATCTCGTTCCACAGTCCCGCCGACATCGGCCGCCTCAGCAGCCGGTCCTCGAGCACGCCGCCGATGCCCGGCACGCGGACACCGGGTGAAGAGGCCATCGGCGCGACGACATAGATAAGATCGGCGTCATCTGGGCCGACGAGATCCACCGAGGCGGTCGACGCCGCCCCGCCGTCGACGTAAGCGCGTCCGCCGACGGTCACCGACGGCATCCAGCCGGGGATGGCCCATGACGCACGAAGCGCTTCTCCCACCGTGGCTTTCGGCGATCCAGGGGCGCCGAACACGACCCGCCGGCCACCCTGGACGTCATAGGCCACCATCCGGGTGTCCGGATGGGCCAGCCAGCCGCCGGGCGACGAGAATCCGTCAGCCAACCGCTGCAGCCAGCCGGCGTCGCCGCGGCCGGTCGGCGCGATCCCGGTCAGCGCGGCCAGGCCGGACCGTGACCGCAGCAGCGCCGGATTGAGCAGCCGCGGTCGCGGCAACGGGGGCAGCCCGGGCGGTGTGTCGTCCAAGTGGCGGCGCAGCCGGTCGTCGGTGGCCTGGCCGCGGTGCATGGCAACCAGGTCGGCGACCGTCGCGCCGCCGCCGAGCATGGTGACGATCTCGGCACCGGCGGACGTCCCCTGCAGAACGCCAGCCTCGGCCGGTTCACTTCCGGTCTGCTCGGCCAACGCATGCAGGGCGGCCACAATCCACGCGCCACCTATCGTGCCGCCACAGCCGATCACCAGAGCCGTCTTCGAGGCCTTGTTCGTCACGGGTCTCCTCGCATGCCGGGCTGCTTATGCCCGTGCCGGCAACCTGCGTTCGATGATCGTCAGCGCACGCTCGGCCCAGCGGATGTTTTCCTGCTCGAAAGATATGCCACGCAGCAAGGTCAGGTACGGGCCGACCCGCTCGGCCGTCGCGACGAACTCGTCCTCGGTGCGGCCGGCCAGCAGTCGGGCCCGCAGCCGTTCGTAGCGCTCGAGTTTCGCCCGTGCCCATTGCAGGCGTTCGGCGACGGAGTCGCGAACCGCCCGGGTGTCGCCGGCATCGGCGGCGGCGACCTTGATCATCAGGTCATCGCGCATCATCGACGGCTTGGGCGCCCGCGCCGTGAGCTGCTGGATCGCCTCGCGGCCCGCCTCGGTCAGCGAGAACATGCGCTTGTTCGGCCGGCGTTCCTGCTGCACGACCCGCGCTTGGATCAGGCCCTGTTCGGCCAGCCGGTCGAGTTCGCGATAAAGCTGCTGCGGCGTGGCCATCCAGAAGTTGGCGACCGAGGCGTCGAACTCTTTGGCCAGGTCGTACCCCGAGTACTCACGCTCGAGGAGTGCGGTCAGCACGGCATCACGCAGCGACATCCGCCGATCGTACAACGACGCACCTATTCAACAAAGTGATTATTTGCCTATGGACATATGGCGGGTCAGGATCTAGCGTCGATCTCATCTACTCAACAAATTGACTATCTGTGAGGTTTCGATGCACCCCTTCCGTAAAGCCGTCGAGGCACACGACGTGGAAGCCGTTGAGGCGATGCTGGCCGACGACGTCGTGTTCACCAGCCCGATCGTGTTCAAGCCCTACGTCGGGAAGCCGATGACCAGGGCGCTGCTGCGCGGTGTGTTGCGGGTGTTCGAGGACTTCCGGTACGTCCGGGAGATTCACGACGAGAACGGCCGCGACCACGCGTTCGTGTTCGAGGCCGTAGCTGCCGGCAAGCAGGTCACCGGTTGCGACTTTCTGCACTTCAACGAGGACGGTCTGATCGACGACTTCATGGTGATGGTGCGGCCGTTGTCGGCCGCCATGGCCCTGCAGCAGGCGATGGGCGCGCAGTTCGACCGCATCAGCGAAGAGGCGCTGGCGTTCGCCGGAACGCAGGGCGGCTGATCATGCGGATCGGTCTGGCGATCAACTATGCCGGTGGCTTCAAGGAGGTCGCCGCCGAAGTGGCCGACCTGGAACGCGCGGGGCTGGACATCGTCTTTGTGCCAGAAGCGTATTCGTTCGACGCGGTCAGCGCATTGGGATATCTCGCGGCCAGCACCGACCGTGTTCAGCTGGCCTCGGGCATCCTGCAGCTCTACACCCGCACCCCAACGCTGACCGCGATGACCGCGGCCGGACTGGATTACGTCTCCGACGGCCGCTTCACCCTCGGACTGGGCGCCTCCGGACCGCAGGTGATCGAAGGCTTCCACGGAGTGCCCTACGACGCGCCGATCGGGCGCACCCGCGAAGTCATCGAAATCTGCCGTCAGGTGTGGCGCCGTGAGACGCTGAATTACCAAGGGAAGTACTACACGGTGCCGTTGCCGCCCGAGCGGGGCACCGGCCTGGGCAAATCCCTCAAGCTCATCAATCACCCTGTGCGCGAACGCATCCCGATCCTTATCGCGGCGCTGGGCCCCAAGAACGTGGAATTGGCCGCGGAACTGGCCGAGGGCTGGCAGCCGATCTTCTACCTGCCGGAGAAGGCGCACGACGTGTGGGGCGACGCCCTGGCGGCCGGTAAGGCCAACCGTGACCCGGCCCTGGGCGAGCTCGAGGTCTACGCCGGCCCAACGCTGGCCATCGGCGAAAACGTCGAACCGCTCAGGGAATTCGTCAAGCCGCACTTGGCGCTCTACATCGGCGGCATGGGCGCCAAGGGCAAGAACTTCTACCACACCCTGGCCACCAGATACGGCTACGGACCGCAGGCCGACCGCATCCAGGAGCTTTACCTCTCCGGGGACAAGGAAGGCGCCGCCAAGGCGGTCCCCGACGAACTGGTGCGCGACGTCAACCTGATCGGCACCAAGGAGTTCGTCAAGGAACGGGTGGCGGCATTCCGCGCGGCCGGGGTGACGACGCTGAACGTGGTGCCGATCGCGGGGACAGCCGCCGAGCGGGTCAAGCTGATCGAGGAGCTGCGCGGGCTGGTCGACTGAGCCCGCTCTATGACGCGGGGCGGCGGCGAGAGGAAGCGGGAGTCACTGCGACTCCGGTCATCGACGTCATCGCTTCGGCGAAACGCGGATAGATGATGGCCGGCCCGATCCACCGCGCCAGGAAGCGCCGGAGTTCGGCGCCCCGGCGCGGCGGTTGCCCGCGGTCCACGACAAACGAATGCAATATCCGCAGGCAGAGCTCGGAGAGCTCGTCCAGCGCGGTGTCGTCGAAACCGTTGGCCTGCCAGTCGACGTCGTAACGGTGGAGCATGGCGCGACTGAACGTCACCGCCGTTTCCGATGAGATCGACGGGACCGCGCCACCCTGTTGTCGCCTGGTGAGGATGAGCCGGATGCGATCGTCGGCGGCCAGAATCTCTATCGCAAACGCCAGCCCCTCCACCATCGCCTTGACGGGATCCGTCTCACCGCGGACGTGTTCGGCCAGCTGCTCGAGGAAGCCGTCGCCGGATCGCATGGCGGTGGCCAGCAACAGCGCCTCGGTGCCCGGGAAATAGCGGTAGACGGTTTGGCGCGTCACACCGAGAACCCGTGCGACGTCGGCGATGCGCATAGCGGACCCGCGCTCGGCGACGATCGCATCGGCCGCGTCCAGGATGCGGGTGATCGCGTCCTCGTCGGAAGCGGGCGGATTGCCTGCCCAACCGTGACTGCGCGCCACTACCGGCTCGTCCGTGCCGCTGACATGCCGCGATCATATCGGGGGTGAAGCGTGGTCTGTCCGCGTCACGGCTGCGTGGCGGCGATCGAGTACCAGCCTGCGGCGCTTCTCGGCTTTCCGGCGTAGCGATCGAACCAGCGCGCACTGGCAATACGTTCGTCGACATATGTATGGTGGTCCGATGGGTCACCCGACCGGCGGCGACGCGTTGCTCGGTCTGCCGTTCGACGATCCCGACGACGTCATTCGGGAGGCGGTGGCTCAAGCCAGTGTTCCCGCGCTGCTGATGTCGATGGTCCACATGACCGGCGACATCGGCCTTCTCGACGAGTTACCGCGGCCGTTCGCCCTCATCGCGATGGACCTGCAGGGCGCGATGAGCGAGCCCGACAAGGACGCAATCCGTGAGCGTGCCTTCGATGTGATCCGCGACTATCGCGACCGCGGTTGCCCGCCGCCCTTCGTGCCGGATCCCCGCCAGAGGCGGGTGATGTTCGACGCGATCTCCGCCGGGACCGTGACCGAGCAATACGTCGACTATGTGGCCGCTGACCTACGGTTCACCGACGCCGACCAGGACGGTCCGGTGCTCAAGTCATCGCCGAATCAGCGCGCTGATTTCCCGGTCGTCGTCATCGGGTGCGGTGAGGCCGGACTGTTGGCCGGGATCAAGCTCAAAGCGGCGGGAATTCCCTTCACCATCGTCGAAAAGCAGCGCGGGGTCGGCGGGACGTGGTTGGTCAATCGCTACCCCGGCTGCCGGGTGGACATCGCCAATCAGTACTACGCCTACTCGTTCGAGCCGACGGACCACTGGACCCACTACTACTCCGAGCAGCCCGCGATTCTGCAATACCTCAACGACGTGGCAACCCGGCACGAGATCGTTCCACACGTGCGGTTCAACACCGAGGTGACCGGGGCTACCTGGGACGACGACTCGGCCGCCTGGGAGGTGCTCGTTCGCGCCGCGGATGGCCGGGCCGAGACGCTGATCGCCCGGGCGCTGATCTGTGCGGTCGGCCAGTTCAGCAACGCGGTGATTCCAGACATCAACGGAGCCAACACATTCCAGGGGTCATCGTTTCATACCGCAGACTGGCGCTCGGATGTCGACCTGACGGACAAACGGGTAGCCGTAATCGGTGCCGGCGCCAGCGGATTCCAGCTCGTGCCCGCCATTGCGGACACCGCCCGACATGTCGACGTCTATCAGCGCACGCCGCAGTGGATGGCGCCCAACCCGATGTACCACGACGCCGTACCCGACGGCGCGAGATGGGCGATCCGTCATCTGCCCTATTACGGCCGATGGCTGCGGTTCGTGTCGTGGTGGCCACTCGCCGATGCGCTCGACGAGCAGGTCCGCATCGATCCCGACTGGGACAACGGTGGGCTCTCGTGCAACGAGTCCAACCACGCCATCCGCGAGATGTTCATCGCGTGGATGCGGGTTTTCTGCCAGGACGAAGAACTACTGGCCAAGGTCACCCCGAATTACCCGCCAATGGGCAAGCGGACGTTGCAGGACAACGGAACCTGGCTGCGAACGCTGCAACGCGACGACGTCGAACTCATCACCGACCGGATCGCCGAGATCACCGAGGACGGGGTGACCACCATCGACGGCGTCCACCGGCCGGTGGATGTGCTGGTGTGGGCGACCGGATTCGACGTCAACCACCAACTCGGGCCCATCGACATTCGTGGACTCGACGGACTCGACCTCAATTCGGTCTGGGGCGACTCCGCCTACGCATACCTGGGCATCACGGTCCCGGGCTTCCCGAACTTCTTCTGCATGTACGGGCCGGGCACCAACGGCGTCAACGGGGCCAGCATCATCTACAACTCCGAATGCCAGATGCGCTACATCATGGGATGCATCGACATGGTGCTGGCACACGGCCACGGCTCGGCGATGCCCCGCACGGACGTGTGCGACGACTACAACCGGCGCAATCAGGACCGGCTGAAAACTATGGTGTACAGCCACCCGGCGGTCAGCAGCAGCTACTACAAGAACACCGCGGGAGAATTGCCGACACTGTACGGATTCCGCATCTTCGACTATTGGCGATGGACCAGCCGACCGAACGCCGCAGATTACGAACTGCGGCCGCACCGCCATTGCTGACCATACGGCAGTAAGAAAACGTATTGTGTACGTCGGTGCTGTCAGGACGGGTAAGACGGGCCGAGGAAGCGCTCCACCATGGCGCGTTCGTCGGCGGGATCTTTGACCGGCCAGCACCACAAAGCCAAGAAGGCTCGGCGGTGTAGATGCGGTCGGCGGCCTCGTCGTGGCGATCTCCGTCCAACGGCCAGTCCCGCGGCATATCTGGAGTCCCCTGGGTGTCGAGAACATCTCAGATGATTTTCGCACAGTGAGAAATGCCGGCGAAGTTTGTCAGGTTAAGTCGCTGGTGGCGCCCTCCAGCTGAATTCGTGCTCGCGGGCTCGGTGACCGGCGGCTCCTCAACTTTCCGGATTCCTATTGACCCTCTGATCGAGACGATCGAGCCTGAACTGTGTGACTGCCCCCGTGGCCGATCCGCATGACTTCTTCGGCGCCGAAACACTGCAGAACCCCTACCCGATGTACGACCGGATGCGCGCTCAAGCCCCGGTGCATCGGGTGGGGGATTCGGAGTTCTATGCCGTATGCGGCTGGGATGCGCTGATCGATGCCGTCAACCGCGTCGAGGATTTCTCGTCCAATCTCACCGCGACCATGGTCTATCACGAGGACGGAACGGTCACCCCGTTCGAGATGATCGAAGCCGGAAGCCCGAACCACGCGTTGGCGACCGCCGACGACCCCACCCACGCCGCGCATCGAAAGATATTGCTGCCGCACCTTTCTGCCAAGCGCGTCCGGATCATCGAGGACTTCGCCGGGCAAACCGCGGCTCGGCTCTGGGATGAGTCGCTGCGCGACGGGCGGATCGAGTGGATGAGCGCGATGGCGAACCGGCTGCCGATGATGGTGGTCGCCAAGCTCCTCGGTCTGCCGGAATCCGACGTCGACAACCTGATCCGGCTCGGCTTCGCGACCACGACGCTGCTTGACGGAGTCGTGACACAGGCCCAACTCGAAGCGGCTGGCATGGCGGCCTTCGAACTGGCCAGCTACGTTCTCGAGCACTTCGAAAAGGCGCAAAGCACAACAGATTCCGGCCTCATTCAGGACATGGCAGCCCGCTACGCCCGCGGCGAGGTGGATCAGCCCGTCGCGATGGGCATCATGCTCACGCTGTTCAGCGCGGCGGGCGAGTCAACCGCCTCGCTGTTGGGAAGCGCCGCCTGGCTTCTCGCCGACCGGCCCGAGATCCAGCGGCAGGTGCGCGAGCGTCCCGAGTTGTTGAACGCGTTCATCGAAGAGGCACTACGCTACGAGCCGCCGTTCCGCGGTCACTACCGACATGTTTGGCGCGACACGACTTTGGGCGGCGTGGCGCTGCCCCCTGGCTCGCATTTGCTCTTGCTGTGGGGTGCGGCCAATCGGGATCCTGCACATTTCGAGGCGCCGAACGACTTCCATCTGGATCGCAGCGGCGCCCGGGGCCATGTCACGTTCGGTAAAGGCGCGCACTTCTGCATCGGTGCGGCACTCGCGCGGCTGGAAGCGCAGATCGTGTTTCGGATGCTGCTCGAGCGCACCACGTGGCTCGAGGCGGCCGAGGTCGGAGAGTGGTTGCCCAGCATCCTGGTGCGGCGTCTGAACCGGCTCGAATTGTCTGTGGATTGACGCCGAAATCCCGGGCCGATTAGCGCACACTTGCTCCGCGGCGCGCCAGCGCGCCTCCGGCCGCACTAGTGTTGTCGTCATGGGACTCGCCCGACTTTTCCTGGAATGGCCCGTCGTCCGGCAGTTGCGGTCCGGGGATGCTCTGGGCCGTGGTCCGGCCGTGACGTCGAAGCAGACCCGCGCCCTCACCCCGCGTACGACGACCGCCGACCGGGTGGTGCAGAGCATCTGCCCGTACTGTGCGGTCGGCTGCGGGCAGAAGGTGTACGTCAAGGACGAGAGGGTCGTGCAGATCGAGGGTGACCCCGATTCGCCCATCTCCCGCGGCCGGCTTTGTCCCAAGGGGTCGGCCAGTGAGCAGCTCGTCAACTCTCCGGGCCGGCAGATGAAGGTGCTCTACCGCGCGCCTGGCGCCACCGAGTGGCAACCGCTGGAGCTGGACAGAGCGATCGACATGGTGGCCGACCGGTTCGTCGAAGCCCGCCGGAACGCCTGGCAGGACATCGATAAGCACGGTCATCCCCTGCGGCGCACCATGAAGATCGCCGCGCTGGGCGGGGCGACGCTGGACAACGAAGAGAACTACGTCATCAAGAAGCTTTTCACCGCCGCCGGCGCCATCCAGATCGAGAACCAAGCCCGTATTTGACACTCCGCCACGGTTCCCGGTCTGGGAACCTCCTTCGGGCGTGGCGGCGCCACCCAATCACTGCAAGACATGGCCAATGCGGACTGCATTGTCATCCAGGGCTCCAACATGGCCGAGTGTCACCCCGTCGGATTCCAGTGGGTGGAAGAGGCTAAAGCCCGCGGCGCCAAGCTCATTCACGTCGATCCGCGCTTCACTCGTACCTCGGCGGTGTCCAACAAACACATCCCGATCCGGGCCGGATCGGACGTGGTGCTGCTGGGCGCGTTGATCAATTATGTGATCGCTCATGACCTTTGGTTCAAGGAATACGTGTTGGCTTACACCAACGCGGCCACCCTGATCAACGAGAACTACCGGGACAGCGAGGATCTGGGCGGGCTGTTCTCCGGCTTCGATCCCGAGACAGGGCAATACGACATCTCGACCTGGGCGTACGCGGGACAAGAGGATGCGCCCGACCCCGAGCACGGGGCCAGCGCTTCGGCCCGCGCCGCCGGTGATGTGCACGGCAGTGGCGGCCCGCCGCTACCGCACGCCCGCGTCCAGCGCGATGAGACGTTGCAGCACCCGCGGTCGATATTCCAGATCGTCAAGCGGCACTACGCGCGCTACACCCCGGAGATGGTGCGCGACGTCTGCGGCATCAGCGTCGAGGACTTCGACTACCTGGCCCGCGCCGTCACCGAGAACTCCGGCCGCGAACGCACCACCTGCTTCGCCTACGCCGTGGGCTGGACGCAGCACACGCTCGGAGCCCAATTCATCCGTACCGCAACGATTCTGCAACTGCTGCTGGGCAACGTCGGGCGGCCCGGCGGCGGGATCATGGCGCTGCGCGGGCACGCCACCATCCAGGGCTCCACCGACATCCCGACGCTGTTCAACCTGTTGCCCGGCTATCTGTCGATGCCCAAAGCCGGCGTCCACGACACCTACCAGCAGTACATCGAAGCCGTCGGCCCGAAGAACCAGAAGGGTTTCTGGGCCAACGCCGACTCCTACCTGGTGAGCCTGCTCAAGGCGTGGTGGGGAGACGCCGCCCGCGAGGACAACGACTGGGCCTTCGATTACCTGCCGCGGCTGTCCGGCCCGCACGGCACCTATCAGACGGTCATGTCGATGCTCGAAGACGAGGTCGACGGTTACTTCCTGCTCGGTCAGAATCCGGCCGTCGGATCGGCGCACGGCCGGATGCAGCGCATGGGAATGTCGCACCTGAAATGGTTGGTGGTGCGCGACCTGAACCTGATCGAGTCGGCCACCTTCTGGAAGGACGGCCCCGAGATCGCCTCCGGTGAGCTCAAGACCGAAGAGATCGACACCGAGGTGTTCTTCTTCCCGGCGGCCACCCACGTCGAGAAGGCGGGCTCGTTCACCCAGACCCAGCGCCTGGTGCAGTGGCGGCATCAGGCCGTGCAGCCGCCCGGTGACTGCCAGAGCGAACTGCAGTTCTTCATCGAGTTAGGCAAGCGCATCCGGCAGCGACTGGCCGGGTCGACCGACGAACGCGACCGCCCGCTGCTGGACCTGACCTGGGATTACCCCACCGATGAGCATGGCGAACCCGACTCCGCGGCGGTGCTGGCCGAGATCAGCGGCTGCTACTTGACCGGGCCGAAGGCGGGCCAGCCGGTACCGGGCTACACCGAACTGGGCGCCGACGGGTCCACGGCCTGCGGCTGCTGGATCTACTCGGGTGTGTACGCCGAGGGCGTCAACCAGGCCGCCCGCCGCGCCCCGCTAGGCGGCCCGAGCCCGAGCCAGGCGGAATGGGGTTGGGCGTGGCCCGCCGACCGCCGCATCCTGTACAACCGCGCCTCGGCCGACCCGGACGGCAAGCCGTGGAGCGAGCGCAAGCGCTACATCTGGTGGGACGCCGAGCAGCGACTCTGGGTAGGCGATGACGTGCCCGACTTCCCGGTCGACCGCGCCCCGGACGTCCGCCCGGATCCGGACATCGGCGGTCCGGACGCTCTGGCCGGTGACGACCCGTTCATCATGCAGGCCGACGGCAAGGCTTGGCTGTTCGCGCCCAAGGGGCTGGTCGACGGCCCACTGCCCACGCACTACGAGCCGCAGGAGTCGCCGGTGGCCAATGCGCTGTACCCGCAGCAGCAGAGTCCGTCGCGAATCATGTTCCCCCGCAAGGACAATCTGTTTGCGCCCAGCGCCGGTGATCCCGGCGGTGACGTGTACCCATACGTCTTCACCACCTATCGGCTCACCGAACACCACACCGCGGGCGGGATGAGCCGCTGGCTGCCGTACCTGGCTGAGCTGCAGCCGGAGATGTTCTGTGAGGTGTCACCGGAGTTGGCCGCCGAACGCGGTCTGGAACCCTACGGCTGGGCGACGATCGTGTCGCCGCGAGCCGCAATCGAGGCCAAGGTGCTCGTCACCGAACGGATGCGGCCGTTGGTGATCGGCGGGCACACCGTCCACCAGATCGGGCTGCCGTACCACTGGGGAGTGGGCAGTGACGCCGTGGTGAGCGGCGACGCGGCCAACGACCTGCTCGGGGTCGCGCTGGACCCGAACGTGCAGATTCAGGAGTCCAAGGCCGGTTCATGTGACATCCGTCCGGGCCGACGGCCGCAGGGTGAGGAGTTGCTGCGCCTGATCGAGGAGTATCAGTCGCGCGCGGGGGTAACCGTGGAGACCGACAATGTCCGCGTGACACATCCACAACGGGAGGGCTGATGACGCAGCTGGTCGAATCGACCGACCCCGGTGACGACGTGGGGTGGCCGGATCCCAAGCCGCGCAAAGGTTTCTTCACCGACACCTCCATCTGCATCGGCTGCAAGGCGTGCGAGGTGGCCTGCAAGGAGTGGAACCGCAACCCGCGCGACGGTGACCTGGAGATACTCGGCTCGTCCTACGACAACACCGGCCAGCTGGGCGCCAGCACGTGGCGGCACGTCGCGTTCGTCGAACAGGGCCCCGACCGCATCGAGCAGGCCCGCGAGTCCGGGCGTGCCCTGGTGAGTCTGGGCATGCCGTCCGTGGCTGAACGGGTGGACACCACTCCGCCGGATACCCCCGAGTTCCGTTGGCTGATGGCCTCGGACGTCTGCAAGCACTGCACCCACGCCGGTTGCCTCGACGTGTGTCCGACGGGTGCACTGTTCCGCACCGAATTCGGCACCGTCGTCGTGCAGCAGGACGTCTGCAACGGGTGCGGCACCTGCGTGGCCGGCTGCCCGTTCGGCGTCGTCGAACGACGCAGCGACGGCACTTACGCAACACCCGCCAAACGGTCGGAACGGCCGGAGCATGAGTTCGTCACCGGAGTGGCCCAGAAATGCACGCTCTGCTATGACCGGCTGCTGGAAAACCAGACGCCGGCCTGCGCTCAGACCTGCCCGACGACCTCGATCAAGTTCGGCGACCACGACCACCTCGTCGCCCAAGCCCGCGAACGGGTCGCCGCGCTGCACGCCGACGGCATGACCGAGGCGCGGTTGTACGGCGCCAACGAACACGACGGCGTCGGCGGCACCGGGTCGGTGTTCCTGCTGCTCGACGAGCCTGAGGTGTACGGGCTGCCGCCGGACCCGCGGGTATGCACGGCGGATCTGATGACCATGTTCAAGCGGGCCGGGGTGGCCGCCGCGGGAATGTTCGCCGCTGGCGCCGTTGCCTTTTGGCGGGCGCGGTGAGCACCTCCGAATACGACAGCCTGCGACCACCCTCGGGCGGCAAGCGTCGACGGGGCGACGGCAAGGGGCGCCGGCGCGACGAGTCGTTGATGGTCCCGGAGGCCGAATTCTCGTCGTACTACGGACGTCCGGTGGTCAAGCCGGCACCCTGGGGCCACGAAGTCGCCGCGTATCTGTTCCTCGGTGGGGTGGCCGGCGGATCCGGGCTGTTGGCCGCCGGTGCTCAGCTGACAGGACGAAAGGTGTTGCGCCGCAATACCAGGCTGGCCGCCCTGGGCGCCGTCCTGCTGGGGGCGGTGGCGCTGGTCAAGGATCTGGGCCGGCCCGAGCGGTTCGTCAATATGCTGCGCACCTTCAAGCTGACCTCGCCGATGAGCATCGGCTCCTGGATTCTCAGTTTCTTCAGCGCGGGCATCGGAGTGGCTGCGGCGGCTGAGGTCGACCGGATGACCGGCGAGCGTCTGCCGCTCGGTCCGCTGCGGCCCGTGCTGCGCGCCATGGAAGGGCCGGCCGGTCTGGAGGCCGCGCTGTTCTCTCCGCCGCTGGCGGTCTATACCGCAGTGTTGTTGTCCGACACCGCAACCCCGACGTGGAACGCCGCCCACAAAGACCTGCCGTTCGTCTTCGCCAGCTCGGCGAGCCTGGCCGCGTCGGGGTTGGCGATGATCACCACCCCGGTCGCTGAGGCCGGACCCGCCCGCACGCTGGCCGTCATCGGCGCGGTGAGTGATCTGATCTCGGCGAGATTCACCGAGTACCGGATGGACCCGGTCACCAGAGAACCGCTCCACCAGGGCAGGCCCGGCTGGCTGCTGCAGACGAGCGAAATACTCGCCGCCGCAGGCGGTTTGGGCGCCCTGCTCGGTGGCGGGCACCGCGGCATAGCCGCGGTATCCGGCGCGACGCTGCTGACGGCGTCGGCGATGCTGCGGTTCGGGTTCTTCGAGGCGGGCCTGGAGTCGGCGCGGGATCCCCGCTACACGATCGAGCCGCAGAAGCGCCGGCTCGCCGCGCGCCGGGCGGCTGGGATCACCGACGACTCGATCACCACCGCTAATTGAAGCGGCTTAACGGATTTCGATGCCGCGGCCGCTTACGGTGTGCCCGATGACGGGATAGCCGGGCAGCTCGCCCACCACCAGCAGCCCCCCGGAGGTCTGAGCGTCGGCAAGCAGCAACAGGTCGTCTTCGGTCACGTCGGTCGCGGTTCGCAGCTGGGGCCGCACCCAGTCGAGATTGCGGCGGGTGCCGCCGGAGACGAAGCCGTCTTTCAGCGCCACGCGGGCTGCCTCGAGCACCGGCACCGCGGCGCGGTCGACGACGGCGCCGACGCCGGAGGCCCGGCACAGCTTGTGCAGATGTCCCAGCAGTCCGAAACCGGTGACGTCGGTGGCCGCCCGGGCTCCGGTCGTCACCGCCGCCTGCGCGGCGTCGCGATTGAGCCGGGTCATGACGTCGATCGCTTCCTGGCACACCTCGCCGGTCTGCTTGTGCCGGTTGTTCAGCAGTCCGACGCCGAGCGGTTTGGTGAGTGTCAGCGGCAGACCCGGCTCGGCGGCGTCGTTGCGCAGCAACCTCGCGGGTTCGGCCACCCCGGTGACGGCCATGCCGTACTTGGGTTCCGGGTCGTCGATGGAATGGCCACCGATGACGGGGCAGCCCGCTTCCGAGGCCACCGCCAGGCCGCCGCGCAGCACTTCGGTCATCAACTCCAGCGGCAGCACGTCACGCGGCCAGCCGACGAGGTTGATCGCGATCACCGGGCGCCCGCCCATCGCGTAGATGTCCGATAACGCGTTGGCCGCGGCGATCCGGCCCCAGTCGTAGGCGTCGTCGACGACCGGAGTGAAGAAGTCCGCGGTGGACAGCACCGCCAGATCGCCGACCAGGACAGCGGCGGCATCGTCACCGTCGTCCAGACCCACCAGCACATCGGGGCCGGCCTGACCGGTGAGCCCGCGCACCGCCTGCTCAAGCTCGCCGGGTGGGATTTTGCAGGCACAGCCCCCGCCGTGCGCATAGCCGGTGAGCCGCGTCATGTTCCCGAGCGTACGTGGGCGGGCCCGCACCGGTTCTTGTCGCGGCGCGGTGGGCAGATCGCGATGCGGCGCAAGAATCCCGCAAGAATTACGCGAACCTCCGGCAAGCGACCGCCCGTAGAACTAACCACATGTTGCGATTAACTCTTGTGGGTCTGACCGCGGTCGGCTCTCTGCTCATCGGTCCGGAACTGGCTGCAGGTACCGCTCACGCTAATCCCGCACCGATGGTTTGCCAGGATGGAAGCACGTTAGCCACCCCAACGAACAGCTGCACCTACCAATGGTGCCCAGGCTCACCGATCATGAAGCACATGCCCAATTGGGACATGACCGTCTGCCACCCTTGGTATTTCGATCAGAACAGCCCGGTGACCGACTCGGTCATCATCGAAGGATTTCCGCCGCCGTATCCGCCAGGGCCGCCATGCATACCCCTGATCACAAGACTCATTTGCGAGTGACTGAAGGGGCAGTCGCCGGCAGGGAAAGGCCGGCCCGAGCAATCTCCGGCCGCCCCGCCGCGCGAGCTGCCCACCTCACCG
Organism: Mycobacterium gordonae; assembly: GCF_002101675.1. Classification (GTDB taxonomy): domain Bacteria; phylum Actinomycetota; class Actinomycetes; order Mycobacteriales; family Mycobacteriaceae; genus Mycobacterium; species Mycobacterium gordonae. The sequence goes on along the minus strand of NZ_LQOY01000119.1, from coordinate 34,114 downwards.
CGACCCCGGCTCACCGCCCGGCCTGTACGTTTACCCGTGGAGGCGTTTGGGTTCCTGGTGGTCCCCCCGGTCTTCAAAACCGGTGAGATCGAGCATCTCGGTCTGGCGGGTTCGATTCCCGTCCGCCTCCGCTTTTGCTTCAAAAGTGAAAGCCCACCGAGAGAGGTCACGTGACGCAGCTCGACCCGCGCCGACTGATCCCGCGCACGGATCAGTTGCTGGCCCTACCGGCTGTGCAAGAGCAGCGAGAAAGGCTGGGCGACAAGGCTATCCGCGTGACGATACGCGAAATCCAGGAGCGGGCACGGCACGGCGCCCTGGGGCCCGACCAGGTGCCTGAGGCACTTGAACACGCACTGGCCGCCCAGGCCACCACCTCGTTGCGGCCGGTGCTCAACGCCACTGGTGTCGTCGTCCACACCAACCTCGGCCGCGCACCGCTGGGCGCGGGCGCGGTCGCCGCCTTGGTGGCCGCGAGCGGCTACGTCGACGTCGAACTCGACCTCCCCACCGGCACCCGCTCCAAACGTGGCGTCGCAGTGCGTGAAGCGCTGCGGACCGCCTGCCCGGCGGCCGAGGACGCCCTCGTCGTCAACAACGGTGCCGCCGCCCTGGTGCTGGCGACCACCGCGCTGGCCGCCGGCAAAGACGTGATCATCAGCCGCGGGGAGCTCATCGAGATCGGTGCCGGTTTCCGCCTGCCTGACCTGATCGCCTCGACCGGTGCGCGACTGCGCGAAGTCGGCAGTACCAACCGCACCCACCTCCACGACTACGAGGCGGCGCTGGGTCCGGAAACCGGCTGCGTGCTCAAGGTGCACCAGAGCAACTTCCGGGTGGAAGGGTTCACCGCCGCCGCGTCCCTCGCTGAACTGCGTGTGTTGACCGCGAACCGGCAAGTCCCGCTGATCGCGGACCTGGGCAGCGGGTTACTCGAGCCGGACCCGGTGCTGCACGTCGAGCCCGACGCCGCCACGTCACTCACCGAGGGCGCCGACCTCGTCATTGCCAGCGGCGACAAGCTGCTCGGCGGACCACAGGCCGGAATCCTCCTCGGCCGCGCCGACCTGATCACCACGCTGGCGCGCCATCCGCTGGCCCGGGCGGTCCGCGCCGACAAACTCACCCTGGCCGCCCTTGAGGCGACGGTGCGCGCCGGCAGCTCCCCGGTGACCGCGGCACTGCACGCCGACAGCGACCGGCTGCATACCCGGGCCCAGCGGCTGGCCGAGGCCGTCGGGGCGAGTGTGGTTGCCCACGACGGCCGAGTCGGTGGCGGCGGTGCGCCCGGCGTTCCGCTACCGGGTTGGGCGGTCCGCCTGCCGGAGTCGGCCGCCGCACTGCTGCGGGCCGGCCGGCCCGCAGTGCTACCCCGCGTGCACGACGGCGCCTGTCTGCTGGACCTGCGCTGCATTCCCGAGGCGGACGACGACCGCCTACTGGTGGCGGTGCGCGCGGCGCTGGGTGAGCAGCCCTGAGCACCCATGTCGTGGCCACCGCCGGCCACGTGGACCACGGCAAGAGCACGCTCATCCACGCGCTCACCGGCATGGAGCCCGACCGCTGGGAAGAGGAGCGGCGCCGCGGTCTGACCATCGACCTCGGCTTCGCCTGGACCACCCTGCCGTCCGGGCGCCAGGTTGCCTTCGTGGATGTACCCGGCCATCACCGGTTCCTGGGCAATACCCTCGCCGGCCTGGGTCCGGCGCCGGTGGTGTGTTTCGTCGTCGCCGCCGACGAGGGTTGGCAGGCGCAGTCCGACGACCATCGCGATGCCGTTGCCGCGCTTGGCATCCGGCACGGCCTCATCGTGATCACCCGCGCGGACCGGGCACCCGAGCGCGACGCCGATGCGCTCGCACGGGCCCGCGCCGAGTTGGCCGACACCGGCTTGCGCGGTGCGCCGAGTGTCATCGTGTCGGCCGTCACCGGCACCGGGCTCGCCGACTTGCGGACCGCCCTGGACGGAGTGCTCGCGCAGGTCCCGGCGCCGGAGACCACTGCCCGGGTGCGGCTGTGGGTGGACCGTTCCTTCACCATCACCGGCGCCGGCACGGTGGTGACCGGCACGTTGTCGGCCGGGACGCTGGCCGTCGGCGAGCGACTGGAACTGCTGACCGCGTCGCGCACCCGATCGGCGACGATCCGCGGGTTACAGAGCTGCGGGCAGCCGTACCCCACGCTCGCACCGGTGGCGCGGGTGGCGCTGAACCTGCGCGGCGTCCCGCGCGATGCCGTCCGCCGCGGTGACGCGCTGCTCACCCCCGGCGCGTGGCCCAGCACCCGGCTACTCGACGTACGGCGGATCTCCGGCGGTCCGTGGGGCGAGGCCCCGACGCAGCTAATCGCCCATGTCGGCACGGCGGCCGTGCCGGTGCGGCTGCGGCCGTTCGATGACGATCACGGCCGGCTCACCCTCGACCGGAACCTGCCGTTGGTGCTCGGAGACCGACTGGTGCTGCGCGACCCGGGCAGCGTGCGGCTGCTGGGCGGCGCCGAGGTGCTCGATGCCGAACCGCCCGCCTTGCGCCGGCGCGGCGACAGCGCGCGCCGGGCCGCGGCATTGGTCCGGTCGGGGGCCGGCGGTGACGTCGAGGTCGAGGTGGCGCGCCGCGGAGCCGTGCGGGAGACTCACCTGCGCCGGCTGGGGTTGCGACCGCAGACGGTGCCGGCTCACATTTTGGCCTTCGACGGTTGGTGGGTACACGGCCCGACGTACGAGACGTGGCAACGTCGGCTGCGGGCCGCGGTGGACGAGGTGCGCGCGCGAGATCCCCTGAGTGACGGCCTGTCTCGCGGTGCCGCCCGCGACCTGCTGGCGCTGCCCGACGAAGCTCTGCTCGACGGCGTCGTCCGTGCCGCCGGGCTGGAGCAGCAGGGGGGCACCATCCGGTTACCCGGCACCCGCAGCGACCTCGGTGGCGCCGAAGCGTCTGTGAACGAGTTGGAGACCAGACTGCGAGCCGAGCCGTTCCGGGCACCCGAGGCCTACGAGTTGCAGGCGCTGAACCTCGGCAGCCGGGAACTGGCCGCCGCCGAACGCGCCGGGCGGCTGTTGCGATTGGGCGACGGTGTGGTGCTGTTGCCCAACGCCCCCGCTCTTGCGATGCGCGCTTTGGCCACGCTCGAGCAGCCGTTCACCACAAGCCAAGCACGCCAAGCGCTTAGCACGACCCGGCGGGTGGTGATCCCCTTACTCGAGCACCTTGATGCGCGCGGTTGGACAAGGCGACTCGACGCCGGTCACCGCGAAATCGCGCGTTGACCCGGCCGCCGCCGGGCTATTCTGCACCTATGGCGCTCGAAGCGCGTTCAGCGGCGGCGGTGCCGGTCACAAGTCGACGCCGCCGCCTCCCGCCACGTATGGCGGCATATCCCAAAAGCGTTGCCCGCCAGCAGCGCGTGCTCACCCGGGCCAGCCGGATCGGCGCCGTGGTCAGTGCCTTCTACACCTTGCTCGGGATATTCATCGGGCGCGATGTACTGGCGATCACGCTGCTCAGCGCCGTCAGCACGGTCATATACCTCGGGATCCCGCTGCTGTACCGCTACGGGGAACTGGTTGCGCCAATGGTTTTCATCATCGCGGCGTATGTGTTCATCACCGTTCTCTGCTTACGCATCGGCACTGGAACCGGGATTCAGTTCTACTACCTGGTGGGTGCGTCGATCGCCGTGCTGGTCCTCGGCATCGACCACATCGCGCTGGCCTCGGTGGCGGCTGCCGTGGGAGCGGTACTAACGGTGGCATTGCAGCTGACGGTGCCCGAAAATACGGGCGTGCAACCGGATTGGGCGTATGCGATCGGTTACATGGTGTCGGTGGCCACCTCATGGCTGATGGTGATCGCGATCGTATGGTCGGCGCTGCGCGAAATCACCCGCGCCGAGCGGGTGATCGAAGCGGAATACCTCAGGTCCGAGTCGCTGCTGGCGAACATTCTGCCCGCGAAAATCGCTGAGCGGTTGAAGGATCCGTCTAGGACGGTGATCGCCGACAAGTATGACGACGCCTCGGTGTTGTTTGCCGATATCGCCGGGTTCACCAGTCGCGCGAGCGACACCGCACCCACCGACCTGGTCCGATTTCTCGATCAGCTGTACACCAAACTGGATGCGCTGGTCGACCGGCACGGTCTGGAGAAGATCAAAACCAGCGGCGACTCGTACATGGTCGTCAGCGGTGTACCGGATCAGCGCCCCGACCACCTCGAGGCGCTGGCCCAGCTGGCACTGGATATGGCGGATGCGGTCGCGGACCTGAAAGATCCACGGGGGCGGGCGGTTCCACTGCGGATCGGTCTGGCTGCCGGTCCGGTGGTCGCCGGAGTGGTGGGGGCGCGCAAGTTCTTCTACGACGTGTGGGGCGATGCCGTCAACGTCGCGGCCAGGATGGAGACCACCGACGTCGAAGGCCGCATCCAGGTGCCCCAGGACGTCTATGACCGCCTCAAGCGTGACTTCGTGTTCGAGGAGCGCGGCGACATCGACGTCAAAGGTAAGGGCGTGATGCACACCTGGTACCTCGTCGGTAGAGCACCGCGGCGTTAAATCCCGGCTGCGTCGGCGATTTCGCGTGCTTTCTGCACCCGGGCGTCGATCCACTCGACGACCGGAGTTCCGGCCGACGCCTTGTTCTGAGGTACGTCCATCGCGCGGCGCATCACGCCCTCGGCGATGATCGCCAGCTTCCAGAGGCCGAGTACGTGCCAGTACTGCAATGCGGCGGCATCGCGTCCCGTTTCGTCCAGGTACAGCCCGGTCATCTCCGCCCGGTTCGGGAACCCGTCCAGCGTCGACGGCGCGTAGTCGCCGCTGAGCGCTTCACCCGGTTCCGCCCAGTAGGTGAGCAGGCTGCCCATATCAGCCAGCGGATCGCCCAGCGTCGACAGTTCCCAGTCCAGCGTTGCCACGATCTCGCCGGTCTCCGGCGACGTGATCAGGTTGCGCAGGTGAAAATCACCGTGCACCAGACTGACTTCCCGCTGCTCGGGCGCGGCGGCGGCCAGCCGGCGGGTGAGGTCGTCGAGTTCGGGCAGTTCGCGGGTCTTCGAGAGCTCCCACTGCCCGGCCCAGCGTTTGAGCTGACGCTGCGCATATGGCTTGTGGCTGGCCAGGTCGGCGAGTCCGACCTCCTCGAGGTCGACGGCGTGGATCTTGGCCAGGGTGCGGGGTAGGTCCACGGCGATCTGCTGCCGTTGCCGCGGCGTCAGTGCTTCGGCGACGCTCATCGTGTCGACCACGAGCCCTTCGACGAATTCCATCAGCACCAGCGGCACGTCGCAGAACTCGGAATCGGTTGTGGTGGACAGGATCTGGGGAACCGGGACGGGGGTGTCCGCCAGCGCCGCGATGATGCGCGCTTCCCGCAGCACGTCGTGCGCCGAGGCCAGCAGATGCCCCAGCGGTGGACGGCGCAGCACCCAGGAGCGGCCGGCGGCATCGCTGACCCGGTAAGTCAGGTTCGACTGTCCCAGGCCGATCCGCTGAAACTGCAGTGGCGCCTGGAACTCGATGCCGAGCGTCGTGAGCCAGCGCGCCACCGCGTCCGGGTCGAGGCCGACGACCCCTTCGGTCACTGCTCTGTCGCTTTCCGGTACTTGCGCAGTTCCTGGCTGGCGATCGCGCGCTTGTGCACCTCGTCGGGCCCGTCGGCCAGTCGCAGCGTGCGCAGGTGTGCCCACGCCATGGCCAGCGGGAAGTCGTCGGTGACGCCACCACCGCCGTGCACCTGGATGGCGCGGTCGACGATCTTGAGCGCGATATTCGGCGCCGCGACCTTGATGGCCGCGATCTCGGTCCGGGCCGCTTTGTTGCCGACCGTGTCCATCAGGTACGCGGCCTTCATGGTGAGGAGCCGGATCATCTCGATGTCGATGCGGGCCTCGGCTATCCAGTCCCGGATGTTGGCGTTGGCGCTGACCGGCTTGCCGAAGGTGACCCGCGACTCCGCACGCCGGCACAGCAGTTCCAGTGCCCGTTCGGCCATGCCGATCGCCCGCATGCAGTGGTGGATGCGGCCTGGGCCTAACCTCGCCTGGCTGATCGCGAACCCCTCGCCCTCGCCCTTGAGCACGTCCTTGGACGGCACCCGGACGTCCTGAAAGTCGATCTCGGCGTGGCCCTCGCGGTCCTGGTAGCCGAACACCGACAGATTGCGCCGCACGGTGACGCCGGGGGCGTCGATGGGCACCACCATCATCGACTGCTGGCGGTGCACCGCGGCGTCCGGGTCGGTCTTGCCCATCACGATCAGCACCTTGCAGTTGCGGTGCATTCCGTTGGAGGCGAACCATTTCCGCCCATTCAGGACGTAGTCGTCACCGTCGCGGAGCATCGACATCTCGACATTGGTGGCATCCGAGCTCGCGACCGCCGGCTCGGTCATCGCGAACGCCGACCGGATCTTGCCGTCCAGTAGGGGCTTGAGGTAACGCTCTTTGTGCTCGTCGGTGCCGAACAGCGTGAAGACTTCCATGTTGCCGGTGTCCGGGGCGCTGCAGTTGCATGCCTCGGAGGCAAGGTGGCTGCGACCCATGATCTCGGCCAGTGGCGCGTACTCGAGATTGCTCAGCCCCGGTCCCCACTCGGGGTGCGGGTGAAAGAGGTTCCACAGCCCGCGCTTTCGCGCCTCGGTCTTGAGGTCTTCCAGGATCGGCGGGTGGAAGTGCGGGTCGCCGGCCTCCCGCATCTGCTCGTCGTAGACGGCCTCGGACGGGTAGATGTGCGAATCCATGAACTCGAGCAGGTCCGACTGGTACTGCTGGGCGCGCTCGGAGATATCAAACAGGGACATACTCAGTGGTCTACACCACCAACGAGGTGATGCCGCCCGCGGCATCGCCAACCGGGCATCCCGCGCGTTACCGTCGAGCGATGAAGACAACTGCCGCGGTCCTCATCGAAGCGGGCCGGCCATTTGAACTCATGGAGCTCGACCTGGACGGTCCCAGAGCGGGCGAAGTCCTGATCAACTACACGGCGGCCGGGCTGTGTCACTCCGACCTGCACCTCACCGACGGCGACCTGCCGCCGCGCTTCCCGATTGTCGGGGGCCACGAGGGAGCAGGGGTGATCGAAGACGTCGGGCCGGGCGTGACCAAGGTGAAGCCCGGCGACCATGTCGTGTGCAGCTTCATCCCCAGCTGCGGCCACTGCCGCTACTGCTCGACCGGCAGGCAGAGTCTGTGCGACATGGGCGCGACGATCCTCGAAGGCTGCATGCCGGACGGATCCTTCCGGTTCCGCAGCGGCGGAACCGATTTCGGCGCCATGTGTATGCTCGGCACCTTCGCCAAGAAGGCCACCGTCTCGCAACACTCGGTGGTCAAGATCGACGACTGGCTACCGCTGGACGTCGCCGTCCTGGTCGGCTGCGGCGTGCCGACGGGATGGGGCAGCGCCACCTACGCCGGTAATGTTCGGCCCGGCGACATCACCGTGATCTACGGGATCGGCGGAATCGGTATCAACGCCGTCCAGGGCGCGCTGCACGCCGGCGCCAAGTACATCGTGGTCGTCGACCCGACAGCGTTCAAACGCGATACCGCGCTGAAGTTCGGTGCGACACACGCTTTCGAAACGGCTGAGGCGGCCGCCGAGAAGATCAACGAACTGTCCTGGGGCCAGGGCGCCGACCAGGCCATCGTCACCGTCGGCACCGTCGACGAAGACGTGATCTCGGCGGCGTTCGACGCGGTGGGCAAGGGCGGCACCGTCGTCGTGGTGGGCTTGGCCGACCCCGCCAAGGCGACCGTCCACGTCTCGGGGGGGATGCTGGTGCTGGGCGAAAAGACCATTCGGGGCTCGTTGTTCGGCTCGGCCAACCCGCAGTACGACATCGTCCGCCTGCTGCGCCTGTACGACGCGGGCCACCTCAAACTCGACGAACTGGTGACGGCGAAGTACCAACTCGAAGACGTCAACCAGGGCTATCAGGACTTACGGGACGGCAAGAACATCCGGGGCGTCATCGTTCACTGAGGTTCTGGGCTGTGAGGTCCAGGGCGATGTCGACCAGCATGTCTTCCTGCCCGCCGATCATGCCGCGGCGGCCGGCCTCTTCCAGCAGTGTCCGGGCATCGATGCCGTAACGGGCGGAGGCATTCTCGGCGTGCCGCAGGAAGCTGGAGTACACGCCCGCGTACCCCAGGGTCAGGGTCTCGCGGTCCACCCGGACGGGCCGGTCCTGCAGCGGACGGACCAGATCGTCGGCGGCGTCCTGCAGCGCATGCAGGTCGCAGCCGTGTGGCCAGCCCAGTTTGTCCGCGGCGGCGACGAACACTTCCAGCGGCGCGTTGCCCGCGCCGGCGCCCATTCCGGTCAACGACGCATCGACCCGGGTGGCCCCGTGCTCCACGGCCACCATCGAGTTGGCCACCCCCAGCGACAGGTTGTGGTGCGCGTGGATGCCGATTTCCGTTGCCGCTGAGACCCTTTGACGTACTGCATCGACACGCTCGGCGACGTCGCGCATGGTCATCGCACCCCCTGAGTCGACGACGTAGATGCAGGTGGCGCCGTAGCTCTCCATCAGCGCGGCCTGTTCGGCCAGTGCGGCCGGGGTGGTCAAGTGGCTCATCATCAAGAAGCCGGCGGTATCCATGCCGAGTTCGCGCGCGGCCGAGATGTGCCGGGCGGAGATGTCGGCCTCGGTGCAGTGCGTGGCGACACGGACCACGGTGGCGCCGGCGCGGCGTGCGTCTGTCAGGTTGCGCACACTGCCGATTCCGGGCAGCACCAGGGTCGCGACCCGCGCCCGCCGGACCACGGCCGCGACGGCCTCGATCCATTCCAGGTCGGTGTGCGCACCGAAACCGTAGACGCAACTGGAGCCGGCCAATCCGTCACCGTGGGCGACCTCGATGGAGTCGACGCCGGCAGCGTCGAGGGCGGCGGCAATCGTCACCGCCTGCCGCAACGTGTACTGGTGCTGGATGGCGTGCATCCCGTCGCGCAAGGTGACGTCGCTGACATAGAGGCCAGTCATGTTGCGGCTCCGACCGTTTGACGGGCGATGTGCTCCGCGGTGGCCTGCGCGGCCGATGTCATGATGTCGAGGTTGCCGGCATATGGGGGCAGGTAGTCACCCGCCCCCGCGACTTCGAGCATTGTGGTGACGCGGGTTCCGGTGAACTTGCCGGTCTCGGGAATGTACAACGGGCTTTCGGCGGTGAAGGTTTCGAACTGCACACCCTGGGTGAGCCGGTAGCCCGGCACGTAGGCGTTGACCCGGGCCACCATGTCGGCGATCGACGCCTCGATCGCCGCATGATCGGCATTCCCGTCAACCAGACAGTAGACGGTGTTGCGCATGAGCACCGGGGGGTCCGCGGGGTTGAGGATCATGACGGTCTTGGCCCGCTGCGCCCCGCCAACGGATTGCACGGCAGCCGAGGTGGTTTCGATGAACTCGTCAATACCCGCGCGGGTCCCGGGGCCCGCGGACTTCGACGAGATGGCCGAGACGATCTCGGCGTAGGAGACGATGCCGTGCGCGGCGACCGCGGCTACGATCGGCACCGCCGACTGGCCGCCGCAGGTCACCATGTTCAGATTGTTGACGTCGTGGTGTGCGTCGAGGTTGACCACTGGGACGCAGTAGGGGCCGACGGCGGCCGGGGTGAGGTCCAGCATGCGCACCCCGGTCGGTTGCAGACGCGCCCAGTTGGCGCGGTGGGCTCCGGCCGAGGTGGCGTCGAACACCAGCCTGATATCGGCGAAGTGCGGCATGGACAGCAGTCCGTCCACGCCGTCGGCCGTGGTGGGCACGTGGAAGCGCCGGGCGCGCGCCAGTCCGTCGGACCGGGGGTCGACGCCGGCCATGGCGGCGAGGCGAAGCGGGCCGTCGCTGCGCAGGAGCTTGATCATCAGGTCGGTGCCGATGTTGCCCGAGCCGATGATCGCCACCGGCCAATCGTATTGCGCCATAACAGTTTCCTCTATTCGAAGGCGAGGGACACGGTGCCGAGTGTGTCGATGGTGGCGGCGGCGACGTCACCCCGCGTCACGAATGCGGCTGTGGTGAACGATCCGGACATGACGAATTGGCCGGCGACCAGTTCGGTGCCGTATTCGGCCAGCGTGTTGGCCAGCCAGGCGACGGCGGCTGCGGGGTCGCCCATCACCGCATCGCCGGTGCCGCGGTCGATCTCGGTGCCGTTGAGGACCAGCGATGCGGCGAGCTGCGGTAGGCGCACGTCGCCGGTAAAGGGCACCCACTCGCCGATAGCCACCGCGCCCGAACTCGCATTGTCCGCCACGGTGTCGACCAGGGTGAGTCGCCAGTCCGCGATGCGGCTGTCGACGATCTCGAGCGCCACGGCCACGGATTGTGTTGCGGCGTAGACATCCGCGGCGGTCACGCCTGGGCCGCGTAGCGAATCCCCCAGCAGAAAGGCGATCTCGGGCTCCACTCGCGGACTGCAGAATCGCGAGATGTCGACGCTTTCGCCGGCTATCACCATGTCGTCGAGGATGAACCCGAAATCCGGTTCGCTGACGCCGAGCAGTGCCTGCATGGGCTTCGAGGTCAGGCCGATCTTGCGGCCCACCAGCAACGCGCCGGCGCCGATGCGTCGCCGCAGATTGAGCTGCTGAATCGCATAGGCATCCGCGAGGTTGAGTCCGGGAGCGCATTCGGTCGGTGGGCGGATCGGGGCGCGATCGCGTGCGGCGATCCAGAGCGCTTCGGCGGTATCGGTGAGCACGAGATCTCCTAAGGTCTTGACTCTGTAGCGATCATTACATTACCGTAGGGATCACTACGGTACAAGTGTCGACGACGACACCCAGAGAATGAGAGTCAGCAGTGAGCGATTCGGGATCATCAGCCTGTTCCGCCCCGGCCTACGACGTGGCGATCGTCGGTTACGGGCCCGTCGGTGCCACGGCCGCCAACCTGTTGGGTCGGCAAGGATTGAAAGTTGTTGTCGTCGAGCGTGATCCGGACGTCTACAACCGGGCGCGGGCCATCTCCACCGATGAGGAGGTGATGCGGATATGGCAGTCGGTGGGCCTTGCCGACCGGCTTCAGCAGGACATGCTGCCCGACCGCCCGGTCGCTTTCGTGGACGCCGACGGAGCCCCGTTCTACGAGACGATCATCGCCGGGCACGGTTGCGGGCATCCGCCGCAGCAGTTCATCTATCAGCCGGCGGTCGACCATGTCCTACGCGAGGGAGTGGCCCGTTTCGACAACGTCGAGCTGATGCTCGAGCACGAGTGCCTGCGGGTCGTGAACAAAGGCGACCACGTTGAGTTGATGCTGGCCGATCTCCGCTCCGACCTGTTCAAACGGGTCCGAGCCCGTTACGTGATCGCCGCTGACGGCGGCTCGTCACCGACGCGCGGGCAACTGGGTGTCGGGTATTCGGGCAAGACGTATACCGAGCGGTGGGTGGTCATCGACACCGAGGTGATCAAAGAATGGGACGCCCACGACCGGCTCAGGTTCCACTGCAATCCCGCTCGCCCCACCGTCGACTGCCCGACACCGCTGGGACACCACCGCTGGGAGTACCCGGCCCGTTCCGGGGAGTCGGACGAAAATCTGGTCAGCGATGAGGCCGTCTGGAAGGTGCTCAATGAACAGGGCATCACCGACGAGCACGTCAAAATTCTGCGCGCGGTGATCTACAGCCACCATGTCCGCACCGCCGACCGGTGGCGGGTGGGCCGGGTGTTCCTAGCCGGTGATGCCGCACATGCCATGCCGCCGTGGATCGGACAGGGCATGGCCGCGGGAGTCCGCGACGTCGCCAACCTGTGCTGGAAGCTGGCTGCGGTGCTACGCGGGCAGGCACCCGAAGCACTGCTCAATTCCTATGAGACAGAACGCAAACCGCATGTGATCGAGGTGACCAGGCGGGCCGTGCTGATGGGCCGCGTCATCACCGAGCACAACAAGATGCTGGCGGCCGTCCGTAACCACTTACTCCGGGCGATCACCAAAGTGCCGGCGATAACCCGGCAGGGCCAAAAGCTGTACTGGGTCCCCGAGGCTCACTACCCTGACGGATTCTTCGCCTCCGGCGGTCACAAAGCGCAGGGGCGGCAGATCATTCAGCCCTGGGTTGCCGACGACTCCGGCGCCGAGACGCGCCTCGACGACCTTCTGCAAGGCCGCTGGACCTTACTGCATACCGGTGCCCTACCGGCCGGCGCGCAGGCGTGGATAGGGCGCGGCGTCATTGACCGCCCGGTCCGCGACGCCACCCTGACCGCCTGGCTCGGCCAGCACAAGGCTGCCGCGGCAATTGTGCGCCCAGACGGATTCATCTATGCCGCAGCGGATTCCGGGCAGGCGTTGCCGCCACCACCGCAGGGCCTGTACTGCGCCGACACTTCAGTCCTGGTGAACGGAGTTCCGGCATGACCAGCACCGAATTGGCCGAACGGACGGTCGTCGTCAACGGCCAACCGATCTTCTACGCCGCGACCGGCAGCGGACGCCCCGTTGTGCTGCTGCACGGTGGCGGGCCCGGCGCCTCGGGTTTGTCGAATTACTCCCGCAACATCGACGCACTGGCACAGCGGTTCCGGGTGATCGTTCCCGACATGCCCGGTTACGGGCGCTCCACCAAGACGCTGGACCAGTCCGATCCGTTCGGCCACCTCGCCGCGGCGATCCGCGGCCTGCTCGACGAACTAGGCCTTCCGACCGCGCATCTGATCGGCAACTCCTATGGCGGTGCCGCGGCACTGCGCCTGGCCCTGGACAGCCCAAACCGGGTGGACAAGCTGGTCCTGATGGGACCCGGGGGGATCGGTACCACCCGGGCGCTGCCCACTGCCGGGCTCACCAGTCTGCTGTCCTATTACGGCGGCGAGGGCCCGAGCCGGCAGAAGCTTGCGACGTTCATCCGCACCTACCTTGTGTACGAGGGCGATTCGGTGCCGGACGAGCTGATCGACCTGCGCTACGAGGCGTCGATCGAACCCGAGGTGGTCGCCAATCCACCGTTGCGCCGCCCTTCGGGACCGCAAGCGTTGCGCACGCTCTGGCGCATGGACCTCACCCGCGATGCGCGGTTGAAGCGTCTGCAGACACCGACTTTGGTGCTGTGGGGACGTGACGACAAGGTCAATCGACCCGCGGGAGGTCCGATGTTGCTCAACATGATGCCCAACGCCGAACTGGTGATGACCTCTCATACCGGCCACTGGTTGCAGTGGGAACGCGCGGAGTTGTTCAACCAGTTGGTCAGCGAGTTCCTGCAACCGGATTCGAGGTTGGCTCATGCGTGATGTGTTCGGCCAGGTGCATCTGGGCTACCTCGTCATCGAGACCAACCAGTTCGCGCAGTGGCGCAGATTCGGTCGCGATGCCCTCGGCATGCACCTCGACGACGCCCTGCCCGACGTTCAACGATTCCGGCTCGATGACCATGAATGCCGCTTCTTGCTGCGGCGCGGGCCCGCCGAAGACGTCACCGCGCTGGGCTGGGAAGTGGACGACCACAACGTGTTTGACGAAATCCTGGCCCGCGTCACCGGTCACGGTGTCCCCGTGGCCGATGGCACCGGGGAGGAGTGCGCATTGCGTGGTGTCGAGCGCTTGGTGCGTTTCCCCGGGCCCAACGGCCTGACCCAGGAGATCTTCACCCGGGCGAAGATCAGCACCGTCCCGCTTCACATCCGCGGCGGATTCGTCACGGGTGCTGCGGGATTGGGTCACGTCGCTCTCACCAGCAAGAAGCCGGAGCAGGTGCGCGGCTACTACCAGACGGTGTTCGACGCCCGGCTGAGTGACTTCATCGACGAAACCATCAGCGGGCTGAAGTTCAAGATCCGCTTTCTGCGGGTCAACGAGCGTCATCATTCGGTGGCGATCGCGGCCGTCAACCGGTTGCCGATCAACCCGATTCGCACCCGCGTGCAGCACTGCAACATTCAGGTCGCCGACCTTGACGACATGACTACGGCCTATCAGCGGGTCAAAGAACTCGGCTTCGAGATGGCGCTCGGCGTCGGCCAGCACACCAATGACCGGGAACTGTCCTTCTATGCGGTGACGCCCTCCGGCTTCGAATGGGAGGTCGGCTGGAACCCGATCGTCGTCGACGAAACCACGTGGGAGCCGACGACTTACCAGGGCATCAGCATCTGGGGTCACACGCCCGAAGGGCAGACGATCCTGGACAAACTCGCTCAGTTCAAAGTCGGCGCGCAGTCGTTGTGGCACCGGGAAGGCACGGTGCCCGCCCTGGCAGGAGCCACAAACTAGTCCCGCGCGGCTGCCAGCGCGTCGTTGAGCGTCTTGCTCGGCCGCATCACCGCTGTGGTTTTGTCCGGGTCCGGGTAGTAATAGCCACCGATGTCGGCCTCCTCGCCCTGTACCGCGTTCAATTCGCTGACGATGGCGTCTTCGTTCTTGGCCAATGCGTCGGCGAGCGCGGCGAAGTGCTTCTTCAGCTCGTTGTCGTCGTCCTGCGCGGCGAGCTCTTGGGCCCAGTACAGGGCGAGGTAGAACTGGCTGCCCCGGTTGTCGAGCTCGCCGGTCTTGCGGGACGGGCTCTTGTCGTTCTCCAGCAGCGTGCCGATCGCGGCATCCAGCGTCTTGCCCAGGATCTTGGCGCGCTCGTTGCCGGTCTTGATGCCGATGTCCTCGAAACACGCGCCCAGCGCCAGGAATTCGCCGAGGGAGTCCCAGCGCAGGTGGTTCTCCTCCACCAGCTGGTGGACGTGTTTGGGCGCCGAACCGCCGGCCCCGGTTTCGTACATGCCGCCGCCGGCCATCAACGGGACGATGGACAGCATCTTGGCGCTGGTGCCCAACTCCAGGATCGGGAACAGGTCGGTGAGGTAGTCACGCAGGATGTTGCCGGTGGCGGCGATGGTGTCGAGGCCGCGAACCAGTCGCTCCAGGGTGTACCGCATGGAACGCACCTGAGACATGATCTGGATGTCGAGTCCCTCGGTGTCGTGTTCTTGCAGGTACGTCTTGACCTTCTTGATCAGTTCGTTCTCGTGCGGCCGGTACGGGTCGAGCCAGAACAGCACCGGCATCCCGGAGTTGCGCGCCCGGTTGACGGCCAGTTTGACCCAGTCGCGAATCGGTTCGTCGCGAACGATCGGCATCCGCCAGATGTCACCTTCTTCGACGTTCTGGCTCAGCAGCACCTCGCCGGTGTCGATGTCGACGATGTTGGCGACGCCCTCCTCGGGAATCTCGAACGTCTTGTCGTGCGAGCCGTATTCCTCGGCCTGCTGTGCCATCAGTCCGACGTTGGGGACGGTGCCCATGGTCCTCGGGTCGAACTGGCCGTTGGTCTTACAGAAGTTGATGATCTCCTGATAGATCCGGGAGAAGGTGGACTCCGGGTTGACGGCCTTGGTGTCCTTCGGCCGCCCGTCGGCGCCCCACATCTTGCCGCCGGCACGGATCATCGCCGGCATGGAGGCATCGACGATCACGTCGCTGGGCGAGTGAAAGTTCGAGATGCCCTTGGCCGAGTCGACCATCGCCAGTTCGGGCCGGTGCTCGTGGCAGGCATGCAGGTCGCGGATGATCTCGTCGTGCTGTGACGCCGGAAGCGACTCGATCTTGTTGTACAGATCGACCAACCCGTTGTTGACGTTGACGCCCAGCTCGTCGAACAACTCCTGGTGCTTCTCGAAGGCGTCCTTGTAGAAGATGCGTACCGCGTGCCCGAACACGATCGGATGGCTGACCTTCATCATGGTCGCCTTGACATGCAACGAGAACATCACGCCGGTCTTGCGTGCGTCCTCCATCTGCTCTTCGTAGAAGTCGAGCAGTGCCTGCCTGCTCATGAACATGCTGTCGATGACATCGCCTTCGAGCAGCTCGACCTTCGGCTTGAGCTCGAGCGTCTCCCCGCTCTTGGTCTCCAGCACCATCTTCACGTTGCGCGCCCGGTCCAGCGTCATCGACTTCTCGCCGTGGTAGAAGTCGCCGTGCTTCATGGTCGCCACGTGGGTGCGCGACGCCATCGACCACTCGCCCATGCTGTGCGGGTGCTTGCGCGCGTACTCCTTGACCGCCTTCGGGGCGCGACGGTCGGAATTGCCCTCGCGTAGCACCGGGTTCACCGCGCTGCCAAGGCAATTGGCGTAGCGCTTGCGGATTTCCTTTTCCTCGTCGGTCTTGGGATTCTCCGGGAAGTCCGGGATGTTGTAGCCCTTGCCCTGCAATTCCTTGATGGCCGACACCAGCTGCGGCACCGACGCGCTGATGTTGGGCAGCTTGATGATGTTGGTGTCCGGGTCCTGAGTCAGCTTGCCCAGCTCGCCCAGGTTGTCCGGGACGCGCTGATCCTCGCTGAGCCGGTCGGGGAACTGTGCCAGGATGCGGGCCGCCACCGAGATGTCACTGGTCTTGATGGTGATGCCCGCCGGTTCGGCGAAGGCCCGGACGATCGGCAGAAATGCGTAGGTCGCCAGCAGTGGCGCCTCGTCGGTCAGCGTGTAGATGATGGTCGGCTGCTCGGCGCTCATGCGTGTTCTCCCGGCGTCAGTTGAGGTGTTGACGGGCCTAGCGTTGTCGCGGCTCCTAGTATCGCGGCGCGCTCTATCGGGCATACCCGCAGGGTCGGTTTTGCCTCAGCGCAGCGGGTCAAACCTGATGGGTAGGTGACGCCTCGCGCGTCCAACTCGTCCAGGAGGCGGCACGGCACACCTGATCACAGCTTGCCGGCGAGGCGCCCCAGGATGTCGGCGGTGGGTTCGTCGGTCGCGTGCCGGTAGCCGGTGCCCGCCCACAGGTGGACGAAGTCCGGTTGACCGGCAGCGGCCGCGGCCTTGCGCAGCGGGCTGGTGAGGTGGTGGATGGCGGGATAGCCCCACGGCGCGTCGGCTTCGTGCGCGTCGATGAAGGCGTTGCGCAGGCCGCGGGCCGGCCGGCCGGTGAACGCGCGGGTGAGCACGGTTTCGGTGCGGGCCGGGTCGACCAGGGCCGCCTGGTGGGTGGGCGATGCACCGCTTTCGGTCGCGCGCAGCAGGACGGTGCCGACGACGGCCGCCGCGGCGCCGGCGTGGATGACCTCGGCCACCGCCTGCGGGGTGGCCAGGCCGCCACCAGCGATAACCGGAAGCTCGACCGCCCGGGTGATCTCCGCGACGAGGGTGGTGATCGGGGTCGGGACCAGCGGCTCGGTCGGGGTGAGGGTGCCGGAATGCCCGCCCGCGGTGTGGGCCTGGACCGCCAAGGCGTCGACGCCGGCGTCTCGAGCGGCAATGGCCTCAGTCCGGTTGGTGACGGTCTGCACGACGATGGTGTCCGCCTCCTGCAGCGCCTTGATCACCCGCGGCGACGGGATGCCGAACGTGAAACTCACCAACGGGACCGGATCGTCGAGGAGCAACTGGATCTTGTCGTCGAAACTATCGTCGTCTTCGATCGGTTCGGTCGGCAGCGTCAGGCCGAACCGCACGGCGTCGCGTTGGATCTCATCGGCATACCAGCGATAAAGCTCGGCGTCGACCGGCAGTGGGTTGGGTGCAAAGACGTTGACGCCGAACGGGATCGATTCGGCGCGCACCTGCCTGAGTTGTTCCTCGACGGCGTGCACCGTCTTGTAGCCGGCCGCGACCATGCCCAGACTGCCGGCGCGGCCCGCGGCGATCACCATCGCGGCAGTGGTGGGGCCGCCGGCCATCGGCGCGGCCAGCACCGGCAGGGCGATTCCGACTTGCGACAGCACGGTGATCAGCTCCGGCGCAGACCGTCCAGGGCGACATCGGTCACCCGCTCGGCGAGGTCGGCGTTGTATCCCTGCATCGCCTGACATCCGACCAGCAGTGTTTTCACTTCGGGCACACCGACATCCGGCCGGGCGGTACCGGCATGCTGGGCGGCGTGCAGCAGCTCGGCCAGCATGGTCAGGAATTCCTCCTCGGCCTGGGGGACTGCCTTGTTGACGTCGATCCCGATGCCGGCCAGAGCTTCGACCAGGCCCCGGTCGGCGGCGCCCCACTGCAGCACCATCGATCGCAGGAATGTGAACAACGCCTGGCCGGAGTCCTCGGACTTCAGCAGGGCGCGTCCCTCGTCGATCATCTGCCGCATGCGATCGGCGATCACCGCCTGGAACAGCGCGTCTTTGGTCGGAAAGTGGCGATAGACGGTGCCCGCACCCACGCCGGCGCGGCGCGCGATCTCGTCGATCGGGACCGACAAACCCTCGGCCGCGAACGTCTGGTAGGCGACGTCCAGTACGCGCGCTCGATTGCGGGCGGCGTCGGCCCGTACCGGCCGCTCGGCGGTCGCCACTTCAGACCTCCCTGATATCGAGTGTTGACAAAGCGGGGCGTGCGTTCCGTATAGTCGTACCAAACGGAGCGCTCGCCCCGTTTACCGAGTACCTTACGCGATGATCCTGCGCAGAGGGTGGCGCCAACCCGCACTTTGTCGCCCTCACCGCAGAGTCAACGGCTACAAGAGGAGTTCCCCGTGACTAAATGGACCGCCAACGACATCCCCGACCAGACCGGCCGCACCGCCGTGGTCACCGGCGCCAACACCGGCCTCGGCCTCGAAACGGCCGCCGCCCTCGCCGCCCACGGGGCACGCGTGGTGCTGGCCGTGCGCAACCTGGACAAGGGCAAGCAGGCCGTCGACCGCATCACCACCGCAACGCCGGGTGCTCAGGTCCAGCTGCAGGAACTGGACCTCGGCTCGTTGGCGTCCGTACGGGACGCCGCCGCGCAACTGCGGTCCGATCACGACCGCATCGATCTGCTGATCAACAACGCCGGCGTCATGTACCCGCCCAAGTCGACCACTGCCGACGGTTTCGAGATGCAGTTCGGCACAAACCATCTGGGCCACTTCGCATTGACCGGGCTGCTGCTGGACCGGCTGCTGCCCGTCCCTGGTTCGCGCGTGATCACGGTCAGCAGCGTGGGGCACCGCATCCGTGCCGCGATCCATTTCGACGACCTGCAGTGGAAGCGCAGCTACAGCCGGGTCGGCGCGTACGGGCAGTCCAAGCTCGCCAATCTGCTGTTCACCTACGAACTGCAGCGCCGCCTGGCCCCGCACGGCACGACCATCGCGGCGGCGGCGCATCCGGGCGTTTCAGACACTGAGTTGATGCGGCACATGCCGACACTGATCGGCCGGGTGGGCAAACCTTTCTTCCAGCCCGCCGAACTCGGCGCGCTGCCCACCTTGCGGGCCGCCACCGACCGGGCGGTGCAGGGCGGTCAGTACTACGGCCCGGACGGGTTCCAGGAAGTCCGCGGCTACCCGAAAGTCGTTGCCTCCAGCAAACAGTCGCACGACGAGGAGCTGCAGCGCCGGCTCTGGGCGGTGTCGGAGGAGCTGACCGGGGTCAGCTACCCGGTGTAGACCCGACGCGGTGCGCTTCAATGGGCCGATGCGCGCGTTGAGCACGTTCCTCCTGTTGGTCTCCCTCGCGACGGCGGGCTGCACCGGACCGCACGGCAGCAGCCCCGCCGCGGGCGCAGGAGGTGACTTCGCCGGGCCGGTGGAGATCGGCAGCGGACGGCACCTCTACCTGCAATGCCGCGGACGGGGCAGTCCGACCGTCATTCTGGAGTCCGGCTACCACAACTCGGCGGACCCGTGGAGTGCATCCGACGCCGCGACGCCGGCCGTGGGACCTGCCGTGTTGCCGGCGCTGTCCGGCGCGCACCGGGTCTGCGCCTACGACCGGCCCGGAACACTTCGCAATTCCGACCCGCCCACCCTTTCCGGCCGCAGTTCCCCGGTACCGATGCCGCGCACGGCCAGTGACGTGGTGAGCGACCTGCACAAGTTGCTCGACGCCGCACACCTGCCCGGGCCCTACGTGCTCGTCGGCCACTCGCTGGGCGGGTTGTTCATTCGGCTGTACGCGCAGACCTACCCCGAGCAAGTGCGGGGACTGGTCTTCGTCGACGCCTTCGCCGCCGAGATTCCGGAGTTGTTGGGATCCGACTGGCCGGCCTATCGGCGGGCGCTGGACGGGCCACTGCCGCAGTTTGCGGATTCACCGTCATTCGAGATCGTGGACATCGACCGCAGCGTCGCGCAGGTTGCCGCCGCGCCACCGGTGCCGGCTGTTCCGGCCGCGGTGCTGACCAGGACGGAACCCTTCATCATTCCGCCCGACCTGCCCGCCGAGAAGGGCGAGAAGCTGGAGCAGGCCTGGCGCGATGCGACCACCGATCTGGTCGCCCTGCGTCCCCAGACGCCGAGGATCTCCGCCACCGGCAGTGACCATTTCGTCCAGTTGCACCAACCGGATTTGGTCACTGCCACCGTCGATTTGGTGATTCAGAGGTCGGCGGGTTGAGCCGCGGCGGCATGCTTGCCGGCGCGCCTACCCGCGTACACGCAGTCGGCGAGCGAGAGCCCGCTGACATAAGAGTTGGAGCAGATTCCCGTCGCGGTGCGTCCCGCGCTGTACAGCCCCGGGATGGCCGTTCCGCTGCCGTCGAGCACCGCTCCGGTGCCTTCGTCGACCCGGATGCCGCCGAGAGTCAGCATGGGCGTCGGGTTGAGTAGGTTCGGCCGGATCGAGATGTTGAGCAGTGTGAAAGGCGGTTGATCGATCCGGCGGACGAAGTCCGCCGGCTTGCCGACGGGGTCCGCGATACCGGTGTCGATGGCGTTGTTGTGCGCCTCGACGGTGGCGACCAGGCCATCGGGATCGATGCCGGCGCGTTGGGCGGCCTCGCGCAGCGACGCGCCTTTGACTGAGTCGAGGAAAATCAGCGCTGCGGACTGGGCGCGCTGAAACCACAACGGCTGCTTCAGCATTTGCCGTCGCGCCTCCTTCAGCAGCGCGGCGTCGGCCAGCAGCCAGCCCTTGCCGTGGTGGTGCCGCACCATCTGATAGCCCACCGCCGCACCGTAGCGGCTCTCGTCGATGACGCGTTGGCCCTGCTCGTCGACGATGATCGCGCTGATGAAAGCGCTTGGGGGAGTGATGAATCGCCACGCCGACACGTTGTCCATCCGTTCGGTGACGGCGCCGGCGCTCTGCGCCATCGCGATACCGCTGCCGTCGTCCCCGCTGGTGCCGAGCTGAAGTCCGCCTAAGTACTGGGGCGCAAAGCGTTTGACCCATTCGGTGTTGGCCATGTAGCCGCCGGCACAAATGATCACCCCGCGCCGCGCCTGGATCCGCACCGGCCGGGCGTAGCGGCGTTCCAGCGCTCGCAGGCGACGCTCCACCAGGGCGCGCAGCGGCGGGTAGTAGATGCCGGGCTTGGTCGACAGCCCGGCCAGCCTCGAATACCGCTGCTGAATGCGGGCCGGGGCGTGACGCATCGTCGTCGCCTCCACCCCGACCACCCGGCCGCCGGAGTCCTGGATCAGCTTGTTGACCGTCGTGTGCGGCGAGAACCGGGCCCCGAGGGCCAGAGCCGATTTCGCCAAGGGGCCGTACATCTTCTTGCCGGAAGTGCCTTTGCCTTTCACTCGGTGTCCGCGTTGCACGGGTGGCGTCACGGCGCGGAACGCACCGGCGTTCTCACTGCCCGAGTGGTACAGGTAGTAATGGTTGTTCGGGTAGGACGTCTTGTAGGGACACACCGTGGAATCGAACGGCACCCCGTAATCGCTGAGCCAGCGGATCATTTCGGGGCTGCCCGCCACGAATGACTCCAGGGTCTGCGGGCTGACGGCGTCACCGACCTCGAGGCGCAGATACGTCAGCATCTGCTCGTAGCTGTCGCTCACACCGGCCTTCTTCTGTACCCAGGTACCGCCGCCGGCGTAGATGATTCCGCCGGACACGGCGGTCGACCCGCCCCCATTGGCGCGATCGAGCGCAAGCACATCGGCCCCGTTTTCACGCGCTGCGATGGCCGCGCAGGTCCCCGCTGCGCCGAAGCCAACCACCACCACGTCGGCTGATTCGTCGAAAATCGTCAATTGATCCATGCCCGACCCCGATCCGGCTCACTTTGCGGTGCGTTGCAAAGTATCAGTCCCGCGGCGATCTGTGGGCGGCACTCGACGGTGTTGACGGAAGTCTCGTCACTGCGGCGGAATCGCCACCACCACCGCCGTGACGTTGTCCGGCCCGCCGGCCTGCAGCGCGGCGTCGATCAGCGCCCGGCAGGCGTCGTCAGGTTCGGGATGCGACTCCAGGATCTGCGCCAGAGTCGGGTCGTCGACCACTCCGTGCAACCCGTCGCTGGACAGCAAGATGCGGTCGCCGGGAAGCAGGTCCACCGCCGCGGAATCGGGCAGCGCTCGCGGAAACATCGCCACATGCCGGGTCAGAATCGCCCGTGCGGGGTGACGCTCGGCCTGCTCGATCGAGACCTCACCGGCGTCGATCAGGTCCTGAATGACGCTGTGGTCATGCGTGAGTTGTTGCAGCTGTTGGTCGCGGAACAGGTAGGCCCTGCTGTCGCCGAGATGGCCGACCAACGCCCGTGTTCCCACCACGAGGACTGCCACGACCGTGGTGTTGGCGCCGGCGGCACGGTCGTCGGTGGCCGCGAAAGCGCGGAAGTCGTCGCAGTACTCGACGAGGGCGCGTCCCAGCAGTTCGGCGGCGTCCTCGCCGCCGAGGTCATCAGGCTTGAGATGGCGGCTCACATACGTCGGCAGCAACTCGACCACCAAGCCGGCCGCCAATGCGCCGTCGGTGCTGCACGCCACACCGTCGGCCACGATGAACAGCGACTGCTCCGGATAGGCTCCCCAGCTGTCCTGGTTGCTGGCGCGGATCCGGCCGATGTCGGACAAACCGGCGAACGTCGGCACTCGGGCCGCCGTCATAGCTGACGGCCGGTGTCGCCGCCGGTCATCCGCTCGGAGTCGGGCAGATCGAGGTAGCGCTCGAGATTGCGGTGCATGTTGATCACACGCCGCTCTTCGCTGGACAGCACCAGGTGAGTGAAGCCGGGTTGATGCAGGCCGCGCTGCAGGCCCGGAAGCACCCGAATGTCCTGAGTGAGCACGATGCCGGGTTCTGCATCCCCGGCCGGCACCCGCACATCGGTCGGCTTGTTGTGTCCGGCCCCGGGCGCCATGCGCGTCATCAGAAACATGGTCAGCTCGCCGTGATCGGGATCGGGTCCGGGCCGCGACGTCATGATGGTCAGGTGGTCGGCGTTGGCCAGGAACGTCATGTTCGGAAAGACGTTGTACTGGTGTAGCCGGGTGACCCGGTCGGTGTCGGCCCAGTCCAGGTCGACGCCCCGGCCGGCGGCGAAGGAGCGGGTGTGCGCCGCGATGAGGTCGGCGACCGTCTGTCCCGGCTGCCGGTCCGCGGCGGGGAACGGTGTGCCCGCCGACGCGCCCATCAGCGCTCCCTGGGTGTAAACGTATGCGTCCCATACTTCTTCGTCGCTGAGCTCACCGTCGAAACGTGGACTCGGCACACCATACGGTTGATCCGACTTACCGGCGTGCCGCCAGATCTGTTGTGGCGAATGGACGTCGTCTACGCAGCGCAGAAGTTCCGGATGCAGTGTCTGGATGTGGTAAGTCTCGCTGTAACCATCGGCGATCGTCTTCCAGTTCGCCTCGACCTCCACGGTAAGTGTTGCATAGCAACGGAAATCGCCGATGCGGCACCAGGCGATGTCCCGGGGAATCTCGTCCAGGTATTCGGCGAGCGGCATCGCGTCGAGGTCGAGGTTGACGAAGACCATGCCCTCGAAGGTGTCGACCCGGGCTGCCACCAGCGGGAAATCGGACATGCGCAGCGCGCCGAAACCTTTGCGATCGGGCACTCGCTTGAGCGCGCCGGCCAGATCCCAGGTCCAGCCGTGGTAGCCGCATTTGAGTTCGCGTAGACCCGAACCCGAGCCCACGCACAGTGAGTTACCGCGATGACGGCAGGCGTTCTGGAACGCGCGCAGCGACCCGTCCTCGCCCCGGACGATGAGCACTCCGTATGGCCCGCAACGGTATTCGAAGTAGTCACCGGGCTCGGCCACATGGTCGACCATGCAGGCGACCTGCCACACTCTGGGCCACATTCGCTGCACCTCGAGCGCCGCAAACTCCGGAGAGTAGTAGCGCTCGGCCGGCACCAGAGTGGGCGAGGGCGGTGGGGTGCCGATCGCGTCCTCGTCGCGGCTGCGAACGGGGGCCTTCGCGCCGGCGTGGACGAGGCGTGTCTTCACGTGGGCAGCTTAACGCGCCCCGCGTACCAGGCGGCCGGGACGGGCGCCGGTGTCGACGTCCTTGCGGCGGGTCACGGTGCCGCTGACGATGGTTGCCGCATAACCGCTGGCGCTCTGCAGAATTCGCCGCCCACCGGCCGGCAGGTCATAAGCCATCGCCGCGGGGTGCAGGGTCAGAGCGTCGAGATCGATGACGTTGATGTCGGCCTTCTTGCCCGGCTCGATGGTGCCGCGGTCGCTGAGGCCGAACAGGTGGGCGGTGTCGCGGGACTGTTTGCGGATCACATACTCCAGCGACAGCTTCTCACCGCGGCTGCGGTCCCGGGCCCAGTGCGTCAGCAGGAAGGTCGGATAGGAGGCATCGCAGATCATTCCGCAGTGGGCGCCCCCGTCGGACAATCCCAGCACCCCGGCGGGGTGCAGCATCATCTCGCGGATCGCGTCGTGATTGCCGTCGGCGTAGTTGAACAACGGCAACATCAGCATGGCCGTCGCGTCGCCTTCGAGCATCAGGTCGTAGAGGGTGGACAGCGGTTCCTCGCCGCGCGCCGCCGCGATGGCGGCGACAGTGCGGTCGGGGGTCGGCTCGTAGTCCGGCGGATTGCCGAGCGCATACAGCCGTCCCAACGAGTGCTGCACCATCGCGAACATGCCGTCGAACAACACGGTCGGGTCCAGCGGCAGGTCGTCCTCGGAGAGGATTGCGGCCTTCACCGCGGGATCGGCCAGGCGCTGGGCAAGCTCTTCGCGGCTGCACTGCGCCTTCAGGCGCCGGTAAGTCGGTCGGTGCGTGAAGCCGTGGTGGCCCTGGAAGCCGATCATCATGCCGAACGGGCGCGCGGCGATCTGGGGGTGTAAGCGGCTGCCTTCGGCGTGCGCGGCCGCGGACACGTCGAGCTGCTCGCGCCACAGCTTCGGGTCGGCGTCGACCTGGATCAGGGCAAAGGACACCGGCCGGTCGATCTCGCGACTCAACCGGCGCATCCAGTCCAGTTCTTTCTTGGGGCCGACGATGTCCTCGCCTGCCGCCCCCTGCGGCGCCAGCTCGAAGACCGCCTGGCCGCCGGCGGCCATCGCCCTGCCCAGCCCGAACAGCTCCTCTTCGGCGGCGAAGGTGCCGGGCACGGGTTCGCCGTCCATCGCCACGTGCGCCAGGGTGCGAGATGTCGAGAACCCGAGCGCACCGGCCTCCACGGCCTCTCGGACCAGCCTGCCCATCGCCTCGATGTCCTCGGCAGTGGCCGGCTCGTTGCGCGCACCCCGCTCGCCCATCGCGTAGGCGCGGATCGCGCCATGGGCGACCTGGCTGCCCACGTCGATCGCGAACTGTTGCTTGCCGATGGCGTCGAGGTACTCGGGATAGGTCTCCCAACCCCAGGTGATGCCCTCGGTGAGCGCGGTGCCGGGGATGTCTTCGACACCCTCCATCAGCTTGATCAGCCAGTCCTCGGTGCCCGGCCGGACGGGGGCGAAGCCGACCCCGCAGTTGCCGGTCACCACCGTCGTCACACCGTGCCCGCTCGACGGCTCCAGCAGGCTGTCCCAGCTGACCTGGCCGTCGTAGTGCGTGTGGATGTCCACGAACCCCGGGGCGACGACGTGCCCCGTCGCATCGATGGTCTCGGCCGCCTCACCGGCTAGCGCCGGGCCGTCGCCGTCGCGGCGCATGACCTCGACGATCTTGCCGTCCTTGATGCCGATGTCGGCGCGATACCGCTGCGCACCGGTGCCGTCCACGACGGTGCCACCGGTGATCTTCAGGTCGAACATGATTGCCTCCGAGGCAAAGAACTGGCCATTACGCTACGATGCGTAGCGTATGTAGTGACGGTATGCGTCGCATCCGCCTCAGTCAATGAATCCGGAGGAAGTCTCGCTGCGTCAGTGAGCGGGCGCGGTGAGCCGTTTCCACTTCAGCGTCACCTGCGTGCCCTGCGGAGTGCCGTCGATGTCGGCTTCGTCGGCAAGGACGCGCATCAAGGGAATGCCGCGGCCTCTGGTCAAGTCCCTCGTGCCGGCGCGCTGCCGCCACCGGCCCCGATCCCTGACCGTGACGGCGAGGGTGTCCGAGCTGGCGTCATAGGCCGCGTTGACGTCCATCGTTCCCGGGGGGGTGTCGGTGTAGGCGAACTCCGCCGCGTTGGCCAGTGCTTCGCTGACGGCCAACACCAGATCACTGAATCGCTCGGCGCCCAGGGTGAAGTGCCGGTCGAGCCAATTGCGGAACTCGACGCGGATCCGGTGTGCGCTGAGCGCGTCGGCGGCCACCCGCATGCGGACAAAGCGGGACCGGTCGTCGAGAGGCGTCATGAGCGGGCCTACAGTCAGCGGGTCCAGCCCTCCCGGCAAGAGACAGGCTCAGGCACCGGCGATCCAGCTAAGCGCGTTATCCAGGGTGCGGTGCAACGACAGCAGGCTGTCGATGCCCATCAGTTTCATCGGACGGCTGGTGGCCGCACCGTCGGCCACGACGGCGAAGCGGGTGGGCGCCGACACCTCGGCCTGCCCGTTCACCAGAACACTCAGCCCAGCCGATGCCAGAAACTCCACCTTGGTGAGGTCGACGACCAGTGCCGCGGGCTTGGGAGCCAACGCCGTCTGTATCGCCTCAGCCAGCTGCGGAGCGCTGAGCATGTCCACTTCGCCCGAGACAGCAAGCACGACGGCCCCGTCTGTCTCGTACTGCTCGACTTCGAATGGGGCTCGATTCGCTGTATCGCCGGGTTGATCGACCATGCTGTATCTCAAATCCATCCTTGCGGGAAAACGCTCGTTTTCAGACAACCACGCAAAACCGGGGCTGTTGCTTCAACCCGCCGAACACCACCAATCCTGCGCCGGCAAAAGCAGCGCTACGGCAGTTAACCGCGACCAATTCTAGGTCACGCGGCATAAACGCCCGAATCGCGGCGTCCGGCGGCCCGCTCGGAAGGGCCTCCTGCCTGATAACGCGGCCTGGACAAAAGCCGTCCGGGGGTTGTGCACGTTGGTAGCGTCTGGGGATGCTCTTTGCTGCCCTGCGTGACATGCAATGGCGGAAGCGGCGCCTCGTTATCGCCATTGTCAGCACCGGACTGATCTTCGGGATGACGCTCGTGATGAGCGGGCTCGCGAATGGCTTCACCGTCGAGGCCCGCAATACCGTCGATTCGCTGGGCGTCGACGCTTTCGTGGTGAAGGACGGCTCGGCCGGACCTTTTCTGGGGTCGACCCCGTTTCCCGACGTCGACCTGGCCCGGGTGAGAAGCGAGACCGGCGTTTCCGCGGCGGCGCCGCTGGGGTGCGTCGGAACGATCATGAAAGAGGGCGCGTCGACGCGGAACGTCACCGCATTCGGGGCGCCCGAGCACGGACCCGGGATGCCGCAGGTTTCGGAAGGCCGTGCGCCGTCCCGGCCCGACGAGGTCGCCGCATCGAGCACGCTGGGCCGCCACCTCGGCGACACCATCCAGGTCGGTGCTCACACCCTCAAGATCGTCGGCATCGTGCCCAACTCGACGGCGCTGGCCAAGATCCCCAACATCTTCCTGACCACCGAGGGCCTACAGCAGGTCGCCTACAACGGGCAACCCATGGTCACCTCGATCGGCATCGACGGCACCCCGCGTGCCCTGCCGGCCGGCTACCGCACTTTCGACCGCGACGGCGCCGTCAAGGACCTGATCCGGCCGCTGAAGGTGGCGGTCAACTCGATCACGATCGTGGCGATCCTGCTGTGGATCGTGGCGGTGCTCATCGTCGGATCGGTCGTGTACCTGTCCGCGCTGGAGCGGGTACGCGACTTCGCGGTGTTCAAGGCGATCGGCACGCCGACTCGTTCGATCCTGGCGGGTCTGGCGCTGCAGGCGCTGATCGTCTCGCTGCTGGCCGCGGTGGTAGGGGTTATCCTTTCCAAGCTGTTGGCGCCGTTGTTCCCGATGGTCGTCGCGGTGCCGTCACTCGCCTACGTGCTACTACCGGTAGTTGCCATCGTCATCGGCCTGTTGGCCAGCCTTGCCGGGCTGCGGCGCGTGGTGGCCATTGATCCCGCTCTCGCGTTCGGAGGTCCCTAAGCAGTGGGCGATCTCAGCATTCAGAACCTGGTCGTCGAGTACTACAGCGGCGGCTACGCCCTGCGACCGATCAACGGGCTGAACCTCGATGTGGCGTCCGGCTCCCTGGTGATCCTGCTCGGGCCGAGCGGGTGCGGGAAGACCACCCTGCTGTCCTGCCTGGGCGGCATTCTGCGCCCCAAGTCCGGCGCCATCAAGTTCGACGACCTCGACATCACGACCCTCGACGGCGCCGCGTTGGCCAAGTACCGGCGGGACAAAGTGGGCATCGTCTTCCAGGCATTCAACCTGGTGCCCAGCCTCACCGCGCTGGAGAACGTGATGGTGCCGATGCGTGCGGCCGGCATGTCGCGGGCCGCATCGCGCAAGCGGGCCGTGGAATTGCTCGAGCGCGTCAACCTCGGTGAGCGCATGAAGCACCGCCCGGGTGACCTGTCCGGCGGTCAGCAGCAACGCGTCGCGGTCGCCCGCGCGATCGCACTGGATCCGCCCTTGATCCTGGCCGACGAGCCCACCGCCCACCTCGACTTCATCCAGGTCGAGGAGGTGTTGCGGCTGATCCGGGAGCTCGCCGACGGCGACCGGGTAGTGGTGGTGGCCACCCACGACAGCCGGATGCTGCCGCTGGCCGACCGCGTCGTCGAGCTGACACCCGATTTCGCCGAGACCGATCGGGAGCCGGAGACGGTTGAGTTGAAGGCCGGCGAGGTGCTCTTCGAGCAGAGCACGATGGGTGAGCTGATCTACGTGGTGAGCGAGGGCGAGATCGAGATCGTGCACGAAATGGCGGACGGCGGCGAGGAACTATTCAAGGTGGTCGGGCCCGGGGACTACTTCGGCGAGATCGGGGTGCTGTTCCACCTGCCACGCTCGGCGACCGCGCGCGCTCGCACCGCCGCCACCGTGGTCGGCTACACGGCACCGGCATTCCGGGAGCGGCTGGGCGCCGGCGGACTGCGCGACCTGATCGAACACCGGGCGCTCGGCAGCGACTGATCGACCCGTTGAACCTATCGCCGCACCGCTTCGTGGTGCGCTGGGAGCAGAAGCCTTGAGACTGTGTCGGGACAGTGCGGAGAGGACGGCGGAATGGGACCGGGCGAGGACGAGGATGCTCCGGAGCGCGCCGCGCTGACGCGGCGAGGGGCCTTGCTGGGGATGAGCGCGGTCGCCGGCTTTGCCGCCGTGGACGTCGCCGGTTTCGGTTACACCGGCGGCTGGCTGCGCCCCGGCGCTCTGACCCCCGGCCGGTTCACCGACCGCTTCGAGGACATTTACGGGCGCCACGACGGTTTCCGCCGCAACCACGCCAAAGGGCTCAGCGCCACAGGAACTTTCGAGAGCAACGGGTCGGGCACGGCCATTTGCCGGGCCTCGGTGTTCCGGCGCGGCACGGTGCCGGTCGTCGGGCGGTTCTCGCTGGGCGGCGGGCTGCCCGATCAGGCCGACAAACCCGACACGGTGCGCGGTTTGGGCCTGTTGTTGCAGACGTCGGACGGTCAGCAGTGGCGCACCGCCATGATCAACCTGCCGGTGTTCACCGACAGCACACCGCAGGGTTTCTACGAGCGGCTGTTGGCGTCCAAACCGCAGCCCGACACCGGCAAGCCGGACCCGCAGCGGATGGCGACATTCCTGGAGCGCCATCCCGAGACCGCAGCGGCGATGAAGATCATCAGACAGGCACCGCCCAGCGCGGGCTTCGCGGGCAGTACCTTCAACGGCCTCAACGCTTTTCGATTCACCAACGCGGCGGGCGCGACCGTTGCGGTGCGCTGGTCGCTGACTCCGATCGACGATGGCGACCAGCCGCCCGTGCCACCGCCGTCCGGCAATGACTACCTCTTCGACGAACTCATTCACACCGTGGCGCAGCGGCCGGTGCGCTGGCGCCTGGTCCTCACCATCGCAGAGCCCGGGGACCCCACCGACGACGCCACCAAACCCTGGCCCTCGACTCGCCGCACCATCGACGCGGGCACCGTGATCATCTCCGCGGTGCAGACCGAAGCGCCAGGCAACGCCCGGGACATCAACTTCGACCCGACGGTGCTGCCGGACGGAATGGACCTGTCGGACGATCCGATCCCCAGGGCCCGGGCGGGTGTGTACGCGCGGTCCTTCACCCGTCGTGCCGGAGAACCGAAGTCGCCCAGCGAGGTTCGCGTGTCATGAGCGAGAAACTAGTTGACTCACCGCGGTTCGCCGTTCCGTCGCGGATTCTGCACTGGCTGATGGCCCCCATGGTCATCGCTCAGCTGCTCATCGGGGTCACCATGGTCGCCTCACTGAGCCTTTACCCGCTGCTGCTGGCGATTCACCGCCCGCTGGGTGTGTTGATCCTGATCGTCGCGGTGATCCGCCTGATCAACCGGTGGACCCACACCCTGCCGCCGTTCTTGGCCACCATGGGCCCAGCCGAACGCCGTATCGCCTCATATTCGGAATATCTGCTGTACGGCTTGCTGTTCGTTCAGCCGCTGACGGGGTGGGCGATGCTATCGGCCGCGCGCAATCCGATCGTCTCCCTGGGGCCGTTTCACCTGCCCGGCATCGCTCCGCACAACATCGACATCTACGCGGTGCTGCGCCAGGCGCACGGAATTTTCGCCCTGCTGCTGTTCCTGGCCTTCACCGCGCATGTCAGCGCGGTTCTCTTTCACACCTTCGTACTGCGAGACCGCATCATCGACCGAATGGCGGTGTGGCCCACCAAACGTCGCTGACTGCTTCAGCGGTGGTGCTGACTGAAGAACTGCCAGATGGTGTCGGTGGCGTCCAGCGCCGTGGACGGTTGCGGAAGGCCCAGCCGCTCCAAGACGGGACCGCGGACTCCACCGGGCCATTGGTGGCCGGCGTCGGCCACCGAGATCAACTCAACGGTGCGGCCCTGCGGGCACACGGCCGTCTCGGTGGTTACCGCGCCGGCGGTGGTCGAGGTTGGCGCTGCGCAGCTGTCGATGGCGCGCCACGCGGCCGTCACAGTCGGCACCGGTAAGCCGTCGACCCGCGGAGTCCCGTTGATTTTCAAGGCCTTTCCGGGACCACCGTTATAGGGAACACTCGCGTCGGCGGTGCCGTGGATCTGCAGCACCGAGGTGGGGCGAGCCCGTGAACAATCGGTGACCAGGGTGCCCGCCACCGGCGCGATCGCGGCGAACAGATCCGTCTCACACGCCATCCTCAGTGCCATCATGGCGCCGTTCGACATTCCGGTGACGTACACCCGGGCCGCATCGACGGGCGTCTGCCCTTTGATGGCGTCCACGACCGCGCCGATGAATCCGACGTCGTCGAGGTTTGTTTCGGACGGATTGCCGCAGCACGAGCCGGCGTTCCAGGCCCGGCCCTGGCCATCCGGGTAAGCGACCAGGAAATGCCCCTTGTCGGCCTCGGTGTCCCAGCGGTACGAGCTCTCGGCCTGGGCGCCGCTGCCGAATCCGCCGTGCAGCATCACCACCAGAGGTGCGGCATCCGACAACCCCTGCGGCCTATACACGTGGAACGTCCGAGTGGTGCCGGCCCACTCGATGCTCTGCGAGGACTTACCGACTGGGATGGTCGGGTGTTCCGGTGACCCGACGGCGTGGCCGCCGCCGAAACAACCTCCCAGCAGCACGGCCAGTGCCGCGATGAGGACAACGATGCAGGCCCGGGCGTAGCGAGATGCCATCCGCCCATGGTGACAGCCGCACCCGAGAATGACAAGTAACTTGTCAAAAATTAATCTGATGGCAGACTCTGCAGTCATGCGAGGTCACGCAGACGCTCAGTGGGAACCCACGGTGCCCGCCCTGGTGCAACGGTTGGCGGCCGCCGGGCGTCCGCGGCTGCAGAGTGCGTTCGCCGCGGCCGGGCTGGACGGGATTCGCCCGGCGCAAGCGGTGGCCCTGGTGCCGCTGGCCACCGGTGGTTTGCACGCCTCCGACCTGGCCGACCGGTTGGGGGTGAGCCGCCAGGCGGTCGCTCAAGCCATTACGGTTCTGGAGCGGCACGGTTACGTCACCCGGGAATCGAACCCCGGCGACGCCCGCACCAGAATCATCGAACTCACCCCGCGTGGCCGCCAGACGCTGCGCGTAATGCGTTCTACCGCACTCGAATTGGAGGGGCACTGGGAGCATGTGCTCGGGCAGCGCCGACTGAGCGAACTGCGTACGACGCTGCAGATGCTGCTGGCCGCTCCGGACTCCGACGGCTGAGCAGCCGCGCGGCCAGCAGCGCCGCCAGCATCACCGTGACGCACACCAGCCCGTCGTCCTTCAGTCCCCACTTCACCGCGGCGAGCAGTGCCGCCCCGGCCACACACAACAGCGCACCGACCGCGTGGCCGCGCCGGACCGACGTGACACCAAGAGCGCCGTCCCAGCCGGGCAACGGCCTGTTTTCCAGCGGGCGCAGCGCCACGAACAGCACCGCCACCACGCCGATCATGATGAACAGCTGCTCGAACGTCACCGTGAGAAAGTCCGGTTGACCCGGGAAGCGTGGGTGCCCGAAGGTGTCGAAGAGCACGTGCACCGCCAACAATGCGGGCATGTGCCACAAGTAGAGCGTCATCGCCCCGGAGTTGCCGATCACCGTGAACCACCACACCCGTGGCCGACGCGCCCACCGGTTGATCGCCGGCGCTGCCGCGATCGCCAACGCGCTCAACACGATTGCGTGCCCGGCGAGCAACAGCGACGGCGGGCTCATGTTGGGCAGGCGCATACCCTCGATGCCGACCAGGCTCAGTTCGTACGGCCCCCAGTTAAGCAGGGCCACGTTCACCAGGAGTAGCAACGCTGCGGCGACCAGCGCCGCGCGGCCGGTGACCAGCCGGCGCCGGTAGGCGACACCGAACATCGCGGGGATCAGCCAGGCCGCGAGATTGAGGTAGCCGAGCGGTGCCGCCGCAACCCAGTGCAACCGGACCGCGTCAATCAGCGCGACCATCGCGTAGGTGCCGGTGACCCCGGCTACCAGACGGGCCGGTGTGGTGATCCGGGACAAGACCGGCATCGCGGCCAACACCAGCACGTAGACGCCGAGGAACCACAACAACTGAATGCTGATGCCGGCGACAGGTTCGTAAACATGTTGCGGCAGAAAGGGATAAAGAACGGCCAGGGTGACCGCCCAAAATGCGAAGTAGTAGAACACCGGCCGGAACAGCCGGGTACAGCGCGTCATCAACCAGGTTCCCCAGTCGCTACTTGGCTGCCAGGACGCCACGCACGCCGCGGCGCCGGCGAAGAAGAACAGCGGCATGATCTGGAAGATCCACGTCAGCGCCTGAAACACCACCGAGGTGGTGAGCAGGTTGTCCCAGATCAGCACGCCGCCGCGGATGATGCTGATGGCCATCACGGTGTGGCCGATAACGACGCCGACGAGGGCGGTGATGCGGATGACGTCGATAGCGCGATCACGGTCAGAAGGGGTGCGCGCGCCCAATTCAGTGGGGCTGAGAAAGCCCATCAAAGTGGTCATCCAAGCAGCTTTGCCGTTCGGCGCGGGGCCCTGCCTGCGTAGTTCTACCCGTCTCGGGCGGTAGGTCTACGGGCCGAGGCCCTCGGCCCCCTGCAGTCCGGGCCGGCCGAAGTATTGGCCGCCACTGCCGCCCGCCCCGCCGTGTGCGGGATCGAAACCGGCGCCACCAGCGCCGCCGTCGCCGCCGTCGCCGACGAATTGCGCGCTGCCGCCGCTGCCGCCGGCTCCCCCCGATCCGTTGGCGAGAGATGCTTGCCCGCCCTGACCGCCCTGGCCACCGTTGCCGAATTGCCCGCCGTCACCACCGTCACCCCCGACGCCGCCGCGCAGGGCCGTGCTGGATCCGTACCCGTCGCCGCCGGCCCCGCCACTGCCGAAGTACTGGCCGCCGTTCCCCCCGTTGCCGCCGTCGCCTCCGCCCGCGGGGCCGAAGGCGCCCGCGCCACCGGCGCCACCGTTGCCGAACCACCCGGCATTGCCGCCTTGGCCGCCCCAGCCGCCGGTCATGTTCGCCCCGCCCAGCC
>NZ_LQOY01000118.1 GCF_002101675.1 Mycobacterium gordonae | reverse complement strand
CGGCCACAAACTCCCCAACACTCACCCACCAAAACTAACCGCCCAAAAACCCCCCGACCACAACGCACGACCACCAATTTCGGCGGTTTAGCCGGCAGTTAGATGACGTTGTCCCGATATCCGGCGGCCAGCTCGCGCAGCTGCGCGGCCGCATCCGCATAGGCCCGTCTGCTCGCCGCGACGTGCTGCTGCACCTGGCCCACGATCTGATCCAGCGTCGACACCACAAGCTGCGTTCCCGCCGGCGAATCAGCTACCGGCATCATCGCGTCCACCTGGGCGCGAGCCTGCTCACGAAGCCGCTGCACAACTGCACGTCCCTCAGCAGCCGCCGCGGCCGCCGCGGCGACAATCTGGGCGCCTCGCTCATCCAAATCTTGCAACGCCCCGTGCTGTCGCGCCCACTGCCCGTGGGCTTCCTCAAGCCTGTCTGCCAGCGCCACACCGCCGGCCGGCGGCGTTCGCCCCCCCGCAGGTGTCGCGCCGAACTTGAACTCGATGGCCTGCTCGACGTCGGGGAACAGTGCCTCACCGCGCGCCAGCAGCCGATCGATCACATCGTCAGCAAATTGCCGCAGACTCGGGTCAACGCCAGCCACACCCACACATTAACGCCGGAACCGGCCAAGAACTACGGATGTGATCGCCGGCGGACCCGGGAGGACACTCAGGAGGCGACAGATCAGAAGGGCAGGCCTATCGCGAGCGGGCCGAACCCGAGTGCCCTGTTCGAGATCAGTCCGATTCCGCGGTTGCTGTCGCCGATGTTGTCCAGCCCGAAGTTGCGGTCGCCGATGTTGTTGAAGCCGAGGTTATTGTTGCCGATATTGTTGAAGCCGACGTTGAAGCTGCCGATGTTGCTGCCACCGAGGTTGAAGCTACCGATGTTGTTGTCCCCGAAGACGTTTAAGCTCCCATTGTTTCGGTAGCCGAGGTTGAAGCTGCCGTTGTTTCCGTCGCCGAAGTTCAGCAAACCGTTGTTTCCGCTGCCGAAATTCAAGAAGCCCTGGTTGTTGTCGCCGACGTTGAACAGGCCCAGGTTGCCGGTGCCGGGGTCCAAGAAGCCTAAGCCGGCGGCATTGAGCACCGTCTTTTGCGCGTTCACAGCCCCTTGGTGGATCGCCTGCTGCACGGCCAGGTTGATGCCGGCGATCTGGCTGTTTAGTCCGTTGGTGATGGACGCGCCGACGTAGTTGATACTGCCGTTGATCTGGTCGATGACGAGGTAGGCGTTGGTCGCTGCGTTGTAGACAATGAGGTTGGCGTTGAGTCCGGCGTTAGTGATCAGGCCTTGGAATTGTTGCGATATGCCGCCCAGACCTTGCTGGATGCCAGGCACGCTGATAGGGCTTGAGGGGCCTGCGCCGCCGTTGCCTCCGAGGGGGCCGGTCGCGCCGGCCAGGCCGGGTTGGCTGAACAGAAATCCGCCGGGCCCGGCGCCGCCGCCGGCGCCTGGGGTGCCGGCGAATCCGCCCGCCCCTCCGCCGCCGCCGACGGTGGCGCCGCGGCCTCCGGTGCCGCCGTTGCCCGCGGCCCCGCCCGTGGCGCCATCGCCGCCGTTGCCGATCAGAGCCGCGCCATGGCCGCCGGCGCCGCCGACACCGCCCGTTCCACCGGTTCCGCCCTGACCGCCCAATCCACCTACGATTTGGGCTGGCCCGCCCGTGCCGCCATGGCCGGCCGCCCCGCCCGCGCCGCCGTCGCCGCCGTGCCCGTAAATCCATCCACCGTTACCGCC
>NZ_LQOY01000117.1 GCF_002101675.1 Mycobacterium gordonae | reverse complement strand
TGGCCGCCGACTCCGCCGGCCCCGCCGCCGCCAAACAACCCGACCGCGTGGCCGCCGACACCACCCACCCCGCCGGGGCCGCCACGGCCGGCAGCGGTACCGGGTGCGGCCATGGGGTCCGTCGCGGCGTCATAGCCGAGTCCGCCCTGCCCACCGGCGCCACCGGCACCGGCGGCTCCGAACCACTGGTAACTGGTGCCACCAGCGCCGCCGTGACCCCCCATGCCGGCCGCCGCCGTCGCCGAACCGGCCGCACCCAGACCGCCGACGCCACCGCCCCCGCCACCGCCGAAGACCAGTCCACCGGCACCACCGTTGCCTCCGGTACCGCCGGCGGCGCCGCTGCCCGCATAAGCGGTCCCGCCGGACCCGCCGTGGCCGCCGGTGCCGAACAGGAACGACGACCCACCGGCCCCGCCACTGCCACCATTGGGGCTGGTGGCCGTACCGGGCGCGCCCGATCCGCCGTCGCCGCCGTTGCCCCACAACCACCCGCCGGGCCCGCCGGCCTGCCCGGTGCCCGGCGCGCCATTCTCGCCCGGCCCGAACAGCGGCCGCCCCGTGAGCTGCTGGACGGGCGTATTGATGGCGTCTTGCACGCCGGCGGCCGCGGACGCAGCCGCTTGCAGCGGCGACGCGTTGGCGGCCTCACTGGTGGCATACAAGATCCCACCGCCGTTCAGCGCTTGTACGAACTGGTGATGAAATAGCGATACCTGCGCACCCACGGCCTGAAACTGCTGTGCGTAACCGCCAAACAACTTCGCGATCGCCGCCGACACCTCATCTTCAGCCGCCCCCACGATCGACGTCGTCGGGCCCTGCGCCGCGACATGGGCCTGCCTGATCGACGACCCCAGGCTGGTCAAGTTGGAAGACGCTGCGGCCAGCTCCTCGGGCGCGGCGAACAGAAAAGATGACATGTAACCCCCATCACGAGCCGGCGGCCAAGTCCGAGGAAATCCTCAAGACAGTGTCGAGAGGCTACGTCCGCCCGCTCTCGTCATCGGGGCACCTCTGCGATCTGGTGACAGTGGTCCCGTGCTTTAGGGACCTAAGTCCCACCACGTGAGGCCGAGATGACCCGTTCAGGGATGCGTGACCAGGTACGTCTCGTTGGTCAGCCCGGCGGTCAGCTCCTCCACATCGAACGGCCGGTCCAGCCGCGCATGCAGCGCCTCGACGTCGACGAGCAGGCTGATCTCCGCGGTCTGGCGGGCGAACAGCCGGCCGATCCACGGGTAGACGCGCCGCATCACCGCCCGCTCGGCGGGCGTGCATCGCGACGCGCAATACCCGACGTGACCGATTTCGTCGGTGAGGATCTCGGTGTAGAGCAGCTCAATTCGCTCCGCCACCGCCGGTTCGTCGGCGAACAGCGAAGCACCGGCGCGGCGCAGTTCGTCGAACATGATGCAGCCGGCCATCTCCGCGGCCCCGACGAACATGAAGCCAAGACGTGCGGGAATGAACACGCCGGTCTTGACAAACTGGCGCATCACGAATGGCGGCGGCACGACTTGGAAGGTGAGGTCGAAGACGTCCAGCGCGTACGCCAGCAGCCGGGTGTGGTAGTGCTCTTCGAGTTCCAGATAGACGTTCTCCGGCGGCAGATTCTCGTCGCTGTTGCGCCCGTAGGTTTCGCCGAGTCCGACGCCGAAACGTTCGGCCTGATTCAGCTTGGCCGTCGCCAGCAGGAACAACATCTTGCGGTCCAGCCCGGCTTCGGGCCGCCGGCGGCGCAGATTACGCAGGAACGTTGCGCGATCGGCGGGATGTGCCGAGCGCACCGGATTGGCTTCCAGGTCGTGAAAGAACCGCTCGCGGTTCGCCAGTCGCCGGTTGAGCAGGTCCGCTTCGCCGTCGCGCCTGGCCAGAAAGTCCCGGTAACCTTCAATGCTCGTGCGATTCATCGTGTCTCCATTCCTTTGACAATCGTTGTCACATAACGACGTAACAGGTCGCCGTCACGCGTTCCGGTGGCCAGCAGCGCGAAAAGCCCAGTGAGGAAGAACATTCCGAGTTCGCCGGGGTCGGCGTCCGCCGCAATTTCGCGCCTTTGCTGCGCCCGGCTGATCGCGCCGGCCAGAAATTCCAGGAGCGGGTGTTGGGCCAACTCGTCATCGGCCGGATGTGTCGAGGCGAAATGCAGCCCCAGCATGTCCCGTAAAACAACTGTGCCCAAGCGGTTTTCGGCCTCCACGACGTGTTCTATAAGTTGTGACAGCACCGACGTCAGATCGCTCTCGGCGACACCGAGTTCGCAGACGATCCGCAGTTCCTCGTTGCGCTCCAACTCGGCGAGGACGTGTTCCTTGGTGGGGAAGTGGAAATAGAACGTTCCTCGCACCACGCCCGCCGCGGCGGCGATGGCGCTGACGTCGGCGCCGGCCAACCCGCGCCGGGAAATCTCGGCCAGCGCCGCGTCGAACAATCGCGCCCGGGTCTCGAGTCGCCGGACTTCCCGAGCGGATGGCGGGGCGGTCACCAAGAACACGCTACATACGGTCACTGACGCCCGTCAATGACGACCGTCAGCGAAATCCGGCCCGGCAGTTCGATCCGGGCCAGCTAGGCGCTTGTTTGGATCATGCACGGCGGTGGGGAGTCGGGCATCTGGGCCGGTTCGCCGTCTACTACGGGGAGCACTACGGCCCGAGCCCGCATGTCACGCTTCGCGGCTAGGCGCCGCCTGCGCCGATTGAACAAAGCAGCGCGAGGGTTACAGGTGGATTTGAGCGCGGTCACACATCTGGGCGACCGAGCAGCCGGTCGGTTCGCCGTTATCCTGATTCGAGTGAAAATAGTTCGGGTGCAACTCTTTTGGTGCGATAGGTGCGTGCGCCCGAGGACACGGTGAGCACGATGCGGGGTGGCGGGTCCTCGCTACCGGCGGCGTTGCTCGCGGCAGCGGCGAAACGCTGCGCGTGCCGCAACTCGGTGAGGAAGACGGCGCAGCCCTGCGGCGGGATCTCATGAGGAACGTCGGCGCCGGCGATCGGCTTTTCGACCGGCACCAGCGAGGTGCCGTCCGGATCGGTGCGGATGGCCCAGCCCGAGACGCCAAACGGGGTCCGGCCCGCATTGACCACCTTGACGCCGATGATCAGCGGGATGTCCTCGAGCTGGTCGGCGACGGCGGCCAATGACTCGCGCACGTCGCAACTGGCGTCGTTGGTCACCAGACCGTCCGGCGTCAGCCGCCCGATGACTGGCGTGAGTTTCGGGCGGGGCCGCTGGCGCCGGTAGCCGGCCACCTGCCAGCCCAGCGATATCACCGCGAGCACCGTGCCGATCACCCCAAGGACGAACCCCGCGACGCTCACCGCACACTCCAGAAGTTGGCCACGAGTCAAAGTTACTGGCTGGAGTCGGTGCATCGAGGGAGGAGTGTGGCGAGTGAGTAGTTTGGATCGTCGCCGAAGTTCCATCGTGGCTGCTGCTGATAGTCGGCTCGCCGCTGGCTTCGTCGTCTTCAGCATCTGCAGTCACAACAACACCGAAGACGCTCCTCGGTAGACCTGGGCGTGCCGGGCCGAGCCTGATGAAGTTCCAAAATTCCGCTGAGCAATCGCTAAGACCGTGTTTCGGCGCCGGGATGTGTCGTGGCCCGGCCCTAGCCTCGTGGGATGAGCACCAAGTACTACCTGCAGAAGGTTCCGGTCGAGTCCGTCGAACCGGGTTATTCACTGGCCATCCGCGACGGCGGTCCGGACGGCGGCAAGTTCCGGCTTTTCCAGGTCGAATGCATCCAAACATCGCAACGCAGCGGACAACCCGTGATGATCTCCCTGACGTCGGAAACCGGCTCGGCGGTGGAATACGAAGCGGGTACCCCGGTGGTCCGGTTGTTCGGCGTCTGCGAGGCGGCCGCGTCGTAGCGTTACTGCGGTTTGGTTCCCGTGACGAACTGCAGGGCCCGCTGCGTCTGCTGTTCGACGTCGGTCAATCCGGCGTCATTGAACAGCTCGACGAAAGCGTCCTTGTCGAACATGGTGAGGCCGATCAGGCGTGCTGTGGTGTGCAGGGCGAGGTTGATGGGTGGTGGTTGGCCGGCGTAGCTGGTCAAAATGGCGATCCGGCCACCGGGGCGTAGCACCCGGATCATCTCGCGGGCCACCCGGAACGGCTCGGGTATCAGGTACAGCGCGCCGAAACAGCACACCGCGTCGAAGGTCTCGTCGCCGAACGGCAATTCGCGAGCATCGCCGCGGACATAACAGGTCCGCGGTCCGCTGTTGTCCTGCACGGCCCGGGTCAGCATCGGTTCGGAGATGTCGAACCCCACGGCGAGGCTGCCGGTGGACAGTCGCGCTGCCAGCGGCGCAGTGAAATTTCCTGGGCCGCAAGCCACGTCGAGCAGCCTGGTGGCGCTGCGCAGGTGCAGCGCGGCCGCCGCGCGGCGCTCCTCGGCCTGCGTGGTGACACCGCTGGCGAGATAGAACGACGTCGGACGCCACAGCCCTTCGTAGACGGCGGCGACGAACGGGCTGTTCATGGCGCGCTGAGCAAACGTCGGAACCGGAGCGGCCGTCGCTTCGCCCAACACGTCGAGGTAACCGTGCCGCAGCGTGGCGGGCTTGTTCAGCAGGCTGCGGGTCAGTTCGACCCGGTCCAGATTGTCGATCATTGTGGTCCATTTCGGGAGTCTTGCGTTCTACTGGCGACCTGCTGCCAGGCTAGTGCGAGTGCCTGCCCGTTTCTTGCAGGGGCAGCGGCCGACGCCATAACCTGAGGCGAATCGGACCCAAAGCTGGGTATGTGGACGGGATGGCCGAATTGGGCGGCGTGGGGGCCGAAGAACTTGCGGAGTTGGACATCTTCAAAGGTTGTCCAGCCGAAGACCTGCTACCCCTGGCGTCGTGTCTTGCTCCCCTGCACGCCCCGGCCGGGCAGATGCTGATGCGCCAAGGAGAGCAGGCCGTCTCTTTTCTGCTGATCAAATCGGGTAGCGCCGAGGTGATGCACGTCGGCGACGACGACACGGTCATCGTCGAACAACTGGTGCCCGGCATGATCGTCGGGGAGATCGCGCTGCTGCGCGATATCCCGCG
The DNA here is from genome assembly GCF_002101675.1 of Mycobacterium gordonae. Lineage (GTDB taxonomy): Bacteria > Actinomycetota > Actinomycetes > Mycobacteriales > Mycobacteriaceae > Mycobacterium > Mycobacterium gordonae. The sequence continues at coordinate 21,489 of NZ_LQOY01000117.1, read as the reverse complement.
CACCGCCACGGTGACCACGCTCGAACCGCTGACCGGCTGGATCGGCGGCCGGGACGCGCTGAGTGAGATGGTGCACATTCCCGGAGTTATGGACCGGCTCGTCCGCACCGTCCGCCAGCGGCTGGCGGCGTTCATCACACCGATCCCGGTGCAGATGCGCGACGGCAGCCAGCTGATGTTGCGTCCCGTCCTGCCCGGTGACAGCGAACGCACCGTGCACGGACACGTCCATTTCTCCAGCGAGACGATCTACCGGCGTTTCATGTCCGCGCGGGTGCCCAGCCTGGCGATGATGCACTACCTGGCCGAGGTCGATTACGTCGACCACTTCGTCTGGGTCATGGTCGACGGCAGCGACCCGGTGGCGGACGCCCGCTTCGTGCGTGATCAGAACGATCCGACGGTCGCTGAAATCGCGTTCACGGTGGCCGACGCGTACCAGCGACGCGGCATCGGAACCTTCCTGATCGGAGCGCTGTCCGTGGCCGCCCAGGTTGACGGTGTCCAAAGGTTCTCGGCGCGAATGCTTTCCGACAACCTGCCGATGCGCACCATCATGGACCAGCACGGCGCAGTCTGGCAGCGCGAGGACATCGGCGTCATCACCACCGTCATCGATGTGCCGCGCAAGCTGGGCTTGGAGCGTGCGATGGAGGAACAGATCAGGCAGGTTGCCCGGCAGGTGATCGAGGTGGTGAGTTGATCAGGGCTCAGGCCGGGTCACCGTGATATGAACGGGCATGCGGCCGTTCTGGTTTGGCCTGGTGTCGGCCTCGCTGCTGGCGGCCTGCGCTGCATCGCCCGCGCCTACTCCGTCGGTGAGCTCGTCGTCTCCCCGGGCTGCGTCGGCGCCGGGCGGTATAACGCCCGCCAACATTCGCCGCGTCGGTCGTGAGCTGCCGCCCGGATATGAGGCGTCCAACATCGCCCGTGCCTCGTCGCCCCGCGCCATCTGGGGATTGGGCGACCAGGCGTCGGCCAACCCGCCGGAGTGCATGGCGCTGGCCGATCCGGCGGCCGGGCGCGATCAGCCCGCGCAGGGCGTCTCCGGGTCCGGGTCGGGCGGCATCGTCGACGCGGTCGTCGTGGCCGCGCCGGCGGCACTGGCCCGTGATGTCATGGCCGGCTGCGCACAGTGGGACCTGACCGCCGGGCGTACCCAGGTGAGTGTGGGTCTGATCGACGCGCCGCGGGTGGACGGCGCGCAGACTCTCGGCATGGTCGCCGACATTCGTGCCGCCGCCGAATCTGGCAGCGAAATCGATTCGCGCGCATACACATTCATCGCCTACCTGGGCGGCTATTATGCATTCACCACGCTGACCACCGACCCAGGATCGATGCTGGCACCGCTGCCGGCGCAGTTCGCCTCCGATCTGCTGGTCAAAACGGTCGCTACGTTGCGCGGCTGAGCATCCGGGTTGGGTAGATTGGCCACAATGCTCAAGCTGGTGCTCGCACTTGGTTCGGTGTGCTTGCTCGTAGGCTGCTCCCCGGGGCCGAGCCCGTCGCGGCCCGCCAAGGGCGACATCGCCAAGATCCTGGACGTCAAGTCGAGCTTCGGACCGGACTTCAAGGTCACCGACATCACTCCCAGGGCGATCGACCCGCAGTTCTTCGCCTCCCGGAAGCTGCCCGACGGGCTGACCTTCGATCCGGCGAATTGCGCCAAGGCCGCCGTCGGGCCCGAGATGCCGGCGGGAGTGGAAGGCAACATGGCCGCCATCTCGGCTGAGGGCAACGGCAATCGGTTCGTGGCGATCGCCGTGGAGACCTCCAAGGCGCTGCCCCTGAACGACCCCGGCAAAGACTGTGCCAAGGTCGGCTTCTCCGGTGCCCAGCTGCGTGGCGCCATCGAGGTCGTCGATGCCCCGCAGATCGACGGCGTCCACACCCAGGGCGTGCATCGGGTGCTGCAGGCAGTGGTGCAGGGAGCGCCGCGAACCGGGGAGCTCTACGACTATTCCGCGCAGTTCGGTGACTACCAGGTGATCGTCATCGCCAACCCGCTGGTGGTGCCCGGGCAGCCGGTGGCCAAAGTCGATACCCAGCGGGCGCGCGATCTGCTGGTCAAGTCGGTGAACGCGGTCCGCGGTTAGCGGACGTCCCGGGGGCGGAACTGGATGCTGACCCGGGGCCCCGCGGCCCCGCTGGTCTTGGGAACAGCGTGCTCCCAGGTGCGCTGGCACGATCCGCCCATCACCAGCAGGTCACCGTGCGCCAGCGGGAACCGCAGCGAGGGGCCGCCGCCGCGTCGCCGCATCGCGAATGTGCGCGTGGCGCCCAGGCTGACGATCGCGACCATGGTGTCGTGCGAGCTGCTGCGGCCGATCGTGTCGCCATGCCACGCAACGCTGTCCGAACCGTCGCGGTAGCAACACAGCCCGACGGTCGTGAAGGGTTCACCCAGTTCACCGCCGTAGATGTCGTTCAGCCGCCGGCGCAACCGGGCCAGCGCGGGATGCGGAGGTTCTTCCACTGTCAGATCGTGGAAACTGACCAGCCGGGGCACATCGACCACCCGGTCATACATCTGCCGGCGCTCGGCCCGCCACGGCACCGTCCGCAACAGCGCCTCCAGCAGATCCAGGCCGTCAATCGGGCCGTCCCGCAGCCAATTCGCGCGGATGTCGATGAAGGCGCCGTCGCCGAGTTCTCTGCGTTCGTTGTGCTCGAATAGCGAGCCCTGCGCCGCGACAGCCACGTAGTCAAGTCTATCGCACACCAGTTCGATCGTTCGGCGTGTGACGCGCCGGACACCGGCCGCGCGGCTACGGTTTGAGTTGTGGGAGTCGAGCTGGGAGTCAATTCCGAGGTGGGCGCGCTCCGGGTCGCCATCCTGCACCGCCCGGGTGCCGAGCTGCGCCGGCTCAACCCGAGCAACAACGACCAGCTGCTGTTCGACGGGCTGCCTTGGGTGGCGCGAGCACAGGACGAGCACGACCAGTTCGCTGAGTTGTTGCGCGACCGCGGGGTGGAAGTGCTGCTGCTGTCCCGGCTGCTGACCGAGGCGCTGGAGCACAGCGGCGCCGCGAGGATGCAGGGCGTGGCCGCCGCCGTCGATGCCAGACGGCTGGGACCGATTCTGGCGCAGCAACTTTCGGAGTACCTGCGGGGCCTTGAGCCGGCGGAGCTGGCGGACGTGCTCACCGCCGGCATGACATTCGAGGAGCTCCCGTCCAGCACCCGAACCGGGGTGTCGCTGGTGCTGCGTATGCATCACGGTGCGGATTTCGTCATCGAGCCGCTGCCGAACCTGGTGTTCACCCGCGACTCGTCGATCTGGATCGGGCCGCGGGTGGTGATCCCGTCGCTGGCCCTGCGGGCGCGCCGGCGGGAGGCGTCGCTGACCGACATCATCTACGCCCATCACCCGCGGTTCACCGGCGTGCGGCGGGCCTACGAATCGCGCACCGCTCCGGTCGAGGGCGGGGATGTGTTGCTGCTCGCGCCGGGCGTCATCGCGGTGGGAGTGGGGGAACGAACCACCCCTGCCGGCGCAGAAGCGTTGGCGCGCAGCCTTTTCGACGACGATCTCGCCCACACTGTGCTCGCCGTGCCGATCGCCCAGAAGCGCGCGCAGATGCATCTGGACACCGTCTGCACGATGGTCGACACCGACACGGTGGTGATGTACGCCAACGTCGTCGACACCCTCTCGGCGTTCACCTTGCGGCGTGTTGAGGCCGGCGTGGCGATCGACGACGCCGAACCGTTCGCGAAGGCGGCCGCCGCCGCGATCGGCATCGAGAAACTGCGAGTCATCGACACCGGACGCGATCCGGTCGTCGCCGAGCGCGAGCAGTGGGACGACGGCAACAACACCCTCGCTTTGGCGCCGGGAGTGGTCGTCGCCTATGAACGCAACGTCGCGACCAATACAAGGCTGCAGGACGCGGGCATCGAGGTGCTCACCATCGCCGGCTCGGAATTGGGCACCGGGCGCGGCGGGCCCCGGTGTATGTCCTGCCCGGCCGCGCGGGACGCGCTAGTGGCTGAGCAGACGTGAAAGCCCCGATTTCGGCACGAAATCGAGGGCTTTGACGTCTGCTCGCCCAACTCAACGCCAGCTGGGTAGCCAGATCTCCATGTCCCAGGTCTGCTGGGAGATCGGCAGGCCGGTCAGCACCGGGAACAACCAGGCGAAGTTCGTCACCACCAGCGCCACATAACAACACACGAAGATCAGCCCCAGGGTGCGCCGCTCCTTGTTCTGCCGGGGTTGATGCAGGATGTCGCCAAGGATCAACGCGATCGCCATCACCAGGAACGGCCCCATGGTCGCCGCGTAGAAGAAATACATCTGCCGGTCGATCTCGGCGAACCACGGCAGCCACCCCGCGCAATAACCAGTCAAGACGACCGCGTAGCGCCAATCGCGGTGCACCACCGTGCGCCACGTCGTGTAGAGCAGCACCGGCACGGCCAGCCACCACAACGCCGGGGTGCCGACCAGCATCACCGCCTTGACGCACGACTGGGCCCCGCAGCCGGGGACGTTGTTCTGGTCGATGGCATAGAGCACCGGCCGCAGCGACATCGGCCAGCTCCACGGCTTGGACTCCCAGGGGTGGTGATTGCCCGCGGAGTTGGTCAGCGTCGCGTGGAAATGGAACGCCTTGGCGGTGTAGTACCACAGCGAGCGGATGGCGTCGGGCAGCGGCAGCACGCTGTCGGGGCCGATGGTCTGGCCGACCTGATGGCGGTCGATCGCCGTCTCGGAGGCAAACCAGCCCGCATAGCTGGCCAGGTAGACCCCGAACGGGATCAGCACCAACGCGTACAGCGAAGGGATGAGGTCGCGGCGCAGCGCTCCGAGCCAGGGCCGGGGCACCTGGTACTGGCGCCGGGCGGCTACGTCGAAGGCCAGCGACATGACGCCGAAGAACGCGATGAAGTACAGGCCGGACCATTTGGTGCCCAAGGCCAGGCCGAGCAGCACTCCGGCGCCGAAGCGCCACCAGCGCACTCCCAGCCGCGGGCCCCATACCGTCTCGGCGCAGCGGCCCCCCAAGAACGCATTGTGCATCCGCGCGCGCACCTGGTCCCGGTCGACGATGAGCGCACCGAAGGCGGCCACCACGAAGAAGGTGAGGAACCCGTCCAGCAGGGCGGTCCTCGCGGTGACGAAGCTGACGCCGTCGCAGATCACCAGGACTCCCGCGATCCCGCCGACCAGGCTCGAGCGGCTGATGCGCCGGACGATCCGCGTCACCAACACGACCAGCCCCACGCCCAGCACCGCGCCGGTGAACCGCCAGCCCAGTCCCGTGTAACCGAACAGCGCTTCGCCGATCGCGATCAACTGTTTGCCGACGGGCGGGTGCACGACCAGCCCGAACCCCGGGTTGTCTTCGATCCAGTGGTTGTTCAGCGTTTGCCAGGCCTGCGGGGCGTAGTGCTTCTCGTCGAAGATCGGCGTGCCCGAATCGGTCGGCGAGCCCAGGTTGAGAAAGCGCGTCGCGGTGGCGAGGACGGCGACGACACAGGTCACGATCCAGCCGCGCAACCGGTCTAGCGGGCCGAAATCGGCGACGGGCACCAACGGCGCCGGGCTGACCAAGGGGGGTGTCGCCGCGCACTGCTCAGGGTCCTCCCGCATGACGGAGGTTTCTCGGGGCGGGGCGGTCATCACGTCGATCGTAGGCTGTCCGTCATGACCACTGGGCGCCTGTTACTGGGTGCGACGCCGTTGGGCCAGCCTGCGGATGCGTCGCCACGCCTGATCGAAGCGTTGGCCGGCGCCGATGTGGTGGCCGCCGAAGACACCCGCCGCGTGCGCAACCTCGCCAAGGCCCTCGACATCACCATCGGCGGGCGGGTGCTCAGCCTTTTCGACCGGGTCGAGACCACCCGGGTGGCGACCCTCATCGAGGCGATCAGCTCCGGGGCCACGGTGCTGGTGGTCAGCGACGCCGGCATGCCGATCATCAGCGACCCGGGCTACCGGCTGGTCACGGCGTGCATCGAGGCCGGCCTGCCGGTGCAGTGCCTGCCCGGACCGTCGGCGGTGACTACCGCGCTAGTGGTCTCCGGCCTGCCGGCCGAGAAGTTCTGCTTCGAGGGCTTCGCCCCGCGTAAAGGGTCGGCGCGCCGGACCTGGCTGGCCGGCCTGGCCGACGAGCGGCGCACCTGCGTGTTCTTCGAGTCCCCGCGCCGGTTGGCCGCGTGCCTGCGCGATGCGGTGGAGCAGCTCGGCGGTGCCCGTCAGGCCGCGGTCTGCCGGGAGCTGACCAAGGTGCACGAAGAGGTGGTGCGCGGATCACTGGACGAGCTGGCGGCCTGGGCGGCCGGTGGCGTCCTCGGTGAGGTCACCGTGGTGCTGGCGGGCGCGACGCCGCGCGCTGACCTGTCGACACTGGTGACCGACCTGGTCGCCGAGGTGGAGAACCTGGTCGCCGGCGGCATCCGCGTCAAGGATGCGTGCAGCCACGTGGCCGCCGGATACCCGGACGTGCGTCCACGACAGCTTTACGAAGCGGTGCTCAAATCCCGCCGGGACGCCGAGGAGCCGGACTAGTAAACCCTCAGAAGCAGGGGCCGCCCGGGATCGGGCACAACGGCGGGTGCGGGATGGCCGGCAGCGGCGGCGGTGCGGGCAGCGGCGGCAGACCCTGGGGCAGCGGCGGCAGGCCCTGCGGTAGCGGCGGCAGGCCCTGAGGCAGCGAGGTGGGGATACCGGCCGCGGCTGCCATGGCCGGCAGCGCGGCGAGCACCGTGGCCGGGTCAACGCCCGGCAGCGCCGGTGCACCCCCGAGCAGCGCCGGCAGCGCCGCCGCCAGCATCGCTGGATTGACGCCCGGGATACCGCCGCCGGTCAGCGCGGGCAGCGCTGCCGCCAGCAGCGCCGGGTCGATGCCGGGTAATGGCGGCAGACCCGGAATGCCGGCGGCAATCGCCGGCAGCGCGGCGATCAGCGCCGCGGGGTTCACCCCCGGCAGGCTCGGCAGGCCCGGGATACCGCCGGCGGCGGCCAGCGCGAGCAGGTCCGTCGGCGAGACACCCGGCAGGCCGGGCAGGCCCGCGGACGCCAGCGCCATCAGGCTCGCCGGCGAGATGTCGGGCAGCCCCGGCAGGCTGATGCCGGGCAGGCCGCCGGCGGCGGCCAGACCGATCAGGCCGGCGGGCGAAATACCCGGGAGACCGGGGATGTTGAGGGCGGGCAGGCCCGGCAGGCTCAGCGCGGGCAGCGCCGCGGCGGGCAGAGCGGCCGCTGCCGACGGCAGCAGCATCGAGCCGAGCGAGCTGATCGTTCCCTGCGCCGCGGGCAGAATGCCCGACGACTGCAGGGCGTTGTACGCCAGCACCACGTAGGTGACCGCCAGCGCGCTCGTCGAGACCACGCTGGCGACGGTGTTACCCACGCCGAGGACGCCGTTGACGACGGCGGCGGCCGCGTTCACCCCGTAGGGGACGCCGGCCAGGCCCGCCACGCCGCCGGCGTAGCCATAGAGGTCCGGCAGGCCCGGGACGCCGACACCGGGGACCTGGCCGATGCCGGGCAGTGCCGCGTCGTTCGGGTCGTAGCCCGGGGGCAGCGCGTTGGCGGGAGATGATGCGGGCGGGACAGTGTTGTTCGCGCCGGGCAGCAATCCGGGTCCGGCGGGCGACGGATTAGGAGGTGTGTAGGCGGCCGGTTCGGCGGGCGGCTTGGGTGCCACCGCCGGTGATACCGGCTCCGGCGGCTCGAGGGCCGACGGCACGCCGTTGCTGCCCGCAGCCGCCGGCTTGCCGGTCTGCGGCATCAGCACCGATGCCAGCTTGTCGCACTGCTGACCAGCGCTGCAGGTCCCAGCGCCGGTCGAGGTCCTGCTCTGATTGGAGATCGTCAAGGGCGCAACCGCCAGCGCACCGCCCAATACGGCGGCAGCCGCCGCGCCCGCGATGGCAACTCTCATGACAGTCCCTTCCCCACACCCGCATCCGCGCGCGTGAAAACACGCGTCGATGGCAGAAGCTTATGCGTACCGCGGAGCTCATGTGGCCGTTCCGGAAAATCCACACCGTTGGGCTGCGCCGGGCAGAATTTGCTCAGCTAACTCGCGTCGCCGTTACCGACGTCGGCAGCCCGACCACCGGCGCGGCCTTGTGCAGACACTCCGCCCATTCGGCGTCTGGATCGGAGTCGGCCGTGATGCCGCCGCCTACCCCCAGCACCGCATTGCCGAGCGTGTCGAACTCGACGGTGCGGATCGCGACATTGAGCTCGCATCCCGCCACGGGGGAGGCCATTCCCACTGTGCCACAGTATATTCCGCGACGATTTCGCTCCCACTGCGAAATAAGCTGGCGGGCACGCAGTTTCGGTGTGCCGGTAACCGAGGCCGGCGGGAAGGTGGCATCGAGCAGCTGCGCCATCGGCAACTGGGCGGGCACCCGGGCCGATACCGTCGACACCAGGTGCCACACCCCAGGGGCGCGCCGGACCACCAAGAGTTCCGGAACCCGGACGGAACCTGTAATCGCCACTCGCCCAAGGTCATTACGCACCAAATCGACGATCATGATGTTCTCGGCGACTTCTTTGGGAGAGGCTCGCAGCGCCGACGGCCACGCATCCAGTGGCAGCGTGCCCTTGATCGGGCTGGACGTCACCACGTCACCGTGGCGCCGCAGGAATAATTCCGGAGACAGCGACGCCACTGCTCCCCATCGGCCCGCAACGTACGCCGCGCGCGCTGGGGAGGTTCGGGCTACGGCCTCGACAAAGAAGTCCAGCGGTGACCCGCTGACCGTTCCGGTGAACCGGGTGCAGACACAAGCCTGGTAAACCTCGCCGGCCCCGATCGCCTCCAGGCATGCCAGCACACCTTCGCGGTGTGCTGGACGGCTTCCCGACTGCCATTCGATCTGGCACATTGGTGCCGTTCTGGGGGTAAGTGCCAATGCATCGGCCAACCAGGCCGGTAGTCGTGCGCCGGACAGGCTTTCGTACCACCACTGCCCGTCCCGGTCGCGTCGCAAGACGCAGTCAGTCCAGCCGCCGGCAGCCTCCGGGATCCGGTGGGGCAGGCCGTCGGCTCCCGCGTCCGGGTAGGCCAGGAACCCGATCCAGCCGCCGCCCACAACGCCTACCTCGGCTTCTGCCGTCGCCGCAGGCCCCCCGGAGAACACGTCGCCCACGGTGACCGGCTGCACCGAAACGCTGGGCGCGATCACCGCGAGCGCGCCGAACCACTCACCGGTCAGCGCGGCCGGCGGGGGCAGGCCGAGCCGGCTGGTGGCGCGGCCGATGGCGCGCAGCACCTGCGGCGCACCACCCAGATCGCCAAGCCGGTCGATTCGCACCGCCCTAGCTTGTCAGAACGGTGCGTCCTGGCACGAGCACCCTCGCGAGCAGACGCGCAGGTACCCGCGTAAGGCCTTTTCCAGGGGCTTTTGTGTCTGCTCGCGCCCGAAACGTCAGCGCCGGCTGATCTGCCGGGCGTTGCCCAGCGCCACCAACTTGTCGGGATTGCGCATCGCGTAGAAGTTGGTGATCTTTTCGTCGACGATCTCGACCGTGATCACGCCCTCCATTCGCCCGGCGAGGTACAGCACCACGGCCGGAGCGCTGTTGCAGGTCACCGTCTCGACACGCAACTGGGCCTGCGTTTTGCGCAGCAGGCCGACGATCGCCTTCGCGACCTTCTCGGCGCCCACCACGGGCTTGCGGGCGGCGCTGACCTTGCCGCCCCCGTCGGCCATCCATACGGCGTCCGGGGCCAGCATGCCGACCAGCGCCTCGACGTCGCCGTTGGCCGCCGTGGCCAGAAACTGGGCGGTGATCTGCTCGTTGCGCCGGGAGTCGACGGAGCCGAACCGCTTGCGCCGCGCCTGGACGTGTTCGCGGGCCCGGTGGGCGACCTGGCGCACGGTCGCCACCAGCTTGCCGACCGCGTCGGCGATTTCGCTGTAGTCGAATCCGAAGACCTCACGCAGCACGAACACCGCCCGCTCGTCCGGGTTGAGCGTTTCGAGCAGGATCAGCATCGCCATTGACACGGACTCGGCGAGTACGACGTCGGCCGAGGCGTCCTGGTCCTCGAGCAGCAGTGGTTCGGGCAGCCAGGGTCCCACGTACTGCTCGCGGCGGCGCGCCTGGGCACGCAGCGCGTTGAGCGCCTGCCGGGTGACCAGCCTGGCCAGGTAGGACTTGGTGTCTCGCACGTCGGACAGGTCGACCTCGGCCCAGCGCAGGTAGCTGTCCTGCAGCACGTCGTCGGCCTCGGTCGCCGAGCCCAGGATCTCGTAGGCGATGGTGAACAGCAGCGGGCGCAGCAGGGTGAAGCGTTCTGCGTGCCCGCCGCTGTCCGATGTGTTTTTCACCGCAGCGCGGCCTGCTGCTCGGCGGAGAGGTCTGCGGGCCGGTCGCCGCCCTTGAGCCAGCGGTACCAGCCGGGCTTGGCGGCTTCCTTGCGCAGGCCCCACAGCGTGCCCTTGCACACCAGTTCCTTGATCGACGCCGCCGTGCGGCCACCGATGTAGAGGTTCACCGGGGTGTCGTCGCGGCGGGCCAACTGAACGGTGCCGAAGCTGCGCCCGACACTGATGCACTGCCCGGTGAACGCCTGGTCGAGTACGGCCGGAGCGGTCCCGGCGATCCGGGACAGCACCGTGTTGGCGGCCTGGGCGGCCAGGGGAATGGCCGCCTGGCAGCTCATCCGCAATGGCTGGTTTGAGGGTGCGGCGGCATCGCCGGCGGCGACGATGCGGTCGTCGCTGAGGCTGGTCAGCGTCTCGTCGGTGAGCAGCCGGCCCAGCGAGTCGGTGCGCAGCCCGCTGCGCGCGGCCAGGTCCGGGACGCCGAAGCCGGCCGTCCACACCGTCACCGCGCTTGGCAGCGTGGTGCCGTCCCCGAGCACCACCGAATCCCAGCGGACCTCGGTTACGGTCGCCGATTCGAGCACGTTCACGCCGAGTTTGCGCAGTTGCTTGGCCACCGAACGCCGGCCCGGCCCACTCAACGACGGGCCCAGGATGCCGCCGCACACCAGCGTCACCGCGCGGCCCTGTTCCCCGAGCTCGCCGGCGGCCTCGATGCCGGTCAGGCCGCCACCGACGACCGTGACCGGCGCCTCGGTGCGCAGATCCGCCAATGCGTAGCGCAGCTTCTGCGCACCCTCCAGCTCCGACAGGACGTGCGCGTACTCCGCCGCGCCGGGCACCGCGACCGGAGCGGCACCGGTGCTCCCGATCGCATAGATCAGGTAGTCGTAGTCCAGCGCGGCGCCCGAGGTCAGCAGCACCCGACGGGCGGCGGCGTCGATGTGGCCGGCCGTGTCCACGACGAGCCGGACGCCTTTGCCCAGCAGCGTGCCGTAATCGGCGGTGGCGGTGCCGGTGCCGGCGGCGAGCTGATGCAACCGGATCCGCTCGACGAACTGCGGCCGCGGGTTGACCAGGGTGATGTCCACGTCGGTGCGCAGCCGGAGGTGGTTGGCCGCCATCGTCCCGGCGTACCCGCCGCCGAGCACGACGACGTGCGCCTTCCGGTGGGTTGAGTTCGACTGTTCAGACATCGGTGTCTCCTTCTCGGTGTGCGGTTACACCCTTCAGACACCGCCGGCCGGCGATCCGTGACAGCAGGAGCGGCAAGTGTGAGCTGTCTCACGCGACCGGACTCGGTCAGGCGCCCGCCGGTTCGAAGACGAAGTTGTTGACGTACACCCCGCGTGGCGCCCAGTCGTCTTCGGCGCCACCGATATTGGCGGGATTTTGGTGGGCGGCGGCGTCGAACTCCTCGACGGGCCGGCGCTGGTCGTCGAGCCAGAAGTAACCACGGAAACCGAGCCCGCCCAGCAGCGCGGTGATGTCGGCCACGGCGTTGGCGCGGTGGCGTTCCTCGGCCTCCACCACGATGGTCGGCCGGTTGCGCCGCAATGTGTTCACGGCGCCACGAAGGACGGCCAGCTCGTGGCCCTCGACGTCGATCTTGACCAGGCCGACGTTGTCCAGTCGCAGGTCGTCGAGGCGTTTCACCGGGACTTCGATGGTCGCGACCGGCCCGCCGACCGCGGTGTCCAGGTCGTTGTCCTGGTCGATCGTGCTGCGTCCCGGGTCGGATTCCACCACCCGCATCGCCGTCACACCGGGCTGGTCGGACAATGCCACGGCCTCGATGCGCACCGGCGCGTTGACGGCGGTGAACATCAGCGCCAGATTGCGGGCCTGCGCCGGACGGGGTTCGAACGCGATGACCGAGCGCGACGAGGACAGCATCGCGATCGCGAACTCGCCGACGTCGGCACCGATGTCCAGCGACACCCGGTCGGGGTCGCACAGGGAGGCCACCAGCGCCACGTCCGGACGGGACTCACCCAGCCGCTGCAGGATCTTGAACTTGCGTTTCCAGAACATGTGCGGCGCGACGGTCTTGGCCGCCGGCGCGAGCAACCGTTTGGCCGATCGTGCGACAGACATCTGCCCGACCCTAGCCGAATCCGGCCCCGCGGCCCGAGGCGACCAGGCTGGTCAGCCGACTTTCCGCCAGGGCAGCGGAGGGCCTGCATGCTAGTCTCTCCTAACCAGGAATCCATCCGTGACCTGCGGCGGTCCGGGTAATCGGCCACCTCGATGCGCATCGGTGGGCATCGGATACGGCGGCCCCGAATACGGACCGCCACGGGTTGGTCACCCATAATCGACGCAGCCGTTGGACACGTGCACACATCGGAGGTCTCGTTGCCGCGCAGCTTGGACCTCGTCGTCACCTCCGTGGCCACCCAGCTCATGGAGGCGACCGCGTCCACCGCTACGCAGGTGAGCGAGCGGGTGCTCGCCCAGTTGGTTGAGCAGTTCGATGTGGACGCGAGTTTCCTGCGTCACCACGATCACGACATCCGCGCCTCAGTCCTGGTGGCCGAATGGCCCCCGCGCGACAACGTCCCAGATCCCGACCCGCAGGCGGTCGTCCACTTCACCAGCGCCGACCCGGTGCTCGCCCAGTGCGAGCACGGCCGCAAGCCGGTGGTGATCCGGCCCGACCAGAGCAACCGGTCGTTGCGGTGGGTGGGTGGCGCCAAGCAGACGGCGTCGCCGTCGGTGGCGGCCGCACCGCTGGTGTCGGGCGAAATGACCACCGGTGTGCTGGGTTTCGTCAAATTCGGCGCACGCAGGTGGAAGCAGGAAGAGATCAACACCCTCGAGGCGGTCGCGGCGCTGTTCGCTCAGCTGCAGGCCCGGATCGCCGCCGAAGAGAAGCTGCGGTACCTGGCCGAGCATGACGACCTGACCGGGTTGTACAACCGCCGGGCACTGGTCGCGCATCTGTCCGACCGGCTGACGGCCGGCAACCCCGGGCCCGTCGCGGTGCTCTACATGGACCTCGACCGGCTCAAGTCCATCAACGACTACCTCGGCCATACGGCGGGCGACTGGTTCATCCGGGTCTTTGCCCAGCGCCTGCGGGTCTGCGCCGGCAGCCAGAGCATGATCGCCCGGCTGGGTGGTGACGAGTTCGTCGTAATCCCGGATCAGACGATGTCGAGTGCTGCGGCCGAATCGTTCGCCCGCCGCCTGGGCACGATGCTGCGGGAGCGCCTGGCCATCGGCGGCCACCAGATCACCCGCACCGTCAGCATCGGGCTGGCCGTGGGCATGCCCGGCCGCGACAACAGCACCGATCTGCTGCGCCGCGCCGACGAAGCGGTGCTGACCGCCAAGCGCGCCGGCGGCAACCAGGTGGCCCTGTCCACCGACGACATGTCGCTCAAGAGCGCGTTCCGCAACGACATCGAGCTGCACCTGCAGGGCGATATCGACAGCGAAGCGCTGCTGCTGCACTACCTGCCCGAGGTCGACTTGTGGACCGGCGCGATTGTGGCGGCCGAGGCGCTGGTGCGCTGGCGGCACCCGATCTGGGGTTTGCTCTTGCCGGATTCGTTCATCGGGGTCGCCGAATCGACCAACCTCGCCGGTGAACTCGGCCGCTGGGTGATGCGCAGCGCCTGTGCGGAGTTCAGCCGGTGGCGTTCCAACGGGGTGGGGCAGAGCGCGGTGCTGCGTATCAACGTGTCGCCGGTGCAGCTGATCACCCGCGGTTTCGTCCGTAGCGTGGCCGACACGATCGAGGAGTTCGGGATCGACGGCGGCTCCGTCTGCCTCGAGATCACCGAGCGTGCGGTGGTGCACGACATCGAAGCCACCCGCAAGACCCTGTCGGAGCTCAAAGAGGTCGGGGTGCAGATCGCCATCGACGACTTCGGCACCGGGTACGCGGTGCTGTCGCACCTGAAGTCCCTACCCGTCGACATGCTCAAGATCGACACCGGGTTCGTGCGGGACTTGGGCACCAACGCCGGTGACCTGGCCATCGTGCGCGCCATCATCGGGCTGGCCGAGGCGTTCGGCCTGCAACTGGTGGCCGAGGGCGTCGAGACCCCGGCCGCCGCACTGACTTTGATGCAACATGGTTGTCACCGGGCGCAGGGATTCCTGCTGTCCCGCCCCGTTCCGGGCAACGCCATGGAGGCGTTGCTGGCCGCTCGCTGGATGCCGATGCCGTTCCTCGCCGACCGTGAGGCGCTGACGCTCGGCGCCATCTAGCTCACGCAGAGATTGGTTCGAACAATTAGGAAAATCACACTTGTCGCTGTCGGCTGCGTAACTGTCCTCGTCGGCGGCACGGCGCTACTGATCGGCGCCTGCAGTCGCTCCCACACCGACCCCGGCCCGCTGGCCGCGATGGCGAGCCCGGCGATCCCGCCGGGCGCCCAGGAGATATCCAACCCGCTGCGCGGGCAGTATGAGGACCTCTTGGAGCCGCTCTTCCCGCAGGCGGCGCCGGCCCAGCAGCGCTACCCGGCCTGGCCGGCGTCCTACGACGCCAGCCTGAGGGTCACCTGGCGACAGCTGCAGCCGACGGATCCGGCGACGCTTCCCCCGGACGCGCCCGATGACCGCAAGTTCGACTTCAGCGTCATCGACGACGCGTTGAACAAGCTGGCCGAGCGCCGGATGCGACTGACCCTTCGGGTGCAGTCGTACAACTCGTGCTGCAACGCCACCTACCCGAACAACACCAATATCGAAATCCCGGACTGGGAGCGGGCCAAGCCCGGCGCCAGCACCAGCTATCCCGCTGTCGGCAACGGGCCGGTGCAGGTGGTGCCGAACTTCAACGACCCCAGCTATCTCGGTGACTTCGCTCAGTTGTTGGCCGCGCTGGGGCGCCGCTACGACAACGACGAGCGGCTGAGCGTTTTCGAGTTCTCCGGGTATGGGGACTTCAGCGAGAATCACGTCGCCTACCTGCGTGACTCGCTGAACGCGGCGGGCCCGAGCCCTGACCAGAGTGAAGCGGCGCTGGGCTACTACAGCCAGTTCCGCGACCAGAACATCACCAAGGCGTCCATCCAGCAGTTGGTCGCCGCCAACGTCAGCGCGTTCCCGCACACCCAGCTGGTGGCAACCCCCAACAACCCCGAGATCATCCGCGAGTTGCTGGCCGACGATGTCACGAAGAAATTGGCGGCGCCGGTCGGCATCCGTTCGGACTGTCTGGGCGTTTATGCACCGCTGCCTGTGTGGGCCGAGTCGGGGCACTACGTGCAGACCTCCGATCCGGTGGTCACCGCGCTGAAGGATCGCCTCGGCAAGGCGCCGGTGATCACCGAGTGGTGTCAGCTCCCGGACGGGACCACGCCGCAGGCCTACTACGACAAGGGCCTGCACGACGTGATCCGCTACCACGTCTCGATGACGTCGAGCGTGAACTTCCCGGACCAGGGCGCGACGTCACCGATGGATCCCAAGCTCTACGTGCTCTGGGCGCAGGCCAACGCCATCGCCGGGTATCGCTACTCGGTGGAAGCGCGGTCCGGGTCGCAATCGCTGCAGGACCAGGTGGCATCCATCTCGGTCACCTGGACGAATTACGGCGCCGCGGCGGCGACCGAGAAGTGGGTGCCGGGTTACCGGCTGGTGGACTTCGCCGGGCAGACGGTCCGGACGCTGCCCGCCACCGTCGACCTGCGCGGCCTGGTGCCCGATTCGTCGGGCGATCGCAGCATCAACCAGCCGCCGCCGGCGTCGGCCACCGAGACGATCCATATCGAGCTCAAGGGCCTGGCGCCGGGCCACTACACGGTGCGGGCCGCGGTCGAGTGGCAGCAGCACAAGCCGGGCGGCTCGCACCCGGTGAACTATCCGCCCATGCAGCTGGCCCGGGACGGCCGGGATGACTCTGGTTTCTATCCGGTGGCCACGCTCGACGTGCCGCGTGACGTGCTGGCGGGCACCCAGAAATCGTGACGCCGGCGGGCGGACCATACCGATAGACTGGTCACAGTTTGTTTACCGTACTAAAAGTAGGTAAATTACCTGTGGGGGACAACTCGCTCCTCAATTGGTGAGGTGATCGCGCGGTAGGCCCAGCGAGCCCCCAGAGAGGCCCCAGAAAGGCATCGAATGGATTTCCGAACGTTCGTCCGGACCCTCCTGCTGCACTGGAAACTCTTCCTGGGTGCCGTACTGGCCTGCTTGGCCGGCGCGGCGGCGATCACGGCGTTTCAGACCAAGAGCTACGAATCGTCGGCGACGGTACTGATCTCGTTTTCCGGTGAGACCGACCTGATGCAGGTCTACCAGGGCACCCAGGCCGCCCAGGAGCGGTTGTCGTCGTACGCGGCGATCGCCGGCGGGCATGCGGTGGCGGACAAGGCCGTCGCCCAGTTCCACTTGCCGGTCAGTGCCGACCAGCTGGCCAGCCAGACCAAGGTGGCGTTCACCCCGAAGACCACGCTCTTCACCATCACGGTCACCGACACCGATCCGCAGCGGGCCGCGGCCCTGGCCAAAGCGGTGGCCGACGAGTTCACGCTGATGGTCGGCTCCCTGGGAGGCAACCCGAAGCCGACCGGCGCACCTGCCACGACCGCCGCGCCGACCACGTCCGCGTCGGCCGCTCCCGTCGCGGACGGGGAGCAACCGGCCACTCAACCCAGCGAGACACCCGTGGCCTCGACGACGTCCACCGATCCGTCGCAGACTCCTGCTTCAGGCACCCCGGTTCCGGTGGCCAGGGCGACGGTCGTCGAGCAGCCCGGCGTCCCCGACAAACCGGTCAAGCCGGTACCGGTGCGCAACATGGCGATGGGTCTGGTGGCCGGACTGCTGCTGGGCACCGGCGTCGCGCTGACCCGCGAGGCCGCCGACCGCACGGTGCGCGACCGCGCGAAGCTGGAAAACCTCTCCGGACTGCCGACCTTGGCCGAGTTGCCCGGGCACCGGGGCAGCGCGCCGCGATTCGGCACCGACATCTCCTTCGACGACGCGGTGCGCGGCTTGCGCGCCCGCCTGCTGCGGGCGATGGGCCCGGGAGCCAACCGGGTGCTGCTGACGGCGCCGTTCGGTGGTGAGGGCACGACGACGACCGCGATCAACCTGTCCCGTGCCTTCGCCGAACTCGGCGAGGATGTGCTGCTGATCGAAGGTGACACCCGCCGGCCGGTGATCGCGGGATTGTTGAAAGTCGAGTCGGGAGAGGGCTTGTCGAACGCGCTCTCCGACCCGGCGATCGCGACCGAAGCCACCAAGCCGACGTCGATACCCAAGCTTTTCGTGCTCGCGGCCCGCTCGGTGCGCCGGGAGACGCTGCCGACCAGCGCCTACGTCCCCGAAGTGCTAGACCGAGTACTGGCCGATGTGGCAAAGACTTTCGAGCGGACGGTGGTCGACGGTCCGCCGGTGCTGGCGACCGCCGACTCGGGTCTGCTCGGTGGCGCCGTGGACGCCACGGTGCTGGTGCTGAGGGCCGGACGTACCACCGAAGACGAACTCGCCGACGCGTTGACCGCCTTGCGGGCGGCCGGCGCCAATGTGGTGGGCACGGTGCTGACCGACGCGCGGATCGCTCGGCACACCAGGGCCGCGACGAAGACGTACCGCGCCAAGGTCAGTGGGCCGGCGTGATCCTCTATCTGCGGAGTCGTCATCGTTTGGTGATGGCCGCAGTCATGTTGGCGCTGTTCATGTTCGGGTGCTTCGTCTATGGCGCGCTGTCGGTCCGTAACACCACCCAGGGCATCCTGCTGGTCGGGCTGACGTTCTTCCTGATCGTCTACTGGGCGAAACCGGAACTGATGATCGGCCTGGCGTTGTTTCTGGGCTGTGCGGCGCTGCCGCAGGGTCTGCATGTGGGCAAAGTCATTGGGCCCGTGTCGATTTACGCCTCGCACGTGGTGCTGGTGCTGGCCATCTGCTTCGTACTGCCGGTGGTGCGCCTGCGCATGTCCGACTACCTGCTCCCGGGCATGTTCGGGCTTTTCGTGATTTACTCTGCCGCCGTCGGCTTTTCGATGGGACACAGCACCGCGATCGTGGTGCGGGAAACGACGTTCCTGTTGGAGATGCTGGCCGGTTTCGTGCTGGCGCTGGTGATCGTGTACGGCGACTACATCATGCTGTCGTTGCACGCGATCGCGTTCACGCTGTGGTTCTCGGCCGGGATGGCCATCCTGGGCTCCTCGGGCGGCATCCGGCTGGCCGGCCGCACCGAAAGCCTGCAGATGGACACCGGTGATGACGCCAACCGGATCATCACCTCCGCCCTGATCCCGGCTATCGCCGTCCTGACCGCGTTGGTAGCCGCGCAGATACTCGGCCGGGTCAAGCCCGCCACCTACCTGCTGCTGGGCCCGCCCGCGCTGGTGATCGCGGTGCTGGCCTTCACCCGCAACACGCTCATCTCGGTGGGAGTCGCCGCCGTGGTCGCGTTCTTCGCCAGCATGGGCTGGTCGGCGGTGCGCCGGGCGGCGCGGATGGCTATCGTCGCGGCCGGTGTTCTTGCGGTGACGATTCCTGGCGCGCTGTTTCTGCTGGGCGACTCCTCGGCCGGGGTGTGGCTGGCCAATCAGATCACCGGATTCAGTCACCGGGTGCTCGGCAGATCCTCCGGCGCGGCGCTCACCCAGGATCCCTCGACCCTGGCCAGATTCGAGGAAGACCGCCACCTCAACGAAGCGATCGCACAGGCGCCGCTGTTCGGGCACGGGCTGGGATATGCCTACCAGTTGCCGTTCGGCGGGGACGACCCCAACGAATTCACCCAGTCGCTGGGCACCACTTACGCCCACAACTTCTACCTCTGGTGGCTGGCCAAATCCGGTGCCACCGGGATGGCGGGTTTCGCCGTCTTCGCGCTGACACCGTTGGCGCGGGCGCTGCGCAGCGCGTCGGTGCCGGCCAAGATCAGCGCGGCGGTCAGTACCGGTCTGCTGGTGATGTGCATCATCGATCCGCTGCCGGAGGAACCGACCAACGCGATGACACTCGGCATCACGCTGGGCGGGGCGATGGCGTTCGCCATGCGGGGACGTCGGGGTGAGACGCCGGACGAAGCCGATGAGACCGCTGATGAGCTCGTAGGGGCGGCACGGTGACCCGCGTGTTGGTGGTGGGGCCGGCGCCCGCCCAGGCGGCGAGCCGTGGCGGTATGGCGACCGTGATCACCCTGATGGCCGCGCACCCCGATGCCCACGTCACCACGGTGCCCACGTATATCGAAGGGCCCCTGTGGTTTCGGCTCTGGATCGGTGGGTCGGGGATGTTGCGTGCCGCCTGGCTGGTGGCCCGCCGCCGGGTCGACGTGCTGCACGTGCACCTGGCGCACGGCGGCAGCGTGGTGCGCAAGGCGCTGCCCCTTGCGGTGGCGCGGTGGGCGAATGTGCCGGCAGTGGTGCATGCCCACAGCTACGACTTTGCCGGCTGGTTCGACGGATTGCCTTGTGCCGTGCAATGGTTGGTTCGGCGTTTGTTGGTGGCGGATCAGTGGCTGGTGCTCGGTGCCCGCCATGTCGAGGAGTACGCCAGCCGGCTGCGGCTGCCTGCTGGGCGGATCAGTGTGCTCAACAACGCGGTGGCGATCCCCCCCGTTTCGGTCGAGCACTCGAATGTGGATCGGGTCCACGCGGTTTCGCTCGGTCGGCTGGGCGTGCGCAAGGGCAGCTATGACCTGATCAGCGCCGTCGGTGCACTGGACGGCGAGATGCGCGCGCGGTTACGGGTCACGTTGGCCGGGGACGGGGAAGTGGAGGAGGTGCGGGCGGCGGTTGCCGCGGCCGGACTGGGAGACACGATTGATGTCGCGGGCTGGCTCGGTCCGGCCGCGCGCGACGAATTATTGGGTAGCGCTGACATTTTCGTATTACCCAGCCGCGACGAGGGCTTGCCGATGGCGTTGCTGGAAGCGATGGCGTACGGTCTGGCGCCGGTGACGACTCTGGTGGGCAGCATTGACGAGGCGATCACCGACCGGGTGACCGGCTTGGTGGTGGCGCCCGGTCGTCCCGAGCAGCTCACCGACGCGCTGAGCGAACTACTCAAAGACTCTGAGCTGCGAACCAGTCTGGGCGCGGCCGCCCGTCACCGCGCCGGTGACTTCGGGCTGGACCGCTGGTATCAGCGGTTGACGCAGCTGTGGACGGGCATCACTAAGGAAGGCGGTACCAGGGTGCCAGTGAAAGATGTGCTGCGGCAAAGCGATGCCGCCAATTGGGCGGCCAGGTATGTGACGGTGCGCAATGTAGGCCGGTTGCTGGGGCGCACCGCGATGACTGCGGCGACCGAGGCGCTGTGGCGCCGGCGGCGGGCACAGGATCTGGCCATGGCGGTGGCGGATCATTTCGCGCCTCGCGGTGCGACCGTCGTCGACGTGGGCGCGAGTTGGGGCCTGTTCACCTACCACCTGGCTCGCCGCGTTGGGAAGTCCGGACGGCTCTACAGCTTTGAGCCACATCCCGACAACGCCCCGATGCTGCGCAAGCTCGCCCAGAGGTCTGCTCACGTGTACTTCAGTCCGGTCGCGGTGTCCGACGACTCCGGTGCGGCGCAACTGCTGGTGCCGCAGCACCACAACCGGCAGGTGACGGCGCAGGGCAGTCTGGCCCACGGGTTCGACGGTCAAGACGTGCAGGTTCGGCAGATCGAGGTCCCACTGGTTCGGCTTGACGATGTGCTCGGGGGCGTCGACGTCGACTTCGTGAAAGTCGACGTCGAAGGGCATGAGATGTCGGTGCTGCGCGGCGGCGCCGAGATGTTCCGGCGTTGCCGCCCAGCGCTTTTGATCGAGATTGAGCAGCGTCATCTTTCGGTGCCGATCGACGATGTGTTCGGTGAGATCGAGGGGCTGGGCTATCGCCTGTTCTATGTCACCGAGTCGGCGTTGCGGCCTATTGCCGAATTCGACGTCGCGCGTGACCAGATGGACTTTGTCTCGGGTCCGGGCGCCGGCGAGTTTCATCCCTTTGCCATGCCGGCGGGGTATGTGCACGACTTCGTCGCCGTCCGGTCACCGGAGCTGGTGTCCGGGTTTCTGCGCTGAGGGCACCGTCCGGGGCATCCGATGCCGCGGGTTCCGCTCTGAGCGAAATGACTCGCCTGCGAAGCTCGTTGGCCGGCCGCGGGCAAGTTTGTTGTCGGTGCCCCGCAATAGAATTCGGGTATGAGTTGCGGCACCCGTGCGGACTGGGCGGAGGCGTTGGGTGCGCTTCGCGGGTCGGTGTCGCGGTT